>JAEUUP010000126.1 GCA_016787525.1 Saprospiraceae bacterium | reverse complement strand
TAACGCGACAGAAATAAATTACACCATTACACACTGTTTCGTGCTACGCACGAAAGGCGTACAAAATAAATTTTTTTATGGATTGAAGCTAAAAATTGAGGCAAAAGCCTCAATTTTTAGCTTCAATCCGAAAGAAATATTCTCAAAGCACGCTTTTTTTTGCTTGCAAAAAAACAGTCCGTAATGGTGTAGTTTATTAAAATTGTATTACTTAGCACGTCTTTTTTGCGTAGCAAAAAACAGTCTGAAATGGTATCGTGCGTAACATCAGTTATAGAAAGAATTTTACACTATTGCTTTACAAACGTCACTTGTTCTGCACCTATCTTTAAGACATAGCTGCCCTTTGGCAATGCAGATACATCCACATTTGGGGTAGTGGCAGTACCCCTCAGTATAACTTGCCCAAAAAGATTGATGACTTGGTACTCAGAATGGGGAGTAGGGGACTTAAAATTCAATACTGACGAAGCAGGATTGGGATAGACCAATAGTTTGTCTTTTGACCCTTTGTTTTCAATAGATATGACTTTTGACAAGGTTTCTTTACCGTCAATATCTATTTGCCGAAGGCGATAGTAGGTTAAAAACGTCGGTGAGGTTTCAAACCTCGCTGACGTTAGGAGGTTGTCTATAAAGGTATAAGTGGCTGATTTACCCTTTGAATTTACAAAACCTATTACCTCCCAACTATCGCCTTTTTCCTGCGGGCTGCAGCCTATAAGTCTTTCGACCTCAAACCCTTTATTGTTGACCTCATTGGCTGTTTCCCAAGTCAGCCAATTACCCCCCTCAGTATTTTTGCCTTCAAAAGACAATAATTCAACTGGCAAGACAGCCGTATTGCTGATGCTGAAAGGAGAAAAGCTTGTGACATTAGTAACCGTTGCTGTATAAGGGTCTGTACCAGAAAGTGTCGCGCTGTAAGTCACGTCCCATGTGCTGGAAGTTGTATTGTAATGATTGACTTGCACCGCAGAAGCAGGATTAAACCCAACTGCTTGACTACCTGACGACCAACCCAACGCCAAAGTCGCCGTATTGCCCGTCAATACTGAGGGGGTGATGTCCCATTGCAAATTGACGTATTTATAACCCGAAATAGGGCTGGTAATGGTTGTACCGACTTTGACAGTAAAATTGCGGGTGACACTATTCGTAATCGTCGCAGGTGCATAAACCGTTGTGGAAGGTCCAACAGGGAAAAGCGTGGCAGATGTGCTGATATTATTTATTATCAAACTGCCTGTGCCGTTGGTCACGATGTATGCCGTGCTGCTACTTCCTGTTATGCTACTTGTTGTTAAGTTGAAATTGCCCAAAACGAGTGGGGTATTGCCCGAAAAAGCCACACTTGCAACAGTCGTAGTGGCTGATAAAGTCGGTGGGTTGGTGGTCGTTGGGATGACGATAGCCGATGTACTAGTAGGTGCTATATTCGATTCCCAATTAGAAGCAGTTGAAAAACTGGTGGTCGTTCCTTTCCATTTATAAGAGGTAACGACACTAAAAGTAATCGTCGTGGTGCTAGTACCACTTGCGTTTATGCCTGTTATGGTATAAGTGGTTGAGGCGGCGGCGGCTGTTGGTGTGCCGCTTATCACGCCTGTTGTAGAGTTAATGCTCATGCCTGTTGGCAAAGCAGGCGTGATGCTGTAACCCTCTAATGACAGTTTTCGGATTCTATTACCCGAATATTCAGTTATTAAAAGGTAATTTTTCGCTGTACTTAGAGCCGTGCTAACGGGATTATTAAAAGTAGCAGCCGTACCTGTGCCGTTTGTCGAACCAGCTGTGCCACTACCTGCTATGGTTGTTACCAAGCCCGCAGGCGTGATTCTGCGGATTTTATGACCGCTAAAATCTATCACATACACAAGCCCTGCCGCGTCAACAGCCACACCAGAAGGCCCATTAAAACTGGCAGCCGTGCCTGTCCCATCTGTCGAACTGGCTGTGCCGCTACCTGCAAGAGTGGTTACGGCACCCGCAGGCGTGATTTTGCGGATTTTATTACCCAAAAACTCCGCAACATACACATTGCCATCAGCATCTAAAGCAATACCTTCTGGTCCATTAAAACTGGCAGCCGTGCCTGTCCTATCTGTTCCACCTGCTGTGCCGCTGCCTGCAAAGGTCGTCACGACACCCGCCGCCGTGATTTTGCGGATTTTATGATTACCGTAATCCGCGACATACACAGTACCCGAACCATCTACCACCACACCTTCTGGTCCATTAAAACTGGCAGCCGTGCCTGTCCCATCTGTCGAACCTGCCGAACCACTGCCTGCAAAGGTCGTCACGACACCCGCAGGGGTGACTTTTCGTATTTTAGCATTGGTACGGTCAGCAACATACAGATTACCAGAGGCATCTATGCCCACCTTTCCCATCGAACCAAAACTGGCAGCCGTGCCTGTCCCGTCTGTCGAACCCGATGTGCCACTCCCCGCAAAGGTGGTTACGACACCCGCAGAAGTGGTTTTTCTGACTCTATAATTGCCTAAATCTGATATATATGTATTGTCCGAAGCATCTATGGCGATACCATAAGGATTACTAAAACTGGCAGCCGTGCCTGTCCCATTTGTTGAACCTGCCGTACCACTACCTGCCAATGTGGTAACAGCCGCATAAGTGCCTGTAATAGCCCCACCACTATTGGTCGGTGTTAGCGAAGTGATCGCGACATTGCGCGGATAGCTGACAGCAACGCCCGAATAAGAGATATTGGGTGCTTGTGCTGCGATACTGAGGGGGGTAATGAGCGTGAAACAAAGGCAGAATAGACAGTTTTGAAAAGACAATTGGGTTTTTGAAGCCGCTAAAAAGCAAGCGTTTGTGAAAGACTGGTGATTGTTTTTCATTATGTAGTTTGTTGAAAGAGTGATAGAATAGAAGAAGTTTGATACCCCCTAAATCCCCCCAAAGGAGGGACTCTTGAGTACTGGTTGAGCAGAGAAGTCTCCCTTTGGGGAGATTTAGGGGGCAAAAACCAAACGCAGGCATTAATACTTCTTATTAATTCTATCAAGCCTGCGTTGGCTTATTTTTTTTCGGCTTTGGGTGAGGCCTTAAAACCCGCCTGCTGGTGGTGGGATATTAAGGACACCCGTACCACACAAACTCACCGTACCGGGTGTATTCCACTGTATTCTCACAGGTTTTTTGGGGTCAGTTACTTTAATCACCCATTTTTGTTGATAATTGCCTGAGCCTATTGCACCAAGTGATGGACATGTTTCGCAAGTGCCGTTGGTAATTTGAACATTCTGTGCAGCAAGTGTTGATGCGCCATTGGGTGCGCCCCATTTCACTAAAAAATTGAGTTTGCCTTTTTCAGTGGTTTTTTGTTGTTGTAAATTATAGTTGTTCTTCAATGCAGGGTTTTTGTCGCACCAGAGTGTGTTGTGATTTTGTGCGGTTACAAATTGTCCAATGAACAAGGTCATCGTGAGAGCTAAAAACGTTTTTTTCATAAGGAAATGGATTTTTAATATTTATGCCTACTCTTCCAGGATTTTCGGCTTCCACCTATCACTCGAAGTAAATCCCTTCGTTTGATAGAACAAAAATCGCCCTACCTCAAGGGATATTTCCCGTCAATTGTGTCGCATTTTCCGTCAAAATGAGTAGATTAAGGGTAGAAAACCGCCCAAAGCGAGTGAGTAGCCTATTTTTTAAAGAAAATGAGGGTTGAAATACTGAGGGGTCTCTTTCGTATCGGAAAGAGACCCCTCAGTATTTAGATTAAGTAACTGATGTTACGCAGGGTACAGTTTATGCACTGTTTTTTGCTGCGCAAAAAAGGCGTACGATAAAAAGAGTCTATCAGACCGAATTTCATTTTCAATCGCTTGCGATTGAAAATGAAATTCGGTCTAAAAAAATAATTTCTTAGCACGTCTTTTTTGCGTAGCAAAAAACAGTTTGTTATGGTATCGTGCGTAACATCAGTAAGTAATCGGAAATAAGTTTTCGCGTGTTTGATACTCACTGTTTTGCGCTACGCGCAAAAGACGTACTTTGAAAGTTTTTCTATTGGCGCGAGCGATTTTTTGATTACAATTTTGGCAAAGCCAAATTGTAATCAAAAAATCGCTCGCTCCTCAAAGCCCTTTTCGCCGCCAAAAGCGGTGTTTGAAATGCACGAAAACTTATTTTTGACTACTTGAAAATATAAATCATTGATTTTTACGCCTTTATATGCCGTATAGAAAGGCAAATAAGTGTAAATTGATTAAAAAGAAGGCGTTCAGAAACCTTGAGAAGGCGTTCGCCAAGCCTGAGAAGGCATTCGCCAAGCTCGAGAAGGCGTTCGCCAAGCCCGAGAAGGCATTCGCCAAGCCCGAGAAGGCGTTTGCCAAGCCCGAGAAGGCGTTCGCCAAGCTCGGGAAGGCGTTCGTCAAGCTCGGGAAGGCGTTTGGATTTTATAAGAAAATCCTAACCTTATTGGAATTAAGCAGATAAAAGCGACCTTTGATAAATGAAAAAAATAACACTATCTGGAGGTATAAAACCGAAAATATTTGCACTCTGTTTGGGCTTGTTTATAAAACTCGGTATTACCATAGTAATTGCGAAGCAAGGTGAAATAGGTGCGATACTGAGGGGGTACGTCAGGAGCTAAACGACTACCTGTGCGGTAG
>JAEUUP010000082.1 GCA_016787525.1 Saprospiraceae bacterium | reverse complement strand
TAATCCAAAGAAAACGGTGGCTGATTTGGCATCAAAATCTCTTGTACCGACGACATTGCCTAAAGTATCGTTGTTGCGGGCATCGGCAATGTAGGTGGTGTTGAAGATATTGAGTAAACTGAATCTAAAATCAACCGTTGGTCCTTTCTTTTGGCGGATTGAATGACCCAAATGCAGGTCTGCGACAGCATAGTTCGGCATTTTCCAAGAATCTTTACGGGCATTAGCTCCTTGTAAAGATTCAGGGTCCATGTTTGAGTAATTTTTACCGAAATAAGTTGCTCTCGCCATGATATAAGTGCCTCGGCGTGGTTCAAAACGAACAGAGCCGCCAATTTGTGTCTGTGCCGCATCGCCAACGTGAACGCCTGTGGCATCAAATTCTTGAACATCGCCATTGGGTTGGGTCAAAATGCCCACAGAATTCCAAATCCAATCGCCCAAAGAAGTCAAACCTTCTACTTTCCATTTTTTACTGATTTCGTAAGCAAAATCAATTTCTAAGCCGACGTGACGCGCGCCTAAGCCGTTGACAGCAATTGGAATACGGTCAGAGTTTTGGTCGGAAGGGTCTTCCAAAACAAGGATTTGTGATTCGACGGGTTTGTTTTTCCACAATGTATAATACGTATTGACGTTGGCAGCGAATTTTGGGCTGCGGTATTGATAGCCCATTTCGATGGCTTTGATGTCTTCGTTTTTGTAGTTGCGGGCTAAGAAAATTTTGCCCAATTCACCTTTGGTTGCTGTGGCAGAGTTATATGCCGAGTAGAACACATTGTTGAAACGTGTGGCTTTTGACAACCAACCGATATTGGTAAAAATGCTGTTCTGGCGGTTGAAGCGGTAGTTGAAACCTGTTTTTAAGGTGAAAGAAGGTAAGTTAATCCAGCCTAATACTTGGTCTTGAGCTGTGGTGGAGTCAATGCTGTAACCTTTCAACTTAGCATAATTGTATATCGCTTGTGTGGGGTGGTCAACCGTGTACATCACTTTGTTGATGACAGGAACACGCAATAAAATATTGGATTCCAAATTGTTAGGCGGGCGTGTAGAGACGTTCGATGTGTAATAGGTTTTGCCATCGAGTGTAAATGTCTCTGCATACATTTTGTCGTGGTATTTATACTGCGACATAGCTGCCGAGCCATTGAGAAACCATGTCCAATTCTTTTCAGAATACTCCAATAAACCGAAACCACCGCCCCAACGGACAAAACCGTCGTAGTTGTAGAAAAATTTGTCGCCTGTACTGAGGGGGGTGTTTAATTCATCAATGCGGGCATTGCGCGCACCGATGTATTGTTTGCCACGCATCATGTCTTTGATAGTCCGATAGTGTTCGCCTTTGTAAGAACGCAGGTCAATACCGCCCGAGAAAGTCGTTTTTTTAGAAAATTCATGACGCAATGTAGAGAGCAAGCCATACCAAAAATGGTTGTTCACACTTGCGCGAATGACATTTGAGGTGGTTGCGAAAGTGCCTTGATTGCCTTGAATCACTCTGTTCAAATCAAGTTGGTTCAAAGAGTCAAAACTCGGTTGAGAGGTGATATTCGTGCCACCACCGTTGCCAATACTCAAATACGACACGTTCGAGAGAAAAGTTTTGTCCGAAATACGCCACGAGTGACGCAAACTGAACTGCGGTTTGTGGTAGTAATTGTATCGTACACTTTTCACTTGACCATCCAAATAACCCCAAGCATCGCTGTATTTCAAGCCTCTGTCAATGCGGGGTTTGAGTCGGTCAATCGCAGCATCGGGTACACCCAATTCGCGCGCCAATTTAGAGTCTGTGGCTGCAATTGGGGCAGAAAAAGCTCTTTGCCCATGCTCTTGTGGGCCACCAAAGCCAGAAAGTGTGATGAGATGTTTGCCCAATTCTTTATCAATTCTCAAAAAATAGAACAGAGCCTGTGAGTAGTTGCCGTCCACCCAGCCATCGGATTTGCGCGATGAAAACGCACCCGTGATGCCCCAATCACCTTTCAAACGCCCCGTTGTGAAGCCCAATGAGGTTTGGAAAGCACTGCCTGCACCTGCATCTTGTTTGATTTCAAGTGAAGGTTTGGATTCAAAACCTTTAGTTAGGATATTAATTGTGCCACCAACGGCAGGAATTGTGATTTTGGATGCACCTAAACCACGTTGTACTTGCATGGTTTTAGTGACTTGATTGAGTCCGAACCAATTGGACCAATAGACTTGCCCGTTTTCCATATCATTGACAGGAATACCATCGAGCATAACGGCGATATTGCGTTGATTGAAGCCGCGAATCGAAATACGTGCATCGCCGTCGCCGCCACCTTGCTGTGTGGCGTATGCGCCTGGCATCGAATTGAGCAACATCGGAAGGTCTTGCGAAGCCAATTCCTCTTTGATTTTGACTGTTCCAAGATTGCTGAAAGCGACAGGTGTTTTACGGTCAATCGCAATATCTGCTGTCACAACCACTTCTTTTAGGGCAATAGATGAAGTCATAGGAACATCCAAAGTCATATCACCCGCCATTTCGACGGTGGTTTCGACAGTCGCGTAGCCCACATAAGAGACAATAATATCGTTGCTGCCTTTCTCCAATTCGAGTTGATAGGAGCCATCAACATCCGAAATAACACCTTTCGTCGTGCCTTTAATCACAACACTTGCCCCGATGAGTGGCTCTTTGGTATTGGCATCACTGATGATACCCCTCAGTAGAGCGCGTTGAGAAATGGCTGAAAAGATGGAGAAAAGAATAAAAAGAATAGAGAATAGCGTTTTTTTCATGCCGTTTGATTCAGATTTGAGTGAATAAGAATCACAAAAATACGCAATTAGCAGCATTTATAACTGTTTTATATATTTTGGAAAAATAAAAATAGTGACCATTGGACAAATCCTGTCAAATACGCCCCCTCAGTATGTTCTCGCCAAAAAACCTTTCCCTGCTGTGCTAAGTCCCTGCTGCGGTATTTAGTGTGAGTTATGGGGAATATGGGGAAGACTTACCGCAGCGGGTTCTTCACATCAGTGCGTGGGTTTTAGATGCCAACTACTGAAGGGAGCATTTGTGTCAACCGCTCACCAATACTTTTGCGGAGAGTGCTCTACTTAATCAAATTACTAAATTCAGGTTTTAAGAATAATGCTATATCCTCAAAAGGTAAGTAAAAATAAAAAGGTGTATTTTCTGAATCTTTTGAATTTAGTGTATTAGAAGAGTTGATTATTGCGATACCATTATTATAAACAAAAAAAGATTTATCATCTATAAATTTATGAAGCAATTTTTGATTGTCATTTCTCAACTTATCATTTTCTACCAAAAAACGTACTTTGTCCATGAATGAATCCAATTTATCGTTCTTAATTATGTCTGTAATTAATATTTTTTTCTTATTTACATTGTCATAAATAAAACCTGCTTCTGACTGTTTTATTTTTTTACCAATTCGCACATAAGCATTAACAATGCCACTTATACAGTAAGTATTTATTTTTGAAAAATTAATTGCAATATGGTTTTTTTTAGCAAATTTTTCTGAATATACTGAACGTTCTGTAAAATCTGTATCCACTATTCTTTCTATATTGTTACCTTCTTTGTTAGATATACATACAATCTTCATGAAATCATTTAATCTAAAATCGATTTCTTTTATTTCAGTAACATTAATTAAAGTTTCATTGGAAGATTGTTTTAAACTATCAAAACAATTAGAAGATAAAGTCTGATATAGATTTTGTGTTGGCACATACGCCATGTCATTGTTTTCTTCAAAAGAAAAATTAAAGGTTTTCCCATTTTTATCAGTAAAAATACCACTGAAAGTTTTATCTTTTTTAACCCCTTTTAATATACCACCATTTGAACACGATAAGTGGATTTCTTTATGATAAGGCGGTGGAAATTCTGATATATCAATTGCCTCTAACAAAATAGATGGTACATCTTGAAAAAGCTTAGTGTCGTCATTTACTAAAACCGTAGTCCCTGAGATTTGAAACAAACCCTTCGAGTTATTAAATAAGAAACCCAAATAAGTCTGATAAGGCATATCCATGTTACTTCCCAAACATAAGGTGTACTTATTATTACCAATGTTCCCAATCATGGTTGTTCTAATATTTTGATTTAACTTATCATTTTTTGATAACGTATCTCTTATTCCAACCGATTCGGAATTAATTCCAATCTTATTATTAGTATTTAAATAGCTAATAGTTAATAAAACGAGTAAATTAAAATAGGCAAGATGAAATTTCATATCATTTAAAATTTAAAATAAGAATTTGAAGATAGTATTTATTGTCCTGTCAGGCATCTTTAGATTTATATTCAGTCCCAGCTAATCCCTTTTTCTTGGATGTAGAGATTTACGTCCATAATACTTAAAAGTGGTCTTTTTTCATAGCCTTAGCAATTTAGAGTCATAATTGAGCCAAAATAATTATATTTCGTCCTAAAAAATCTTAAATTATTTGATTGAAAATTTTATATCAAATCGTACAGGCAGAGAAGTTCTAAATGAATCTTTTTCTGAAAATTGAAATTTATATGTAAATCCTGTTTTGTAATTACCAATAGGAAGCATGTTTTTATTAGAACCCCTCATACCACAAGAAATGGATCTCACTGTACTATCAGAAACCCAGTTGAATTTCAAATCAAAGGTTTCGTCAGGTTTTATAGCAATATCGTATTCTGAACACCAGACATTAGTATTATAAGGTTGACCCATATCAAGACTATCGGTTGAATTGATAACCTTAAATACACGAAAAAGATCTGGTGATTGGTATAATCGGGATGCTAATAAATCCCATTTATTGTTTGAATGATTTTTTATACGAAGGCTGAAAGTGAAATTCTGCCCTTGTTTAAATTCCGTGGCTTCTTTGCCTGTTTCATCTAATAGTCTGAATTGAAATGATAATGGTACCCCATAAGGAAATTCAAGTGGTGGATCTTTTTTACACGAACTAAATATTAAAATCAACCAAAGCGTCAAAAAAAGCATTGTTTTTTTCATCTTTATTCATTTTAAAAATTTTAAAGTAGTTTTTTAAAAATGTAAAGTCTTAAATTTGCCTTTAATAATTATGTTTCATGGAGTCCGCACAGACTCCAGTTTCCCGTGTGTACGCACCCCTATAGACTGAAACACTTCATGCATCGTACTGTGTCAAAGTCCAAACGTATTAACTCAACTGCTTGTGTATTGTTTCAACTTAAGATTTATATGTTTTACCGTCTTGTATATTGTGTGAACAAATCTCTACCCCTCAGTATTTCTCAATATGGTTGCCGCGTGAAGTGTTTCATTCTGGAGAAGGGAACGAGCAGTCCGTTTTTTTGGGATGAAGGATTGAGGAAGACTTAACGCAGAGGGTCATTCTTTCGTGATTTTGTCTCAATCCTGTGTGAGATTGTCTCATTTCCCAGCACCGACCTTATTTTGCTTGGTTGATGTGTATTAATTTAACGAATATCTTATCGAGCGGTAGATTCAATCAACTACTAAAACAACACCATCACAAAGCTGTTCTAAATGGCATGTAACAATCATTTCTTTTTTCAACACTATATCACTTTTAATGTCATTGAAATCTATAATTTGCCAGTCATCCTTTCTTCTAACCAATAATTCACCTATTTCAATATTTGGAACATTTACTACCTTAAACTTTATTAAATCCACCATTTTAGCAAGAATAGGTCGCCAAATTTTCATGTCTTTGTGAATGAATTCAAAATATACAGTAAATAACATATCCGATTTGGGTAAGTTAGGCATAAGAAATTCTGTATAAAATATCTGAATAATATCTGATAAATTACTTCCATACCCAATAAAGACGTTATTGTGTGTTTTTATATCGTACCAACTATTACGATTAGTTTCACCATAGGATGAGAAGTTTACGCCTTCCAGTGGTGTATTAGTTGTATCTATACAAACACTCCAACCTGGATTATCCAATGTTTCTATTTTTATACCATATTGATGTTCCCAATCATTGTTACAATTACTTTCATACCATTGTTGAAGAATGATAATTGAATCTATTTTATTCATATTTAAGGTTTTTTAAATTTTTGATTATTAGGCGTTCCCCCTCAACACTCCTCTTTCTAAAATAGCCCACAAAGCTACAACAAACGAACGATACGGCTTGATTCGGGTTTTTAACAGAATCGTGCTATTCTGTGGGTCTCCGAACCATACCAGCACTGCTCAATCTTTCGCAAGATTGCCTCAAACCTTCGCGAAATTGTATTAATTCTTCACAACTTTGACCCATTCCTTCGCGAGATTGCCTCAAACCTACACGAGATTGCCCCAAACCTACACGAGATTGCCCCAATTCTTCGCGACTTTGTCTCAAACCTTTGCGACTTTGTCTCATTTCTTCGCGACTTCGTATCAAGCTTCGCGAGATTGCCTCAAACCTTCACGACTTTGTCTCAAACCTTCGCGAGATTGCCTCATTTCTTCGCGACTTTGCCTCATTCCTTCACGACTTTGTCTCAAACCTTCGCGAGATTGCCTCAAACCTTCGCGATTTTGCCTCAATCCTTCACGAGATTGCCTCAATCCTTCACGACTTTGTCTCAAACCTTCGCGACTTTGCCTCAAACCTACACGACTTTGCCTCAAACCTACACGACTTTGAGTCAATATTATAACAAATCTTTGTGTACCTATAAATAAAAAGGCTCAATTATGGTTTTAAGTTGCTGATGTTCTTTAAACCCATAGGGTTGGCATTTTGGTAGTAGCAATAAATACGATTATTGAATGCCGTAGGCATGGCATTATAAATCACTCATTTTCTTTACAAAATACCATGCCTACGGCATTGAAAACAAATAGGGTGCTTTATTGCTACCAAAATGCCAACCCTATGGGTTTAAAGAACATCAGCAACTTAAAACCATAATTGAGCTAATAAAAAATGGCTCATTTCGAATCATCGAAACAAGCCATTTTTATATGAATAGAATTACGGTTTATAATTCATTTTCGTCACCAACGTATTCTTCTTGATAATCCATATCTAAATCATCAAGAATACCACGTGCTTTGTTCGCTTCGTAAGCAGATTTGGTCGTTACAATCACATTTTGGAATTGTTTCAAACCTGAACCCGCAGGAATGCGTTTACCGACAATAACGTTCTCTTTCAAGCCCATTAAGTGGTCTTTTTTCGCAGCGATGGCGGCAGTTGACAACACTTTTGTCGTTTCTTGGAACGAAGCAGCTGAAATCCAGCTTTCTGTACCCAATGACGCTTTGGTGATACCCAACAACAAAGGCGTTGAAGTCGCTGGAACTGCATCGCGGAACTCGCATTGTTTGCGGTCGTTGCGTTTCAAGAAAGAGTTTTCTTCACGCACTTGACGCAAGCTGACGAGCTGACCTTGTTTCAATTTGTTAGAATCACCTGCATCCACGATGATTTTCTTATCGAATAAAGCATCGTTGGCATCGAGGAACTCGTGGCGTTCAACTGGCTCACCTTCCAAGAAAGTTGTATCACCTGGGTCTTGAATCTCGAAACGACGCATCATCTGACGGACGATAACCTCGATGTGCTTGTCGTTGATATTGATACCTTGCGAACGATACACCTCTTGAACACCATTCACCAAATATTGCTGAACTGCGAAAGGTCCACGAATCGCCAAAATATCACGAGGTGCAATCACACCGTCAGAAAGTGGCGTACATGCGCGAACGAAGTCACCGTTTTGCACCAAGATGTGTTTTGCCAATGGTACAAGATACTTGCGGATTTGACCATCTTTGGCTTCAACTGTCACTTCACGATTACCACGTTTGGCTTTGTCCGACAGATTTACAACACCGTCAATTTCAGAAACGACGGCCGGGTTTGAAGGATTACGTGCCTCAAATAACTCCGTTACACGTGGCAAACCACCTGTGATGTCTAAGAGTTTTTGCATACGACGTGGAATCTTCGCAATACGTTGACCCGCCTTGATTTCTTGACCGTCTTCTACTGAGAGGTAAGCACCCACAGGAATTGTGAAAGATTTGAGTTCGTCGCCATCGCTGTCAACGATTTTCACCATCGGAACAACGCGTTTTTGACGTGCCTCGATGATGATTTTCTCAGCAAAACCTGTTTGGTCGTCACGCTCTTCGCGGAAAGTCACACCTTCAATCAAGCCATCGTAACGGATGAAACCCGTTTTATCTGACACCATAACGGCATTGAATGGGTCCCATTCGCACAATTTTTCGCCACGTTTCACCTCTTGACCGTCTTTGACAAAGATGGTTGAACCGTAGATAATATTATTGGCAGCCAAAACTTTACCTGTTTTAGGCTCTATGATACGCAACTCACCTGTACGAGAAATAACCGTTTCGACATTATTGCCTGAATCGTCTGTA
>JAEUUP010000063.1 GCA_016787525.1 Saprospiraceae bacterium | reverse complement strand
TCCGCCAATAGTCTCTGCGCAAAGGCTTCTTTTATTGCTGAACGCAATTTGTTGAAATAAGACACACAACTATTCACAGCAAGGTCTTGAACTGATAGGAACTCTTTAAATTCGTCTAAAAATGTATCTGTCACATCAGACATCTTGCATGACCCCTCAGTAAATTCATATAAGTATTTGTATGCACTTTTCCAATTGCTTTGATTGCTGCCATGCCGTTTGTTGCAACATCGTTCAAAATATTCGAGAAAATCAGCTTCTTTTTTATTTTGCTCAAAAAAGCCAAAATTACCTGCTTGAATTTCTAATTGACGTTTGGCTCGAATAGATTCGCCCAATGCTTTTGTCTCTTTATTCGTCTGTTTGTCAACTTCAGTTTTAGGTCTCTCCATGATGTATAAACCTAAAAACTCACGCCTTGTGTCTTTACCTGTTTCGGGATGTTTGATAGCAGGATAAAAGTCGAGGTAAAGACTTTTCCGCCCACCAGATATTTTTTTCTCGCGCAGTTTAACCTTGACAGCGTTCATGCCTATGTTTTCTATTTGTTGAAAAAATTATCTATTTCAGTCCTTTTGATGATAGTACGCTTACCTATTTTGGCAAATTTCAATTCACCGTTTCCCATAAGCCTGTATAAGGTTCTTTGGCTCACACCCAAAAGTTTAGCGGCTTCCATAACGCTTAAAAACTCTTTTGCTTTGATTAATTCTAAGGGTTGTGAAAGTACCTCCAAAGTCTCTTGATTGCTTTTATCAATCTTTTCTTTCTTCTTTTTGAGTTTGTAATACCGCTTAGAACAGTGGTCACTACAACACTGTGTCACAGTTGTTCTTGCTGTAAATTCCTTATTACAAAACTTGCAAATTCGCTTGATATGGATATTTGAACTCATCTTGTCTTATTGTGACTATTTGTGTCACAATATGTCTTATTGTGCCATCATTTCGCCCAAAGGTATAAAATTTGTACCTCGATAACAAATTTAATTATCGAGGTACAAATAAGGTACAAATTTAAACCAAACAACGGAAACCAAACATTGCCAAATAGTAGTAATAAGTATAAAAAAAGCCTCAATAACGAGGCTTTTTGATAATTTAGCTATCCAAATTTATTTTAATTTATATCAATTACTTCCCGATACAAAACTTACTAAAAATATTATCCAACAAATCCTCCACACCGACTTCGCCTGTGATTTCGCCCAGATGATTCAGCGACCGACGAATGTCCATGGCTACAAAATCAGTTGTTACACCACTGTCGAGACCTCTCAGTACATCGGTCAAACTTTCGTGGCTTTTGCGGAGCGCATCGAGATGGCGGGCATTGCTGACGACGGGGCTTTCGAGGTTCAGACCGCCTTCGACGACGGTGTTCAGTAGGTTTTCTTTGAGCCAATCTATGTTTTGGTGGTTTTTCGCAGAGGCGGTTATCACTTGTTTTTTCAACAAAGGCACGATTGTACTGAGGGGGGCGTCTTGACCTCTGTAAAAATCTAAAATCTTGTCATCGTTTGGCTGCAACAGCCAATCGGGGTCAAATTGAGGAAATCTGTCCATTTTGTTGCAAACGACCAAGACGCTCATCTTGTCGGCTTGCAAGGCAGCAAGGTCGGCGTGAACCTCTGCCAATTTGGTGGTCGTGACATCAAAAACATAAACCAACAGGGTGGCTTGTTTGACACGTTCGAGGGTTTTAGCGACACCGATGACTTCGATTTGGTCGGTGGCTTCGCGGATGCCTGCCGTGTCCACAAGGCGAAATTCGATGCCTTTTATGTTCAAGACCTCCTCGATGGTGTCGCGGGTTGTACCTGCGATTTCGCTCACAATGGCGCGGTCTTCGTTCAAAAGAGCGTTCAGAAGTGTAGATTTGCCTGCGTTGGGTCGCCCTGCTATCACGGTTGTCACACCGTTTTTGATAACATTGCCCAAGGCGAATGAATCCAGCAGTTTTTTTATCAAGCCTTGTATTTTCAGAATCAAGTTTTTGAGTTCGGCACGATTGGCAAACTCTACGTCCTCTTCGCCGAAGTCCAATTCCAATTCGATAAGGCTGGCGAAGTTGATTAAGTCCCCCCTCAGTAATTTGATTTGGTCAGAAAAACCGCCCCGCATTTGCCGCATGGCGACACTGTGCGCCGCTTCTGAGTTGGAAGCAATCAAATCTGCCACGGCTTCGGCTTGGCTGAGGTCAAGTTGTCCATTGAGGAAAGCGCGAAGTGTGAATTCGCCTGCTTGAGCCATTCTCGCGCCATTTTGCAAGCACAATTCGATGACTTTTTGCAAAATATAAGGTGAACCATGACAACTGAATTCGACCACATTTTCTTTGGTGTACGAACGCGGCGCGACAAACACGGTTGCCAACACCTCATCCACGATATTATCTATCTCGTGTTTGGGGTCAACCTCTCGGATTGTGCCAAAATGAGCCGTGTGTGAAGGCTGTTTTTCGAGATTTTTACCAAAAAAGATTTGATTGGCAATATAAATAGCGTTTTTACCTGACAAACGAATCACGCCAATCGCCCCAATGCCCGGCGGCGTCGCCAATGCAACAATCGTATCGTTCAAATTATGATGCGTATAAATCATATCGAAGAATATTTAGTCGTTGTGTCATCGGTCATTTGGTTGATTAATGACTTGATGACCGATGACACAACGACTTATGAACTTTTTACAAAACGCCTTTTGTCGAAGGCAAGCGCATATTGTTCACATCACGGCGAATGGCCATTTTTATGGCTTTGGCAAAAGTTTTGAAGATGGCTTCGATTTTGTGATGCTCGTTTGTGCCTTCGGCTTTGATGTTCAGATTGCTGCGGGAAGCATCGCTGAATGATTTGAAAAAGTGATAAAACATTTCGGTCGGCATTTCACCGATTTTTTCACGTTTAAATTCGGCATCCCAGACCAACCATGGGCGACCACCGAAATCTAAAGCCACTTGGCACAAACAATCGTCCATCGGCAAACAATAGCCGTAGCGTTCGATGCCCAATTTTGAACCCAACGCCTGATAGTAAGCTTCGCCCAATGCCAAAGCCGTGTCTTCGATGGTGTGATGTTCGTCAATATGCAAATCTCCCGTCACATGCACCGTCAAATCACTCCCCGAATGTCGCGCTAATTGGTCGAGCATATGATCAAAAAAGCCCAAACCTGTTTTCATATTCGATTGCCCAGTGCCATCAAGATTGAGATAAATCGAAATATCCGTCTCTTTTGTCGTGCGGCGCACGGTAGCAGTACGGTCTTCCAATTTCAAAAATTCGTAAATATCTTTCCAGTGAGTTGTAACCAAAGCACAATCGCCCTCTAAACCTAATTCTTTGATTTTCAAATCATTATTTGACAGAAAAATGCCTTTACAACCTAAGTTTTTAGCCAATTGCACATCTGTGATGCGGTCGCCGATGACGAAAGATTTTGTTAAATCGTACCCCCTTCCGAAGGAGTCCTTTGGATCAGTATCTTCCATGTATTGAGTCAACATACCTGTTCTTGGTTTGCGCGTTGGCGCATTTTCATGCTCAAAAGTTGGGTCGAGATACACCGCCGCAAACGTAATACCTTCATTTTCAAACGCTTTGAGCATTTTATTGTGTGGCGGTAAGAAGTTTTCCCAAGAATTGGCAGGAGTGCCTAAACCATCTTGATTCGATACGATGACCAATTCGTAGTCCAATTCCTCCGCTATTTTACCCAAATACTTAAAAATATGTGGATAAAACTCCAATTTTTCGAGCGAATCCACTTGAAAATCAATCGGTGGCTCAAGAATAAGCGTGCCATCACGATCTATAAATAGAACTTTTTTCATTTTTATAAAAATTTGATAATCAATTGTCTAATATCAAAGAAAGTTTTTCTAACAAAAAAATGCGTTTTACCCCCTCAGTATTTCGCCCAAAATTAAGTGAATTGAGTAAAAAAGCCGTTCTTTACGACGTTTTAAGACAAAACTTAATCACTGAGCTTGGCGGGTCTTTATATACATATCCCTTTTTGCAAAAAAGCGTGTCACTATTGCAATTTTCACTTTTCGACTACTATGCGGTTGAAAGATGAGATGATTACGGCTATTTTGACCGAAATAGAATTGCAAAAAGACTATTTGCAAGGTGCTACTTTAGAAACCATTTATTTTGGCGGCGGCACCCCCTCAGTATTGACCATCAAAGAGTTAGATACTTTTTTTCAAAAGATAAACAGCCATTTTACCATTGCTGAAAACCCCGAAATCACGCTCGAGACCAATCCCGATGATTTGAGTACGGATTATCTTTCCGATTTGAAAAAATACACACCCATCAATCGTTTGAGCATCGGCATTCAGTCTTTTTCGGAAGACGATTTGCTGTGGATGAATCGCGCGCACAATGCCATCGAAGCCAAAATGTGTATCGAATACGCCCAAGACATCGGTTTTGAGAATTTGACGGTGGATTTGATTTATGGCGCACCGACCACAAACGATGAGCAATGGTTGAAGAATCTGCAAACGGTTTTTGACTACGATATTCCACATATTTCGTGCTATGCGTTGACGGTTGAAGAAGGAACAGCTTTGCACAATTTTGTAGCGAAAAAAAAGACCCCCTCAGTAAACGAGGAACACCAAGCTCGGCAATTCGAGATTTTGATGGGGCAGATGCGGCGCAATGGTTATGTGCATTATGAAATTTCAAACTTTGCACAGCCCGACCATTTTGCACGCCACAATTCAAACTACTGGCTCGGTGTACCTTATTTGGGCGTGGGTCCATCGGCGCATTCATTCGATGGTACAAGTCGGCAATGGAATGTATCGCACAATGCCAATTATATCAAACAATTGAAAAACAGTGAATTGCCATTTACCAAAGAAGAACTCACGCCCGAACAACGGTACAATGAATATGTAATGACGACTCTGCGTACCATTTGGGGTTGCGACCCCTCAGTAATCGGCAAACGTTTTGGGCAAAAGTTTATCAAATACTTCAATCAAAAAATCGTACAGTTTGTTCAGAACAACACTGTAACAACCGATGGGAAACGCTATTTTTTGACGGATAAAGGTCGTCTGTTGGCAGATAGGATTGCGATGGAGTTGTTTTTTGAATAAAAGAAAGCCATTGTTTTTTCTGTAAACATAAAACAGAACGCCCGCTTGAGCCACAGCTCAAACGGGCGTTTTTGATTTTATACTGAGGGGGCATTACAACGCCGCCAATTTTTGTTTTACTTCAATGATTTCGTAAGATTCGATGAAGTCGCCAACTTCCAAATCGTTGAAGTTGTCAATCGTCAAGCCGCACTCGAAACCAGAACGTACTTCTTTGACATCATCTTTGAAACGCTTGAGCGAACCCAAAGTGCCTGTTGCGCCTTCCTTGACTGGGAATATAACGATGCCATTGCGGATGACACGAATGAAGTTTTTGCGCTCCACTTTGCCCTCTTGGACGTAACAACCTGCAACAGTACCCACTTTCGAGATTTTGTACACCTCGCGTACCTCGATGGTAGAAGTGATTTTCTCCTCTTTCGTAGGTTCCAACATACCCTCGATGGCAGCACGGATTTCAGCAATGGCTTCGTAGATGATGGAGTACAGTTTGATTTCAACGCCTTCGCGCTCTGCCATTTTACGAGCATTGAGTGATGGACGCACTTGGAAACCAATGATAATCGCATCAGAAGCAGATGCCAACATGATGTCGGCCTCCGAAATCGCACCCACAGCTTTGTGCAATACATTGACTTGCACTGTCTCGTGCGACTGTTTGAGCAACGAGTCTGACAAAGCCTCCACTGAGCCATCCACGTCACCTTTGATGATGAGGTTAAGCTCTTTGAAAGTACCCAATGCCAAACGACGACCAATTTCGTCCAAACTGATACGTTTGGTCGCCCTTGCCGATTGTTCGCGCACGATTTGAGCGCGTTTGTTGGCAATTTCTTTAGCTGCTGATTCGTCTTCCATGACTTTGAATATCTCACCAGCTTGAGGTGCGCCACTCAGACCGAGAACAAGCACAGGTGTGGATGGACCAGCCTTAGGCACTTTTTTGCCCAATTCGTTGAACATGGCTTTGACACGACCAGCATTCTCGCCAGCAACCATAAAGTCGCCGACTTTCATAGTGCCTGATTGAACCAACATTTTGGCGACATAACCACGTCCTTTGTCCAAAGACGCTTCTAAGACTGTACCGCTTGCTCGTTTGTTTGGATTGGCTTTCAATTCGAGTAACTCGGCTTCGAGCAATATTTTCTCCAATAATTCCTCAATACCTAATCCTTTCTTCGCTGAAATATCTTGTGACTGGAATTTACCACCCCAATCTTCGACTAGTAAGTTCATCTGAGCCAATTCACCTTTGATGCGCTCTGGGTCAGCACCGGGTTTGTCTATTTTATTGATGGCGAACACAATAGGCACACCCGCAGCTTGTGCGTGACTGATAGCCTCACGCGTTTGCGGCATGATATTGTCGTCTGCGGCAACGATAACAACAGCAATGTCTGTTACTTTGGCACCACGGGCACGCATCGCTGTAAAGGCTTCGTGGCCAGGTGTGTCGAGGAAAGTGATACGGCGACCATCTCCTAATTTTACAGCATATGCACCAATGTGTTGCGTGATACCACCAGCTTCACCACTAGCAACGTTTGTTTTACGAATATAGTCGAGCAACGATGTTTTACCATGGTCAACGTGACCCATGATGGTCACAACAGGCGCACGGAATTCCAAATCTTCGGGTGCGTCAGGTTCTTCATCTATAATAGATACTTGTTCTTCAGCAGATATAAACTCAACTTCGTGTCCAAATTCACCTGCAATAACTTCGATTAACTCAGCATCTAAGCGTTGATTAATCGAAACGAAAACACCTAAACCCATGCAGGTTTTAATGATTTCTGTTGCGCCCACATCCATCAAACTGGCTAAGTCGGAAACAGAGATAAATTCTGCCACTTGCAATTTTGACGATTCCATTTCTTGTTGAAGGATTTCCTCCCTCTCACGCATTTTGGAACGCTTATCACGACGAATTTTTTGACCTTTGTTCTTACCACCTATATTGAGGCGTGCCATTGTTTCTTTGATTTTCGCTTCAATTTGTTGTTGCGAAATCTCTGTAGGTTGTTGTGGTTGGTCGCGACGTTGCATATTGTTGCCGCCGCGATTGTCATATCCGCGATTGTTACCACCAGTATTATTACCTTGTGGGCGGTTGTTGCCACCAGTATTATTACCTTGTGGACGGTTGTTACCGCCGGTATTATTACCTTGTGGGCGGTTGTTACCACCAGTATTATTACCTTGTGGACGGTTCTCTCCTGTTCCTTGAGGTGTCGTTGTGCCTGGTGCTAACACTTTTTTACGTTTACGCTTGCGTTTATTAGCATCATTAGCAGCATCATTATTATTTCCAACTGGCGGTTTTGTACCATCTGGATTAACAGTGCCAACATTACTTCCTTTGTCACGACGACGGTTTCTGTCTCGCTCTTGCTCGCGTGTTTTCTTTCGCTTATCAGAAATTGACTTACTAACCTCTTTTTCTTTCTCTAAATATTTAACAATATCAATTTTGCCCTTAATTTTCAAACCTCTCAGTTCAGGAGCGACTGCACGTATCAACTCTGGTGCTTCTTCACCTGTTGGCTCATTGACATAAACACTTTCTGGTTCTTTTGGTGCAATAGGCACAATTGGAACGACAGGTTTTTCAGGAGCTTTGTATGGCTGATTATTTTGTGGACGCTGCTCGTTGCCTTGGTTATTGTTCCGCTGGTCATTGTTCCGTTGGTCGTTCCGACGGTCGTTGCCTTGGTTATTATTCCGTTGGTCGTTACGGCGGTCGTTGCCTTGATTATTGTTCCGCTGGTCATTGTTCCGTTGGTCGTTACGACGGTCGTTGCCTTGGTTATTATTCCGTTGGTCATTGTTCCGTTGGTCGTTACGACGGTCGTTGCCTTGGTTATTGTTCCGCTGGTCGTTACGGCGGTCGTTGCCTTGGTTATTGTTCCGTTGGTCATTACGACGGTCATTGCCTTGGTTATTATTCCGCTGGTCATTGTTCCGCTGGTCGTTCCGACGGTCGTTGCCTTGGTTATTATTCCGCTGGTCGTTGTGGCGTTGTTGATCATTGCCACGTTGGTCATTATTTGTTTGCGGCGTATTATTTTGTACAGGCGTTTTGACCTCTTGACTCACAGGAGGCGGAGTCGGAGTGGCATCTTTGACATCTTTTTTAGACTCCACTTGAACTGGCGGCTTAGGTTCTTCTTTGACAACTGGCGCAGGCTCAGGTTTCTTTAAGTCTATTTTAACTGGCTCAAGTTTAGGTCGCTCAATAACAACAGGTGTTGGGGCAGGCTTATCTTCGACCTTGTTTGCTACCGAAGGAGTTAAAGTAATAGTCTTACGTTCCAACGGCGGCAGCGTAATCGCTGGTCGTGGCGGCGTATTCGTTGGCTGTTGTGGTTGAGTAGGTTGTTGCGTTTGCTGCCCACCACCAGGACGTGCGCCAATCACAATTTGATCAGCTTTTAGCTTCTCTGCTTTAGAGTCTGCAAATTTTTTGACGACTGCCTCGTACATCGCATCCGATACCTTGGCAATGGGTTTGTTCTCAATATCGAAGCCCCTATTATGGAGATGTTCCACAATAACCTGTAGGCTCACATTGAACTCTTTCGCTACTTTAATTAATTGTCTTTCCATTCAGACGTTTGAAAAGTAATTTTGCTAAATGTAATTTATTGAAAACTAAAACATTACACTTAGTCCGCAACAATTACTTTTATTAAAAAATATTATTAAAAATCAAAAATATGCTGTCTTTAACCACCCCTCAGTATAATTTATAAAATTGAGGGTGATTCATCCTATTTGACAGAAACAACCATTTATATAAAAAAAAATTTTGCTTACCACAAGTCAAGTGGTAGGCAAAAGTTCTGCTCAATGAATGAGGCTGTAGCTGTGTATGTATCGCACCGTTACATAGTCCTCCGATTTTTAGTTAAACATTTCATTGCATCAGTTCTTTTGCATTTTTAAATATTATAAAATGGTCATTTTTCATAGTCTCAAAGCTAAACCCGTCATATAGACCGACAAATCTTTAAAAAGACACGCAAAATTACATTTAATCTTTCAACCTTGCTAACAATTTTTAACATTCACCCATTATTTTATTAAAATAAATATTGTTGAGCGAAAATTCACACCTTTTATCAAAAAATATTTGCGCTTTCCAAATCGGATATTAACTTTGCAAAACAAAGTTCTTTTTAAAAATCATATTTTGTTAAAATGACATCAACACACGAACAACTCAAAGACCTCCGAGAAATACGTTCGCTCATGGAACGCTCCAGCCGATTCATCGGTTTGAGTGGTTTATCGGGCATTGCTGCTGGCTTGTGTGCTTTGGCTGGTGCAACTGCCACGTATATATATATTGGTGTACAACCTTTCGATAAGGCACACCAAACCTATTTCGACCTCGCCATCAGCTCGTCAAAATGGGGCATCCACTATGTCAAATTCTTTATCATCACAGCACTGGCAACCATTTTATCAGCCATTTTTTTGGGTATTTTATTCACCAAACGCCATGCGCATCAGAAAAAACAAAGCATCTGGGATGCCACGGCTCAACGTCTGTTGACAAGCTTGGCTATACCCCTCAGTACGGGCGGCTTTTTTTGCCTTGCCTTGTTGTTGCACGGTTCGATTGGTTATCTCGCTCCTGCAACGCTTGTTTTCTACGGTTTGGCACTCGTCAATGGCAGCAAATACACTCTGCACGATGTCTATTATTTGGGCTTGACTGAAATCGCATTGGGTCTTGTTGCGATGTTTATGTTGCGCTATGGATTGGAGTTTTGGGTGATTGGCTTTGGAGTCTTACATATTGTTTATGGCACAATGATGTATTTTAAGTATGAACGAAAATGACATTTCAGCTAACTTTGTGTCCTTATTGATTTGCGTTCAATTCGATAAAAAATGAAAGATATTCTGCAAAAAATAAACAATAAAGCCTTCGACAACCGCATCAGGCTCGGCATCATGTCCATTCTTATGGTTAATGATTGGGTGTCGTTTACAACCCTGAAAGAGATGCTGGAATTGGAAGACGGCAATTTGGCGAGTCATATCAAGGTTTTGGAAAAAGAAAACTATATCGAGTTCCAAAAACAATTTGTCGGACGCAAACCACAAACCACCTATCAAGCCACCGAATTAGGTCGCAAAGCCTTCAATGACCATCTTTTAGCCCTTGAAAACCTGTTGAAAAATCTAACTTAAATTTTTTTGCCTTTGAACTTTGAAATTCAAAGTAGTTTGAAAAAGAATTATTTTAAAAATCCAAATCATCATTCAATCATGCAAAAATCTATTCTTTCACTTCTCGTTGTCCTAATTGGTTCTACACTATTCAGCATTATTTTTTGGCAAGAAAAACAGGGCTTAAACATTCTTTTGTTCGATGTTTTTATCATCGCAGCATTATGGTATTTAGATAAAGAGCCATTTTCGACCCCCTCAGTAAAAGCCTTTGTTGCAGGTACACTGCTGACTTCTATACTCATTGTTTGGCATAACTCATTCTTAGCCATGTTTATACACGCTTTAAGTTTTGCGACAATGATTGGTTTGGTTCAACAGCGCGAGCTGCGGTTTCTTGGTTATGCTTTCTTGATGTATGGTTTTAATTTGCTCAGTGTACCGTTACAATTCGTCAAGACACTCAAAAGTTCCAATATACTGAGGGGGTATCCTAATGTGGCTCAAAGGCTCGGCAGTGTGTGGATGGTGGTGTTGATAGTGCCTGTTTTCTACCTCATTTACTATGCTGCGAATGCCAAATTTGCGGAATTAGCCAATCGGTTTTGGCATCAATTCTTTTGGTTTTTCACTTTCGACATCAATTTGGCGCGTATTATCTTGTTTGTTTTTGGCTTTGTCATCATTGGCGCAGCTATTTGGCGACAAAGTTGGGTTGATTTGCAGCAGATAGACCAGAAGCATTCGGAAACACTCAACCCGTCCGACGAAGGTGAAACGGATACGCTCACCTATCGCAATGCCTTCAATTTGATTGTCATGCTCAATGCCTTGTTGCTCATCAACAATGTTTTGGATATTCGCTACGTCTGGTTTGGCGATGTGAGCGGCAAAACGGCTTTGGAACTCAAAGAATATGTGCATGAAGGCACTTATGTCCTGATTTTCGGTATCATCTTAGCCATTGCCGTTATATTGTGGTTGTTTCGAGGTAGCTTAAATTTTATTAAAAATGAAGGCGAATTGACGACAAAAAGTGGTCAAATACTGAGGGGGGCAACATCCTTGTGGTTGGCTCAAAACGCTTTGCTGGCGTTGTCCGTAGGTGTCAGAAATACGCAATACATCCAACACTACGGGCTGGCGTACAAACGCATTGGTGTTTTTATTTTTTTATCTCTTGCGCTCTATGGTCTTTGGCTTTTATTTTTGAAAATCAGAGAAAAACGCACTTTCTTTTTCTTTATGCGTCGCGGAGCTTATGCCATCTATGCCGTTTTGGTGGCAGCCTGTTTGGTCAATTGGGACGTTTTTATTACCAACTACAATATCCATACACCTGCTAAAAGTGGCTCGATTGATGTGCGCTTTTTGGTGGAAGATGTGTCAGACAAAAATCTGCCTCAGCTTTTCACAAATATAGAATTTTTAGCCCCTAAAATGCCGCAACAACCTTTTCCTGATAGCGACTACCGTGGAGGAAATAAGGTTTTTGCCACAGACGAAGAACGTTTGGCTTATTTGAAAGGTCTTTTGATTAAGAAAAAAGAGGTTTTTGAAAGAGAACAAAAAAACTATTCTTGGTTCTCATGGAATTATCCAGATTACGTAAATCGGCAGTTTTTCAAATAAAATTGTCGAAAAACAGCCTTCAATACACTTTAATTTTAGACTTTTATGTTCTAATAACGACAACGAGATGGCTACTTACCGAAAATACTTTAAGCGTGTTTTGAGAAAATACTTTCCAGATGATGCGACAATAGTGGCGGCTATTGATGCCGAATTTGCAATGATACAACCCGATTTTAGTTTTGCCAAACAGTCAAAAAATCCGATGGATAGACGTATGGAAATTGCAGGTTATTTTCTAGCCACTATCAAAATATTGGATAGAAAAAGCGTAGATTTTGAACAAATTAGAGTAATTGTTGTAGAAATTGCACATGAATATGTCAAACCCAAGAATCGTTTTCATGCGTTTTTAAAGAAATTTCCTGCGAAATTAGTGGGTTCACAATTAGGTCATCGGTTCCTTAGAATTTTCAAAAAAAAGGTCAAAAACTTAGGACATACTGAGGGGTTTGCTGTGGATATTCTAACAGATAGAGCAGAAACTTTGGGTTTTGGTTATGGTTTCAACATCATCGAATGTGGCATTTGCAAATTGTTTAAGAAACATAATTGTCAAAAATTTGCCTCTATTTTATGCGAAGTGGACTATATTACATCGAATTTGGCAGGCCTAACGCTTATTAGGACAGGAACAATTGCCAACGGTGCAAAAATATGTGACTTTAGGTTTCAGAAATCATAAACTCATTTATCAATTCTAATTTGTCATGACCACAACTCGACGCAATTTCATCAAAAACGCAACTGTTTTAAGTTCAGTTGCGGCTTTCTCACCACATTCTTTTTTGGCTGCCACACAACCTTTGAAGGAAAAACTGGGCATCGCTCTGGTGGGTTTGGGCTATTACAGCACCGACCTTTTAGCTCCCGCTTTGCAACTCACAAGCCACTGCGAACTGAGGGGTATCGTCACAGGTTCTCCTGAAAAAGCCGCAAAATGGCAGCAGAAATACGGCATTAAGGACAAAAACGTCTATAATTACGACAATTTTGACCAAATTGCCAACAATCCAGATATTGACATTGTTTATGTGGTGCTGCCGCCTTCGATGCACCGCGAGTTTACGGTGCGTGCTGCGCAAGCGGGAAAACATGTTTTTTGTGAAAAGCCGATGGCCCCCTCAGTAGCCGACTGCGAGGCGATGATAAAAGCCTGTGCCGACCATAAAGTGCATTTGGCGATTGGCTATCGTTGCCAACACGACCCTAATATTCAAGCGTATATGAAAGTGGGTAAAGAAAAACCATTCGGAAAAATCAAAATGGTGACAAGTGCAGCGGGCTATTTCGACGGTCGGACAACGCATTGGAAACAAAATAAGGCTTTGGGCGGTGGCGTGATGGGTGATATGGGCGTGTATGCCTTGCAAGGCGCGCGTTTGGCAACAGGCGAAGAGCCGATTGCCGTCACAGCGCAAGCCTCGACGACTCGTCCTGAGATTTATAAAGAAGTGGAAGAAACGATGATGTTTCAACTGGAGTTTCCGAGTGGGGCTTTGGCGGCTTGTCACACGAGTTATGGCATCAATATGAACTATTTGCAAGTCAATTATGAGAAAGGTTGGCTGAAAATGGAGCCTCATTCGGCTTATTCGGGCAATAATGGCAGTCTATCGGACGGTACAATCATCAATTTTGAAAATAAAAATCAACAAGCCAAGCAAATGGATGAAGATGCGTTTGCTATTTTGAATAAAAAACCGCTTTTGGTAACTGGTGAAGAAGGCTTGCGCGATATTCGGATTGTGGAAGCAATTTACAAGGCAGCTAAGAGTGGTGGACGTGTGAAAATCTGATAGTATGTGGAAATGGTACGATAGCGAAATTGTGGACATCAAAGAACAAAGTCCAACAACTCGCCTGATTAAAATCAAAGTGCTGGGCGAAGAGCCGATTAGCTTCAAAGCAGGGCAATTTGTCACGATGGATTTGCCGATTTCAGATAAACGACTGAAACGTTGGCGCAGTTATTCGATTGCCAATGCGCCTAATACTGAGGGGTGGCGAGAATTAGAGTTTTCGATTGTCAAATCTGAAAACTCATTAGGCGGCTCTAAGTTTTTGTGCGAAGAAGCAACGATTGGGCTACCTATTCGCTTCAAAGGTCCCGATGGCACATTCACTTTGCGACAACCGATTGCCGAAAAAGATGTGGTTTTCATCTGTACAGGAACGGGTGTTGCCCCTTTTAGGAGCATGATTTGGGACATTTATAACCAAAATATACCGCATCGCCACATTCATCTGATATTTGGCGCACGCTACGAACACGATATTTTGTTCAGAGAGGAATTTGAGTTTTTTGAAAAAAATCTGACTGGTTTCAAATACGATGTCGCCTTGTCTCGCGAACCGAGTTGGGCAGGTCACAAAGGATATGTTCATGGCGTTTATACTGAGGGGTACAAAAATGTGCGCTCAGATATTGATTTTTATCTTTGCGGTTGGTCAAATATGATTGATGATGCGGTTGCAAAACTGATTGTGGATTTGGGTTACGACAAGTCGCAAGTGCATTATGAGTTGTACGGTTGACATATCGGATACCTTAACTTATTCTATGCGAATTAAGCGTTAAAAAGCCCCATCGGGGCGAAATTTTGGTAGCCCTGCGTGAAACGCAGGGTTATAGAGAACCAAATCGCCCATTAAGCCCCATCGGGGCGGCACAATTTACACCAATTGTTGCGCCCCGATGGGGCTAAACGTTGTTTTTTATCATTTTAACCCTGCATTTCATGCAGGGCTACCAAAATTTCGCCCCGATGGGGCTTTTTAACGCTTAATTCGCACATTCTCTAAACATCTTTAACCTCCGCCAAACTTTTAATCTTTGTACTTAAATCTTTCGTCTTTGTACTTAATTTATTCAATACAATCAATAATGAAAAATAAAGCGACTCACTTTCCTTTTACATCCGCTCTCTTTGCGTTTGCGCTGGTCTTTTTTGCCCCCCTCAGTATGACGGCTCAAAATGCGTTGGGGTGCAATGGTTCACGCTATCTCAACGACATTTTTACGGATACAACCATGACAACCGTCCAGTATGGGGCAAATCGGAACAATGGGCAAAACCAAAACCTGTTCATGGACATTGTACAGCCTAAAAACGATACCTTGCGCCTGCGTCCACTTGTGATTTGGGCATTTGGCGGTGGATTCATAGCGGGCAAACGTGAAGATATGCGTCAGACTTGCCAAATCTTCTCTCGAAAAGGTTATGTCACTGCGACTATTGACTACCGTTTATATGCTTTCTTGGGCATCATTCCCGATTCAAATGCCATCACACCAACGATTGTCAAAGCGACGCACGACATGAAAGCGGCGATTCGCTACTTCAAAAAGACGGTGAAAGAAGACGGCAATCCTTACCGTATTGACACCTCGAATATCATCGTCGGTGGTGTTTCTGCGGGGGCGATTACGGCGATGCTGACGGCTCAGATGGACTCAACCGACCCTATTCCAACATGGATTCGGACAATCATTGCCAACGAAGGCGGTATGGAAGGCACGAGTGGCACACCCAATTATCGCACAAATGTCAAAGGAGCTATCAGTATGAGTGGCGGTATGTATCGCAAAGAATGGCTCGACAAAGGCGATGTCCCCTTTGCCTCATTCCACGGTACGGCTGACAACGTGGTGGCTTATGGTTACGGTCTGAATGTCTATAATTTTTATGGCGATGGCAGCGGTACGCTCGCTCCTCGCGCCCTCGAATTGGGTATTCCGACTGTGTTGGTGACTGTTCCCGGTGGTGGTCATACGGATATTTATTCATCGGCTTATTTGCCGATTTGGCTGCAAAAAGCGACAACTTTTATGCACAATCTCGTTTGTGGCGTGTCGCCATTGCCAACAGAAGACATCAGCAATCAACAAGTGAATATCTATCCCAATCCATCAACTGACGATATGACACTTGAATTGGGCGATTATACTGAGGGGGTCAAATTTGACTTAATGGTGGTGGATGCCTTGGGTCGTTCGGTTTTTGCCTTAAAAAATCAGTCATCGCGCCTAATCACTTTGCGGAAAAAAGACATCGGTACAGGCTTGTTTTTTGTACGCTTGAATTTCAGCAATCAAGCCAAACCTGTTTTGAAAAAGGTGGTTTTTGAGTAAAAAGGACTGTCTATGTTGATAAAACACAAAGGTCGGCGAGTGGTATGCTCGCCGACCTTTGTGTTTTATAGGTGGTTAACGCTGTGCGCGATAGATAGTTTGTCATTTAATTTGAAAACACCTTTTAGTCTCGACTGTCCAAATCACCGTCTTGTCGGCTTTCTTCAAAAGACAATAGGGCTTGGTCGAAGTCAGGCAAATTCATAGCCCCGCTTTGTATTTTTGCTATGATGGCTGCTTTTTTAGAAGCATCTTTTTGTGTGGGTTCAATTGCTCTCGTTTGATAAGGAATGTGCAATTCTTGTAAAAGCGGCAACAACTTATCCAAAACACGCAGCGATGGCAACCGAAGTTTTAACTCTATCATCTTTTATTTTTTTAAACTTTTAACAAAAATAATCCTTTTTTCAGAAATACCACATAGTAACGAGTAAGTAATAATGTGGTTCAAGCTATAGGTATCCGATACAGAAATTTGAATCGTTTTCTACTTTTTTTTCAAAAAAAGTAGAAAACGATTCAAATTTCTGTATCGGATACCTGCGCTTGAAATGCGCCCTCATGCCTACTAAAGAAGAAGTGGAACAGGACACCCCTCAGTATTTTTCTTGCAATTTCATAAAAAAGGATATTTTTGTCTATAAAAATAATCAGAAGATGAATTTACCTAAGACCCTTTTTTGGGATTCAAATACAGCAACAATTGACTACGAGCTGCACGCCCGTAACATCATTGAGCGCGTAATCACACGCGGGTCGTTGGCAGATTGGAAAACAATAAAAGATTACTATGGCTTGGAACGCATTGAACATGAAATCTTACAAATGCGCGTACTCGACGAAGTGACACTTAATTTTTTTAGCCTTTTTTTTAACAAACCGAAAGAACAATTCAGATGCTACACACAAGATGCGTCCATCCAGCAACTTTGGCATTATTAATTTCTGTGGAAGATATTGCTCCGATGAAACTATCTGCTGCGTAAGAAAATCTATTCGTTTATTCAAATGGAGATTTTTAAAATTTGTTGTAAATTTGTGCATCATTAAAATATCCAAAAAAGCAGCAAATAATGAATAACGAAAGCCCGATTCTAAACAACCCATACTTTGAACCTAATTTGCATTATGCCACGCAACTTGATGGTTCTCTTGATTATCAACGAAAAGAAAAAGGTCGGCGTTTATTTGTCTCTGAACCAACAAGTTTTCAGACAAAAGCATCTGCACAAACTCAAATCTTTGACCGTGACGATGTTTCCAAAGATTTTGAAACCCACATTATCAATCTTTTAAGAAAAGAAATTAGTGCTTGGCGTAAAGACAAATATCCCAACGTTACGCGCATGACGCAGGACTTGCTCAACTTTTGGTTTGTTGACTATCCCGAAGACCAACCTTTTCACAAGTTATTTTTTGCACAACAAGAAGCCTTAAACAGAACAGTCGTTTGCTTGTCTTGAACGATGAAGTATATCATATGAACGAAATGGATAAAATATTTACTAATCAATCTCTAATAATGTAAATCTTCAATGAAGTTCTATCTTGGCGTTACGGACAATAACTGGTTCAATTATTTGAGCAAGATCAATCCAGAAGATATTAATTTTTGGCAACCTAGCGGTCGTGTAAATTTTAAAGTTTTATCACCTGGCGCACCTTTTTTATTCAAGCTTAAAGGTGCTTTAAATGCGATTGGTGGAGTTGGTTTTTTTTCAAGTCATACTTTTTTACCTATGTCTATCGCATGGGATACTTTTCGCGATAGAAATGGGTGTGCCGATTATGATAAATTCAGTAAAATGATATTGAATTATAGAAAAGAGAAAAATAATATTAATCCAACCATAGGTTGCATTGTTTTAACCAATCCAATCTTTTTTAAAAGAGAAGATTGGATTGAAACTCCTTCTAATTGGGGAAAAAGTATTGTTCAAGGCAAATCTTACGATACAATGGAGCCCATTGGGAAAAGTATATGGGAAAAAGTTGAAATTTTACTTGATAAATATCTCCATGCCAATCCATTAGATATAGGAATGAGTCAATTAATTTTAGAAGAACCCGAATCCCCTGCATACGGTAAAAGTGTATTACAAAAGGTTCGTTTAGGTCAAGGCGCATTTCGAGTACTAATTACTGATGCTTATTCCAGACGGTGTTCTATTACAGGAGAAAAAACATTACCTGTATTGGAAGCAGCACATATTAAACCTTTTTCGGAATCTGGGCCACATTTCATATCAAACGGTATTTTATTAAGGTCAGATATGCATAAATTATTTGATAGTGGGTATTTGACTATTACAACTGATTTAAAAGTGGAAGTAAGTTCGAGAATTAAGCAAGAATTTCAAAACGGGAGGGAATACTACCAATATCATGGAAAAGATTTAATAACCATTCCTATCAGAGAAAAGGATAAACCTGATATAAAATTTATTAATTGGCATAATACGTATATCTATAAAGGGTAAGTACAAGATATTCTTGGAGGCCACAAGAAGATAAAAACGGCTGCGGATGACGGGTCTTTTCACAGTTGAGTCATCGCATGCTTACGAACCGAGGCCCCCTCAGTATATGAAGTACCACGTTCGGGGAACTTTAAAAGTTCCCCGAACGTTCAGTAGTTCAGTATCTTAAATCTTTTTCTTAACAAAACCAATAAACCTATGAGAATAAATTACTGGCAAACATTTTATGAAGGCTGTTTTTATCACATCTACAATCGCGCCATCGGACGCGCTTGGCTATTTGCCAATGATGAAAACAATCACTATTTTCTAAAAAAATGGAAGCAATATATTCACCCATATATAGAAACTTATGCGTATTGTTTAATGGTTAATCATTTTCATTTTTTAGTTCGTGTTCGTAGGATTGATAATGCAATGAGACAGCAAATTGAACAAGAAAATACAGTTGCGTCGAGAAAGTTTCTAAATGGTGAAATTGAATTCAATACTTTTTTAGAAGACCAATTTAAACGTTTGTTTAGTGCCTATACACTTGCTTATAACAAACAGCAGTCAAGGCACGGTAGCCTATTTCAAGAAAGTTTTAAAAGGATACAAATAGGTAACGAGGTAAAACTCATTAATACCCTTTGTTATATTCACCATAATCCAATTCATCACGATGCCAGCCCTTTTTATGATGTTTGGACTTTTTCTTCTTTTAAAGCCTATTTGTCACAAGCAAACACATTGATTGAGCGTCAAGAGGGACTTAAATTATTTGATGGAATGGGTGTTAATTCGAAGGCTTTTGAAAATTATCATGAAACTTATCGTCAATCAAAAACAGCGTTTAGACAACACATTGATGAAGATGATAATTTGATTATAGATGGAGATTAAGTGTACACGTACCACACGTTCGGGGAACTTTTAAAGTACGTTTATGAAAGCCTTATTATCTATTAAGCCACGCTTCGTAGAGAAGATTTTTAACGGCGAAAAGAAATTTGAGTACCGTAAAGTTGTATTTGCTCGCAAAAACATTAAAATCGTCGTTGTTTACGCAACAATGCCAGTCGGGAAAATTGTTGGCGAATTTAGTATAGAAGAAATTTTAGAAAGTACACCTTCTGAAATTTGGGCAAAAACAAAAGACTTTTCAGGTGTTGAAAAATCTTTTTATGATGATTATTTTGAAGGGCGAACAAAAGCATTTGCTATAAAAATAAAAGATGCTGTTTTGTATGATATTCCCATAAACCCTTACGAAACAGAGAATAAATTTACAGCTCCTCAGTCGTTTTCGTATATTATACATTAGCGCATAAGGTTTTACCCCTTCACACATGAAAAATTTAGAGATACCCCTCAGTATTTTTGGTCATTTTCTAAGAAAATTATCTTTAAAATAAGCAAAAAGAGCGAATTACGTTCGGGAAACTTTTAAAGTTTCCCGAACGTGTGCGCTCCAATAAAAGGGTAAAACCTTGCGCAGTAATGTATAAACCAAATATTTTACCTGAATCAGAATAAAAAAATGACGACGTGCCGCCTTGCTGTGCTGTCATTTTCATTACCCCCCTCAGTAAAACCCCTCAAAAACAACAAACGCCGACGAAGTACTCAACTTCGTCGGCGTTGCTGTATAGTGAGGGTGTGACTTGGAGTCACACCCTCACTGGTTCATGCCTTCACCATCTCCACATTCAACCGTTTCGTCACGCCTTTTTGGATAGTGACCTCAATCGTCTGCGAGATATAACCATCGGCAGTGAAAGTGAGCAGCCATTTGCCTTCGGTTAGGAGCAAAGCATAGCTGCCGTCTTTGTCGCTGATGGCGGTTTTGCCTGTCAAGGGTTCTGTCACTGTGACTTTGGGAACGCTTTTTTTGCCGCCGACTGCGAGGGTTTTGCCGCCTACGCCTGAGTTTTTGGTCGGTTCGACGATGTCCCAAAGGGTGTTGAACAGGTATTGTTTGGCGCGCTCGGGGGCGAGTTGATACATGAATTGTCCGTCTTCGAGCATCTCGATGGTGCTGTCGAAGATGTCGTTGTTGGCACTGACTTTTTCATCCGTTTTTGTTTTTGAAGCCATTGCCTTGGCGTTGTAACGACCCAACACATCCACGAACGATGTATTGATGTCGGTGAATTGGGTGGCAAAGTTGGCGGGCAATTTCCCTTCCGTACCCAAAACAGCGGCTTTGTCGGCGATGAATGTTAAGGCAGAACTCATAAAAAGCGTGATGGCTTTGTCGTCCAAATCTTGCACTTTTTTGAAACCATCGAAACCTGCTGCATTGAGCATGATTTTCTGGATGTTTTTGTCGTTTTTATAAGCGCGCTCAACAGAGTTTTTGAGCATTTTTGCCAAATTGACCAAATCGGTTGCCACTTTGTCGTATTCAACGGACAACAGCATGATGTCTTCTTGCCGTGCCTTAAAATCGGGTATGTCTTTGGCGGCATTGACACGAGCCAGATTTTCTTGGATATACCCCTCAGTATATTTGGCATCGAAGGCGAAAAAAGCGGCTTGATTGTCGCGGCACATTTCCCAAGCGAGTACGCAAATCGCATAAAGGCTTGCTTGGGAACAAGGATATTTTGGTTTCATTCTTTTTTTTTAAATTTAAATTAAAAAATGTGTTTTAAAAATCAATAGCAGCATAAATAATTGATTGTCATGTTCTTAGATGCAATACGGAAAAACAGGTAGGTGCAAATTGATTAAAAAGAAAGCGTTCAGAAACCTCGGGAAAGCGTTCAGAAACCTCGGGAAGGCGTTCAGAAACCTCGGGAAGGCATTCAGAAACCTCGGGAAGGCGTTCAGAAACCTCGGGAAGGCATTTAGAAACCTCGGGAAGGCATTTAGAAACCTCGGGAAGGCGTTCAGAAACCTCGGGAAGGCGTTCAGAAACCTCGGGAAGGCGTTCGGATTTTATAAGAAAATCCGAACCTTATGGGAATGTTCAAAAAAGTGTGTCAAGGAGTAAAAATATTAAAAAATAAAATTTCCCACATTTTACAGACGTTAGCCAACAATGTTTTAGTGGCTGGGTCTGCCTTATCCACATTTCAATGCTTTGACAAATTTTAAAA
>JAEUUP010000060.1 GCA_016787525.1 Saprospiraceae bacterium | reverse complement strand
ACAAAACTCAAAGATATTCCCGAAAATGTGGACGAGTTTTTCAGATTGTGGTTTATCAAATTCAATAAAAAGACTAAGCTGTTTTTGGGTTTGAGGGATTTGGTGGAAGCCCGATTGAGAAATGAAAGGTTTGTTAGTTTTGCTGAGTACGAAACAATTTTTAGGGACAAGAGTATTAGCGATGCTTCGACAACTCAAAGTAGATACCCCGTTTATAGATTGCTCAATATCACTTCTGACTCTCAAAGACAGAGGTTTGTAAACGCTTATCCTAACAGTCTAAAAGGTTACTTTTCATTGATGAAACAAAAGAATCTCGAACTCCACCAACTCTATAATCAAACCCACCATATACGACTCCCCAATGACCAAAGGGAAAAACACACTTACGTTGTTGGTGGTACAGGAAGTGGTAAAAGTGAATTGCTGAAACATTTGATTTTACAGGATATTGGCAAACAAAACAAGTGTGTTATTTTGATTGAACCCAATGGCGATTTATCTGAGCAAGTGGCAAGGCAACAAGGGATTCCTCCCGAAAGGTTGATTTATATTGATTGCAGCTTCCCTCCCCGCACCCCTCTCATCAATCCTTTTGAACTCATTAGGTCTCAAAATGATTTGGAAATAGAAACACAAGCTCAAACCATTAGAACTGCTTTGATGCAGATTTTTGACTCTGATGGACAACCTTTGACTTTGCAAATGCAGTCTGTGATTGAGCCTTGTTTAGAAATCATTGCTAAAAAAAGAGGGACTTTGAAAGATTTACAAAGGTTTATGGTGTCAGGTCTTAATGAGGATTTGGTTGCTTTTGGAAAAACATTGGTGAAACACAAGGATTTTTTTGAGCGAAAGTTTGATGAATCTAATCTGGCTGTATCGAGGCAAGGTATTTATCAAAAGCTGATGAATGTTCTCAATATGAGTGCTTTTACGGATTTTTTTTGTGGTGAAACGAGTATTAATCTGCGGAAAGCGATTGAGGACAAAAAAGTGATTATTTTCAACCTGAGCAAAGGTAAATTGGGGGATTTTACAGCAACGTATATCGGTAAAATGATTGTAGCCATTCTCCAAAATATTATTTTCCAAAGAGCCAATATCAAACAGGAGAATAGAACACCGATTGGCTTGTATATTGATGAATTTCAAGATTTTATCAATCCGAGTATTGAGCAAATTTTTGTGCAGGGTAGAAAATACAATGTGGGTCTAACGGTGGCTTCACAAGTGGTGGGTCAGAAAATGACGACTGAAATGACTAAGATTGTATTGGGGAATACGAATGTGAAGTTTGTGGGTATGAATGGTTATGAGACATTGAGGGCGATGAGTAAAGAGACATTTACTGAAATAGAAGAATTGAAAAATTTAAGTGTGGGCGAGTTTTTTTGCAGAATTGGTAATGCCAACGGTTTTGTGCTTAAAGTGCCTGAAAAACATTTAGGGTGGAAAACCTGTATATCCGAACAAGATTGGAAAACGGTTTTAACGGAACAATTGAATAGATATTACAGACCCAGAGTGCGATTGCAGCCACAGAATAAGAACGCTCCTACCCTACCTAAAAACAGTGTGGAACAAGATAAAATCATAGAGCAAACGCCCAAACAGGAGGGTTTGATAAACAACAATCCCAATCGAGACGGACGAAAAAAGGATAAATTTAAACCTAAGTATGGGGGTGGATAATGTTGGTAATTTCTCCTATTCAAGAAAAAATATTGTGTGCTTTGGGTAAGTACAAGTTTTTGACTTCACTTCAAGCATGGACGATTATTGGCAATAAAAACATTCAATCTATTTACAACGACCTAAGAATACTGAGGGGTAAGGAATTGGTGGATTGTATCGTTTATGGTGGTGTATCAAAATCGGGAACGATGCACAAGCTCAACTATTTGACGACCAAAGGCGCAAAGGTGGTTGCTGAAATTTTGCAGACGGAATTGGACAGCATTAAGTTTCCAAAATCTACCAATACGCTTGTTAAAAATGACTTTGTTCATAGGATTCATACGATTGACCAACACATTGCTTTTGACAAATGGTTTGAGCAACAATCACATGAATGGCTGTTTTTTGATAGGTATTTTGATAAATTAGGCAGTCAGCGCAAACAAGCAGATGGAGCTTTACACAGCAAAACGAGGGTACAGCTCGACGACATTCATTTTATCAATCCTGATATTGTTTTTGCGTATGGTACGATACAAAAACCCAATCTGTTTGTATTGGAAATTGCCAACGGTTTAGATACCAAAAGGATTGTGCAACAGATAAAAGGGGGCATTTATGCGGCTTATACAGGTGCAGTCGCAGACAAGTATCAATTGCAAGTAACACCTAAATTATTGGTTGCTTTGGAGCATGAAGGCACAAAAAATGCGGTGATGCAAAGGGTCAAAATGGATGGCTATTTGAATGAATTTGAGGGTCTTGAAAATTTTCTATTTTTTGCCCTACAAACTCAATCAAAGGAGAGCTGGGCAACAAGTTGGCAGGACATCAATGGTCAAACTGCTACCCTATTTGACTAATGGTAGTCCGTTGGTTCTTCGTTGCGTATGGAGTCATTGGGGGTGTTGTTTTGATTGAAATAACAATAAAGAGCCAAACCTATTACTAAGACTATCCATAGCGTTGTAAATGGATTGTCGGCAAACCAATGAAAAATATCTCGAACTAAAAAATAGACAAGGATTACTCCAAGTACAATGTATTTCATTTTATCACTACTACCGCTCATACAATCACAATTTAATAGTATTATGGAAAAGTCAAAGATAATCATTATCGCTCTATTAATCATCGGTTTTTTTGTTGTCCGAAAAATTGATACGTGTCACAGCCCCAAAAACAAAAAAAACGTATTTGACACCCGAAGAAAAATTGATGATATTCTTGAAGCTCGTTGGAAAAACGTTTCTGTTGAGAACAATGGGCAAATTGAACTCAATGAGTATTCTTATCCACGTTATAATTTTAATGTGACAACTGTCCATTTTGTCGTTCACGATGATAAAATTTTTGCGGAATGTAATAACTGTATCTATACAAAC
>JAEUUP010000041.1 GCA_016787525.1 Saprospiraceae bacterium | reverse complement strand
TAATACTCCGTCTTTTCCTGTTAACGGCTGACCATTCAGCAGTCCTGATACTGCTTCGCTCTTGTAGTGCTCAAAATTAAATGTCTTTTCCATTTACAAAGGTAATTAGATTTTGTATTGACACAGTTTTGTGAACACTCTCCCGTAAACGCATCTCTTATGGGATTTTTTGCATTTTTAGGTTTAAAATGCCCTGTTTTAAACAATTTTATACAATTCTAAAACGTCGTCGAGGTTTGAAATTCCTATTTCCTATTGGAAATGCCGCATTTCCGATGCGAAATGCCGCATTTCCGATGCGAAATGCCGCGTTTCTGATGCGAAATGCCGCGTTTCCGATGCGAAATGCGGCATTTCCGATGCGAAATGCCGCATTTCTGATGCGAAATGCCGCGTTTCTGATGCGAAATGCCGCGTTTCTGATGCGAAATGCCGCATTTCCGATGCGAAATGCCGCGTTTCCGATGCGAAATGAGTCAACATCTGTGAAAAGAGGTGGAATCAGGTGAGTCAAATCGGCGTAATGGGAAGCTGACGAAGTAGTTGGATACGGAGTTAGTCTCGTCCAGATAAAGAATAAAGACACCTCGGGATAGGCTGAGTCGTTTTGATCCGAAATTGGTGGGTAAATGGCAACATAGCTTAACTCTGAACTCCGTTAATTTAATAACTGATGTTACGCAAGCGACAGTTCACTCACTGTTTCTCGCTACGCTCTCCGAAGGAGTCCTTTGGACAAAATGCGTGCTTTAAAATATCTTTTTTATACTGAAGTTAATTTTGAATCGTTTTACGATTCAAAATTAACTTCGGTCTGATAGTCTCTTTTTCTTGTACGTCTTTTTTGCAAAGCAAAAAACAGTGCGAAATCTGTTTAGTGCGTAACATCAGTTAATAAATTTTTCGTTGCAGGAATCTAATATTGTAAAATGCAACAGTACTCAAAAAACTACGCAATTTTGAAAAAAAGCCACACCTTTGCCCCATGGCAAAAAAACAAAAATACTACGTAGTGTGGGCCGGCGTGAAGCCCGGTATCTATCCCGATTGGAACGATGCGAAAGCGCAAATTGAAGGCTTCACAGGTGCAAAATACAAATCCTTTGAGAGTCGTGACGAAGCAGAAAAGGCTTTCAGGGAGTCGCATGTGAAATACTACAATTATACAAACAAAACGACCCCCTCAGTACCCACCAGTTTGAAAGCGAATTTGCACAGCAAACAAAGCATCATTCAAGACAGTATTTGTGTGGATGCGGCTTGTTCGGGCAATCCTGGTTTGATGGAATATCGGGGCGTTTATACGAAAACCCGTGAACAGATTTTTCATCAAGGTCCGTTCCGACAAGGGACGAACAACATCGGCGAATTTCTCGCGCTCGTGCATGGTTTGGCGTTTTTGAAACGCGAAGGCAAACACACAATGCCGATTTACAGCGATTCGCGCACGGCTATTGCATGGGTTCGGAACAAAAAAGCCAAGACAGAACTGAAAGAAACACCTGCCAACGAAGCTATTTTCGACCTCATCGAACGCGCCGAGACTTGGCTCAAAAACAATACCTACTCAAACCCCATCACCAAATGGGAAACGGAAATTTGGGGCGAAATTCCAGCGGATTTTGGGCGAAAAGGATAAGAATACTGAGTCTTTTTCTAAATTTGCGCCGCTTTTACAAATTCAATAAGCATTAATCAATATTCAATAGTTATGAACGTCTCGCTCAATTGGCTCAAACAATATATGGACATTTCTCTCACGTCTGATGAAGTGTCTGAGTTACTCACCGATTTAGGTCTTGAAGTAGAAGGTATGGAACACGTCGGCAACGATTTAGCGGGCGTGGTCGTAGGGCATGTTTTAGAATGTGAAAAAGTGCCTGATACCAAACTGTCGCTCACAAAAGTAGATGTGAGCGGCGAATCACCGCTCCAAATCATCTGCGGTGCGCCTAATGTGGCAGCAGGGCAGAAGGTGGTCGTAGCTTTGGTTGGCACGACATTGACTTTTAGCGATGGCAAATCTCTGACTCTGACTGAAAGACCCGTGCGTGGCATGGTCTCGCAAGGCATGATTTGCGCCGAGGATGAATTGGGTCTTGGCACTGACCATTCTGGCATTATTGTTTTGCCCGAAAGTACAGTGGTTGGTACGCCAGCGAAAGAGGTTTTCGGACTCGAAAAAGACGTTGTTTTTGAAGTCGGTCTCACACCTAATCGTTCCGATGCGATGGGGCATTTGGGGATTGCACGCGACTTGGCAGCTCGTTTGAAAGTACATCACGGCGGTGGCGATGTGCGTTTGCCCGATGTGTCGGCGTTCAAAGTGGATTCTACGGCTTTGCCCATCCAAGTTGCTGTTGAAGATACTGAGGGGTGTCCGCGTTATTCGGGCGTGTGCATCAAAGGCGTGACGATTGGCGAATCTCCCAACTGGTTGAAAAATCGTTTGGCGGCGATTGGCGTTAATTCGATTAATAATGTGGTGGACATTACGAATTTCGTTCTGCACGAAATCGGTCAACCGCTTCATGCTTTCGATTATGATAAAATCGGTGGCGCAAGCATCGTTGTCAAAACATTACCGACAGATACAAAATTCAAATCATTAAAAAAGAATGAGTTAGGTGAAAATGTTGTTTTGAATCTAACGAATGAAGATTTGATGATTTGCGATGCAGATTCAACAGGTATGTGTATCGCAGGCGTTATTGGCAATCCTACTGAGGGGGTATCTGCGACGACGACTAATATCTTTTTGGAGTCAGCGCATTTCAATGGTAAGCGTTTGCGTCGCACTTCGTTCTATCACAATACACGCACCGATGCCGCTAAAACCTTTGAAAAAGGCACTGACCCAAATGTGACTTTATTCGCCCTGAAACGTGCGGCTTTGTTGATAAAAGAATTGGCAGGTGGCGAGATTGCCTCAGAAGTCGTGGATATTTATCCGAAACCCATTGACAATCCGCGCATCACAGTCAATTTTGAAAACGTTGAACGCTTGATTGGTCAGAAGTTCGACAATCGGTATTTGAAAAAGATATTGGCCGCTTTAGACATGGACATTGTGGAAACAATTGACAGCGAAACAGTCGTCGTGTCTGTGCCGACCAACAAATCAGATGTGTTGCGCGAAGCGGATGTGATTGAAGAAATCCTGCGCATCCATGGTTTCAACAATGTACCGATGCCCAACCAAATTCGTTCTGCCATCATAGAAACAGACCGCATTGACCGCAATCGAGTAAAAAACTTGATTGCCGACTTTTTAGCCTCAAATGGTTTCAACGAAGCCATGGCTTTGAGTTTGAGTCAATCTAAGTTTTATAAAAACGTAGAACTGGTTGATAACGAACGACTTGTTTATGTTAACAACACCTCCAATGTGCATCTTGACATCATGCGTCCGACGATGTTGGTATCGGCATTAGAAGCCATTGCGCACAACCAGAACCGTCAATCAGCAGATTTGCGTTTATTTGAATTCGGAAAAACCTACCTTACTGAGGGGGAGGGTTTTGAAGAAACGGCACATTTGGCAATCGTCGTCACAGGTAGCCAAACAGGCGAAAGTTGGCGCGCGAAAAACGGCGGTGCTGCCGATTTTTACACCTTAAAAACCTATGTCACGGGCATTTTAGGCCGTTTGGGTATTGGGGGTTTGCAAGAAACGTCCATCTCAAATGCTCAATTCGCTTTCGGTCTCAAATACCACCGTGGCGCACAAACTTTGGTAGAGTTCGGTAAAGTGCAACCCAAATTGCGTAAGGCATTTGACGTGAAACAAGACGTATATTTCGCTGATTTTCAATGGGATAATATCATCAAAGCCTTGAAAAACGCTAAAGTGGGTTATAGCGAAATCAGTAAATACCCCTCAGTACGTCGCGACTTAGCTTTGGTTTTGGACACCTCGCGCACCTTTGGCGAAATCGCTCAAATTGCGCAAAAGACAGCTAAAAAACTTTTGAAAGACGTGAATCTTTTCGACGTGTTTGAAGACGAAACCAAACTCGGCGCAGGCAAAAAAAGCTACGCTGTCAGTTTTGTCTTTGAAGACAAAGACAAAACTTTGGGCGAAAAAGATATTGAAAAAGTGATGTCGGATTTGATTGGCAAGTTTGAGAAGGATTTAGGGGCGTTGATACGGCGGTAATGAGATTGAATTTTTCTACGATAAAGCCAAAAAAGCTGTCTTTTTGAGACGGCTTTTTTGGCTTTTCACATATTAAACCCTATTTTTGTCAGGAATATAAATAGGTAAAGATGACAGTTCAAACAATTTATGATCATTTCGCGGAGACAATTGCATCTATGAATCCTGCTAAAGTATTAGAAATCCGTGCGCCCCAAGCTGCCAGTGAACGCTTAGAAAGTCTTATTGAAAAGAAAAACGAACACGGCTTATCGGCAGTAGAAAAAGACGAACTTGACCATTTTTTGGTTTTGGAACGGCTTATTCGCTTGGCAAAAGCTCATGCCCGGTTACAATTAGCGGGATTGTGAGTAAAAAAATACCAAAATCACTTCGATTAGCCGCCGCTAAACGTGCTAATTACTGTTGCGAATATTGCCTTATTCCCAATATTGACTCATACTATGGCTTTCAAGTTGACCACATCATTAGCCGTAAACATGGTGGGAAAACAAGTTTGTTAAATCTCGCTTATGCCTGTCCAGATTGTAACAGCTACAAAGGCACTGATTTAGGTACTTATCTGACTTCAGCACTTGCACTTACCCGTTTTTTTCACCCAAGATTAGACAAATGGAACGACCATTTCGAAACGGATAATTTAGGCTTTATCACCCCTTTAACAGATATTGGTGAAGCCACTGTCAAAATTTTCCAAATTAATCATCCTGATAGAATTATTGAACGTCAATTGTTGTGGAGGTTGGGGTTGATTACCTGAAAACTTTGGGCGACAAGGACATCGAAAGGACATCGAAAAGGTCATGTCAGATTTGATTGGTAAGTTTGAGAAGGATTTGGGGCATTGATACGCCGATACTGTGTAACTATATGCAAACTTCAAATTGAACGAATTTTTTATCTCATAAACATTCGATTTGTGGCGCAATGGATACTCAAATCGGTGAAATCGGTTGATACAGAGTATAGAATTGACTCCGTCACCCAGAACTGTAAGGTTCAAAACTTAGTATTTAATGGGAAATAGGTATTTCTGTATCAAATAGATTTTATCAGATTTCACATTTTTAACTAATTTCGCCACATGGGCAAAGAACAGGTTTTTGGACACAAAGAAGTTTTGGAACGTATCGCACAATTAGGGTTTGAACTCACTCAAAGGGAAGAGTGGGGCGATTCTATTTATGCTTTGAACGATGAAGTCCTGATTGAACTCGAATATGCCCCCCTCAGTACACGCCGTCGCGAGTATCTTTTTCGATTGGATAAAAATCGGTTGGATTTTTTCTATCAAAACCACCGCAATTACTTTTTACTGTTGATTTGTGAAAGTGATAAGCGGACTTTCTTACTGCCTTTATCATTGATTATGGAAATTTTTGACGATATTTATACATCGGGCAATGATTTCAAAAATTTTAAACCTTCGGTCAAAATGCGCAATGGTGTGTGGTTCTTGCGCTTTTTTGGACAATATGACATCACAGATTACCTCAATCGTTATGATTTTTTGATTGCAGAGTCCAAAACCTACCGCCAAACACCCACCCGCTACAATACGGTCATTGAAATCCAGACACTCGAAGAACGGTATGAACAATTGGCATATACAGGTGATTTGCGCCGCGATTCGATTCATGCGGCAACTGTTGACATGCTCCAAAAAATCGGTGAATGGTCGGGCTTTGAAGCCGTGATTGAGAAAAAACCGATTGGATTGGGTGATTTCCCTTACGAAATTGATGTTTTGTGGTATAAAAACGGCGATTTGTATCTTGCCATCGAGGTTTGCCACCATGGCGTTGTCGAAAAAGACAAAGATTCATTGAAATTGGCTCGACAGCAAGGTGCGCGCAAGGTTATCATCGTGTCCGAAATCAATAAAATGGAACGTATCCGCAAACTATTTCAGTATGAAGGAGAGATAAAATCGTGGGCAGAAGTTTGGTCTTTCGAGCGCGTCTTGGGCATGTATGAATCTGGCTTACGCTTTTTCAAAGATTTTGAAAAATTCAAACGATATGGCTGGCAAGAAGGCTTATCGGAGTTTATTTGATAAAAAAAGGGCGTAAGGCAACACCTTGCGCCCTTTTTTCATTTATCGAACAGGCATTAAAACAGCATTGGCAAACAAAAACTTGCCTTGATACCAAAAGGCGCGATACAACGGATTGTCCACCATATAAACCACCGATCCACGGCGCATGGATTGCACCGCAAAAACGGCGGTACTTTTCAATTGCGGCTTCAACCGATAGCCGACGAAACCCAATGGCTTGAATTTGTCGTCAATATATCCCACGTTGTAGGCATTTTTCAAAGGTTGATAAGCGGCATTACTCGTTTTCAATGTAAAATAATAATCAGGCATACCGTAAGCCAAAGGATTGCTATTGTCCAGCACCGTTTTATAAATCGCTCCGGGGATGCCATCGCTCAAACCATCGCGTTCAAATTCGTCGAAGTGCATAAAACGATTTTTCAGACTGGCGGTTTCAGAGGCCGTTTCGGCCGTTTCACGGTCTTTTTTAGAGGCAAATTTGGTGAGTTCAAAGCCTTTTTTGTCTTCAAAAGCATTGAGAGCTTCGCCAATCAGAATCAAACGCCCCCCCTCAGTAATCCACGTTTTAAGTTTGTCTAATTTGCCAGAGTCTAAGTTAGCGTAGCCGCCATCGGTCATGCAGAGGACATTGAAACTATTGAGTTTGATGCGGTTGAAATCGCTCAACTTCACTTGAGTGACAGCTACATTGAGATCTTGCTCGAAGAAATGCCACATTTGACCATAGCTGTTGTTGTCCACATCATCGTCGAAAATGATAGCAACGTTGGGCTTAGTCATCAAATCGAAACGACCCGAACCAAAGTCTGCACCTGCATCGGCAAAGCCTGTCGAAACAGGTATTAAATCTTGGTCATTGACCAAAGCGGCGGCTGTGATGGTCTTATCGAATTGGTCTTTTACTGAGGGGTTGTCCCCTCTCGTGATGATGAGCGAGCCACGCGGGAATTTTTTATTTTCTACTTCAAAAGGAATGCTGGCCGCTCTAATTTTAATGCCTTTTTGCAATAATTGGGCTGCAAAACGAGCATTGTTTAAGCCAGACCACGTAGCGACGTAGGCATAAGGCTGTGCGTCAGGTTTTTGAATGAGTGGGAAAGTCTTAGGTGTAAACTCTTGTGAAGGGTCAATACGCTCCTTGGAAGCATAGGTTTGCAGACCGAAAGCATAAGGCAAAGCCCAAGCGGTGATGTCATAAGTAGCCGAGTCAACCAATTCAGATTCGGGGTCAAACAGTACTTGCGTCAAAACTGAAAGCGGTTGGTACGCCGAAATCACCAAATCCTCCTCCGAAATACTGAGGGGTGTATTTTCCTTACCTGTTGTGTAATCAAAAGCAGTTGCCGAACGAGTACCTTTGATGCGACCGTATTTGATACGGTGCTTGTCCAATAAATCGGTCAAAGCTTTGACTTTATTGCGCGGGTTTGAGCCTTTGACGACATAGGTTTTATATTGTCCTGGCGGATTTGCAGATGTTTTTTTGAAAAAATCTTCGAAGTTTTGACACAATCGCTCGGCGTTTTTAGATGACATCTCAACGGTGGACAAAGCCGTCGTCAAGTGGTGGGCAATTCTGTCTTTCAGCGTCAGCACATTACCAGCTTCGGTTGTGATGGCACGTCCTGCACCGATGCCACCTTGTTCGTAGGTCATACCCACAGCACCGTTGTAGGTCGGATAAGTGTCGCCGTAGCTCGGATAAAACAAATCGAAAACCTCTTTTGTGAAATAAAGCCAACCTTCTTTATCGAAGTGTTTTGCATGATTTTTACCAATTTCTGTTTGAAAATCGCGTTGAAATGGCGTTATGAATTTGTGATAAGGTTGTGCTGCTGGCGCAAAATAATAAGGCGAATTATAACCCATTTCGTGGAAATCGGGGATAACATGTGGCATCCAACTTTTGTAAACTGCCAAACGTTGTTGTGTTTCAATCTGCGTTGCCCAAGCCCAATCGCGGTTGAGGTCAAAATAATAGTGATTGACACGACCACCTGGCCAAGGCTCGCGGTGTTCACGGGCTGTAGGGTCAGTGTTGGGCGATTTGTCAGAAGCGTTGATATACCAATGTGTATAACGATGATAGCCATCAGGGTTGACACAAGGGTCAATGATGATGACAGTGTTTTTTAGCCATTCTTTTGTATCAGGACGATTGGGACTCAATAAATTATACAATACAGAAACTGAAGATTCACTACTGGCAGGTTCGTTGCCGTGCACATTCATCGAAAGCCACGTGATGGTGATATTGTTTACTGAGGGGTCGCTTTTGCCGCCATCCATACCTGCGCGAGCGAGGTTATTAAGCCTGATTTTTTCCAAATTCGCCAAATTTTCTTTCGACGACACGATGGCATAGAGCAACGGACGCATTTGATTGGTTCTGCCATATTCTTTAAGTTGAATCAAATCGGAATTAGCAGCAGCGTGTTTGAAATAGTCGACTGTCAAGTTGTGTGGTGTGAATTGTTCGCCGTATTTATGTGGCATGAACTCCTCTGGCGAGAGCAATTTCTGACCTGAAAGCGTATGGTTTGATGAAAAAAGGCTTATACAAAAAGCCCAAAGCATAGAAAAGTGAATAGGAAACTTCATTTAGTATGGTTTGACATTTGTTATAAAAAAAGAAAGCCCCAAATTGGGGCTGCGATTTTAAGGGAAATTTGAGACTTTATTGCAAAAACGGGCGTAATTTCGTCCACTTTTAGCCAATCCGATGCAAAGCGACGATTGCTTTCACAATTTCTGCATCAGTTTCGAGATAATCATTTTCACGTCCACCGTCAAGATTGAATGAAACGCTATTGGGCAAAGTCGGCATTGGGCTTTTAATCGTCGTTTTGGCAGAGGTGTGAAAATCTGTAGCTTGGGTGTGGGCCATTAAATCTTTCAGATTGTCTAAACCCACACCATTGCCAGGCATGACTGTGATGCGCCCCTTTGCTTGCACAATGAGCCCCCTCAGTATATCGCGCCCAACAACCACATTTTTGGCTTGACCAGAAGTCAAAACCCTATCAAAACCCATATCAATCAGTTGCTCTAAAGCTTCGGCAGCATCAGGTGTTTGGTCGAAAGCGCGATGACAAACGACTTGCATTGGGCGAGCCAAATCTGCCAATTCTTTCATACGAGGCAAGTCTAAAGTGGCATCTTTCGTCAAAATGCCAATCACTACACCATCCATACCGTTTTGTTTACACCATTCGACATCTCGTTTGATGCACTCAAATTCTAAATCTGAATAAATAAAATCGCCTGCTCGTGGGCGCACAAGCACACATACAGGAATGTTCAATAATCGCTTGGCTTCGAGCATCGTGGCAGGGCTGGGTGTCAAGCCACCTACTTCGAGAGCTGTACAGAGTTCGATGCGGTCAGCTCCACCGTTTTGAGCTGCAAGGGCGGAGGTGATAGATTGTGCGCAGATTTCAATGGGCATATTTTGAGCAATTAGGTCTGAAAATTACAGTTTTTCTGCTTTTTCGAGCGAATAGATGAGACGATTGACATCCGCTCCGTTGAGTTTCAAGATGCCTTTTAGGTAAATTGGCTCAGTCGTGTACTGCACAGGCTGTTTGGTCGTCACTTCCATGACCGTTTCGGGACCTGCCCCGCCGCAGAAAAAGCACATATTGTACGGAAAAGCTGAAAAAACGAACTCTTTTTGGCTTTTATAACCATCCGTCGGGATGATATACCCTTTGACCGTCACTTCTCTACCTTCTAAGGCTTTGACTTCTTTGCTAAAAACAGGTACATCTACTTTCAAGCCCAAAACCTCGTCGTATTCCTTTTTATAGGTCAGTTTCGATAAGGTTTTCCATGTATTGTCGCGTAAAGTAGAAGGTTGTGCCACAACCGCAGTTGTGATAGATAAAAATAGAAAAATGAATAAATTTTTCATGTAAAAATTGATTTGTTAAATGATAAAATATGGTCATTAAGCATTGTTCATTAGGTCGTTTGTTTTGGTTTTAAAATGACTTTATGACTAAAATGGGTCTTTAAACCAACTGGCATACATCACATAATTGTCGGAAATACGCTCAATTGTGCCTTTAAAACGCTCGATACTGACTTCTTTGACCTTTTTTGCAGGAACGCCAGCATAGATATAGCCCGATTCTAAATGCGAATTTTCGAGGACAACAGCACCTGCGGCAATCAAAACATTGGATTCGACAACAACATTATCCATCACAATCGCTCCCATGCCCACCAAAACATTGTCGTGAATAGTGCAACCATGCACAATCGCACGATGCCCAATCGAGACATTATTGCCAATATTGGTCGGACAGGTTTTGTAGGTGCAATGAATGACAGCACCGTCTTGCACATTCACTTTGTTGCCCATTTTGATGTAGTTGACATCGCCACGAACTACAGCAGTGAACCATACCGAGCAATCGTTGCCCATTTCGACATCGCCAACAATCGTGGCATTTTCAGCAAAATAACAATTGTCGCCACATCGAGGCGATACTCCTAATACGGGTAAAATAAGAGCCATAACAGAACGTCCTTTTGACGTATTTTTTTTGAATTGGGTAATATGGTTAGGAAAAGTTTAACAAAGTTAAAGAATTTCGGAACGCTACCTTAATAAGCGCATGGTTTTTCAAAAAAACTCAAACAATAGACGATAAAATGACAAGTAATTGCACTTTTTGTATCTAAAAATGCTAATTTTGTAATACCTAAATTTTTCTCAATTTGTGATTGTTTTTTGAGAAACCATTTAAACCTTTCTGAATTCCCAATGTCAAACTTTATGTATCAGCCCCCTCAGTATAAAGTGCTTTGTTTCTCCTTTGGAATCAAATTTGCGTTGTTAAGAATCACGAGTATTATTTTTCATAATAGAACCATTTGAAACATCTAACCTATCTACTTTTAGAATTTAAGAATAACAAATAATGATTGTTTATTTTTGATGTATTGAATCATCATAATTGAACAATCTGAACAGAGCTATTTATTTTTCTTTTCTAAATAAATTTGCCCCAGTCTGATATTGTAAAAACCTTATTCTATAATCATTAATAAAACATTGAAAGTCAATGGGTACGACGATAGTACAAGAAAAAGCGCATCGCCCGCGCGTCGTAGCAGGTTTGACACCTTACACAGGCACTTTCGGCAAAGAGCAAATTACGCATTTGTTGAAAAGGACAATGTTTGGTGCTAAAAAGGCTGATATTGATTTTTTTATGGGTAAAACCCTCAGTGAAACCATCAATACGCTTTTGACCGAACCACCTGCGCTTACCGATGCCCAACTGCCGCTGAATAACTACAATAGGCGTGATACCACTACGCCAGCCAATCAAAAAATAGACCCCTCAGTACCAGCAGGTCAAACTTGGGTTTATGCCGTGGACGATGGCAACTTCAGTGGCGAACGCCGCAATTCGCTTAAATCGTGGTGGGTGGGTCAGATGATTAATCAACCCCGTAGTGTTTTTGAAAAAATGGTTTTGTTTTGGCACAACCATTTCGCAACAGAAGTTTTGGATACTACGCCTTCTCATTTTTGGAATCACATGGAATTGATTCGCAAATATGCTTTGGGTAATTTCAAAGCGTTTACAAAAGACATGACGCTTGATATGAACATGTTGCGTTATCTCAATGGCTATTTGAATAAAAAATCAGCACCCGACGAAAACTACGCCCGTGAACTTCAAGAGTTGTTCACATTGGGCAAAGGCCCCAATTCGCAATACACTGAAAATGATGTGAAAGCGGCTGCAAAGGTGTTGACAGGTTGGACATACCCTGCTTCTATTGCCGTTGTCATTAATGGGACGACATATAGGACGACTCAGACGTTGGTAGGTACGAATCCTGATAAATATGCTTACCGACGTGTATTTACTGCTACTAATCACGATACCACAAGCAAACAATTTTCAACTTTTTATAATAGTACAATCATCACAAACACGGCCAATACTGAGGCGGGCGCGTTGAAGGAGATTGACGATTTGCTGAATATGATTTTTGCGAAAGATGAAGTGGCGATGTATATCTGTCGTCGTATCTATCGTTTTTTTGTTTATTACGAAATAGATCAAACTATTGAGAATGAGGTTATTACACCACTAGCGACTATTTTCCGTCAGTCGAATTATGATATTAAACCTGTTTTGAAAACCTTATTTTCAAGCGAACATTTTTTTGAAACAGGACTTAAAGCGTGTTTGATAAAAAGCCCCGTTGAAAATGTCATTGGTTTTGTTAGGGAGTTTGACATCGCCATCCCAACAAATGTTTTAACACCAAGAACATCTGGGACAATTACGTATGACGAAATACCTTCGTACAATGCTTACATTTCAATTGTCAATAATTTGGCAACACAAGCACAGAATATAGGTGACCCCCCAAATGTGTCAGGTTGGCCTGCTTACTATCAAGAACCTCTTTTCCATGAAAACTGGATTAATACAGATACATTTCCAAAACGCTTGCGCTATTCTGACCAAATGATGACGACAACAGGCGTAACATTGGGTGGCGGGAATAGGTTGATTGTAGATAATATCAAATTCACTGACCAGTTTGGCGCAGATGCCTCAAATCCTAATTTGTTGATAGAGAGAACGTTAGAGATTTTGTATCGTGTACCACCAACTCAAGCTATGTTGGCATATCTAAAAACCAATATACTATTGGATGGCCAAGCGAGTGACCACTATTGGACAGACGCTTGGGATGCTTTCAAGGCAAATCCAATTTTAGCGAATTACAATATTGTCAACACACGGCTGCAAAAATTCTATACATTCATTGTCCGTAATCCAGAATATCAATTGGCTTAATTAGTCATTGTGTCATTGGTTCTTGTGTCATTCGTTGCTGAACAATTTTACCCCCTCAGTAGAATGACAAATGATACTAATGCGAATGACTTTTATAAAAATCCGAAAAATGAAAAGAAGAAATTTCATAAAAAATGCAGCGGCAGGCGTTATGCTGCCTTCGCTATTTGGTCGGTACAATGTTGAGGCAGTTGGTATGACTCCATGGCTATCGGCACTGACAAATGCAGCTACAGAAACAGACCATGTACTTGTCATCATCCGTTTGAATGGCGGAAATGATGCTTTGCAAATGGTTATTCCGCTCGACCAATATTCCAATTTGACCACAGCACGGTCAAATATTATCATCAACGAAAACAGTGTTTTGCGTCTTAATGGCTTGACTGGCACAGGTTTACACCCTGCTATGACAGGTATGCAATCGCTCTACAACGAAGGTAAGTTGAAAATCATACAAGGCGTAGGTTACCCGAATCAGAACTTCTCGCATTTCCGTTCGACAGATATTTATATGTCTGCCTCGAATGCTACCGAGAACATTACAACAGGTTGGATGGGTCGCTATTTGGCAAACGAGTATGCCAATTATCCAACAGGTTATCCCAATAATCAAATGCCTGACCCGTTGGCCATTCAACTCAACGAAATGACATTGACGTTTCAGGGACCCGCACAAACGATGGGTGTTACTGTTTCTGACCCCAATAGCCCCTACAATTTCCTCGACGATAATGGAAATACACTGACAGGGCGCATGGGTAAAGAACTCACATATTTGCGCAATATTGCCAAACAAGCTGATAAATATGGAGAAGTCATCCAAATCGCCTATAACAAAGCGGCGAATATGGTGACTTATCCGAACACAAGTTTGGCCAATCAGCTCAAAATTGTCGCGCGTCTCATCAAAGGTGGACTGAAAACGCGGGTTTATATGGTTCAAATTGGGGGTTTTGATACACACTCCAATCAAACCGACCAAACCGACCACTCTATTGGGGCTTATGCCAACTTGATGACGCAACTTTCACAAGGTATCACGGCATTCCAACGCGATTGCGAAGCCATGCGCATACAAGACCGCGTTTTAGGTATGACATTCTCTGAATTTGGTCGCCGCATCAAATCCAATGGTTCAATCGGTACTGATCACGGGGCTTCGTATGCGTCATTTGTATTCGGCACACGATTGTATGGCGGTATGTTAGGTGTCAACCCAACCATTAGTGCGAATGTTGGGGCGGGCGATACGGTGGCGATGCAATATGATTTCCGCTCTATCTATGCCTCTATTTTGGCAGACTGGTTCTGTGTCAATCCGACGGACTTGAATACGATTATGTTGCGCAACTATCAAAAACTGCCGATTGTCAATTCACCTTCGTGCATCACAGATACGCATGATTTGAACGTAGCAGCAGGATTGCGTTTGATTTCGAGTTATCCAAATCCATTCAGTTTTGCGACGACTATTGAATTTGAAACCAAAGGCGGTCACACAATGGTGCAGATATTCGACGTTGAGGGTCAATTGATTGCAACGCCTGTGGATGGACAATATACTGAGGGGAAATATAAAGTCTATTTCAACGGAGGTCATTTGCCCGCAGGCACTTACTATGCACGTTTACAAAACGAAGCCATTTCGCAAGTGCGTACACTGATGAAAGTTCAATAGATTTTATGTATATTAGAAAAGCAAAAGTCTTGATAGTTAGATTGATTATCAGGACTTTCGCTTTTCAATACTTCGGTAGTTTTTTAAGCGTAAATAACACTGCCTATACACCCTAGTGTTAAGTAGTCAAAAATAAGTTTTCGTGCATTCCAAACGCCGCCTTTGGCGGCGAAAAGGACTTTGAGGAGCGAGCGATTTTTTGATTAAAATTTTGGCAAAGCCAAAGTTTTAATCAAAAAATCGCTCGCTCCAATAGAAAAACTTTCAAAGTATGTCTTTTGCGCGTAGCGCAAAACAGGGAGTATCAAACACGCGAAAACTTATTTCTGATTACTTAATTAAAAATATCAGGTTTGGAAACCTCGAAGATTTCCCAAACCTTACGCTCAATATTTTACACAATTTTTTTCATTATGAATATCAACCCCATATCGTATTGCAGATTCAAGTATATCTATATTGATAGCTTTTAAAGTCTTGAACTTGATACAATACCCGCTTACACTTGCTTTGCCTAATTTTTCTCCGTAGGTTTTCGCTAAGTAAGTCTTATCTTCTAAACCCATTATGTAAATGGATATGCCTGTTGTGTTGGCACTCAAACCAATTTGATAAAACGCTTTAGTTGTTCTGTCAGCATATTTTATAGTGTACAACCCGTATCCAATATTAGGATTAGAAACAGTTTTGCCGTCGCTATTTTTTCCATCAAGAAACCATAATTGACATTCGGGTAACACTTTAAGTATGAGTTGGTGCAACGTTTGCATTTCACTGCGTTTGAGTTCGGGTTGACTAACAATATACTTGTTGTATATTCATCAATACTTCGGTAGTTTTTTAAGCGTAAATAACGCCGCCTGTGGCGGCGGAGTGGACTTTTTGGAGGGAAGGTTTAATTTTTTTCAAGTTCGGGCGCAGCCCGAACTTGAAAAAAATTAAACCTTCCCTCCATTCCCCCTT
>JAEUUP010000019.1 GCA_016787525.1 Saprospiraceae bacterium | reverse complement strand
GAGAAACGCTGCTTTTGACTGTGAATAAAAGCGATTCATTGTTCAAAAAGATTTAATAAATGTTAAAAAATAAAGACAAATACTGAGGGGGAGATTGATTCGCCCACTCGTCTGCACTGTGTTGTAAGGGTCAACGCCTTTTATTAAGTCTCCTCTATATTAGTTTACCAATTGATACTAAGCCGTCGCGCCTACGGTGCATGGTTGCGTAACAGTTGCCACGCCTGTGTCACCATTCGAGCGCGCCTACTGAGGGGTAAGCGTAACACCCCCCACAAGGTGTCCGTAAACCTTGTGTTTACTTCCAAAACTGGCGTAAAGAGTTTACCCATTCTTTGATGTTTGTTTAATAGTGAATAAAAAGTGCGCCGTCCTTATCGCATTCAGGCTTTGCGTTCTTGTTTCCTTTGGTTTTTTGGCGGCACAAAAGTCCCCCTGCACAGTACGAGCCTGTCACTTCGTACTGTGTAAAGATTTTTACTGTGTAGCGCATCAATCACATGATTCACTACTTTTTTCCTGTCGGTGTTTGTGGATGCTGTAAAGGTAGAAACCCTAAAAAATATGCGCAATAGTTATTTTTAACTATATGCCCTCTAACTAATTGATAATAAGTGACTTACATTTTCATTTTTTATAAAAAAAATTTCATTATACTGATAAAGCATATATTTCCTTGAAATCAAGCCTAAAAGCCTAAACTATTGGGTTCATTTGAGGGTCAATAAATGAAAAGCCACCCCCTCAGTATTTTTTGCCCTTCTGCGAAAACTTATTTCTGATTACTTAATGCTACAAAAGGTTTGGCGAATTTTTGACACCAATAACTACCTACCTTAGCGGCACCCAGTTCAGTCACCTCCGCACTCATCATTTGCTTACAGTGCCCAGTTGATTCTTTCCAACCTGCTATTGCAGCGGGAATATCTTTGTAACCTTTCCCAATATTTTCACCCACGTTATCCCACTTATAACCTGCGGCTTTGATACGGTCTTCGGGCCAACTGTTATTTTTACCTTGATGGCTAAAATTGTTTGTTTCATTCATATAGACCGTATGAGCAACCGCCGCTTTTTCCAATTTTACATTCAAAACCAAAGGCTTGACGGGCGGCATTGTTTCACCACCACAAGTCGTACCAGAGGTACGAAGCTGATTGACAGCTGCCAGCATTTGACTATTGAAATCACTGTTAGAATTGGCTTTATTGTTGGTCGTTCCTTTGGGTTTTGTAACTGCCTTGGGTGGGGTATTTACTGAGGGGGTATTTTTAGCAGGTGTTGTCTGTGCTGAAAGCGTACATAAGCTAAAAATAAAAAGCATTAGAATACTACAGATTGTCTTGTACATAATATTTAATTTTAAAATTTAAGAAAAATAGATTTATTGAATAAAAAAAACTACGGAGTCGTTTTTTTTCTCTACTCATTCGGTTTGCTGTGGTTATCACTTATCGTTTTGACATCTTTGTTTAGTGCTGCTACAAAGGTCAACAGTTTAAAAAATCTGCACAATAGTTATTTTTAACTATATACCCTCTAACTAATTGATAATAAGTAACTTACGTCGTCATTTTTTTATAAAAAAAATTTTATTATACTGATAGAGCATATATTTGCTTAAAATCAGGCCTAAAAGCCTAAACTATTGAGTTCATTTGAGGGTCAATAAATGAAAAAGCCACCCCCTCAGTATTTTTTTGCCCCTCTGTAAGAATCTTCTGTTAGGTGGGCTTTAATACCCAAAAGAGAGAGCCTCACGCCCTTCTCAGTATGCCAGCTATTCTGCTACAAACTGCAACTTTCTCACCGCTACATACTTCTCCGAAGCCAAGCGGTAGAAATAAGTACCAGAGGTTGAGAAAATGGATTTATCCAATTTCACGTCATTAGTACCCGCATTGAATACTTTCTGAACATGGTAAACCTGTCTGCCTGTGCCGTCATAGACCGTCAAATCAGCTTTACTGGTTTCAGCTAACACAAAGGAAATCGTCGTTTCATGACTGAAAGGATTGGGGCGGTTTTGTTGCAGTTGAAGTACAGAAGCCGCAATATTCGATACCGCCGTACTTGAGCAGGTAGATTGCACAGGACTGTTTTGTTGCGTCACATTCCCGTTACCTAACTGCCGACTGGCATTGCGTCCCCAAGCCCAGAGCGTACCATTGCTTTGGAGTGCTAATGTGAAGCTGTATCCATTGCTTATGTGCGACCATGTTGTGCCTGTACCGACCTGCACGGGGCTTGATTGGTTAGTCGTATTCCCGATACCCAATTGCCCTTCAGAGTTGTCGCCCCAAGCCCAGACTGAGCCATCGCTTTTGAGGGCTGTGATATGACCATTTCCTGCGCGAACAGCTTTCCACTTTGTGCCTGCGGCAACCTGTACAGGGCTGGATTGGTCGGTCGTATTCCCGATACCCAGATTACCAAAGCGATTCCACCCCCAAGTCCAAAGCGTGCTATCGCTTTTAAGGGCTGCTGAGAAAGCAACGCCAGCCGTAACAGCCGTCCATTTTGAGCCAACACCGATTTGTATCGGGCTGGAGACATAAATACCCGTGCCACTCTGACCATTACCTAATTGACCATTAGAATTAGCACCCCAAGCCCAGAGCGTACTGTCTTTTTTAAGGGCTAATACATGATTTTCGTAACAGCTTATTTGTGTCCATTTATTGTCTGTGCCGACTTGTACAGGGTTTAATTGGGCAGTAAAACTCCCGATGCCCAATTGACCATAGATATTATCTCCCCAAGCCCAAAGCGTACCATCGCTTTTGAGAGCTACACTGTGTTCACTAATCGCTGCAATAGCTGCCCATGTAGTGCCTGTACCAATCTGTGTCGCGCAATTGACAGTGGTCGTTGTCCCGTTACCCAACTGCCCAGAGAAATTGCGCCCCCAAGCCCAAAGCGTACCATCGCTTTTGAGAATTAAGCCGTGTTCCGAGCCTGTGGCAATTCTTGTGGTGGTTTGTGCTTGCAAGGGTAGCGACAGCACGAGGGCAAAAAGCCCTGATAAAAAGCGGTAAATGTTGTTTTTCATTGTTGAATAAGATTTAAGAATGGCATTTAAAAAAGCCACCCCCTCTCCATAGGAGTCCTTTGGACAGTAGGTAAGGTGGCTTCGACATTTATGAAAAGAATTTTACTATTTTGAAAATACTAAAGGGTAGCCACGTATCGGACTTGAAGGTATCCGATGCGTTTCCATCATCTACACCTATTGTTTAAACACTTTCTCCACCACCTGCTCGTTACCTGCTTGCACTTGCACGAGGTACATACCCGAAGGCAAAGCACTCATATCCACGCGATTCGCTTGTTTTGCCGTGAAGACCAATTGACCCATGTTGTTAAAAATGGTAACTGCGCCACCATTTAATTTGTCGTCTTCAATCGTAATGATGTCTTTTGTAACAGTTGGATAAACTTTAATAGACTTTCTACCTTTGCCTGTTTCTACGGCTTCGGTTTTGGTGTAGCTGAATGTACCATCTGTATCCACTTGTTTGAGACGGTAGTAGTTGATACCTGCTTTGGGCGCAAGGTCTATAAAATCATACTTAGCACCATAACCTTTGGCTTTGACTGTACCGATTGGGTAGAATTTAGTACCGTCGTCGCTGCGCTCTACTTCGTAGTGTTGGCTGTGGATTTCGGTAGCGGTTGCCCAAAGAAGTTGGTTTTTACCCCCCTCAGTATTTTGGGCATCGAAACTGATAAATTCGACAGGTAGTGGTGTACTGCTGATATTGAGTGTTAAAGCATTGGCACCATAAGAGACGTTGGCATATTTACCACCACCCATACTGGCATTTGAGTTTGTAAATGTGCCAATTCTGCTGGTGTAGGTAATAACTTGTAAAGAGCTATTTAAGGCAACACTACCCGCTGCTGTGAATGTACCACCAAAAGTCATCGTCCCTGTTACGGTGTACTTTTCAAAGTTAGTACAGGCAGTTGTACCATTTAATTGAAAGTTCATAGTACCATTATTAGTCAATCCATTACTGAAAGTCAAGCAACTATACACAGAAAAAGTATTATAATCGTAAAGCGTACTACCCGAAGGATTGGTAAATACGCTACCCGAGAATGTACCCGTACCACCCGTCGTGGAACTACTGATATTAACTGTTCCTCCTGTATTGTTAAAAGTACCACCATTTATAAACAAGTAGCTCCCAGAGTTAATATTTACAGTACCTCCTGTATTATTAAAAGTACCACTCGTTTCTAATTGTAATGGCGAACCGCCTGAAAAAGTCATAGATGCGCCTGTATTATTATTTGCAGTACCACTTAAAATATATAATCCGCCATTCGCAACACCAGTGGCTGGAAAAGAGAAAGTACCACCGCTATTATTAGTCAATGTAGCACTACTTTCTAAAGATATACTATTATCATCAGCCAAACTATAAGCACCTGTATTGGTAAGTGAAGCCGAAGCACCTATAATACTTATTCCTGCATTATCTGTTGTTGTGGTTGTTCTTGACACGGCAGTTCTGATGATACAATTACGTGCAGTACCAGATGGTATAGTCACCGTTTGAGATGCAGTAGGGACACCTGTTGTATTCCAGTTGTTATTATTACTTGTACCGACATTCCAATTGTCTGAAGTATTACCTACCCAAATTTTTTGAGCTAAAAGTCCTTCACAAGTTAAAGCCGTAAAGAGCGTGATAAAGAATGTAATTGTAAAAAGTTTCATTATTAATGAAGTTTTAAAAAGTTAAAAATTAAGTATAAAACAAGCCGCCCTGCCTTAAACAAGGCGGCTGCCCACTATGAAAAGATTTTTACTATTGCTTAATGAATTTGGCTTGCTCTGCACCGACTTTTAAAATGTATGTCCCTTGTGGCAAAGCCGAGACATCAAGCCCCCCAGCCCCCGAAGGGGGTGTTTTGCCCGTCAACACTTGCTGACCGAGCAGGTTGAAGATTTGGAAATTACCCCCCTCAGTATTTTCGACTGTTAGAAGGTTAGAAACAGGATTTGGAAAGACCGCTAACTTGCCTTTTGCGCCTTTGTCTTCAATCGTAATGACTTTTGAAAGCGTTTCCTTTCCGTCATTATCTATTTGCCGAAGGCGATAGTAGGTTAAGAACGTCGGAGAGGTTTCAATCCTCGCTGACGTTAGGTTATCGAGAAATTGATACGTTGAGGCTTTGTTATTGCCCGCTACAAAGCCCATTTTTTCAAAACGAAGACCGTCACTCGATTTCTCGACCTCAAAGCCTTTGTTGTTCACCTCGCTGGCTGTTGCCCATGTTAAGATATTGGCAGTGGTGTTGTCGTTTTTAGCTGCTGTAAATGACAACAGACCAACGGGTATCGTATTGCCTTTCACGAACTGTACGCCGCGATAGGCCATATTGGTCGGTGCCGTTGAAATCGTAGTCGGTGTCAAGGCACTTGGACTTTGATTAAATCCTGTGTTGTCAACAACGGACACTAATGGAGAGCCGCCTCTGATAGCAAAAAGCGTCACGTTGCTGCCCGATGTCGAGCCTGTGAGACCGCGATAATTAATTGCCGTTTCTATTGTTCCAGCCAAATCCCAATTGCCTGTTCCACTATTCAAGCAATATTTGTGAATACCAGCCGGAGTCGCATCGCTGGCTATGTACATTGTATTCAACCCCGAAGGTCCGCCCGGTACGTTAGTCATATAGATGCTATTGGCTATAATAGTGGTCGGAACACCAGGAAAAGTAACCATTGTATTGCCCGTAGTGGTCGGGAAACCCGAAATAGTACCCGCTCTTACAGCAGTACCCGAACCCGTACCTACAACCAAATTACCGCCAAAAGCCTGAATAGTCCTCATATTAGTGACCGTTGTACTAACGAGTGTGGTCGTACCCGCCGCACCTGTGCTTCCATAAGGCGTGTATCTTACGCCCAAACTGCTACCCGCCAACCAAAAACCTGACCCATCATTCGTGGCAGCACAACGCGCATTGCCCGTTGAATTGGCATCATCCATCAGCGTTTTGGTATCCCAAGTACCATCCATGGCGATTCTACAAAAAACCCTTTTTATACCAGCAGCACCCGATACTGTGGCAACACCTTCGTCAGAATTATAGCCCGGCATGACAAAATAACGCCCATCGCCCGAAACCGTCAGATTAACATCGTTGGACGACGACCCTTGCGTACAGATTTTATTGTTGCCACCTGTTTCAGTAGCTGCCGAATAAGGCAAGTTGATTGTTTGAACCACCGTACCAGTAGGTGTCATCTCCACCAATGCGATACGTATGGATTGATTGGATAAAGCTGCCGCACCATCACCCACTCTGACAACGACTATGTTGCCAACAGTAAAAGGGGTTTGAGCCGAACTGACAAAAGATGCTAATGTTAATAAAGAAAGTAAAAAGATTTTGTACATAATAACTATGATTAAAATTTTAAAAAATGATTGGAATAAAGTCTCGTTCCTTTTGGTTTTTTGAGGAAAACCACCCCCTCTCCATAGGAGTCCTTTGGACAGTAAAGAGCGTTTTTCTTTGTGTGGTAAAGGTCAAGAAGATAAAAAACCTGCACAATAGTTATTTTTAACTATATGCCACTTAATAAATTGGTAATCAAGCAATTACGAGGTCAAAAATTTTCAAAAAAAAAGCGCGATGCAGCTAAACAGCCACATCGCGCTTTTTTGAGCGTCAAAACACTAAATATTAATCCAATAATTCGGTTTCTAAGATGTCTTTGAATTTGCGTAGAATGGCAACGATTTGGAGTAAATCATCTCTATTTGTACTATTATAGACATCAGACACACAATAAGTACGGTCTTTTAATACCACAAATTTCCATATCGAGCCGACTACTTCGCAATCATAAATCGGCTTAGTGTTATTATTTTTCTTTTGAGCAATTAAGAAAGCCTCCAACAGTTGTCCCATCGAATCGCCTGTTGGGTTTTTCAAAGGTTTGTATTCTTGAAAATGAAAAAACGGCTTTTTGCTAAAATCTGTCAATTTTTCTTTCAATTAGCCCCATTTTACTATAAAAAGCTCCCTCAGTAAAAACACGCCGCCTTGTGCAAACACAAGGCGGCTGTCAATTATGAAAAGATTTTTACTGTTTAACTGATGTTACACAGGGTACAGTTTTTATGCACTGTTTTCCATACCATCGGCATGGAAAACAGTCTGTAATCTAAGTTGTTTTTATCCAAAGGGTATAAACCCACGGAGATTGCCGATTTTTAGTACCATTGACGCACACCCGTCCGCGGATGGTTGAACCAGAAGGCACATTCGACATCAACACTTCTTTAGCCGTAGGATTGCCGCCGATATGCCATTCCTCAGAGCCTTCGATTTGATATTGCACAATGTAATTGTTAACACCCGCATCAGTACATTGCCATTTGGCTTTCACAACACCTTCCAAAGGTTTATTGATAAGTTCGGCAAAAGTAAGTGTTGGAATTTCAGTAACTGGGCTGTATTGTTTCACCACTTTAAAGCCAGAAGCCAACACAATCAACTCATTACCGGCTGCTAAAGTGTTGACTTTTTCCGCCAAATCGTCCAACAACTCAATGATGGTTGCAAATCCTTCATTTTTGACAATGTTGTCTTCCGTCGTGCCGCCGCCTGTGCTTGTGAATTGCGTACCGCTACTGCTGCATGTTGGCTTCTTGTTTTAGGGTTAAGAAGGGGAGTTGGAGGGTAAAAGCCATTTGGCATACTTTTTTTTTAAAAAAAATCTAAAAAAATAATGCCATAAAACATTGGTTATCAAATGCTTAGTAAGTATATGATTAAAAACAGCTATTGCGGTTTTTTCTTGCTTTGACTACCTTCGCATTGCATTAAATGAAACAAGAAGCAATTAAATCCCAATCAACAAAAAGAATCTGATTTTGATAAATCTGGTTTTACAAACACCAGAAGATAATAAATTGGGTGATATGCTAAAACAATAAATTAACAACCGACCAATTTATTCCAACTATACAACTGACCGCAGATGCTCTAATTTCCCAAAGGTCAGTCTTTGTGACCAAATTTTTAATTACCGAACCATTTTTAATCTGAGCCAATAGGGCAAAAAATAATCCTTTTGCCGCTTTTAATGGCTCATATCCATCAGTCTGATAGGTTTTAGGCTTTATGGAATCCATTATTGACAAATGTACTGTCAGAAAACAGTTACTCATTTTATCTATTTTTATTTTTTATCACTTTTTAAACAATTCGAACAATGCATGAATTTTTCTCTATTTTAAGCTATAGGACAGCATCCGCACTGTCTTTTGGACACATAGCGACTGGTTCAATTCGATGGCCCTTCTTGTCACTTTTTAAAAATCACTTACTCTCAAGGCTCTTAGCTTTCGTATCTATCTGTATTTGGGGGCTGGTTGCTGCGGCACCAACCCTCTCTGCCCAAGTCGTGTGCTCAGAAGCACCCACTTCGATCAGTGGTACGACTTCGATTTGCAGAGGTAGTCGCACGATTTTGACTGTAGAAGGTGGTGTACTTGGTACAGGGGCTGTGGTGGAATGGTTCACGGGCTCTTGCGGCGGCACAGCGGCGGGTACAGGTAACTCTATCAACGTTTTACTTACGCAAACAACGACCTATTTCGTTCGCTATTCAGGTACTTGCAACACCACAACCTGCGCTTCGGTGACGGTAACGGTCAATCCTTTACCAGTGAGAACCCTTACAGGTGGTGCCGCCAATATTTGTCAGAATACACCTTATTCACTTTCAGCAGTTGAGGATGCTAACTATACGTATCAATGGGGCAGAAGTCTGTTTGGAGCTCCATTCACATCAATAGGTTCTGCTTCATCACAACCTATTACTGAATCGGGTAATTATCTGCTTACGGTAACCAATCAATATGGTTGTTCGGATACGTCAATGACACCCATTAATGTTGCTGACTACGTATTTGAAGGTTCATTGGCCACAGGGGATGCCATTCAAGTCGGACGGCTCAACCGTTTTGCCGTCGTATCTACTTGTGCATCTCCGAAAAGCTGTCCGGGTACATTTACTACAACTGGTAACAGGCTCTACGACAGCTACACAATAACCAATCCCCGTAACGAGCCAGTTTGCGCTACCATTGGTATCAATTCGGGCTGCGGCACTAATATTTTCTGCACAGCTTATTCAGGAAGTTATAATCCTAACAGCCTGTGTACAAATTACCTGGCTGACCCTGGAAGTTCATTTCTCATATCGGGCTTCTATGAGGCTACGATTCCAGCAAACGGAACGATTGTGGTGGTGGTACATGAAGTGACCCCTGGTACAGGTTGCGGCTTTTACCGATTGACCGTAAATGTTCCTCGTGATAATGCTATCAAAGTGACACCGAATGATACAATATGTGTCAACACTCCTGTTACACTTACTGCTCCACCAGCCAATTCTTACGTGTGGACACCAGGAGGTGCCGTTGCACAAGCCATTTCCCCAACGCCAGGAATTGGTATTACTACTTATACTGTACAATCAGGTTATGGCAATAAAGGTTGTAGTGCAACTTTAACACAAAATATTGTAGCAAACGACCCCTCAGTAGCACCCACGTCCATCAGTGGTGTACCCGCGGTTTGCAACGGTGGTAGCACGACTTTGACTGTACAAGGCGGTACACTTGGTACAGGTAGTGTAGTGGAATGGTTCAGAGGTTCTTGCGGCGGTACACCGGCAGGCACAGGCAACTCCATCACTGTTTCGCCAGCCCAAACTACAACTTATTATGTCAGGTATTCGAATAATTGCGGTGCCACAACCTGTGCTTCGGTAACAGTGACAGTAGCTGATCAACCATCAATTACTGGTGTAACCGATGGCTCTATTTGCGCCCCTGGGGGAGCTGTACCGCTTTCTGCAACGGGTGTCGGTACAATTAACTGGTTTGACTCAGCCACTGATGGAATACTACTGAATACAGGCACTTCCTATTCTCCCAATATAACCAGCACTACCACTTTCTATGTGGAAAGTCAAGTTAATGCCCCAGCAGCCCAAACTTTAGCAATGGCTGTACAATCTAGTACATTCCCAGGCAACGTAAGAGGCTATTGGTTTACAGCACCCGATGATTTTGTGATTACCTCGTTGCTTGTACCCACAACTGCCTCTTTGGCTTCGCAAAGCATTGCTGTATTGAAGTTCGACAATAACACACCACCACCAGTTTTCTCCTCTTCAACCAATGCATTTACTACTCTATTTCTTACAAGGGCAAACGCCTCACCGGGAAAAATTCTTTGTAATATACCCGTGAAGGCAGGCGAAGTCATCGGTATATTAGGCAACCGTGGAGGTCTAAATTCATACGCTCCGGGTGATTATAAAACGACTATTTTTGGAAAGGACGTTCAGCTTGAAAGATTGGGGATGCAATTTTCACTACAAACCACTAATCCAAGGGATGTGTGGCGGGAATTTGGACCAACTACCTCTATTTCAAGAATTGAGTTTGAATATACCAGTGTCGCATGTGTTAGTTCGCCGAGGGTACCCGTAACGGCCACGGTATTTCCACTGCCAGTTGTTGCAACCTCACCATCCTCTCAGACTACCTGTGCGGGTAATACGGTCACTTTTACCGCTAAAGGAAGCGGTAGCGGCAGCATGACTGTCCGTTGGCAACGAGCTGCTGCGGGCTCTATGACATTTACGGATATTGCCAACACCTCAGCTGCTTACACGACCGATACAGATGTTACTTACACAACACCAACTCTCAGTGCCACCGATGATGGTGCAAAGTACCGCGCTATTTTCACCAGCAATTTTACCAATTGTTCCACCGAAGCAATAACGACGGAGGCAACGCTGACCGTCAAAACGCTCTCTACCGCGCCAACCTCCATCACTGGTACAAGCACTATTTGCAATGGCAACAGCACAACTTTAACGCTACAGGGAGGCTCAGCAGGTACAGGTGCCGTAGCAGAGTGGTTCACGGGCTCATGCGGTGGTACTTCGGCCGGCACGGGTAATTCTATCACCGTTTCACCAACGCAAACAACGACCTACTACGTCCGCTATTCAGGTGATTGTAACACCACAACCTGCGCGTCGCTGACCGTAACAGTTAATACGCTTTCCACCGCGCCAGCTTCCATTGCTGGTACAAGTACTATTTGTAACGGCAACAGCACAACTTTAACGCTACAGGGAGGCTCAGCAGGTACGGGTGCCGTTGCAGAGTGGTTTACGGGCTCATGCGGTGGTACTTCAGCCGGCACGGGTAATTCCATCACCGTTTCACCGACGCAAACAACGACTTATTTTGTTCGCTATTCGGGTACTTGCAATACTACAACCTGCGCATCGGTAACAGTAACCGTCAATATGCTCTCTACTGCGCCAACCTCCATCACTGGTACAAGCACTATTTGCAACGGCAACAGCACAACTTTAACGTTACAGGGAGGCTCAGCAGGTACAGGTGCCGTAGCAGAGTGGTTCACTGGCTCGTGTGGCGGCACAGCGGCAGGCACAGGTAATTCCATTACCGTTTCACCGACGCAAACAACGACTTATTTTGTTCGCTATTCGGGTATTTGCAATACTACAACCTGCGCATCGGTAACAGTAACCGTCAAAACGCTCTCCACCGCACCAACTTCCATTAGTGGCACAACTACAATTTGCAATGGTAACAGCACAACTTTAACTTTGCAAGGCGGCTCAGTCGGCACAGGTGCCGTGGCGCAATGGTTCACAGGCTCATGTGGTGGCACAGCGGTCGGCACAGGTAATTCTATCACCGTTTCACCAACACAAACAACAAACTACTACGTTCGCTATTCAGGTGATTGCAACACCACAACTTGCGCATCAGTAACCGTGACGGTTAATACACTCTCTACTGCACCAACTTCTATTGGCGGCACAACCATAATTTGTAACGGTAACAGTACAACTTTGACTGTACAGGGCGGTTCAGCTGGTACGGGTGCCGTAGCAGAATGGTTCACGGGCTCATGCGGTGGCACTTCGGCTGGTACGGGTAATTCCATCACCGTTTCACCAACGCAAACGACGACCTATTTCGTACGCTATTCGGGTATTTGTAACACCACAACCTGTGTTTCGGTGACGGTAACCGTCAAAACGTTGTCAACCGCTCCGACTTCAATAACGGGTAACACCGATATATGTAGTGGTACGAGTACAACCCTGACAGTACAAGGAGGTTCACTCGGCACGGGCGCGGGGATACAATGGTTCAGTGGCTCTTGTGGTGGTACAGCGGTCGGCACAGGTAACTCAATCACCGTTTCACCAACTCAAACAACAACCTATTTCGTCCGTTATTCGGGTGATTGCAACACCACAACTTGTGCGTCAGTGACGGTAAGAACCTACACTTCGCCTGTAATAATTTCGGGAACAACGGCAACACCGTGCCAAGGAGCTGTAGTCAACTTAACGGCTCGCGCTTTAGGGTTGGGCTTGAGTGTCCGTTGGGAAAGACGTAATCCTGGAGAAGCTAATTTCTCTCCAGCAGTAGTGCGTACTATCCCCTCAGTAGCAGCAGATGGTACAGCAAGTCTCACTATCGAAGTTAATCCTTCCGATAATGGCGCTCAATTTAGAGCTGTTTTCAAAAGTAATTGCAGCAACAATGAGACACCTTCAAACCCTGCAACTGTTACTTATCAAGAAAATCAGAACGTACCCACTCCTACACCAAGTAACTCAACAATTTCGTGTGGGCAGTCTGCTACTTTGTCTATTCCTTCTGGAAGTACTGTTCTCAGATGGGAACAAACTACTGAAAACCCAGATATTCGGAAAGTTGTCGTTTTTAATGCTATTCCGAACTCAGCTGGATTAAACAGCATAACGTTGTCAAATCTGTTGCAGACCGTATATGTTAGGGCAATCCTATCTTTCCCAGATTGTCAATCAGGAAATACTGCCACGCCTAAAGCTGTCGTGAATGTATCTTGTCAGTCTGGATCATCTGGAACTAGACACTTAGCTGAGGCAATTATTTTCCCTAACCCCGCCGAGGGCGAAATAAATGTGGCATTTGACTTTACGGAACAAAGCGGTACAATAGAAATGACAATTATGGATGTGAGCGGAAGAAGGCTTATTCAAAAACAGTTTGAGGTATCAAAAGGACAAAACATCCTCAATTGCCTAACAAGCCATCTATCAAGTGGTATGTTCTATGTCCGATTGAATGATCAAAATGGACTCTCTCAAACGCTCAAATTTGTCAAAGAATAAGGTATCTTTTTTTGAGGGTTAAGAATGAAGGTCATTCGTTCACGGGGCAAATTTTGTAAAACAATCGTAACGTTTTTTATAAAAAGAGGCTGTCTTGCTTAAATGTAAGACAGCTTCTTTTCTATAAAACACATCATTTTTATGGAGTGCATAAGTTTCTGAAAAATAATGAGACCTCAACTTCTATTTTTCTTAATATCGGACAACAATTCCCGCAACTCCTTTACCTTTTCAGGGTATTTGTCATAGACATTATGTTCTTCTTTTTTATCCGTTGCCAAATTATAAAGTTGTCCTGTGGCTTCACCTGCTTTGGGTTTGATTTCTTTAGGTACTGTAAAACCACCTGAGCCAAGTCCTTCTATGAGTTTCCAATCTCCTTTGCGAATAGCGAAAAAACCAATAGACGAACTGTGAACAACCGCTTCTTGATGCGCTACTTGTTCTGCTTGACCCAAAAGTATGGGTAGAATACTGTAACTGTCTTGTGCTTTGTATTTTTCATCTTTTATGCCCAATATATCTGCACAAGTGGCTATCAAATTAGCCAATGTCGTGATGGCGTTGCTGGTTGTTCCTGCTTTGACTTTTCCTTTCCACCGAACGATGAATGGAATGCGATGACCGCCTTCAAAAGCATCACCTTTCATACCTCGATAACCGCCTGAGGCACTATGATTGTACCTTTTGACAAAATCTTCGCGCCAATAAGGGCCATTGTCACTGGCAAATACCACAATAGTATTGTCAGAAAGACCCAAACTATCCAAGGTATGCAGCACATGGCCTACGGCATCATCTACTTGTTGTACGAAGTCGCCATATTCGCCTGCCTTCGATTTACCCTTATAATTGTCTTTTGGCACCCATGGTGTATGTGGGGCGGCAAATGGTAAATACAAGAAAAAAGGTTTGTTTTTAGACTGTTTTTTTAGAAAATCATTCGCTTTTTCTGTAAATGTGGGTAAGACTTCTTGAAAATTAAAAGACGGTGACATTTTTCCTTCGCGCCAAAAAGGGCCTGTATAACCCGATTCTAATTTATTGCCTTTTGTATAGGCTGTTGGCAATTCGGTCAGCTTATGGTTTTCTAAATAGCAATAGGGAGGCATATCAAGTGATGCTGGCAAAATATAAGAGTAGTTAAAACCAACTGTTTGCGGCCCTTGTGTTGGGTTTTGCATAAAATCAATATGCTCTGGGTTTAATTCTTCTTTGATACCGACCCCCTCAGTATTTAAGTCATTTTCGTATTCTTTTTTAAGAACCCAATCTAATCCTAAATGCCATTTACCGATAACGGCTGTTTCGTAGCCATGATTTTTAAGTAAGGAGGCAACAGTCGGACAATCCTTTTCTATCAATGTTGTACTGTAACCTCTCAAAACACCCACGGGCAAGCGGCTACGCCATGGATAGCGTCCCGTCATCAAAGCATAGCGTGTTGGTGTACAAACGGACGAAGGTGAATGTGCATCCAAGAAACGCATACCTTGGTTTGCTAACTTGTCAATATGCGGTGTCGCTATCATCCCCTCAGTATTGTAGGCTGATACATCGCCATAACCCAAATCATCGGCAAGGATATAGACGATATTCGGAACTTTTTTCTTCTGGATTGGTATCACTAATGACAAACTCAGAATGACACTTACAATCAGTGCTATCCACTCACTCTTTTTTATTATTTTGACCATCATGTCTATCTTTTTATACTTATTGTCTCAATTGTTTTTGAGCGCAACGTATCGGATTCCTCGAAGGAATCCGATACGTAAATCAATTAATCATCCATCACCCAATCTCTATCATTAGAGTATCTCATTTATATTTTAATACCCCACTCAGTATTCATCGTGCGCCCGAGCAAGGCATTGGCTTCTTTATCGTTTTTAAAACTTTCTTTCTTCGGATTCCAATGCAGCGGACGATTGAGTTGGTAGGCGATATTGCCAATATTGCACACGGTAGCTGTTCTATGTCCAATTTCAACATCGCAAATCGGTTTACTACGGCGGCGCATAGCATCTAAAAAGTCTTTATAATGATTTTCACTTTTATAGACATTTTTTTCTGTTTCGCCAATGTATTGTGAAGCAAGCGAGGTCGGTGTTGTCTCTATCTTACGTCTTTGTACTTTAATCTCGCCTTTTGTACCGATGAAATGAATGGCATTATTCCATTCCCACTTCTCATGGGTCATAGTGATGCCATTTTTATAGCGATAAGTCAAATATTTATATTCTTTGCCGTCAGGTGGTGTTACAGCAATAGGCCCACTGTTATCCATATCCAAAGCCCATTGTACAATATCGAACATGTGCGCTCCCCAGTCCGTGACCATGCCACCGCCAAATTCGCGATACAATCGCCAATTTGGGAAAACATCTTTAGAAACAGGTGGTGCCAATTCTGAATTAAAAGGTTTAAAAGCATTAGGTCCCAACCAAGCATTCCAATTTAAGCCTTCTGGAATCGGCTCTTCGGCAAGATTATAAGCGATAGGCGGCGCACCCACATTGACCTTTACGTTCTTAATTTCGCCGATATGACCATTGCGTATCAGATTAGCCGCTTGTCTAAATTCAGGCCACGACCTTTGCATACTACCTGTTTGGAATACACGATTGTGTTTGCGTGCGGCATTCACCATAGCTCGACCTTCTTTTACAGTCAACGAAAGTGGCTTTTCGCAGTAAATATCCTTACCCGCTTCGGCTGCTCTCACTGCCATTACCGCGTGCCAATGGTCGGGTGTGGCTATCACAACAGCATCAATATCTTTACGCGATAGTAATTCTCGAAAATCGGGATAAAGATTTATATCGGTGTAAGTCCCCAACTTAGCATCTTTTTCATAAACAGATTTGACCCTTTCTATAAAAGCATGGGCTTTGGCAGCATAAACTTCACTTGCAGCTATAATACGAGCTTCGCCTGTATTCAAAAAAGAAGACGCGAGTCCTTTACTTTGTTTGCCTGTACCTATAAAACCCAATGAAATCATATCGCTGGGTGGCGTATAGGATTCACCATTAGGCTTTTTACCACCCAATACAAACCTTGGTACGATGATAAAACCCGCAATGGCTTTGGTGGTATTTTCTATAAAATCTCTTCTTGTAAGGCTTGTTGGTTTTTCTTTTTTCATTGTTTTTCGATTTTAAATGACGATTTTATATCAATCTGTCCATACAGTATGCCTATAAAACTTAGACAATAAACAGTGGTTTTACCCCACGTTGGGTTCAGAAGAATTGATTGTTGTATCAAAAATGGGAAAATACTGAGGGGGTATAAAGTTAAGCTATTATTTGCATTCATTTTCTATTTTTGGAAAGACTGTATTTAAACATAAAAATTCTACCAAAATGTCAGCCCTACGGGCTTTTTATTATTCTGTTCTTTTGAATGCTACCAAAATGTCAGCCCTATGGGCTTTTTATTGTTCTGTTCTTTTGAATGCTACCAAAATATCAGTCCTACGGACTTTTATTATTCTATTCTTAGTAAGCCCATAGGGCTGGCATTTTGGTAGCATTCAAAAGAACAGAACAATAAAAAGCCCATAGGGCTGACATTTTGGTAGCATTCAAAAGAACAGAATAATAAAAAGCCCATAGGGCTGACATTTTGGTAGAATTTAAAAAGCGGAATAATAAAAAGCCCATAGGGCTGACATTTTGGTAGCATTTAAAAAAACAGAACAATAAAAAGCCCATAGGGCTGACATTTTGGTAGCATTTAAAAAAACAGAATAATAAAAGCCCATAGGGCTGGCATTTTGGTAGCATTTAAAAAAACAGAATAATAAAAGCCCATAGGGCTGACATTTTGGTAGAATTTAAAAAACAGAATAATAAAAGCCCATAGGGCTGACATTTTGGTAGAATTTAAAAAACAGAACAATAAAAAGCCCATAGGGCTGGCATTTTGGTAGCATTTAAAAAAACAGAACACCGAAAGCCCATAGGGCTGGCATTTTGGTAGCATTTTTTATTATATTTTCCACCCACACCACTTTTATTTAAAAAACCAATAACTTTTCAGAACAAAACAAACACCACCTCGTATATACGTTTTTTAATCACATTTTCTATGAAAAAGGGAATAGCAGAGTCCATTCTTAGATAAATAGAAAAGAGTCCATTATTTGTTCACTAAAAAAAACGTAAATTATGAAAAATCAAAAAAGCAGTAATGAGCTTGCGCAATTGCGCCAAGATGAGTTGACAGCCCGCAATGCTTACATAGGGGCTTTGAGTGCCTATTGTGATGGCTTGAATACGTCCACAAACACAAACACGATTTCTTGTGGTGATGAGCGTTTTCCGATTATCGAAAAAGTTATCATAGGTTTTGAGGAAGATCCGAATATTTCTTATCCTGAGGAGGTCGAAAAAGATGAATTTGTCAATGATGCCGATGAGTACAAGTATTTGATGGGCATTGTGACACAAATCGAAAAGGTTAAAGCCAAAGCCAACGGCGTAAAAATTAATTTGGGCAGTAAATTGGCAGATAATTTTCAAACGATTCATTCTCACGTGACCTTGAAAGCAGAAAAGAATAAGAAGTACGAAGAGATTGCAAAGACGACGGCGGTTTACCATGACCCCAATGGCAAAAGGAAAGAAACTAAACTCGAAAAGCAACGTACAAAAAGGGCTTCTAAAAAGAATCCTCCTGAAATCTAGGAAGAGGATAATAATATAGACAATATAATTTTGTGCAATCATAAATAATGTAGCGATGTCTGAGTGTAGATGTCGTTACGTTTTTTTTTATATCGCAACATAGGATTGGTAAATACTGAGGGGTTCACGTATCGGATACTTTTAAAGTATCCGATACGTACTTCCCATTTTTTTATATTGCAACATAGGATATGTAAGGTTGCAACATAGGATATGTAAGGTTGCAATATAGGTTTGGTAAGGTTGCAACATAGGTTTGGTAAGGTTGCGATATAGGTTTGGTAAGGTTACGACATAGGTTTGGTAAGGTTGCAACATAGGTTTGGTAAGGTTGCAACATAGGTTTGGTAAGGTTGCGACATAGGTTTTTAATGTAGATTTTTTGTTTTATTGATACACAATACTGAGGGGGTACTTTCTGATGATAGAAAAGTACCCCCTCAGTATTGTGTATCAATAAATTTCAAAAAAGATATTGGAAAGCAGCGTTTTTTTAGAAAAATCGTATGGTCAATGCATTAAAAAATTTAGGCTCAATTATGATTTCAAGTTGCTGATACTCTTTAAACCCGTAGGGTTGGCATTTGGGTAGAAAATAGCAATACATACAATTATTGAATGCCGTAGGCAGGGCATTATAAAGGATTTAATCACTCGTTTTCTTTACAAAATCCCATGCCTACGGCATTGAAAACAAACAGGGGGCTTTATTTCTACCAAAATGCCAACCCTAGGGAATGTTCAAAAAAGTGTGTCAAGGAGTAAAAATATTAAAAAATAAAATTTCCCACATTTTACAGACGTTAGCCAACAATGTTTTAGTGGCTGGGTCTGCCTTATCCACATTTCAATGCTTTGACAAATTTTAAAATG
>JAEUUP010000016.1 GCA_016787525.1 Saprospiraceae bacterium | reverse complement strand
CTAAGAAATTATTTTTTTTAGACCGAAGTTCATTTTTCAATCGCAAGCGATTGAAAAATGAACTTCGGTCTGATAGATTCTTTTTAGTACGCTTTTTTTGCGCAGCAAAAAACAGTGCGTAAACTGTACCGTGCGTAACATCAGTAATTTACTGAGGGGTACTTTTTCAATACTTCGTAGTTTTTTAAGCGTGAATAACACCACCTTCAGTGGTGAAGCCGCGGTTTTTCATCAGAAAAATTACCGAAGTATTGTTTTAAAAAAATTAAAACAAAATTTTGAAAAACTTTGAAAGAAACAAACAAGTCATGTAACTTAGCGATTTGTAAGGCAGAACAAATTTAAAGTTTAATCTTTGCATTTATTGACATATCATCTAACTCAAAACCTACAAACTTCCAACTATGACAACCCAGACACGCCGTTATGTTTTTCTGGATTTTGATACACTTCGTACCGTCAAATTCAAAAAATTAGAAAAAGTTTGCGATAAAGTTTTTGTTTTTATTGCCTCTGAAGTTTCAGATATTCCTTTCTCCCTCGTTCGAGATATGCAACGAATGGGCAGTGCAATAAAATGGGTTGAAGTAGGTGAAAATATGACCCACGATTTGAACTATCATATCTGTTTCTTGATGGGCAAACTGCACGAAAGAATCAATAGTGATGTTGAATTTGCCATTCTGTCAAATGATACCGCTTTCGACCCATTGGTCAATTTCATCAACTCAACAGGTAGAAACTGTGTCCGTATCAAGAGTGCATCACCTGAAAAAACAAGCCCAACAGTGACCTCGGATACCCCCCTCAGTATAAATGGCAATGTGACAAAAAATGGCGAAGAAGAATTGTTAAGTCCTCGAAAAGCCTTAGAGTCTATCAACTCTCGTTTATTCGGTGAACATATCAGCGAAACAGATGGCGAAGATACGACGCAAGCCAATGGTGAAAGTACCTTGATAGAGCAAACTGCTCGTGAGACGGTACGCCGATTGGTGCGTTCAGGCAACCGTCCGCAAAGTGTTACTATGTTGCGCAATTATATTTTATTGCATAATCAAGAACTATCTCTTCATGGTGATGTGGACAAAATTATTTCTCGCCTCAAAGAGGATAAAGACATCATGCTCGAAAATGGAGCGGTACAATATAATTTTTAGTAGGCACACTTTTTTTTCTAAATAACAGTTATTTTTGCGGAACTTCAAAAGCCTTTATCGCTTTTGAAGTTCTTTTTTTCATATTTTGGATACCATCAGCGACTCTTGTTTCGGATACCGTTGATACTGTCCACATTATTTTGACATTATTCATTCCAAATTTTTAACTGACAATCATGGACTTAGAAGAAATTAGTCTAATTATTGACATCGCAGAAGAGAAAATGGATACAGCTGTTGAGCATTTGCAAAACGAGCTGACCAAATTGCGTACAGGCAAAGCCTCTACCGACCTTTTGAAAGGCATCATGGTGATGTATTATGGCGCACCCACACCTCTCCATCAAGTTGCCAATGTTTCAACAGGTGACGCACGCACTTTATTGATTCAACCTTGGGAAAGGAACATGTTGGGTGCAATCGAAAAAGCTTTGTTTGAAGCACAACTTGGCATGACACCTCAAAATGACGGTCAAGTCATCCGCCTCATCATTCCACCTGTGACCGAAGAACGTCGTCGTGACTTGGTTAAAAAGGCTAAACACTGCGGCGAAGAATCCAAAGTGGGTGTTAGAGCGGCTCGCCACAAAGCTTTGGATGAACTGAAAAAAGCCGTCAAAGCAGGTCTATCAGAAGATATTGGTAAAAAAGAAGAAGCCAAAGTGGATAATTTGACCAAATCGTTTATCGAAAAGATTGATAAAATTGTAGAAATCAAAGAGAAAGAAATTATGACTGTCTAAAATTATCCGAAAAATAACAAATCCCGAATTTTCTTTTGAAGAGAATTCGGGATTTTGTGTTTCAAGTGAGCATCTCATCGGTAGAATTACCCCCCTCAGTATAAGTCAATGTTGTGGGGTCAGAGATACCATGTCAGCACCAGAGAGTGTTCACTAAACTTTGACGCAGTTTAGTGAACACTCTCTGAACACTCTCCGTCGAGGTTTTAAATTCCTATTTCCAATGCGAAACGCCGTATTTCCGATGCGAAATGCCGTATTTCCGATGCGAAATGCCGTATTTCCGATGCGAAATGCCGTATTTCCGATGCGAAATGCCGTATTTCCGATGCGAAATGCCGTATTTCCAATGCGAAATGCCGCATTTCCAATGCGAAATGCCGCATTTCCAATGCGAAATGCCGCATTTCCGATGCGAAACGCCGTATTTCCGATGCGAAACGCCGTATTTCCGATGCGAAATGCCGCATTTCCAATGCGAAATGCCGCATTTCCAATGCGAAATGCCGCATAAACAAAGTAGGATAAACGTAAAAGCAGCCAATTTTCCATTTACCGTACCTGACGCAATAAATAAGACGATTTTAATAAACGACACCATTACGCATTGTAACGTGTAAATAATAACAGGGTCAAAAAGAGCCGTAGGCTTGGCAGATATTGTAGCGGCGGATTTCAATCCGCTGTTAAAGCAATACCCCTCTCCATGGGAGTCCTTACGGACAGTATTTAAGTGCCATAGGCACGACACATTTTATAAGGCATTGATAGTCATAACATATGTCGTGCCTATGGCACTCATAACACTATTTTGATGTTTACAGCGGATTGAAATCCGCCGCTACAAAATGGTGTCAAGCCTACGGCTTTAAATTAACCGCTCGGCACATCTCTCTCTAAAATAGCCCATAAAAGCTACAACAAACGAACGACACCACTTCTTCGCGAGATTAACGCATTCCTTCACGACTTTGAGACAGAACGACAGCATTACCACGCCTAATAAAATCATCCAAAAATAAGCGGCTAAACAGTTGAATCAACTGTTTAGCCGCTTCGATACCCCCTCAGTATCTCACATCATAAATCCTTTTTCTTCAACGCTTTAACAGCAAAATCGGCGGCCCGAGCCGTCAATGCCATGTAAGTGATTGACGGGTTGACACATGAAGAAGAAGCCATCGCCGCACCATCGGTCACAAATACATTTTTGCAAGCATGAACTTGATTGTAGGCATTCAAAACCGATGTTTTGGGGTCACGCCCCATGCGAGCTGTCCCCATTTCGTGGATGCCTAAGCCCAAATGCACATCTTGCCGATTGTTGCCCGCGATGTTTTTGAAACCTGCGGCATCGAGCATTTCCATAGCTGAATTCATCATGTCTTTGCGCATCGCTATTTCATTGTCGCCAAAAGCCGCATCAAACACTATCATCGGAATACCCCATTTGTCTTTTTTAGATGGGTCGAGATACATACGATTGTTGGGATTGGGTAACACTTCGCCAAAACCCCCAAAACCGATTGTCCAATTGCCAGGTTTTGTCAAATCCTCTTTGAAACTTGCGCCAAAACCATCATTATTGACACCTCTGTTCCAGCCTGCGCGACTGGCTCCGCCTTGATAGCCGAAACCACGTAGATACGATTGCTTGTCGTTGCCCCAATTGCGGAATCGTGGTATGTACAAAGCGTTCGGACGTTGACCAAAGACATAATCATCTAAAAAGCCCTCAACAGTTGCCGTCGCCCCCGCCCCTAAGTGATGATCCATGATATTGCGCCCGACTTGATCGCTGTCATTGCCCAAGCCTGTTGGAAAACGATTGGATTTGGAATTCAGCATCAAAGCCGCCGTATTCATTGCACCTGCATTGAGGAAAATGATTTTGGCAAAATATTCCTCAACCTTCATGGTTTTCTGATTGATGACTCGCACACCTGTCGCTTTCTGCAATTTTTCGTCATAAATAATCTCAGACACAATCGAATCGTGTAAAGCTGTCAAACGTTTGGTCGCATTTGCCGCAGGAATTGCCCCTGCCAGCGAACTGTAATAAGCACCATAAGGACAACCACGTGCGCATTTGTTGCGATACTGACAGGATGCCCTGCCCGATTTCACATGTTCACTTTGAGCTTGAGTCAAATTGGCCACACGCCCAATGGTCACAGGACGGTTAAATTTTTCGAGCATCATTTTTTTGAAATGAATTTCAGGCGGAAACATCGGCATAGGTGGCAAAAAATGACCATCGGGCAATACATCCAAACCTTCTTTTTGACCGCTAACGCCCACAAACTTCTCAACATATGTGTACCACGACTCTAAATCTTCATAACGAATAGGCCAATCAACGCCTACCCCTTCTTTGGCATTGGCTTCAAAATCTTGCTTGTTCCAACGGTACGATTGGCGACCCCAGTGCATGGATTTCCCGCCCGTATGGTATGCCCGAATCCAGTCAAAAGGGCGTTTTTCAACGTATGGATTATCTTTATCGTTGGTGAAAAAGCCGCCTGTTTCTTCATTCGCTAAATTGCCAAAACGCTTATTTGCCCACAATTCTTCGGCAGAATGTACAGGAACTCTCCCACGGTGGTCGAATTCCCAAGGCTCTTTGGTTGCTGTATTGTAGTCTTGTCCATGTTTGATTTCGCGACCACGCTCTATCATCAGCACCTTTAAGCCTTTTTCAGTTAATTCTTTGGCTGCAAAACCGCCTGTCATACCCGAGCCGACCACAATAGCATCAAAACTGTTGTTTTTTTGAGCTTTTATATTCAAATTCATGTTGTTTTAGTTTAAAATTTTTGAAAAATACTGAGGGGGTGTCAATAAGCATACGCTTTTTGATTGGGTTTTAGTTTAATCACCTCCAGTTTTGTTGGAATAGGCACATATTCAAACGAAGCTTTGAGACCTGCTTCTGAGGTAAAATAGCCCAGAAGCGTCAACTCTTTCATCAAACGCCAGAATGGCAAACCTTTCGGGATGGCTTTCATGTCTTCTTTGTCGTCGTTGTCGCCCATTTTTGTTTGTTTGACTTGACGCGCTTTCATCATCTCTTTAGTGTCTGTTTCCAATTTAGTGAGTGTTTCAGTGCGTTTAGAGGCATCCATGTCTAAAAATTTAGCTTGTTCCAACGCGGTTACGCCCTCCATAAAACTCAGATGTTCGGGCTGAGCGTAACAGTCTTTCATCATCATTTCGATGAAAGCTGGCACACCGACATCTTTCGCCCCAACTGTATCCGTTTTAGGAATAATCATTTCAGCAACTTCGGCAACAATTTTCCGTTGCGCCTCTGTCAAGCTAAAAAGTACCCCCTCAGTATTTAGAGTCAATTCCTCCCAACGGCTCATCGCCATCAAAGTCGGTGCTGACAGAGTACCGCCTAAAAGCAGCGCAACATTTTTAATAGCATCTCTTCTATTCATTTTTGTTATTTTTAAACTTTAAAATTTCAGAGCAAAATAGGTTTAATCTTTTACTACACTCCATTTTTTCGATAAAAATAATAATATGCAATTCGATATACGACATTACTGCAAAAAAAATGGGAGCGTTCCGCATAGGCAGGAACGTTCCCATTTTTATATAAGGTAGAATATTTTCAAAAAGGCAAAACCTCTGTTTTTATTTCAACCCTAATTTCTTTTTCACCAATTCAGACACATCATCACTTTCTTGAGCGAACAAGGTACTACCTGTGCTACTGTCAAAAATCGCTTGATAATTTCCTTCTTTACCTATGGCGCGAATGGCATCATCCAATTTTTCTAAGATAGGTTGCAACAGTTGGCGGCGCAAATTGGCAATGCGAGCGTCAATCTCTTGAGCATAGGCTTGCAAAGTTTGTTGCGCTTTTTGCAATTCCTCTTGGCGTTTTTGTACTTGAATTTGAGATAGTGTACCTGCGTTATAAGCTTCCACAAATGCTTTGTATTCTTTCTCAAAAGCTCTGCCTGCCGAGTCTCCTTTGGCGACCAATTCGTTGCGATAAAGTACCAAACCACTGTCTGCTTTAGCCGCATCAGGCATCAAAGCTAAAATATTTCCAGAGTTGATATGCCCAATTTTTTGAGCCGAAATAGCTTGTACAGCCATAAATAAGAATGTAAATACAATTACAATTTTGCTAATTTTCATTGATGTAGTTTAAAAAATTTTCTGATTTATTTTCATGATTGAGACGTAAAACGTCGCAAAAGTAGCGTTTTATTTGATAAAAGATGCAGTAAGTGCAAAGACAACATGGGTTTATTTTTCGTTGTTCCGAAAATAAAAAATGATGAACCCTACCCCTCAGTAAAGTTCATCATTTTTTTGTTTTGTGAGTGATTCTATCTTTTTCTTTTCCGTTTGTTATTGTCTTTGTCTCCATCCGCTTCGGTCAGAAGGCAGACAAAGCCATTTTCAGTCATTTTCCAAACACGGACATTGCTATCGAAACAATTGTCGTCGTTGTCATCATCTTCATCGCGTTCCACCCAACGAATCATGCCTGTTGCGTTTCTGTTATATTTAATCACTTTCCCATCAGGCACTTTTAGGATTAAATCCACATCTTGGTCGCGCCATTTTGTACCGTTCGGTATTTTGAAATATTCACCCAAGGTCAAAGTATTGTTCGATACTGAGGGGTCATAGCTGATACTCTTAGCCAAACGTTGTGCTTCTTCCGAAGAGCCACCGTGCGACTGAAAGTTCTTAACCAATTCAAATTTTCCATTATCACTGCGTTCTACACGCATATCTACTTCATAAGCCAACAAAAACTCATCAGAGACACGCAATGAGCCAAACTGCGTACCACTATTGTTTGAAGTCAATGCTACAGCAATGTTGAGTGTGTCAATTGACGACAAGTCTATCGTTTGGCTCACTTGATGGTCGTAAGTGAAGTTTTTAGCTAACGAACCACCAATAGAAATGAGCGAAAAAGCGTTGATGGCTAAGAAAACCCACAAGCCTGTTATGATGCCGCCATTGGCTTGACGTTTATAGATAAGCCGACGAATCGCCAAAATCAACAGAGCCGATACCGATGCGAATATACCAAAACCATTAAATCCAGCCATTGTTCCTTTCCAAGTTTCATCCGTCACATAGCCCAAAAGTGGTGAAGCAAAACTGGCTGCAATCGTCGCACCAATCCACGAAATAAATAAGAAAATCACTAAGCCGACGGCAATAATGATGGCAAACACGCGCCCTACACCGCCTAAACCTTTAAAAAGTGATTGCAGAAAATTGCCTACACCTGTTGAGAATTGTTGCACCTGTTGTTGAAAACGTTCTTGATTTTCAGGTTTGCCAAACTCGTTGACCTTTTCAGAAAATTTTTCAAAGCTCGTTTCCACCGTTTTGGCGATATTGTTCACATCAATCGGCTGCCCACGCATTGCCAAACGGTCGGCTGTTGTCTTGGCTGATGGCACGACTGCCCAAAGGATGATGTATAAAAGAAGCCCTGAGCCGCCAAAAAAGAACAACAAACCCCAAATGATGCGCAACCAAATCACATCAATACCAAAATAGGCTGCCAAACCTGCACAAACACCACCAACCATTTTATTTTCTTCGTCGCGGAAAAGGCGTTTGCCCGTTTGAAACGATGAATTTGATGATGCCGTTGTTTTTTTTGCCCCCTCAGTATTTTGGCTTGTTGCTGCCTCGTCCATTGGCTCTGCGCCAAAATCTTCGGGTTTTCCCATCACACTGATGGCGTTTTTGACATCTTGCAACGTGACAATGCCACGTTTGCCTATACCTTCTTGTATCAGTTCGCCCAAGCGAGCCTCAATATCATTCATAATTTCTTCATAACCTTCCGACGTTTTGAAATGGTTGTGAAGTGATTGAAGATAGTTTTCAAGCGTGTGGTAAGCTTCATCGTCAATTGTGAAAGGCAAACCACCGAGATTGATATTTAATACTTTATTCATTTTTTTAACCGTAATAGGTTGTTTTAATTATTCTTTTTATGGTTGTTCGTTCTTGTGCAACAAGCAGTTGCTCAATCGGCAGGCGCACTCACAAAGAGTTTATCCACCGAGCTGACAAATTCGCGCCACGACTGTTGTAACTCGTCAAGAACGCTTCGTCCTGTGTCTGTGATTTTGTAATATTTGCGGGCGGCTCCAGCATTGGAGTCTTGCCATGTATAGGTCAAATAGCCCATGTTTTTTAGCCGCATGAGCATTGGGTACAAAGTACCTTCCACGACCTCAATACCTACGCTGTCCAATTGCTCTCGAATCGTGGCGGGATATATTTCGTCGTGCGTGGCGATGATGGAGAGGACGCATAGCTCCAAAACTCCTTTTCGCATTTGCTGTTTTACATTTTCCGTATTCATGACGCAAAGATATATACACTGTAAGGTATTATGCAAGACATGGTACTGTAATTTAGTAGATTATTTTCGCATGTTCGTCGAGTCTTGCTATTTGGGGGGTAATAAAGGGTCTATAAATTTTATTTTTTTTGAAAAAAGTAAAATTTATAGACCCTTTATTAACGTAGCTCCTAAATTTGGCTTTCAAAATTATCATAACAGCATAATGTCTGATTTTAATAAAAATTTTGCTCAAACGCTCGCCAGCCTCAATGCGCAACAACGGGCAGCTGTCGAACACATTGACGGGCCGACGCTCGTGATTGCGGGACCAGGGACAGGCAAAACGCATATTTTGGCGGCACGTATCGGGCAGATTTTGACTGTTACCGACACTCAACCACATAATATATTATGCCTTACTTTCACCGATGCGGCAGTGCAAGCCATGCGCGAGCGACTGACACAACTCATTGGTCATGAGGCACATAAAGTATTTATCAGCACTTTTCATTCGTTTTGTAATCGAGTCATTCAAGACAATTTGGATTTGTTCGGACGACAAGATTTGACACTGCTCGATGACTTAGAACGTACCCAAATCATCCGCCAATTGCTCGATGAATTGCCACATGAACACGCCTTGAAACGCGGACGTGGTTCGGACGTTTATTTTTACGAAAAGCATCTGGCTGATCTTTTCAAGTTGTTGAAAACTGAAGCATGGACCCCTCAGTATGTCAATCGCAGTGCCGACGAATGGCTCTTGAACTTACCACAAAATCCTGATTTTCAATACAAAGTGAGTAAAAAAGGCTTGTTTCAAAAAGGTGATTTGAAAGCAGAAAATATCGCTGAAGAAGCTGAAAGAATGGAAAAACTCAAAGCAGCAGCCCAACTATACTATCGTTTTGAGGCTTTGAAAACGGCAGCAAATCGCTACGATTTCGATGATATGGTGCTGTGGGTGATTGATGCGTTCGACCGTTTTCCGTTTTTACTGAGGGGGTATCAAGAGCAATTTTTGTATTTTTTGGTGGACGAATTTCAAGATACAAATGGCTCACAAAACCGCATTCTGAGTCAATTGATTGGTTTTTGGGAACAACCCAACGTGTTTATCGTCGGCGACGACGACCAAGCAATTTATGAATTTCAAGGTGCAAGACTTAAAAGTTTGGTTGATTTTTATGAAACATATAAAAAAGATGTGAAAGTTGTGGTGTTGAAAGACAATTATCGTTCATCGCAAAATATTCTCAACTCAGCACGTAATACAATTGATAACAATACTTTACGCATTCTTAAAAGCATTCAAGATATAAATTTAGAAAAAGCACTTGAAGCCAAAGGCACCATTGCACAATCTAACATCAAACCTCGAATCATCGAATATCCGAACCGCACACAGGAAATTATTGATGTGGTAGCGCAAATCGAAAATTTGCAAACTCAAAATCCCCCCCTCTCCACAAAGCGGAATCCTTCGGATAGTACAACAGCTATTATTTACGCCAAACACCGTCAAATCGAGCCATTTATGGCACTTTTCGATAAAAAAGGCATCGCTTACACCGTCCGCCGAGCCATAAATGTGTTGGATGTTTCATTGATTCAGAATTTTCGCCTTTTGTTGCAATATGTAGCTTTAGAAAACCAACAGCCGTTCAGTGGCGAATATTTATTGTTTAAATTATTGAATACCAATTTTTTAGGCATAATCCAAAATGACGCTTTAAAACTGACAACTTATTTGGCTTCAAAAAATAAACTCACAACCGACTTTGAAAATGATGAAACGACTAAGAACTCGCCCAAAGAAACTCCGTTAACTTGGCGCGGCACGCTAACTCAGTTGCCGAAAATCAAATTTTCTGATAAAAATAAAATTTCAACTTTTTCAACACATTTAGAGTCTTGGATTTCAGCCACAGGCAACGAACCTCTGCCCGTTTTGATTGAGACGATGATGAATCAAAGTGGTTTGTTGACTTGGGTTTTGAAACACGAGAACAAAGCCGAATTAACGCAAGTCGTTTATACTTTTTTCAATTTTGTGAAAAATGAAACAGCAAAACGACCACGTTTGGCACTTTCCGACTTTTTGAAAACGCTGGATTTGATGGACGCAAACGGCATTCGCTTGGAGTTTATAAAAAATGTGGTCGCCAAAGAAGGCAGCAATCCTGTAGTTTTGACGACGGCTCATTCGGCAAAAGGTTTGGAATTTGACCGCGTTTTCATCATTGATGCCGTTAAATCGGAATGGGAAGAGGCGAAAAGTGGTCATTCGTACCGTTTTAAACTACCCGAAACGCTCACTTTTACGGCAGAAGTAGATGCGATGGAAGCACGTCGCAGGCTGTTTTATGTCGCAACTACGAGAGCCAAAGAGCATTTGACCATCAGCTACGCAAAAAACGATGCCAAAGGAAAAGGTTTAGTCAATAGCCAATTTGTGGACGAAATGGCATTGAAAAACATCGAAAAACGCTCAATTGACGAAACGCAAATTTTGGACAGTGAAATAGCTTTGCTTACTGAGGGGGTGAAAATTGAATTCGGTTTGGTTGAAAAAGCCTTTGTAAAACAGGTTTTAGCAGATTTTCAGCTCTCCATTTCGTCGCTCAATGCGTATTTGGATTGCCCTTTGAGTTTTTATTTTACGTATATTTTAAAAGTACCCTCGCAACCGAGTGCTTATTTCCAATATGGCGAAGCGGTTCATTTTGCTTTGCGCAAGTTATTTGGCGAGATGTTGCGCTCGAAAGAAAAACAGTTTCCGAGTGGTGAAGAATTTGTGAACTTTTTTGAGTCAGATTTGCAACGTCGCCGTCCGTTTTTTGAAAACACTGATTTTGAACGCCGACTACTGACGGGGCGAGAGCATTTGGCGAAATATTATGGGCAGTTTGCAGCCAAATTTTCAAAAAATGTGGTTGTCGAAAAGACGATTGTAGCAGAAATCAGCGGTGTGCCAGTGCGCGGTATCATTGATAAAATCGAGTTTAGGAACGATGGCACGGTACATATTGTGGATTACAAAACAGGCAAATGGAGCGATGAAAAACTGCGTCGCCCGACAGTGAAAAACCCTCTGGGCGGCGATTATTGGCGGCAATTGGTGTTTTATAAGTTGATGTACGAAAATTTTAGAGCCAATTTGGTGCGTGTGACTTCGGGCGAAATCAGTTATATCGAGACAGATGCACGAGGGCATTTTAAGACAAAAATCTTCGATTTTGATGCCAAAGATGTAGAAATACTGAGGGGGTTGGTGACGACAACTTGGGCGAATATTCAGGCACAAAAATTCGATGGTTGTGGCAAAAAAACTTGTTCTTGGTGCAATTTTGTTAGAAATAATAAACCCATTGAGTCTTTCAGAATTGAACGCAATGAAGAGTTGGATGACTGAGATTCATTGAGAATTAAGAATTGTGAGCTAAGTTGTTTTCGATAAAAAATTGATTTTGAATGAAAAAGGCATTGTTTTTTATTTCTTTTGGGCTTTTTTCGGCTTGTGCTGAGATTCCACCTGTTGTGCCACCGTTGGGTGACAGGAAAGTGCTGGTCGAGGAATTTACGGGTGTGCGTTGTGTGAATTGTCCTGCGGGTGCGGCGGAATTAGAGAATCTAAAAAGTATTTATGGCGACCGTTTGTTGGTGGTGAGTATTCACACGGGCGATTTTGCACCGCCTTATTCCGATTCAAAATACGATTTTAGAACAGCCGAGGGTGCGGCATTGGAGTCGTGGTTGGGCGTGCCTTTGGGTTATCCGACGGCAGTCGTGAATCGCAAAAAATTTGCAGGGCAACAATCCTTGCAAGTGACAAAAGCGAATTGGGCGGGTTTGATTGCTGCCGAATCGCAGGCCCCCTCAGTATTGAATTTGGCAATTGACAAAAAATATGCAAAAGATAGCCGCGAATTGACCGTTTCAGTGACACTTGCTCCCACTGAAAAACTACCTGATGATATGCGTTTGACCGTTTTATTGACTGAAAACGATGTTTTGGATGCCCAAGAAACGCCACAAGGCAAAAAATCGGACTATAAACACAAGCATATTCTACGGCGTATTGTTTCTGGCGATGCCAAAGGAACAGATTTGAAAGGTTTATTAACTTGGTCGAGCAATACGAAAATTCCCAATAATTGGGTTGCAGAAAATTGCTACTTGGTTATTTTTGTTCATCGAAGTGGTGATACGAAAGACGTGTTACAAGTGTCGGAACTGAAGATGATAGAGTGATATATTAAGGCAAAAATACCCATGTTTATAGATTTTAAATCACTGATAGTTGCCTTTGAAAATTTGCTTCAAAATGATGGTTTTCTATAAATTAGAAACCTATTATTTTCTTTAAGTTTGTTTAAAAAGTATTTAAAACCAATAGTTTATGAAAAAATCAGACATTAATCAACCGCCGAGTTATTTTGACCGTTATATCAATCTCGTTGATGACATTGAGTTGATGGACGCTTTGAAACAAAGCATCGCAGAATTAGACAACCTCGATCTTGCACCACTGAATAAAATCGCTGACATGGCGTACGCCAAAGGCAAATGGACAGTCAAAGATGTGTTCCAACACTTGATTGATACTGAGCGGGTTATGAATTATCGAGCTTTAAGTTTCGGTCGCAACGATGTTTTTCAACTACCCGGCTTCGACCAAGATGTTTATGCCAATCATGTCAGCACTCAAAAGCGCAATTTGAGAAACCTAATCGCTGAATTAAAGATGTTGCACAGGTCTTCGATCGCCTTGTTTAAATCATTTGATGATAAAGCCTTGATGCGCAGTGGCACGATGTATAATTCCCCCATGTCGGTTTTGGGTATTGGATTCATCTTAGCAGGGCATCAAAAATATCATTTAAAAATCATCAATGAGAAATATCTGCCTTTGTTGAATTCATAAAAAATAGGCGCAGATGATTGTCTGCGCCTATTTTTTTTATACAAAATCCTGAGCGAAATCAGCCTTTAACAAGTGTTCCGACATGTTCGCCTTTGACTAAATTGACCAAATTATCCTTTTTATTGATGTCAAAAACAATGATTGGAATGTCATTCTCTTGGCACAAAGTAAATGCCGTCATATCCATCACTTTCAATTTTTTGGCAATCGCTTCTTTGAATGTGATATTGTCGTAGCGTGTTGCAGTTGGATCTTTTTCAGGGTCAGCAGTGTAGATACCATCAACACGAGTCCCTTTCAAAATCACATCGGCATCAATTTCACTCGCACGTAAAGCTGCAGCTGAGTCTGTTGTAAAGAACGGATTGCCCGTGCCACCTGCAAAAATAACGACACGACGTTTCTCTAAATGACGTATCGCCCGACGACGAATATAAGTTTCCGCCACTTGTTCCACTTTGATAGCAGACATCAAACGGGTGAACAAACCGACACTTTCTAAGCCACTTTGCAAAGCCATACCGTTGATGATGGTCGCCATCATACCCATATAGTCGCCTTGCGCACGCTCGATGCCTGATTTTTCGGCTTGAATGCCTCGGTAGATATTACCACCACCAATAACAATCGCCACCTCGACACCCATATCCCAAATTTCTTTGACTTGAAGCGCGTAATGTTGTAGCATATCGGCAGTGATGCCATATTTTTGGTCGCCCATCAGTGACTCACCGCTGAGTTTGAGTAAGACACGTTTATATTTCAAATTGGACATATTGGATTGGTTATCAGTGTGATACGTTATAAATTCTCTCTTTTTTTAAATAGACTACTGAGGGGATTATTTTGGGCGTAAAAAAAGCGAATTTCTATTGAAACTCGCTTTTTTTATCAAAAAAACATTAACCCAATTTCGCATGTTTGAAATCTGTAACGGTCAAGCCTTTTGACACGCTATCGAGATAAGCTGCTACGTTTTTAGAACCATCTTTCACATAATCTTGTTTCAAGAGTGTGAAATCTTTATAGAAACGTTGCAATTTACCTTGAGCAATTTTTTCAATCATTGCTTCAGGTTTGCCTTCTGCACGAGCTTGCTCTTTACCGATTTCGATTTCGCGATTGACTGTTGCTGCGTCAACACCAGACTCGTTAACAGCTACAGGTTTCATCGCTGCTACTTGCATCGCTACATTTTTACCTGCTTCGATAAGATCTGGTCCTTCTTGATTCAAAGCAACAATAACGGCTGCACGATAGCCTGCGTGGATATAAGGCAATACTTGACCTTTACCTGCTGCTGTCTTGATGAAATCGTAGTCAGTAATTTCTAATTTTTCACCGATAACGCCAATTTGTTCCTTTACTTTATCTTCAATAGAGATACCTTCTTCTGTTTGCAAAGCTAAAAGTGCTTCACGACTTTCTGGCAAATGTTTGAGTGCGATGGCTGCAAAAGACTCTGCCAAAGCAACGAATTTTTCGTTTTTCGCAACGAAGTCCGTTTCACAAGACAAACGCAAAACAACACCGTTGTTGCGATTGTGTGATGTCACAGCGATACAAACACCTTCTTTTGCTTCACGATCTTCACGTTTTACAGATAATTTTTGACCTAATTTGCGAAGGAAGTCAATTGCACCTTCGATGTCACCGCCAGAGTTTTCAAGGGCTTTTTTACAATCGCCCATACCTGCGCCTGTCATTTCGCGCAGCTTTTTGATATCATCAATGCTAACAGCCATTGTTTATTTTAATTACGAATTAGGAATTACGATTTTAGATTTTGGAATTACGATTTTGGATTATCTGGGTATCGTAAATCCAAAATCGTAAATTATTAACCTTCTTTACCTGCTTTATTGCGCTCTTCCAAACCTTCACGAATCGCCTCAATCAAATAGTTTGTGACGACTGAAATTGATTTAGATGCATCGTCATTTGCAGGAATTGCAAAGTCAACTGTATTTGGGTCGCAGTTGGTATCAACCATAGCAAAAGTGCGCAAACCCAATTTTTTTGACTCTTGCAAAGCTAAGTGTTCGTGACCAATGTCAACTAAGAACACAGCCGCAGGCAAACGATTGAGATTAGCAATACCACCGAGGATTTTCTCGATACGGTCACGCTCACGACCCATCATTTGACGCTCTTTTTTGGTGATACTTGTGTTTGTTGGATCGTTCAAACGTGAATCAATGGTTTGCATTTTTTTCACTGATTTACGAACCGTTGCAAAATTAGTCATCATACCACCCAACCAACGCTCAGTCACGAAAGGCATACCTACTGACAAAGCTGCTTTTTGAACGATGTCACGCGCTTGTTTTTTAGTCGCTACGAACATAATTTTACGGCCGCTTTTAGCAATTTGGCGCATCGCATTGGCTGAACGCTCTAAACTTTCAGAAGTGCGATTAAGGTCAATGATGTGGATGCCTTTATGTTCCGTGAAGATATACGGCTGCATTTTGGGATTCCACTTGCGCTTGAGGTGACCGAAGTGTACACCTGCATCAAGCAACTCTTTATATGTGGGCTTTTCCATTATTGTCTATTGATAATTGAATATTGATTATTATTTTTGAATAATGCGCCATTGTTTTTGCAGAAAATAAGCAATAAACGATAGGCAATAAGCAATCGAATTAACGTTTCGAGAATTGGAAACGAGCGCGTGCTTTTGGACGACCGTATTTTTTACGTTCAACAGCACGTGGGTCGCGCATAAGCATTTTCTTAACTTTAAGTGGTTTGCGGAATTCTTCATTCAACTGAACCAACGCACGAGCGATACCCATACGAACCGCTTCTGCTTGACCTTTAAAACCACCACCTGCAACCGTTACCAATACATCATAAGCCGATGCTACATCAACAGTTGTCAAAGCCTCCATCGGAATACCCGTTACGTGGGCAGCCGTGAAATATTCGCGGTAATCCTTGCCGTTTACCGTTATTTTACCTTCACCCTTGCGGAGATAAACACGAGCGACTGCGGCTTTTCTTCTACCTACGGCATTAATTTGTTCCATTTTTTATATCTAAAATTGAATTGTCAATGATTTTTTTTCAAAGAATTAAGACAGCGGCTCTGGTTTTTGTGCGCCATGAGGATGTTCAGCACCCGTATATATAAATGCCTTTTTGTACATCGCACGTCCCAATTTTGTTTTAGGCAGCATCCCTTTGATGGCTTCTTCTAAAATATATGTTGGTTTTTTAGCCAACACATCTTTAGCTACCGTTGATTTTTGACCGCCTGGGTGCAATGAATATGTCAAATACACTTTTTGGTTCATTTTTTTACCTGTAAAACGAACTTTATCAGCATTGATGACAATAACATAATCGCCTGTGTCGGTGTGTGGTGTGAATGTGGGTTTGTTTTTACCCCTCAGTACCGAAGCGATTTTTGTGCAAAGACGACCTACTGTTTCGCCTTCTGCGTCCACGATGTACCATTTACGCATACCAGGAGCGTCCTCTTTGCGAATGGATTTCGTGCTATAGCTTAACTTCAACATTGTTGTATGAATTAAAATTTTTCAATGAATTTTTACCTTGACTTCCTCAATTCGGAACTATTGAGTCTGTCTTTTTTGCTTCTGCAATCGGGCAAATCTCAAAAGCGGTGCAAAAGTAGAATTTCCCAACCGAATAGACAAGCATTCTTGAAAAATAATTCAAAGAAAAAAAGTTAACTCATTGAAAATCAGCTTTTTTTTGGCACAAATTTTTTTGACGATTGGACTGCTTGTACTGAGCGGTAAAAGAAAACTTTCAAGTCTGAAGCAAAAATACTAAAGGGTAACTCTCTAAAAAATAAACAATCATTGCTCTTCATTCGCTAAGTATGCACAGTTTTTTAACTTTGCCAAAAATGAACTACGGTAAAGTAGTTGCTATTTACATACATTCTAAAGCTATTTCAATAACAAATATGATAAACCTTATCTCCGATACCATCACCAAACCCACACCACCTATGCTCGAAGCCATGATGCACGCAGAGGTTGGCGATGATGTATTCGGCACAGACCCAACCATCAATGCGCTTGAGGCGAAGGCAGCCGCTATGTTCGGCAAAGAGGCGGCTTTGTTCTGTCCTTCGGGAACGATGACCAATCAGATAGCCATCAAAACGCACACAAACCCTTTAGAAGAGGTCATTTGTGATGAAAAAAGCCATATTTTTCAGTCGGAAGTCGGTGGATATGCCTTTCATTCGGGTATTGCTGTCAATTTACTGAGGGGGGAAAATGGCATCGTAGATGTCGAAATGGTGCGCAAAGCCATTCGCCCGATTGCCGATTGGCAAGCCAAATCCAGCCTTGTGGTGCTGGAGAATACGTGCAATCACGGTGGCGGCTCTTATTATCATTTGGAGCAGGTGAAACCCATTGCAGCCCTTTGTCAAGAGCGTGGCTTGAAATTACACCTCGACGGTGCGCGTTTGTTCAATGCTTTGGTCGAAACAGGCGAAACGGCTTTGGATTGGGGCAACACGTTCGACTCCATTTCTATCTGTTTGTCAAAAGGTTTGGGTGCGCCCGTAGGTTCACTACTCATTGGTAATCAGGAATTTATCAAAAAAGCCAGACGTATTCGCAAAGCCTTTGGCGGCGGTATGCGTCAAGCGGGCTATTTGGCAGCTGCGGGCATTTATGCACTCGACCACAATGTCGCTCGATTGAAAGAAGATAACGACCACGCCAAACAAATTGGCGATATACTGAGAGGTCTTCCTTTCGTCGAAAACTTGCGACCTGTGATGACAAATATTGTCATTTTTGACGTTAAAGCACCATTTACAGGTGATTCTTTTTTGCAAAAACTAGGCGAACACGGCGTTCAGGCTGCACTATTTGGACCGAATACAGTGCGTTTTGTCACGCATTTACACATCACCAAAAGCATGGTTGAAGACTTAGCCGTTATTCTCAAAAGCCTTTCCTAAAAACTCATACAGCAATGCAATTATCTAAAACACACTTCATTTCAGTAGAAAATAAAAAAAAGAATAAGACTACCTCGGATTATAAGTTATTGAAAAACAATTACTTCAAGAGCCAACAATCCTTATTCATTATTCTTAAATTCATTATTATTTTGACCCCCTCAGTATTTTCCTCTTCATGCAGCCATTTGTTGCTCAAAGCAGATGTCAAAAACACGCCCCGCCACTGTTTCAAAGAAATGTGGCAAACTGTGAACGACAACTATGCCTTTTTTGAATACAAAAACATCAATTGGAATGCTGTTTACGATAAATATGCCCCCTCAGTATCGGATAGTATGTCGCAAGATTCATTGTATTCGGTGCTATCTGCCATGTTGTACGAACTGAAAGATGGACATGTCAACCTCTCAAAAGGCACTGACCGCAGCCGAAACTGGTCGTGGAAAGACGATTTTCCAGACAATTTCAACCCGCTTTTCACCCAAAGGCAATATTTAAAACGCGATTTTCAAATCACCAATGCTTTGAAAAATCAAATTTTGGAGGACTCGATTGGCTATATCCGCTACGAATCTTTCGGACAAGGTGTGAGCGACGCTGATTTGGACTATGTATTGAAACGAATGCAAAACACCAAAGGTCTGATTATAGACGTGCGTGACAATGGCGGTGGTTCGATGGCAACTATTTTCCGTATCATGGCTCGATTTGTGGACAAACGTATTCATGTTGGCAATATGCAAACCAAAAATGGACGTATTCACAATGAGTTTACAAACCCCACACCGCTTTTTGTCGAGCCTAAAAAAGATAAGATTAAATATCTGAAACCGATTGTGGTGCTGATAAATCGTGGTTGTTATTCTGCTACGACGCATTTTGCGGCTTTCATGTCACTACTTCCGAATGTGACGATTGTGGGTGACCGTGCTGGTGGTGGTGGTGGTTTACCTATTTCACGCGATTTGCCTAATGGTTGGCAATACCGTTTTTCTGCTACCATGCAAACTTTGCCCGATGGCTCGCAAATCGAAAGCGGTTTTGACCCTGATATTCAGATTTCAACAGGACCCAAAGAAGAATTGGAAGGCAAAGATGCCATCATCGAAGGAGCGATTGAGGTGATAAAAAAAGAAGCTGCTAAGTCCAAAGTATAGAAAAGAAGAAGGGCTGCCCAAAAGAGCAGCCCCAATTACATATATTTGGTTGTATTAATCTACAATAGACACTTTCAACATATTGGTTCTCAATTTCTTTTCGATAGGCATTGAACCTGTATTGATAACAATATCGCCCGATACAAGGTTGTCTGTTTCTTTCAGAATCTGAATTGTATCTTCGATAGTCTCGTCGGTGGAAGTAAGTTTATCGTAGAAAAAACATTTCACACCACGCACCAAATTGAGTGTTCCTAACATCTCTTCGCGCGGTGAGAAAATGAAAATTTTTGCATGTGGGCGATAACTCGACACCTTGAAAGCCGTGTAACCCGAAGAAGTAAAACCAATAATAGCTTTTGCATTCACTTCCACTGACATACGTGCGGCATTCAAACAAACAACATCGTTGATGAACACACCTGATGTTTTATAAAGGTGCGGACGTTCATGGCGAGCAGGCAATTTTTCGATTTCACAGATGATGCGTGTCATTGCATTCACCGTCTCGACAGGGAACTTACCCGCAGCAGTTTCGGCACTCAACATCACAGCATCCGCACCGTCCATCACAGCATTGGCAACATCCAACACTTCCGCACGTGTAGGTGATGGGTTTTCAATCATACTTTCCATCATTTGAGTAGCCACAATGACGGGTCTGGCGCGCTGAATACATTTTTCGACAATGGTTTTTTGTACCATTGGTAATTTTTCAATCGGGAACTCAACACCTAAGTCACCACGAGCGACCATCACAGCATTCGAGGCTTTGATGATGGCATCAAGGTTTTCAACTGCTTCGGGCTTTTCAATTTTAGCACAAATCAAAGCTGGATGTTTGGCACTGTTGAGGCGTTGACGCAAATCGTGAATGTCTTCAGGACGACGCACAAAGGACAAAGCAATCCAGTTAACAGGCTGCGTCAAGACAAATTCAAGATCAGCCAAGTCCTTTGGTGTCAAACACGGCAATGATGTTTTTGTTTCAGGCAAGTTAACTCCTTTTTTATTTTTCAAAATACCTCCATAAATGACACGCATTTTCACTTGGGAGATACCATCCGTTTCTACCACTTCAAACACAAGTTTGCCGTCGTCCAAAAGGACTTTTTCACCTGCTTTTACGTCCTTCGCAAACTCTTTGTAAGACATATAGACATGGTCTTTCGTACCAATGCAGTCTTCATTCACAAAAGTGATGATGTCACCTTCTTCTACAAGTAACCCATCGTTCTCCATCATACCGACACGCAACTTCGGCCCCTGCAAGTCTGCCAATATGCCAATATGGAAGCCATATTTTTCGTTGATATACGTGATGTATTCAATCACTTTACGGTGTCCATCGTGGTCACCATGCGAGAAATTGAGGCGAAAAACATTCACCCCTGCTTTTGCTAATTCGAGCAAAGCATTATAATTATTGCAAGCTGGACCCACAGTGGCAACGATTTTTGTATTTTTTTGCGCTGCGAGTGTTGTCAGTTGTTGTTTCGGTGATTCCATTACGGCTGTCATGATTGCTTTATTAGAAATTTATGAGTGAGTCACCCCCCTCAGTATTTTCAAGTTTATTTAGGAATATTCTTTTTAGTCTTTTTATTTAAAAAAAGTTGCATTTTTTGCAAAAATCTATAAAACTCAGTGATTTTTGCGTATTTTTACTTAGCGTCAAATTTACACTTAGATTTATTAATGCGAAATTACAGGACTTTGTTTAAAATCCAAACTTTCTTATAAAGTATTTTAAAAAAATCCTTTCTATGAATAGTAAAGATTTCAAAACTTTGTTCTTTGCTTTGCATTTCTTTACAAACAAAATCACTTTGAAACCTTAGAAGCTTACTAGAAAGTTTTTTTACAACATTTATTTATGAATATGAAATCCTTTATTGCTCTTTTTCTTTCCCTCTTTTTAGTTACCCACGTATGGGCACAAGACTTATTGACACCTCGTGGTAATCAATATTTTTTCTTAGGTTTGGGTTTACCTATGGTTAAGGTGCGTGATGAGGGACATTCGTCACTCATGTATAAAGGCATGAATCCGACGCTTCGTATTGGTCATGAGCGCATTGGGACAGACGTTGTTTCTCGTATTTGTTTTAGCTTTTCAGCGGGACAAATCAAGCCCAGTACAAGCCCTAAACCCGAAAAACAGCTATCTAGTGCCGATATTACGACCATTGAAGTCAGTTATGCCTACTATCGGCGCACCAAAAATGCTTACGATACTGAGGGGTGGAATAAATATATAGGTGGTAGTGTTTCGCTTTTATTTGATGGGCGCAATTACAACCTACCTAGCAACAACGTTTTTGGATATCAGACCAATTTGTCGCTCAATGCAGGTGGCTATGTTCATAAAAAAATCAATAACTCATGGCGAATCAATGATGAACTCTATACACCGATTCTAACTTTTGCCATGCGCCCCAACTATATTGGTTTAATGCCTATGACAACGACTGATTTCTCTGCCAAACGCATGTTCAAGACGGGCAAAATAGCCACAGTCAATAAAGTTTTTCGCCTTTACAATCGTTTAGGTTTCGACCAACAAATCAATGACCACCGCCAACGCCGCCTTGCCTACACATGGGACGGACAAATAAACCGTGTTTCCAGACCTTTGAGTTTGGTTTCAGCTGGTTTGAGCTACGAAAGTCTGTTTAAAATGTAAATTACTGATGTTACGCACGATACAATTACTGACTGTTTTTTGCTCCGCAAAAAAGACCTACTACGAAACTACTTTTTTTAGACCGAAGTTAATTTTTCAATCGTAAGCGATTGAAAAATTAACTTCGGTCTGGTAGATTCTTTTTATTGTACGCTTTTCTTGCGTAGCAAAAAACAGTGCGTAACCTCTACATTGCGTAACATCAGTAAATCATCTAAATTGAAAGCCGTCAAGTATTTCCACTATTTTCTCTATACCTAAACTCTCTAGCATAAACTTTGTTGTAGCTTTGCGCCGCTTTTGGCGTTTATTGAATAAATATTGGTGAGTTCAGCACTTCTCCGATATTCAAATATAGAAAAATGGCTTTAATAAATATCAATCTCAAATCTGGCACAGTTGATAAAGAACGTGACATAGTTGTAGGTATTGACTTAGGCACAACCAACTCATTGGTGGCTTATATCAAAGATGGACAACCTGTGTGTGTGGCTGATACTACTGGCAAAAACACCCTCGTGCCGTCTGTTTTGCATTTCGATACAGTTCATACTGAGGGGGGCATTGTAGTAGGCGATGTGGCGAAAGAAAAATTGGTCACTGATCCTCAAAATACGATTTATTCAGTCAAACGTCTCATGGGTAAATCGTATAAAGATGTGTCAGGCTTTGAAAATTACTTTGGCTACACCATTATTGATGCACCCGATGAGGAAACTTTAGTCAAAATTCGTGTGCGTGACACATTTTATACACCTGTTGAGTTGTCAAGTTTTATTTTGAAAGAACTCAAAACACGTATCGAAACAACTTTGGGTCAGCCTATTACAAAAGCGGTCATTACAGTTCCTGCTTATTTCAATGATTCGCAACGGCAAGCGACACGCGATGCAGGCAAATTGGCGGGTCTAGATGTACTGCGCATCGTCAATGAACCAACAGCAGCGGCTTTGGCTTATGGTTTGGATAGAAATACTGAGGGGGGCGAAACGATTGCAGTATTTGACCTTGGTGGTGGCACGTTTGATATTTCTATTCTGCAAATTCAAGATGGTATTTTTGAAGTACTGTCCACGCACGGCGATACTTTTCTTGGCGGCGATGACTTCGATAGAGTGCTGATTGATTTTTGGTTGAAACAGCAAAACATCCCTAACGACTTGATTTTCAATGATAAAGAATTTGGTCAAACCATTCGTTTGGCGGCTGAAAAAGCCAAAAAGGCACTCTCTACTGAGGGGGTCTTTGAAACCCACGTAAGAGGTTACAATCTGACAATCACACGTGAAGAGTTTGATATTCTGATAACTTTATTAGTCGAACGTACCATTGAATCGTGTAAAAAAGCATTGGCTGATGCAAAATTAAAAACTTCTGATATTCAATCGGTGGTGATGGTTGGCGGCTCAACCCGTGTACCTTTAGTGAAAAAACGCGTAGCTGAGTTTTTTGGAAAGCCTGTTTTTGACAACATCAATCCTGACGAAGTGGTGGCTTTGGGTGCGGCGATTCAAGCCGATGTATTAGCGGGCAATCAGCGCGATGTGCTGCTGATTGACATCACGCCTTTGTCGTTGGGCATAGAAACAGTGGGCGGTTTGATGGATGTGATTATACCGCGCAATTCTAAAATTCCGACTAAAGCGGCACGCCAATACACTACGAGTGTGGACGGACAAAAGAACTTGAAAGTCGCTGTGTATCAAGGTGAGCGCGATTTGGTGGCGCACAATCGCAAATTGGGCGAGTTCGTACTGAGGGGTATCCCGCCGATGCCTGCGGGTTTGCCGAAGATTGATATTGCTTTTTATCTCGATGCCGATGGTATTCTGCGAGTGAAAGCCAAAGAGTTGCGTTCTAATGTGGAGCAAGAAGTAAAAATGAAGTCGAGCTACGGCTTATCGGACGAAGAAATGGCGATGATGTTGATTGATTCTATCCAAAATGCCGAGTCTGATATGCGTGCTAGAGCTTTGCTCGAAGCCAGAAATGAAGCCAATAATGTGGTTTTAGCCGCCGAAAAGTTCATTGTGCAAAACACTGCTATTTTATCGGACGAAGAAATGGCACTGACAAAGGAATTGACCGAAAAGCTGCGCCAAACAGTCGCTGGCGACAGCAAAGATGCCATCAATGCTGCGATGGAAGAACTGAATACATACACAACGCCTTTGGCACATCGGGCTTTGGATGCAAATATTGCGGAGGCGATGAAAGGGAAACCGATTAATGCAGAGTAATCACTGTCAAATAATCCGACCGTCTTCCATTTCGATGATGCGGTGTGTGCTTTCTGCAAAACTGGGATCGTGAGTTACAATCAAAAGAGTTTGTTTTAAGTCCTCAGAGAGGTGTTTGAATGTATCAAAAACGATTTGACTGTTTTTTTTGTCCAAATTGCCCGTTGGTTCGTCACCCATAATGATAGCAGGGTCATTGATGAGCGAACGGGCAATAGCGACTCGCTGTTTCTGCCCACCTGAAAGTTGGCTTGCTTTTTTTTCGGATAAGTCTTTGATTCCCAATATATCCAACTTCGCAAACGCCTTTTCTCGTATTACTTCTTCTGAATATTTATTCAACCGCAAAGCAGGTAGCATGACGTTTTTCAAAACGCTGAATTCATTGAGTAGGTAGTGAAATTGAAAAACAAAGCCTATTTTTTCATTCCTAATACGCGCCAAGTCTTTTTCTTTTTTTTGTGCCATGCGCTCACCATCAATCATCAATTCGCCCGAATAGTCAGTATCCATGGTAGAGAGGATATAGAGCAATGTAGATTTTCCGCAACCTGATTTGCCAATGATGGACACAAACTCACCTTTTTGAATACCGAATGAGACATTGTGTAAAACTTCAACGGTCACTGGGTCGTAGAAGTTTTTAGAAATATTGGTCGCTTGTAAAATGATATTTTGCATCTGAAATCTGATAAAATTGTTTGTGTAAAACCCCTTCGTCACTTTCCTCTGATAATGACTACTGGGTCAACTTTGCTCGCTTTTCGTGCAGGAAACCAACCTGCAAAATAGGTCGTCACTAATGAAAAAATGATGGCTATGGCATAATAAACAGGGTTGTGGTCCACAGGAAAAGTTTTGATGGTAGGTACAGCAGGCGAGTTGAAAGGAATGTGGCTGATAAGGCGACTGAGTGTATTACCCAAAAGTAGTCCCAACAAGCAACCAAAAAAGCCAATACTGAGGGATATGAGCATAAAAATACGCTTGACATCTGTCCCCGAAAAACCTGTAGCCTTTAAGATAGCTATGGTATCCATTTTTTCATAAATCATCATATTGAGTATGTTGTAAATCCCAAAACCTGCAACGATAAGCAGTGTAATACCAACAGCATAAGATATTAAATTGCGAATGTATGTTCCTGTTTCAAATTGCGCATTGGCAGCTTGAATATCCTGTGCGCTAACACCAAACACTTGCCTATATTCTTTTGCTGTTTTTGGGGCGAGGTTCATATCTTTCAATTTAACCTGAATATCTGTAATGTGGCTGCTGGGTTTACCCAATATTTTTTGTACCGTATTGATAGAAGCAAAGCTTTGCGTCTTGTCGAAGTCAGCCAAACCCGATTGGTAATAACCGACTACTTTGAGTTGAAAACGCTCACCTTGAATGGTCGCAACCTGAACAATATCGCCGATACTGACCATAAGTTTTTCTGCCAAAGGCTTGCCTAATATAATGCTATTTGACCTATTTTTCACATCTAATGGGTTACCACTTGTCACATAATCCCGAAAACTATACAATAACATCTCGGCTTCGACATCAATACCATTCATAAATCCTGCAATGTCTATTGCACCATCATTAAAAAATACTTGTGAAGCCACTTTCCTTGAATAACCCAACACACGGTTGTCTTCTTTGAGTGTTTGCATAATTTTGTTAGCACTGTAAATCTCCTGACGACTATTATTCGATTTGATAGAATTAATGAAATTATAGTCTTTTTTGTAGGCTTCTGAAAGGTTAATGGGTTGGTTTTTACTGGGTTCTATCTCGTTATAAAGCCTAATATGAGGTGTTCTGTTGCCCACTAAGCCATCAAGCATACCATTGAGACCTGACATAAAACTGAGCAAGGTAACAAACATCGTGATACCAAAAGTTACGCCCACAGCAGCAACAATAGTTTGCCTCAATCTTGCACGAAGCATCGTGATAGCGATTTGTATGAGTAGTTTTAACGTCATTGTTCTGATTTCAATAAAGCATCATTTTCTGTAATACCTGACAATATTTCCACTTTTTGGTAGTCTTTCAAACCTATCTGAACTTTGCGTTTTTCACCATTTTCAAGTATCACATACTCTTCATCAATCAAAATACTGCGTGGGATGAGTAGTGCTTTTTCTTTCGATAAAATGACAATATTCGCTTCAGCCGTCAAATTTGGATAAATAGGATTCGGTTTTTTGAGCAATTCAGCTTCAACCGTAAAGGTTTTTGAACGCTCATTCATGATTGGATAAATTTTGCTCACAATTGCTTCAAACACCTGCCCACGGTAACTGTCCATCGAAAAAACAACCTTTTGTCCTTGCCGAATCTGGGCAATATCATATTCATCAATTTGCATATCGAGATAAAAATTATCACTCTCTCCTATAATAGCAATCGGCGATTGTGCTGTCACCATTTCGCCTTGCTTTTTCATAAGGCTAAAAACTTTACCCGAAATTTCACTTTTTATCTGCAAATCACGGGTTTGAGCCGATGTTATTGCCAAACTCATTTGCGATTGGCGTGCCACAAAATCTAATTGTTTTTTTAATTCTCGATAACGTAACAATGTATTCTCATAAGCAATTTTAGCATTTTGAGCTGCTAACTCTCTCTGTTCTAATTCAATACGACTACCAATATTCTGTTGCCACAAACTCAACTGTCGAGCATAGATAGACGAATCTGTCTCTTTCTTTTGGCGAGCTAAATCAATATTATAGCTTAATTCTTGCAAGCGTTCTGCATTATTTTGCAAAGCGTTGAAGTTGGCTGCAATCTCAGAATTGTCTTTTTGCAGTTGGGCCGTTGCATTTGTTATTTGCAAAATGGGTTGCCCACGCTTCACAATCGCCCCCTCAGTAACAAAGAGTTTTTCTATCAAACCCGCAACACTCGAATACACTTGATATTGATTCCGACTTTTAATCACACCCGAAGCATAAACCGATTGCGTAATACCTTCATATTCAGCATGAACAACATCTTTCTTCTTTTTACATGCGCTCAAAGAAGTCAGTAAGGCAACCCATAGGAAAAGATTTTTCATGTCCTTTATTTTTGCACTATAATCAGCAAATATAAATTGTTTTTGTGTCTCTATAGATGATACAAGCTATCTGCAAAAAATGATTTCTATCATTTCAATTGGTTTTTACCACTGTTTTCCGCACTGAAAAACCATTGGGCAAACGCAAAACCACAAAATAAGAGCCGTTCGCAAAGTCAGACATATTTATCGTGTGTTGAAACACCCCCTCAGTAACTACCTGTTTTTTTTGATACAACGATGTGCCTATTTCATTAAACATTTCGATGGTCATCTCCATATCATAGTCCGCATTGCCGCTGATGGTCAAGACATCGCTGGTGGGATTGGGCGATATTTCGTAGTAAAACTTGTCCGATTTTTCGATGCTCCGAATAGGACTGAATGTAGATTTTCCATCTATGTCAAACTGTTCGAGGCGATAATACAACGTACCATCGGGCAGATTTTTATCCCAAAAAGAATACTCGTTGGTTGTTGTCTGATTTTTTGATTTAACTTTTCCGATACTGAAAAACTGCTTACCGTTGGTGCTGCGTTGTACATCGAAATGGCTGGTTTGCCTTTCGTTGGTTGTTTGCCAATTCAAAACAACATCTTTCCCTTTTTTTTCAGCCGTAAAACTGAGCATTTCGAGTGGAATAACACGGTTTAAAGTCCAAGTTTGGCTGAAAATATAGCCTGTATTGGGCAAATAAGAACGCGACAAAGCCGTTTCGTCCGTCACATAAAGCGTCAATGTATTCGCACCACTGTTGAGTTGAGCAGGCGTGATATTGACCGAATTGACATTTGTAGCTATGCTTGCACCGTTCAATTTCCATTCTGTTTTTATGGTATTGGGAATGGTTTGGGTCACTGTTGCTGAAAAAGTAGTGCTGCTGCTGACTGTAACTGACGATGATGTGGGTGTGTAATCATAAATCGGTGTCACTAAGGCATAGATTTTATTAATAAACGCCTCTTTGCAAACCGAACAAAACGGCACACCGAGGAACTGCATTTTGCAATTTTGATGTGGTCGTTGCCAGCCTTCGACACCAATTGGATAGATGCCGACGCTGTTTGTCCCAACCCAATTTTTCCATTTTATAGTTGCAGGGTCGGTTACCGTGGTGCGATTGGGGCGTTCGCCTTGTCCACCAATGGCATATTCGTCTGCCAAACCTGCGAATGAGTGACCAATTTCGTGAATAGCGATTTCATTTGCCGATGTATGAACAGTTGACGTAGCATAAGTACCACCAGAGCCACCATAATAAGTAGAGTTTGCAAATATGAAAATCTGATTATAACTCGGAAAATTATTAGCCATCACCGTAGAGATAGCCGAATTGTTTTGCGGCACAACTAAGCGGTGAATACTGGCATAGTCGAAAGTCGAATTGAAATAAGTATTAGCCGTCAATGTCGGTTGCCCTCCACTTGAACCTTCGTCACTCGCCGTACCAGGATGGTCAGCACCCGATTCTACTGAGGGGACCTTGATGGCGTAGAAATTGAAAAAGTTTTTGTACTCTTTGTAAGGTGTTTGAGTAAAAATATTGTCTTTGAACGTATTGACATGCCCGATAAACGTGGTCAATTCGCCAGACTGATAGCCATCGCTCAAGAAAACATATTTGATACGTTTACTCGCCAAACCATTGTCTAAAATGGTTTCGACAGGAAAAACCTGCCCCCTCAGTATGAGTGCGAAAAATAGCATAGCGATCAAAAGTGAGATTCTTTTCATATCTAAAACAGTTTTTAAAAGGTAAGAGAAAATAGATTTATTTTTTGTTTATTCGCTGTGATTTGTTCGACTTGAATTGTCGCAAAACTTGGATTGTGTGCGACTCTGAAAAAAAAATCGGCTTCTTCTTTCTTCACTTCCACACCTTTCAATTGTCCATTATCGTCTGCCACTTCAAAGTGCTGATGTAAAGGATTGGGAACAGTCACTTGGTCGAGTAGTTCTTTTCTTTTGTCATAGAAACTGATAAGCCATTCGTTTTCAATCAATTGCAAGCCTCTTGCATCCCTGTCCAATATACCCGCGACTGTCGTTCTATTGGCTATTTGTGCCTCAACAACATCACCTTTTTTAAATACTTTTATTTGCAAAAATAGAATTTGCGGCGGTAAAACGATTGGTGGTTCATCGGTTTGTTTTTGAGATATTTGTTGTGGCGAATGGCATGAAAAAAGAGTAAAAACAGTGAAAAGAATGGTCAGTTGTTTCATAATTTGATTTTTTAGTTTCTAAAAACAATACTTTGGTAGTTTTTTAAGTGTAAATAACGCCACCTACGGCGGCGGAATGGACTTTTCGGAGGAGGTTTTAATTTTTTGCAAGTTCGGGTGCAGTCCGAACTTGCAAAAAATTAAAACCTCCCTCCACTCTCCTTTTTTTCGGCGGCGAAGCCGCCATTTTTCAACTAATAAATTACCGAAGTATTGAAAAATACTTCTGAATACAATCGTTATAGATTAAAATTGTTACAAAGATAAACTTCTAAAATTCAACGTTCAAGGCTTCAGTTATATATTGAAGTAGTTTTTTACTTTTGCAATTCAAAATAAAAACTAAAAATGGGCTGGAAATCAACGCTAATAAAACCATTTGCTAATTACATCGCACGCCGTATTGCTGAACTGTCAGAAACAGGTATCGAGGCACAAGAACGTGTTTTTCGCAATCTGATACTGAGGGGGGGCAAAACAGCATTTGGTCGTGACCACGATTTTGGGAATATCCGCACCTACGAGGACTTCAAAGCACGCGTACCTATTAGAGATTATGAAGATTTAAAAAACTATATCGAACGTGTGAAACACGGCGAATCGGACGTGCTTTGGGAGGGCAAACCCGCCTATTTTGCCAAAACAAGCGGCACGACTTCGGGGGTCAAATATATTCCTATCACGAAGGACTCTGTGCCGAATCACTTCGGTTCGGCACGCAATGCTTTGTTCAATTATTATGCTCAAACAGGCAAAGGATCGTGGCTCGATGGTAAAGTTATTTTTCTGTCGGGTAGTCCAGAATTGACCGAAGTGAATGGTATCAAAACAGGTCGTCTGTCAGGTATATCGAATCACATGGTTCCTAATTGGTTGAAAGGCAATCAATTGCCAAGTTACAAAACCAATTGCATCGAAGAGTGGGAAGATAAAGTAGATGCCATTGTGCGCGAAACAGTGGGGCAAAACATGACACTGATTTCGGGTATTCCACCTTGGGTGCAGATGTACTACGAACGTCTTTTGGAGTTTACGGGAAAAAAAACAGTGGCTGAGATTTTCCCGAATTATTCTGTTTTTGTCTATGGTGGTGTCAATTTTGAACCATATCGCTCAAAGTTGGAAGAACTTGTGGGAAAACGTCTGGATGGCGTGGAAACTTATCCCGCTTCCGAAGGTTTTATTGCCTTTCAAGATTCACAAACGGAGCGCGGTTTGTGGCTGAATGTAGATTCGGGCATCTTTTTCGAGTTCATTCCTGTCAATGAATATGGCAACGAAAATGTCACACGTCTCAGCCTACGCGAGGTCGAGTTGGGCGTAAATTATGCCATCATCATCAATAATAATGCAGGTTTGTGGGGCTATAGCATTGGCGACACGGTGGAGTTTGTGTCGAAAAACCCTTATCGCATCATCGTGACGGGACGTATCAAACATTTTATTTCGGCTTTTGGCGAACATGTGATAGGCAAAGAGGTGGATGAAGCCCTGCTTTCGGTATCGAATACTGAGGGGGTGCGTATTGTTGAGTTTCACGTTGCGCCACAAGTTGTGCCACTCGACGGTGGTTTACCTTATCACGAATGGTTTATCGAATTTGATAATTTGCCTGAAAATATGACTGATTTCACTCAAAAAGTGGATAAAGCGATGACTCTACAAAATATCTACTACGATGATTTGATAACGGGTAATATCTTACGCCAACTCGTCATTCGCCCACTGAAACGAGATGCTTTCAGAGAATATATGAAATCGGAAGGCAAATTGGGTGGTCAAAACAAAGTCCCTCGTTTGGCAAATGATAGAAAAATTGCGGCGGCTCTTGAATCATATAAAATGTGAGATAAATTGACGGAGTGACTCAAAGTCACTCCGTCAATAGTTCCCAAATACTTTTTATGCCATTTTAATCTGAGCTACATCCCCCAAACCCAATTCGTGTACACTGATTTCACGCATTTCTACTTTTCTAATTTTCCCTGTGACAGTCATCGGAAAACTATCTGAAATGCGAATATACTGAGGGGTCTTGTAGTGCGCTATTTGATTGTAACAAAACGCTCTAACTTCTTCTAAATCAATCGCTTCTCCATCGCGCAAGCGAATCCAAGCCATCACAGCTTCACCATATTTAACATCTGGAACGCCTATCACCTGCACATCCGAAATTTTAGGATGCGTATATAAAAACTCCTCAATTTCGCGTGGATAGATATTTTCACCACCTCTGATAATCATGTCTTTGATGCGCCCGACAATTTTGACATACCCCTCAGTATCCATCGTTGCCAAATCGCCTGTGTGCATCCATCGAGCAGCATCAATAGCTGATTTTGTTGCCGTTTCATTGTTCCAATAACCCAACATGACGCTGTAACCTCGGGTGCATAACTCGCCCGATTCGCCTATCGGAACCGTCAGCCCTGTTTCTGGATTGATGATTTTGACCTCCAAATGTGGATGGATTTGCCCAACCGTACCCACTTGTTTTTCTAAAGGGGTACCCACTCGGGTTTGGGTACTGACAGGGCTGGTTTCGGTCATACCATAAGCGATTTCCATTTCTGGAACGTGCATGATGCTTTGTACTTTTTTCATCACCTCAATTGGGCAAGGCGAACCAGCCATAATACCTGTTCGCAAACTCGTTAAATCGTAACTAGCAAAGTCGGGCAAGTCCAATTCGGCAATAAACATAGTTGGTACACCAAAAATTGCAGTCGCTTTTTCACGTTCAACGGCTTTCAAAACAGCCGCAGGTTCAAATGTTGCAGACGGATAAATCATGGTTGCACCGTGTGTGATGCACGCCAAATTGCCCATGACCATACCAAAACAGTGATACAAAGGCACAGGAATCACAAGGCGGTCTTTGTCCGTAAACTTCATTATTTCGCCTACAAAATAGCCATTATTGAGAATATTGTGGTGGCTCAAAGTCGCTCCTTTCGGAAAACCCGTTGTGCCACTCGTATATTGAATATTGATGGCTTCGTCAAACGATAAGCTGTTTTGACGATTTTCAAGAGCTTCAGTCGTCGTGTGTTCGGCTTCTGTCATAAAATCAGCCCAACGCCACATACCTTGCTTTTCTTTTGTCCCTAACTTAATGATGGTTTCCAAATGCGGCAGTTTTTCTGACTGTAACTGACCTTTTGGACATTGCTGCAACTCGGGAGCTAAGGCAAACAGCGTCGCGACATAATCCGATGTTTTGTAAGTATCCGCTGTCACCAAAATGCGGCAACCTGATTGATTGAGTGCATATTCTAACTCGTGTTGGCGATAGTTGGGGTTGATATTGACTAAAATCGCCCCAATTTTGGCAGTTGCAAATTGTGTCACAGTCCATTCATAACAATTAGGCGACCACATCCCTATCCTATCGCCTTTGGCTACACCCAACGATAAAAAAGCTTTGGCTGCATTATCTACTTCATTTTTAAGCTCTTGATAGGTAAAACGCTTGTCTTGATGATGCACGATCAAAGCATCGTGGAGTGGGAATTGTGCGGCAGTTTGGTCGAACTTGTCGCCGATAGTGATGCCTAAAAGAGGTTGCGTACTTGTACCGCTTGTATAGCTGAGTTGAGTGGCCATGAAACAAGATTTTAAAGTTGCTTTTTGTTGTAAAGTTATATTTATACGTCTTGAATCTTCTAAAAACAGTAAGATTTTTTCGTAACTACTTATTTTAGAAACTGTTTTAAAACCTATCACTCTCTGTTTTTCTCATGCAGAGCTTGATGGCACAAAATGCGCTCTATAAAAACATTCTTTCAGAGCAAAGCGAAATCAGCACTTTCATGACTCAGCGATTGCTATTTTCTAAGAATGGCGATATACAGTCAAAAATGTCTAAATATTTTTTATTTTCACTAAAAAATCGCATCTTTGCGGCGTTTTTGACCTCTGAACAAAAGACTGCTTTTTTTTGGAAAAAAAATAGCATTTTTTATGGCAAAAAGTGCAAAATTATAATTTGGTCAGTCAAAACATTTTTCAAAAAATATTAAGTCCCTTGATTTTTTGGCAAAATTTTTGACATTATTTTTTATTTAAATTCAAAATTTCATTCACATGCCACCTTGCATCTATGCCCCTCAGTAGCAGTGACGTTTTGACAATCAATAGTCCTTATAAAGTTTGTTAAAACTCAAATTTATACTGAGGGGGGTAAAAAATTGGTTATTGATAGTTTTAATTATTGCTTAGTAAACAATATTTAATCTCTCAATAATCAGTGATTTATTAAAGTTCTTTAATTAAAATTGAATTAATTTTTAAAAAGTATAATAAAAAAAATCATGGCAACGAAAGATTTAAAATACACGAGGAACATCGGTATCGCTGCGCACATTGACGCAGGCAAAACGACTACTACCGAGCGTATCCTCTACTATACGGGTATCTCTCACCGCATTGGTGAGGTGCATGACGGTGCAGCCACGATGGACCACATGGCTCAAGAGCAAGAGCGCGGTATTACCATCACATCTGCGGCAACTAAAACGAAATGGTTCTGGAAAGGCGAGGAATATCCAATGAATATCATTGACACGCCTGGTCACGTTGACTTTACGGTTGAGGTAAACCGTTCTTTGCGTGTATTGGATGGTTTGGTGTTCTTGTTCTCTGCTGTTGACGGTGTTGAGCCTCAATCTGAAACGAACTGGCGTTTGGCTGACGGCTACCGCGTACCGCGTATCGCTTTCGTTAATAAAATGGACCGTGCCGGTGCTGACTTCTTCGCTGTTGTGAAAGACATGAAAGCGAAATTGGGTTCTAACGCTATTCCACTCCAAGTACCAATTGGTGCTGAAGACAAATTTCAAGGTGTGGTTGATATCGTAACGAACCAAGCTATCATCTGGAACGAGCATGACCAAGGTATGACTTTCAATGTTGTGCCAATTCCTGCCGATTTGATTGATGTAGTTGAAGAAACACGTGCACAACTCATCGAAGAAGTCGCAACTTACGACGAAGCTTTGATGGAAAAATTCTTTGAAGACCCTAATTCAATTACGGTTGATGAGTTGCAAGCAGCGATTCGCGAGGCAGTTATGGATATGAAGATGACTCCTGTGATGTGCGGCTCTGCTTTCAAAAATAAAGGTGTTCAGGCTTGTTTGGACGCAGTTTGTGCTTATTTGCCTTCTCCACTTGATGTAGAGGCTATCAAAGGTACAAATCCGAATACAGATGCAGAAGAAAGCCGCAAGCCCGATGCAGCTGCACCATTCTCTGCATTGGCATTCAAAATTGTTACAGACAAATACGTGGGTCGTTTGATTTTCACACGTGTTTACTCTGGTCGCTTAGACGCAGGCTCTTACATCTTGAATACACGTTCAGGCAAAAAAGAGCGTGTTTCACGTTTGTTCCAAATGCACGCCAATAAACAAAACCCTGTTGAGTTTGTAGAAGCGGGTGATATTGTGGCTTTGGTTGGTGTTTCTGAAATTAGAACAGGTGATACTTTGTGTGCCCTCGACCACCCAATCGTTCTGGAGTCAATGGCGTTCCCTGAACCAGTTATCTCTTTGGCAATTGAGCCAAAAACGCAGAAAGACATGGACAAAATGGGTATGGCATTGAACAAATTGGCTGACGAAGACCCGACATTCAAAGTGAAATACGACGAAAATACGGCACAAACAGTCATCAGTGGTATGGGTGAGTTGCACTTGGAAATCTTGGTTGACCGCATGAAACGTGAATATGGCGTTGAGTGTAACCAAGGTGCGCCACAAGTAAACTATAAAGAGGCTTTGACACAATCATTCACACACCGTGAGAAGTTGAAAAAACAATCGGGTGGTTCTGGTTTGTATGCTGATATGGAATTCACCTTGGGGCCTGCAGACGAAGAGTTCTTGGAAAGCGATGATTTCAAATCAGGCAAGAAAAAGTTACAATTCGAGTGGGCGATTGTCGGTGGTGCAATTGATAAAAATTATATCAAACCTATCACAGACGGTTTCAATGCTATGATGAACAACGGTATCTTGGCAGGTTACAACATCGAATCTATGAAAGTTCGTGTGACAGATGGTGGTATGCACTCTGTTGACTCGAAACCCATTGCGTTTGAGTTGTGTGCGAAAGAAGGTTTCCGTGAAGCTGCGCCAAAATGCAAGCCTATCATCCAAGAGCCCATCATGAAATTGGAAGTTGTGACACCCGAAGAGTATGTGGGTCCAGTTATCGGTGACTTGAACCGTCGTCGTGGTTTGCCAAAAGGTCAAGAAGCTCGTATGGGTGGTGCAGTAGCTATTCAAGCAGAAGTGCCACTTTCAGAAATGTTCGGTTACGTGACACACTTGCGTACCATCACTTCTGGTCGCGCTTCTTCAACAATGGAATTCTCTCACTATCAAGAAGCACCTGCGGGCATCGCTAAAGATGTGATTGAGAAAGCTAAAGGTTTGGTAAAAGCTTAGTCAATATACTGAGGGGTGTCGAAAGCACCCCTCAAATTTTAAAAAAAAGCAACATTCTTAGCAGAATGTTGCTTTTTTTATGCACTTAAAATGCAACTACATTGAGAGCATCCCCATTAAAGACCTTGGGCAATACAATGTGGGTTGAAGACTTACAATATATTTACGGGCAAAAATGAGATAGGGAAAACGCCTACCTTTTCCTATATACTTTTTGAAAGGCTCACAATGAAATTAGTAAAGAATATTGGTGACCCATTAACAAAAAAAGCGTTTGAATCGCTAAAAAAATTAGGCGACTCAAACGCTTTGATTCAGTATCATAACTATTTAAAAGAGAACTCGTTCCAACAGCTTTTAGAAAATAATAATGCAATCTTGCATAATTCTTTTTATTTGAAAATTATTGAAGATATAAAGACGGCATTTTGTTAACCATTCTCTTTTTTTTCATCTCCCACAATTGTTTCAGTTTTATCAAAATCTACCCCCTCAGTATCAGAGGGTGTTTCTACTGGATTTTGTTCTAAAACAATTTCATCGTTCATATTTTCTGTCTCATCAGCAACTTCTGTCTCAGACGGTGTTGTAATGGGTTGTTTTTTGTCATCGCTAAAATAATGTCTTTGGAAAAGCAATATGCTGGCAACACCCACCGAAATCGCCGTATCTGCCACATTGAAAACAGGTTGGAAAAATTGTACCTCACCTAATTCGTTTTTCCAAACAGGGAAAAACAGCATATCTACAACTTTCCCATGCAAAAAAGAACCGTACCCCGTACCCCAAGCGACCATTTTAGCAGGACCATCTGCACAATGGAACGTTGACTCACTGAATATCAAACCATAAAAAGCAGAATCGAGAATATTGCCAATAGCTCCAGCCAAAATAAGTGAGAAACCTGTCAACAGTCCATAATTGGCATTGCGTTTGACCAAACGAGATACATAATAGCCTAAAAAGCCAATAGCAACAATACGGAAAAGACTCAAAGCCAATTTGCCATATTCGCCACCAAATTTCCAACCAAAAGCCATACCAGGGTTTTCAACAAAATTGAGTTTGGCCCACGATGACTCGCCAAAAAGGGAACGCTCTTCGCCATAACAAAAACTGGTTTTTACCCAGATTTTTAGGGCTTGATCAATGAAAAGCACGATGAGAACAATAGCTATAACAGAAAAAGATTTTTTCAAAGCACAAAATTTTATCACCCAGGGAATTGGGTTTAAACTGTAAAATCCCCCCTCCCCTCAGTATGAAATAGACAATTATGATTTTTAAATATGGAAATACTACCGCAAAGCTACAATGTTTATCGAAAACATCAATGTTATAGACAAGGTTTTAGATTAATCATTAAAAAACCGCAAGCTTTCTAAGAAAGCTTGCGGTTTTTCAGGCATTTGAGGACTAAATCTAATTAAATCCTTCAAAGTCGTCTGCTATCAAAGTCTTGATGACCGACACTGCTAAAGCCGTTCCCGCTTCGCCTGCAATACCATTTGAAGCATAATAATCTTCCAAATGAACCAATGTCCGATAGTAGGCCACTTTCAAGGCCGTGTAAACTTGGTCGTTATACTGTCCTGTCGTTGACCAAGCTTCCAATTTTTTCCACAAACTACTGTGCCAATTTAAAGCAGTATTGGTTTCCTTTTCGGATAATTTTTCTGTTGGCAAGTTATTGAATAAATCCGCCACAATAGCTTTATCACCGTCTTTTATACTCAATTCATGTGCTATGGTCAACAACAAACGACCATCTTCCCAACCTTCAAAACCTGTGTTTTTTTGAGCTAACTCACTATAAGTTGCCAATCGGCGATTGTTTTTTACCGCTTTGTCATAAAATAACTGTGTCTGTTTGCCGTACAAACCATCTGAAACCACATCATTTAGTCCCAATTCTTTCAAAGCCTCTTGAAGTTTGATGACAGATTTACGTTTGTTTACGGATTTAGGCGATACATTACTATAACTTGGTGGAACTACTCGTGGCGAAACCTCAGTGATGTCTTTGTTAGGTAGCAAGGTTTTATCACCTGTTTCAAAGTCCGTAATCGGATTCAGTTGCACGTCTTTCACACCTTTCACAAACGCATCCGTAAAACCCAAAGCCACAATGTCTTTCAATTTGACATTGGCATCGTTTTTATCCTCATAAGCGCCATGCACAAAACGCACTTGCCCGCCATTGGGCATCGTATAGAGCGTCCCAACTCGACTGTAGTTTTTCCAATCAATCGGCTCACCAGCATTTTTTGTCGCAATTTGGATGACATAAACCAATTTGCCTGCCTTCAAAGAACGTGCAGCTACGAAAGCATCGTCGAAACCTTTCGTTTTTATTTTTGCCAAAATAGGTTCAGCAGCCTCTTCGCTACTAAAACCGCCTACAAAAACTTGACCATCACGCTTATACACATACGCATAAGAACGTATGGCTTCAAAATCAGCTTGTTTGACATTGGCTTCAAACGCACCCAATTGAATGGTGTAAATATTATTATTGTCTTTTGGTTGTGATAGCATCTGAGCCTGAGCCATCGTAAAACCAACTAAAGCAAGAACGGAAAGCAAGATTCTTTTCATTATCGAACGAAAAAGAATAATGGTGAAGAAAAATTGTTTAAAGATTCGTCAGTGTCCAACTTATTTTTCATCCTATACTGAGGGGGTATTGCAGGTGATGATTTTCTTTAAACGAAAAAGTAGGTTTACATAATATGCAGAGGTGAATATATTTTTCAGAAAGATGCAAATTAGTATCACTGATTGAGTAAATTGAACAGATTTCACCAAGAATCCTATAAAAACTGTCTTAGAGCGTTTTAGGTAGAGATTTTTGAATAAATCCTAAACTTGATGCACTATCTAACCCAACCTCACTTACTATTTCGTCTGTCTTATTAGGTTATTATCTGGAAAATATAAAATTAAGACATAAAATGAAGACATTACTCATCTCATTCATTTTTTCACTTTTGTTTATCAGCTGTCGAAAAGAAAGCAACGCTTCCATTTCATTCGTTCTTTTGGGTGAAACACAGCCATTCATTGCTGATAGCAGCATCGTAAGCTACGAACGAAGTGATTTTTTATTTACTTTGACTCCTACCGCGGCTCAAAAAGTACGTGATAATATCAAAAAAGATTATGTTCTGAAAGTGGATAATGACACCATTTACGAAGGCACTTTTTGGATTGATTATCTATCGAGCCTACCCAACAAACTCGTTGCTGCGAGCATTGCACCTACAGCAGGCGAGATGCGTATGTGGCTTTTTAACCACAAAGCATCTGATCCAGACCCACGCAACGACACGCGCTTGATCAGAGCTTTACGTAGTGCGGATAAATTGAAGTAGTTTGGGTTTAGAGTTGCTTAAATCCGCCCATCAAAATCCCTACATCGCGCCACACATCATAATCTTTAGCATAGAGAAAATTCAGACGTTGCATTGTTGGTTCATTCATTTCGGTCAATTGCACGACATCAGTTGGCGATAAAATACCTTTTTTCAATTTCGGTAAATTATGCCCCCCCCCCTCAGTATAGCCTACCCAAGTTCGTTGCCCCAAGAAAACTTGAAAGATATTTTGTACAAAATCTATTCTTTTTCGAGCAAAAATAAGCAAAATTGGGCTGAAAATCAGAAAAACAACGCTTGCCAATACATCAAAAAGTCGTTTATTGCGTCTGTGAATTGGCTGTGAGATATTGAATCGAATATCAATTGTATAAAGTTCGCCTCGTGTATTTTTATCAGAACTACCGATTATGGAATGACTTTCCTCTGGTACAATTCGCATCTCAATGCCCGCTCCCAATCGGCTCATCCACGCCATTATGTCGTTGGTTGCCACATCTTTTGAGCAAAAAATCACCTCTTCGACACGATAAATACGCACGATTTCGTCCAATTGTCGCAGGCTACCAAGAAAAGTGTGGTGGTCATCAGTTTCTTTTGGATTGACAATGCCGATATGATTTTTAGCCACACCGACTTGATTGAGCAACGATTTTACACGCTCAACTTCTGGTTTTGAACCAACTATCACCAAATTCTTGACACCCTCAGTTCCTAATTTGAAGTTTTTATTTTTCAAAAAATGAAATAAAAATCGCAAACCAACAACAGAAATCGCTGTCCAAAGCGCACCCAGAACAATCAACATACGCGATGAACGCAGGCTTAAATCCAAAAATCCATAAACAGCAGCCAATAAAATTGTCCCTAAAAAGACCCCCCTCAGTATGCGGCGCAACGAAACAGGCGCGTCGTAGCCGCCACTCAGATAAACATTTCCCAACCAGATGGTAATATAAATCGGTGCATTGATGAATAAAAAATCGGGTTTGATATAATCTGGTTCATTAAAATAATAACTCGACCAAAAACTTCTGAGCCACCACAAACCCATGAAAATCAATAAAATATCACAAGTAGGCAAAAAGACTTGCCTCAAAAAATGACTCGAAACGGTCATTGCTGCTCTGAACCACACGGCGGCTTGCATCAAAGCAATAAACGCTGTCGCTTGCTGACCTTTGAAATGCTTTTTGGCAAAAATTATCATCGCGCCATAAAAGACTCGCACATAGTTGAGGCTACCTTTTTTCGTTGATTCACCTTTGTAATGAATGATGGTCGTGTCGCCAAAATAATAGTTTTGAAAACCACCTTTAACTATGCGATAAGAGAGGTCTATATCTTCGCCATACATAAAAAAATCCTCATCCAACAAACCCACTTTGTCCAACGCCGAACGCCGCATCAACATAAACGAACCCACCAAAACGTCAATCGGATACGTGCCTGTTTCGGACAAATGCCCCAAATAATAGCCATTAAAAACAGGCGATTTCGGAAACAACCGCGACAACCCAAATGACTTGCAAAATGCTACCCAAGGCGAAGGAAAACCCCGTTTCGATTCAGGTAAAAATGTACCAGAGCCATCAATTGTACGCACACCCAAGCCACCTACTGAGGGGTTCAAATCCATGAATGCCAATGTTTTATGAAATGTATCTTCTTGCACAACCGTGTCTGGATTGAGCAACAAAACATATTCCGCCGTCGAATTTCTGATTGCTTGATTATTGGCTTTTGAGAAACCCACATTGTCTCGATTAGCAATCAAATGCACTTCTGGAAACTTCTCTTGTACCATCGCCACCGAATCATCCACCGAATTATTGTCAACCACCCATGTCTCCACAGCAAGCCCTTCTGATGCCTTGCGCACCGAAAGCAGAGCTTGTTCGAGAAAATGCCGAACATTATAATTGACAATGATAACAGCGAGTTTCATATTTTTTAGCTGAAAGCGATGCGGCAACAAATGGCTGATGATTGTTGCCTATTTTTTGCAAAATTAATAAGAAAAGCGACCCCTCAGTAAGAAGTCGCTTTTTTGAAAACAAAAGATGTATCCTGTTTATTCAAAAATATCTTTTATGGCTAATTCAAAACCTTCGATAACGATGGATTTTAGTGTGTCATCTATTTCTAAGACTTTGATTCTAATCAATTCATTATCAATATTTTCATACTGAATAACTTGCTGTTTTTCAGGCAAAATGTACCAATATTCCCTCACACCTGTTGACTCATAAATATACTTTTTATAACTCATTTCTGCACTTGAATTACCTTGCGATTTTATTTCTACAACCAAATCAGGTACGCCCTGTACGACTTTTTGAATAATGTCTTCACGTTCTTTTGAGACAAAAAGCAAATCGGGTTGTAAGACATCATGTTGCGTAAAAACAGTGTCCATCGGTGCTGCTAATACTTTACCAAGTTGTCTTGGACGAATATACTGCCAAATATGAGCAGATAAATTCATCGAAATCGTTTGATGAGTTGCATTCGGTGTTGCCATAAATAAAATTTTTCCGTTGTGTAGTTCATAGTTGCCGCTGTCGGGCGGCGTAAGTTTTACATAGTCGTCGTAGGTCAGCAACTTGGGGTTGCGGATACGCACTTTTTTATCACCAATTAAAACTGTCATATCTTTTTATTTTTTACAAAAGTAAGTATTTTATACAAAACAAAAAAGCGACCCCTCAGTAAAGAAGCCGCTTTTCATCCATTTTGAAAGTTCAAACTATACTTACTTCTAAGACCATTCTTATCTTGCTACGATGTGATCGTTGTTGCGAATCATATCTTTAGCTCTGTTTTTCATGTTTTCAGCAACCGTCATCAACAAAGCCTCATCGGTTGGGAAAGGCACTGGGTGACCACCCAAGCGACAAGCTGTTTCGTGGCGCAAAGCCCGGCGGTCTCCTTCAAATGTTACAGCCGTGTTGTTAAAAATAGCGTTTGACTGAATTGGGCGGCTCAAAAGACGCTCTTTGGTGCGATTGTCAAAATATTCGACATAACCAGAAACGATGGCTTCTTTGGTTTGCGTGATTTCAAACACATCAGCACGTACCCAACGGAATTTTTTTACTTTCACATCATTACCCAATGAGTCCTTTTTCACATTACCTCTGCTGTCCAAAACGTAGTCGAAACCGTCTTCAACTTGTGCTTCTTCGATGTGGTGGTCGCGACGTTCGCGGTCACGGCTGACATTAATATCTGTCATGCGAGCCACGATGGTATAGTCATAACGCAAGTTTTCATCTTTGAAAGTATGGTATTTGACCCATTTTTCATTCAAATCGCGGACAAAAATACTTTCCAACTCGCGCTCAAAGCCTGAAGGCAAATAAGTACGTGTATCGTTTTCAACTTTAACATATACATGATTGATACCCAAAGCATAAGCCTCGCTGCTCAATGCTTTTACGTCTTTGTAAGTCGTATAATATTTATCAATCGCTTTGAAATCGTCATAAGCCTCACGTGCCAAACGACGGTTGCCAGACTTAGCCAAATCCAATTTTTGATTTGCACGATTGTACAAATGTGCAGCTGCTCCTTCGCGAGCTTCAGCGATGGTCGCTACGACCCCCTCAGTAAAATGGAGATTTTGAAGCTGACCGTAGTATTTTTCTTCATCTAAAGCCACAAGTGGGCGCACCATTTCTTGACGGCGGTTGATGCTTGTGGCAATAGCATAAATATCGTCCCAATTGTCAGGATTATTTTCCAAACGCAAACGACCCAATTTTTCAGTTTCACGCTGATTGATATAATTGAACGCTTCGACGAGCGTTGCAACATCGCGTTCTTTGACTTTCGTTTTGCGTAAACGCTCAATGGCCTGGTCAACAGCTTGGTCGTAGTTGCCGTTTTCAAAAGATTTCTGAGGGCTTTTGCAAGCTGTGAAAGCGGCTAAAAAGAGTGTAAAAAGAGCGATGGCGATGACATTTAACTTTTTCATGTTTTTAGAATTTAATGGTTGAGAAAGATGGTTTTCATTTTTAAAATCTTTCGTTTCCGTCTGATTTATGATTTAAAGGTCATCTGTTTATTGTAAAAATGCAAATTTTAACACATGGATTAACGGCGATTTAACCATACTGAGGGGTCTGTTAACAGATTTTAACGGAATGATATTCGGTATTTAGAGAATTTTAACTATGGATATTTTGCAATAAAGAGCAATTTTTATCCTTAGAATTTTCGTTGCACCTAACCAATCAATAAGCAATCACTACTGAGGGGGTAATTTTTTGTGATAATTGACGTTTAACTTTGCACTTGATTTTAGATTAACATTCAGTCATAAACTATTTCAATCCATGATTAAGATTAATATGAAAAAAAACGCATTGACATTGACTTTTTCTTTTCTCACTGTTTTAGCCTTTTCACAAAAAACAATGCCTAACGTTTCTGTCAAAACCTTAGAAGGCAAAACAGTTAACGCATCAGAATTAGCTCAAAAAGGGAAAGTCACCATTATCAATTTTTGGGCGACATGGTGCGCACCTTGTCAGAAAGAATTGAGTAACATTGCACCAAAATATGCCGATTGGCAAAAAAAATATAACACAGAATTGGTCGCTGTGACGATTGACAATGCGCAAGGTTTGCCCCGTGTGAAGCCAATGGTAGCACAAAAAAAATGGAAATACACTGTCATCAGCGACGTAAATAGCGACTTATTGCGTCAATTAGGTGGTCAAAACGTGCCTTTTACAGTCGTTATTGATACAAAAGGCAATATTGTCTATACGCACAATGGCTACAAACAAGGAGATGAAACTGAATTGGAGAAAAAAATAGAAGCACTCTCCAAGAAATAATTTCTAAAAAAAACAAATAAAAGTTTGGCGGCACGAATTAACCAACTACCTTTGCGGCACAAAATCGCGGAGTGGAGCAGTTGGTAGCTCGTTGGGCTCAAGTTTTTTTGCGGTAAGACAAATTCCATAAAGATGGATACTAAATTGAAAGGCGATATAGCAGAACAAGCAGTTGTTCTCTATGCTTTAAAACAAGGTTGGGGTGTGCTAAAGCCTATTGGTGATAGATTGCCTTATGACCTTGCGCTTGACATTTCGGGTTCTATACTAACAATTCAAGTTAAAAGTGCTTGGTTCGATACCAAACGCCAAAATTACGTAGTTGATAATCGTAGAACTAAAACAAACAGACGAATAATGATTCGTGAAAATTACGAGGTCAAAGATTTTGATTTTGCTGTAATTTTCATTGATGAATTAGATGTTTTTTACGTTATGCCAAGTGATGTATTCATAAGCTACGGTAGCGAAATACACTTAGTCGAGACCGTAAAGCGTCAGAGAAAACCCAAAAGTAGGGATTATCGAAACGCTTGGCATTTAGTTTTACATAGGGCTGCCTCGAAAGAAATTTCGGGGTGACAATCTGTCAAATTCGGGGAAGCCTGTTGTGTGGTAATCCCGAGCCAAGTCCCAAAAGTTTTGGGAAAGGTGTAGAGACTTAATGGCAGACATCCGACATTCAGTTTACTGAAAAGGATGAAGAGAAAGTCCAGACTACAAATTCCGAAATGTTCGGAAGTGGCGAAAGCCATAGTGGTAAGCATAACCCAAAGGTCACAGGTTCGAGTCCTGTCTCCGCCACAAACTTAAAAAGCCTTGATAATCAATTGATTATCAAGGCTTTTCTGTTTTATGTACCCCTCTGTAAAAATGGGATTTTTTGTTTTAAAAAATATAGTTTGCTGCGAATCTACCTTTATCACGTTGCTCAATGTGTGAAGTATTTGTCTTTTTTTAAGTCTTAAAATCCATTCATCTATTGAGCCTCGAATCAAAGTTTCTAGAACCGAATGAGTATAGTCAAAAAGGCAAATATTCTTTTTCACTCACAGACAAATGACTACTTTTGTGCTTTCAAAAAGGAACGTGACTGTTGAATGAGAAAAAAAATTGAAATTTTGGCACCTGCCAAAAATTTATATCAAGGCATGGCAGCTATCAACGCAGGTGCAGATGCTGTTTATATGGGTGCACATATGTTTGGTGCTAGAACCAATGCAACAAATTCGGTGGAGGATATTGCACAAATGGTCAATTATGCCCATTTGTTTAAGGCGAAAGTATTGGTCACTGTCAATACTATTTTATACGACAATGAATTAGAACCTTGCCGTAAACTCATCTGGGAATTGTATAGAATCGGAGTAGATGCTATTATCATTCAAGATATGGGTTTGCTGGAAATGGATTTGCCGCCCATCGCCATACACGCCAGTACGCAAGCCAATAATCGGGATGCAGCTCATGTCAAATTTTTAGCAGATGCGGGCATTAAAAAGGTGGTATTAGCCCGCGAACTCAACTTAGATCAAATCCGAGAAATCCACGAAGCGACGGATGTTGAATTGGAGTTCTTTGTCACAGGTGCTTTGTGTGTATCGTTCAGTGGCAATTGCTATATGAGTGTTGCCAATGGCGAACGCTCGGCGAATCGTGGTTCTTGCGCCCAAAACTGCCGCTTGCCCTATCAACTCATTGACGGGAAAGGCAATACTTTGATTGAAAACAGCCATTTATTGTCTATCAAAGACTTGGATTTGAGCGATGAATTACCGAATCTTATCAAAGCAGGTATTTGTTCTTTTAAAATAGAAGGTCGCTTAAAGGATATTGTTTATGTTAAAAACAATACATCTTATCTACGCAAAAGATTAGATGCTTTCCTCGAAGCCCATGTGGATACTTATGAAAAAGCCTCATCAGGTCGGACGTTTTATAACTATGAACCTGAATTGGGACGTAGTTTTAATCGGGGTTATACGGACTATTTTGTCAATCATCGTCACGCTAAAATTGGCTCGTGGGAAAGCCCTAAATCCAAAGGTCAATACATAGGTAAGCTATTGGAAATCAAAGCCAATGGCTACGTCATTGAAAACTACGAATTGCTCAATAATGGCGATGGCTTGTATTTTATCAACGAACAAGGCATTGCAGATGGTGCATTAGTCAATATCATCGTCAACGATCTTGTTGTACCAAATGAACTTAAATCACTACCTATCGGTACAGAAATCTTCCGCAATTTGGATGCAGAATTTAACCGAATGGTTGAAAATGAAAACAGTGCTGTCCGCAAAATTGGCGTAAAAATGCTGTTCAAAGATACTGAAACAGGATTCAGTTTGCAATTAATAGATGAAGATGGTCATACCCATACCGCTTACCTTAATACCCCTAAAGAGCCTGCTAAAAATACGGTTGGACTCATTGACAACATCAAGCAAAACTTATCAAAAACAGGCAATACACCTTTTGTTGCCGATGAAATTGAAGTTGACTTTGCGGAAAAATGGTTTTTACCCAATTCAAAAGTCAACGAAATCCGTCGGACAGCCTTAGAACAATTGAGGGAAATCCGTGTTCGTGATTATCAGAGAGAAGGGCAACCGATTGTCAAAACCGAACATCCCTACCCTGTCAAAGAGCTTGATTTTACTTATAATGTGTCCAATAAATTAGCCCGTACATTTTACAAACGACACGGCGTTACTGACATTGAAAAGGCTTTTGAATTGCAATGGGACCCTGGTAAATCACGCGTGATGGTCACTAAATACTGTGTGAAATACGAGTTAGGCAAATGCGCACGCTTCCAAAGGGCTACTATGGGCGAAAAAGTCGCCGAGCCGCTTACGCTCAAACATGGAACGGTAGAATATAAGTTGAAATTCAACTGTAAGCCTTGTGAAATGGAAATTTGGGAAAAAGATGCAGAGTTGGTGTTGGAGGAAGATTGAGTATTGCGCTTATTTACGCACTGACAGCTTTAGGATTTGATGCAATGACTGTTTGGCTGTTTAAGAAAATATAAAACAAACATTACTAACAAACTCGAAACGTACACAATGAGAAATGAAACACCCTTGGTTTCAAGTTACCGAACTGAAACCCATGCTTCATCTACACCCCTCAGTATGCCCATCACTTCGTGGGCTGAGGAAGACCGTCCACGCGAAAAAATGTTGCTCAAAGGTAAATCCGCTCTTTCTGATGCTGAATTAATCGCCATTTTGATCGGCTCTGGTACTGTCGGCATGGATGCTATTGGTTTGGCGGAGCAGATTTTGAAGTCTGTGGATGGCAATTTGTCAGAATTGGGTCGTCGCTCGCTCAAGGATTTTATGAAATTCAAAGGTATAGGTGAGGCTAAAGCCATTACGATTGCCGCTGCTTTGGAGGTAGGCAGACGGCGACAGTTCAGCGATATGATGCGGCGGGATTCTATCACTTGTTCACGCGATGTGTATGATGCCATTCTGCCACAGTTGATTGACTTACCCAACGAAGAATTTTGGATTTTGATGCTCAATCGTGCCAACCACATCATCAGCCGTCATCGGGTGAGCATCGGTGGTGTATCGGGTGTGATTGTGGATGCTAAAATGGTGTTTCGCCCTGCTATCGAAGCACTTGCCAGTTCCATTATTTTGATTCACAATCACCCGTCGGGCAACCTCAAACCGAGTCAAAGAGACATCGAATTGACTCGAAAACTCCGAAAGGCTGGTGAGGCTTTAGATATTACAGTCGCAGATCACGTTATTGTTTCTCATTCAGGCTATTACAGTTTTGCGGATGAAGGAATGATTTAAATTTGGGTGCTACAATTTAACCTAATGTTGTCGTCTCCGCCTTGATATTGAGGGTCAACAAGGGTAATGTCTCATAAAAAAATTAAAAATCAATACTTTATGGGCTTTTAAGTAATCAGAAATAAGTTTTCGCATGTTTGATACTCACTGTTTTGCGCGTAGCGCAAAAGACGTACTTTGAAAGTTTTTCTATTGGAGCGAGCGATTTTTTGATTAAAATTTTGGCAAAGCCAAAATTTTAATCAAAAAATCGCTCGCTCCTCAAAGTCCTTTTCGCTACCAAAAGCGGTGTTTGAAATGCACGAAAACTTATTTTTAACTACTTATCTAAGCCCTTTTTGACCAAAAGACAATATATTGAGCCTGCATGAAGGTCATCTAAAAACATACCTATTGCATCTACCATTACCCTTCAATTTGTGGCGAACCTGAACTAACGAAGGCTGAAATCCTCCTTATGTTTTATAGTTTTTTTCTGAAACAAATGATGCGTTCCACTTCTTCATAACCCAATTTTGTATGTGCATCAATACTCAATTCATTGTGAATGTGTGTATCTGAAGCCATTTCGGTGCAGCCTTGCTGTTTCGCCCAATTTTCAGCAGTCTCGACTAATTTTTTACCTATATTTTGCCTCCTATAATCGGGCAAAACGAACCAACCTTCGATGAAACCGACGTTATCCGTATCGCAACCTTCTGCGTATTCCCTTATATTGGCTTCAATAAATCCGATAAGGTTTCCTTCTTTGTTTTCAGCTATAAAAACCTGTTGCTTTTTCGGATTTTTAAAGTATTCAAACGTGTTTTCAAGAAGGTCTGATTCATCTTCGTCTTCTGCCCACAATTGAAGACGTAAGGCATGCCATTCTAAACAATCATCAGGTTGTATTTTTCTGATTTTAAACATCATTTTTGTATTTTTTTAATGTGCGTCGCTACTTCAATCATAGGCGCAACCCATATATCTCTTTCATTCTGTTTTAAAAAATGGAGCAATTCACGATGTGCGTTTAAATCCACATTCAAACCATGTCCTCCACCCACACCATGAAATAAAAACACCAATAACTCGCCTGAATCCATCGCTTTTTTAACCAAATCTATCATTTGTGCGCCCGTTTGACCATTGATGGCATAACAATCCACGTTGTATAAGTCCACTTTACTGAGGGGGTGCATTTCGTGGCGGACTGCTCTTGCAGCGACAAAATCTTGCCTCAAACTGTCCATAAAGTTAACATCACCAATCGTCATATCGCCACAAGTGTAGGCAAAAGTTCGTTTTTTTTGACCATCAATGGCTTCAAGTAAGACATTGGTGGCTTTGATTTCGTCGGTCATGCGTTGCACACTGTATTTGCTCATGTCTCGCTCGGCAGTAAGCCAATTGCGTCCCGATTTTGAGCCATCACAAGGGTGGAATAGGGTGTGATTGCCTAATTCATGTCCATTTTCGGCGGCTTTTCGCCAATCTTTTAAGCGTGTTTTGCACCCATCGAATGCACCAGATAAGTAAAAAGTACCTTTAAAACACAGCGAGTCTAATGCAGGAATGGCATTGTCAAGATGCACATTCAAGGCATCATCATAAGTCAAAACAACTGCGCATTTTTTTCCTTGCCATGTTTTATCACCTTGAAAATCAATCTGTTCGGTTGTAAATGGCGCAGCAGGTAAGCCTTCTTTATTGTATAAATTTGCACCGTCGGGATTGTCTTGCCACGCATAGCGTACATACTGAGGGGTTCTTATTTTTCCACTTGACACAACGATTTCATCGCCTTCAATCTCGGCTTTTGCCCAAACAAATTTTTTGTCGTAGTCGGCTATTGCAAACCAGCGCAAATCTTCACCGTCTTTAGACATCAAGCCACTGCCAATATGGTCAAATTTTAAGCGAATATTGTTGTTTTCTTTGGTTGCTGTTTTAAAAATAGGCCCAGAAGGAACAACCGTTTTATCGCCGTAAACAATATTTTGCGCCCACAATGCCAAACGCTCACCAATCGGTTTTTTACTGAGGGGGTGAATATCGTTCCATTCGCCCAAATCTGTTGTGACCACCATGCCCGTATTCGGAACGGATAGAGCCAAACGCTGAGCCTCACGTAATTCTGCCCACTGACTTTCCGTTGGTAGGTAGTTTACGTCCATAAAATTCGCCAATTGCACGTACAAAAATGGCAAATTTGAATCATTCCATTGTTTGCGATAATCCTTTATCAAGGCTTTTAAATAATGGGTGTATGGTGCGGGGTTGCCTGTGTTGCTTTCGCCTTGATACCACAAAACACCACGAATCGGAAAAGGAACAACGGGGGCGGTCATCGCATTGAACAAAGCTGTGGGTTGGTTTTGTGCGGAAAAGATTGGATTGCTTTTAACGGGTTCAAACACCTCTCCTACCTTGTATTGCCAATCACCTTTTAAATCAATATTTTGACCATTTGCAGTCAAAGCATAATTTTTGTCAGGCACAAAACCGCCTTTTCCAGTGTAATTGACAACGCGAATGACAATGGTATTCCTACCCGTTTTCAACAAATGTGCTGGCACTTCGTATCGTCTTGGCGGATACTGATAGGTGATATTGCCCACTTGTTGACCATTCACATAAATGAAATCGGCATCAACGATGCGCCCCATAAACAGTTTGGCAGGAACACCTGTCATGGAAGCGGGTACGTCAATGTCACGGCGATACCAAACGACACCGTTCAAATCTTTGATGCCTTGGTCTTCCCAATAGCCTGGAATATGGATATTGCGCCAACCTTTGGGTGTGTAATCGGGGTCGAACCACTTCTCTTTTATACCTAAATCGTTCGATTTTTGTTGTGGTACTGAGGGGGGTATCAAGGATTTAACAAAAGTAGTGTCTTTATTTTTTTGAATAATTTGAGTCAAATCATCAAAATTTTTCAAACCCTCTTCGCTTAGCCACGCTTCGATGGGTGTGCCACCCACACTTGCATTGATTAAACCAATCGGTATTTTATACTTCTCATAAATCGCTTTGGCAAAAAAATAAGAAACTGCTGAAAAAGTCATGATGTCTTTAGGGTTGGCTTTTTTCCATATGCCCGAAGGGAAATCCGTTTGGGGTTTTTCCAAATTAGTTAAAGTTGGGATAAAAAAGAAACGGATATTAGGAAAATTAGCTTGAGCAATTTCGTCAGGATATTTTTCCTTGACTCGTTCCATAGGTGTCACCATATTCGATTGCCCGCTACACAGCCATACATCGCCGAAAACAACATCGCTGATTTTGATTTCATTTTTTCCTTTAAACACCAAATCGAAACTACCTCCAGCTTTTTGAGGTAGTAGCGGAATTGACCAATTGCCTGCTGCGTCCGCTTTTGCTTTATATGTTTTTTTATTAAAATCAAGCGTAATTGCTTCATTAGGCGATGCCCAACCCCATATTTTCAGAGGTTTGTCGCACTGTAAAACCAAGCCATCGCTGACGAGTCGTGGTAGTCTTATTTGGGTAAAAACAGTTGTTTTAACCGCAAAAAACAATAAAACCAGTATTTTTATAGATTTTGACATGCTACTTTATTGAGATTTGTGAGAATGATACTTTGATAACGACATAGACAAATGCTAAGCATATACACAATATGGGTCGCAAGCTCCCTCGTTACAAGAATAATTTTTTATAGAGCGAAGTCATTTTTTGAGCTTGAAAAGCTCAAAAAATGACTTCGCTCTGAAAAGATTATTCCCAAGCACGCATTTTGTCTAAAGGACTCCTTCAGAGAGCGAAGCGAAAAACAGTGAGTATTTAACACTGTTAAATGTCGCTATCAAACTGAGGGGGTCATAATTTTGAATTTGTCACAAAAGCAATCTTTTTTGAATCGGGCGACCAAGAAGGCACATTGATTGTGCCTTGCCCGCCGTATAGATAGCCAATCGTGCGGGCAACACCACCACTTGTCGGCATGATACGGATATATACACGCTTATACCATGGATGTTCAGCAGGATTAATGTCGGGCATATATGACAAATAAATCATCCATTTGCCATCAGGTGAAAAATGTGGAAACCAATCGTTGTACTCGTCGAATGTGATCTGTTCTTGTTGACTTCCGTTGGGTTTCATACGCCACAATTTCATCGTACCAGTACGAACCGAGTTGAAGTATATCCATTTGCCGTCAGGTGTATATTCAGGACTATCGTCTAATGTGGGGGTATTGGTCAGTTGTATTTCTTTTTTAGTGGCTATGTCAATTGACCAAATATCATATTGTTTGTTTCGTTGGCCTGTAAAAATCAGTTTTTTGCCATCAGGCGACCATGTGTGCAAGTATGAATGACCAGAATCGGGCGAGGTTATCATGGTCGGATTATCAGAGCCGCCTATCGGCATGGTAAAAAGGGTGGAAATACGTTTGTCACCAACGTGATTGCTTAAAGCCAACATTTTGCCATCAAAAGAGATAACATGGTCGTTGTTGTTGTTGATAACAGAACCCGTTTTGAGCAACGAAGGCGTATTGGTAGCCAAATCAAAATTGTACATTTTACCCTCCGAATTGTAAATCAATGTTTTACCATCAGTCGTCCAATTAGGTGCTTGAATTGAATTGGGTACAGAATACAAGACTTTGCGTTGCCCCGTCGAAACATCCATCACTTCTAAGTGACTGCCTATATAGTCGCGATAAGGTCTAAAATCTTTTGCCGCAGGGATAATAATACGTACATTGCTGAAAATAGCTTTTTCCACCACATTAGCATTGTGCGAACAGACAAAAAGACCTGCAAAAACACTTTCGTTCAAGTCCATTTCTTTGTTAACGGACTTATAATTTTCGCCAAAAACAGCGGCAGAAAAGGTAAATTTATTGCCAATACGCTGTAATTCAATATGTGTTGGGTGGAAAACCGACAGCTCTACTTGAGAAGTTACAGCAGTATCTGTCAATCGGTATTGAAGAGAAGTCAAATCGTCACCGTGCACACATGCGTCTGCATAGGGTGAGTTTGTAGTCAACTCATTGCGGGCAATAATTCCCATTTTGCGGTGTGGGTCAACACCTTTTCCGATGAATTGAACCGTGGCGGAAATAATAAAATCGCCTTTAATCTTCTTCCACAGAAAGTGAAATTGGTCTGTTTTTGCCCACATATTCGCGCCTGCAGCTTCGACAGTATAAGTTTGAGTATTGACATCATAGTTGGCAACACTTTTTATAATCGGATTGCCTATATCCTCGTGGTTATCAAAAATACCAATTGAATTTTGACTTGTCAGCATCAATTGTGCAAAGAGGAAAATAAAAAGATGTATTGTTTTCATAATAGGCAGAAATTTAAAAAGTGACCAAGTTTGTTTATTAACTGAAGTTATGCAAGCGAAAGTTTTCAAAACTTAATCACCTCCTCAAAAGCCTTTTTGGGCTGATGATTAGTATCAAAAAGTAAAGGAAAATCTTTGCGCCCACGAATCGGAAAATTATCTAACCAAGAGTATTTGTCCGACAAATTCCAAAAAGTAACACTCGTGATTTTGTCCTTGTGTTTTCTAAAAATCTCGAAAAGCATTTTATAGTGTGCCGCTTGCTTTTCGTCCATTTCGGGCGTAAATTCTGCTTTTCCTTTGAACGGTTCGGTGCTGCGTTCGTGCCGTTTGGGATAGACAGACACATCCACTTCCGTGAAATGCAATTCCAAACCCAACGAAGCAAATTTGGTGATTGATTCCTCCAACTCAGCCGCCGAAGGCTCATAAATAGACCAATGCCCCTGCAAACCTACACCATGAATAGGTACACCCTTTTCTTTCAATTTTTTCAATAATTGATAAATGCGCTCTCGTTTTTTAGCATTTTCAGTATTGTAGTCGTTGTAAAACAGTTTAGCATCGGGGTCGGCGGCATGGGCATATTCAAAGGCTTTTTCGATGTATGATTCGCCGATTATCTCGTAGAAAGGCGTTTTGCGATACCCCTCAGTATCGCCGTCGGGAATGGCTTCATTGACCACATCCCAAGCATAAACTTTACCTTTGTAGCGTGTCACCACATCGGTGATATGCGTTTTCATACGCCTCAATAATTCTTCTTTAGAAACAGTTTGGCTATCTTTTTTAAAAAACCAATTAGGCGTTTGGTTGTGCCAACACAGTGTATGACCCCTCAGTAATAAGCCATTTTTCTGAGCAAAATCCACTATTCTGTCGGCAGGTTCCCAATTGTAGCGATTTTCTTCTGGATGAATGGGACCCATTTTCATCGCATTTTCAGCTGTCATACTGCTGAAATGTTTTTTTATCAATGCCGCCTCGGCACTCGTGTCGGACATCATGCGGGGTGCAACCGCAACACCTATCGGGAAATAGTTTTTATAATAGTCTTTCAAACCTTTGACATCTGTCTGAGCCATCATTTTAAACGAAAAAATGAGGACGATACTGAGGGGGTGGATTTTGTTTTTCATTGTGCAAAATTTCCGATAAAAAAGAATTGAGTATTTTTAAAAATAATCGAAAAAACTACCTTTACATTTCAAAATTAAGTGTCAATCTCACACTTTAATTTATTGAAAGCAATATTACGTTTTAAATAACATTTTAAGATGCTTAAAAATCATTTTTCGATAAAAACTATGGTTTGCTTGTCATTTGCACTTTTGTTGCAAATGAGAGGCGTGGCTCAATCGGCTCAACTACTATTGAACGAGCCTGTGGATTTGAGCAAAGATTTTAAGGACTATCTGAACACCTATTTTTTGGCGGATAGTCTGACTCAATTTGACCCACAAACAGGTGTTGGAACGGTGAAATGGCGCAGAGCCAGATACACGCCTGCCCATGCTTTCAACTATACACAGCATGGTCTCGACCCTACGAAACAAAACGAATTTCCTGCGGCGGAGTATGCGGCTGACCCGATTTTACCTTTTTCCATCGAGTTTGTGTCTGCCAAAACGGTGCGTGTGAAAATGAATACAGGAACGATTGCTCAAAAACCTGAGTCCTCGTTGATGTTGGTCAATGACCCCCTCAGTAAAATCAAAGATTGGCAATATACAAAGACCAAAAACGGGCATGAATACAAAAGTGCTTTCGGTACTGTGACCATCACGACAAGCCCGTGGGGTATCGAATTTAGGGATAAAAACGGTAATTTATTGACAAAAACCTATCATTCGAGCGATAATAAAGGTTTTTGCCGCAATATGCCTTTTTGTTTTGTGCGGCGTGCAGCAGACTATTCGCGAAGTGTCGGAGCTGTTTTTGAGTTGTCTCCCGACGAAAAAATTTATGGTTGTGGTGAGTCGTTTTCGGCATTCAACAAATATGGTCAAAAGGTCAATCTCTACACCTGCGACCCCAATGGTGTAGAAACCAACGGTATGTACAAGCCTGTGCCATTTTTTATGAGTAGCCGAGGTTATGGCATGTTTATGCATACTTCTACGCCCATCACATGCGATTTTGGCAACAGTTATGGGGCAACCAATGCTTTGATGATTGGCGACGAATCGTTGGATTTGTTTATTTTTATGGGAGAACCTAAGGATATTTTGGATGAATACACCAATCTAACAGGCAAAGCACCGATGCCGCCGCTTTGGTCTTTTGGTTTGTGGATGAGCCGCATTACTTATTTTTCGGAAGCCGATGGTCGCAATGTGGCAGCTAAATTGCGTGCCAACAATATCCCAACTGATGTTTTACACTTCGATACAGGTTGGTTCGAGACCGATTGGCAATGCGATTATGAATTTGCCAAAAGTCGTTTTCCAGATGCGCAAAAGATGATAAGCGACCTCAAGCGCGATGGTTTCCGCACCTGCTTGTGGCAATTGCCTTATTTTGTACCGAAAAACAAACTTTTTAAGGAAATTACTGAGGGGGGGCTTCATGTTAAAAATGCCAAAGGCAATGTCCCATTTGAAGACGCTGTTTTGGATTTTACGAACCCTAAAACGGTTGATTGGTATCGAAACAAAATCGGTGGTTTGTTGAAAATGGGCGTTTCGGCTATAAAAGTAGATTTTGGCGAAGCCGCACCTTATAACGGCATCTATGCCAATGGGCGAACGGGCTTTTATGAACACAACCTCTACCCTTTGCGCTACAATAAAATCGTATCGGAACTGACCAAAGAAATCAATAATGAGCATATTATTTGGGCCAGAAGTACGTGGGCAGGCAGTCAACGTTATCCGTTGCATTGGGGTGGCGATGCCGAAAGTTCCAATATGGGTATGCAAGCCGAACTCCGAGGCGGTTTGTCGTTGGGTTTGAGTGGTTTTAGTTTTTGGAGTCACGATATTGGCGGTTTTACAAAACGCACGCCAGAGAACTTGTACCGCCGTTGGTTGCCTTTCGGGGCTTTGTCGTCGCATACACGTTGCCACGGGCAGCCACCCAAAGAACCTTGGGATTATGGTGCAGAGTTCCAAAATTATTTCCGCAATGTGATTGATTTGAGGTACAAATTGATGCCTTATGTCTATGCCCAATCGAAACAAGCATCCGAAAAAGGTTTGCCAATGGTGCGTGCTTTGTTCGTTGAGTTTCCACAAGACAAAGGGGCTTGGTTGATTGACAATGAATACCTTTTTGGCTCGGATATTTTGGTTGCGCCTATTTTTGAAGAGGGCAAAAAACAACGCGAAGTCTATTTGCCGCAAGGACAATGGATTGATTTTCAGACGGGTAAAAGCTACTCAGGTGGTTGGCATACGATAGAGGCAGGTGGCATTGAGGGTATCATCATGGTGCGCGACGGTGCTATCATCCCGCAGATGAAAGTAGCGCAATCCACCAAAGACCTTGATTGGACGGCCATTGATTTGGTGGCTTATACGAAAAATACAGAAGCTAAAGGATGGATATGCCTCCCGAGCGACAATGTACTGAGGGGGGTATCTGTGTCAAAAAAAGGAAAAGTGTGGACTGTCAATGCCGCAGGTTTTGCCAATCCTGCTATCTTCAAAGTGAAAAATATGGATGAGACAACACGGTAACTATGGGTTTACGGTTTTCTACGCATGTGAAACGAAAACGACGGAGAAGTTCCAAACTTCTCCGTCGTTGACCGTCGTTGATCACTGTTGACTGCTGTTTATCGCCTTTTTAGCTCACCATCACCACATCCGATTCCACAAAATCACTTGTCAACAAATTAGGGCCGATGGTTTAGAATGGGTGTAAATAGGGGTTCTGTATGACGTTGCGTCAAAACGTATCGGATATTTTAAAATATCCGATACGTCAGAACCAATCCCTTTATCTATAAATATGCGTCAAATTCTCGTTCAATTTTAGAATCGAAGCCTTAATTGCGTTTTTCCGACACTTGTGCGAATTACGTTCGGAACTTTAAAAGTTTCCTGAACGTGTGCGCTCCAATAAAAGGGTAAAACCTTGCGCAGTAATGTATAATTGAAATACTCTGTATTAGTGTCTATTAAATCGCTTATTTGATACTAACTCGTATTCTTCTTTTGCAATGTTTAGTATTTTATGGATATTGTCATTCTCTGATTTGTAGTATAAACCTATGCTACCTGTATGGTGAAAATAGAAAAAAAAATTATTATCCTTGTCATAAAAAACAGGACTATATGGTGCCTGATGAGTCAAAATACAAGCTAAAATTATTGATAAAAATTTTTCCCAATTTTCGCACATACAAATTCCAGAGTATCCCTTTTCAATATCTGATTTTATTAACATTGTTAGGTAATCTTTACTTTCTTGTGTCTTGCCTTCTAATTCATAGCTATAACTATCTTCATTATGATTCCAAGTGTCTAAACAAAAATCCCACCAAGAGTTATTATAAATCTTGATATTATTCTTTGTGTTTCCAAAAAGAATATAAAACATTAAAATTAATCCGTTGAAAAACTGTTCTCTTTCTAAGAGATATATTTCTATTTTTTGCCCTTTACTATCTGGTAAGTAGTCAAGATTTACCCAATCGAAAGGAAAATCAATCTCATCATATTTACTTAAAATTTTAATATTCATTTCACTGTATTTAACTGGCACAAACCCTTCCTAAACGAAAAACTCTATACTTTGATACCGACATTCATTAGTACTACCCAGATTTAGGAAAATTTAAAATTTTCCTAAATCTCCGAACTCACGGAGAGTGTTCACTAAACTGTGCCAATACAAAATCTAATTACCTTTGTAAATGAAAAAGCCATTTTTCTCCTATGCTAATCATTTCAATCCCCAATTATATAAAGTATTTCATTCTGCAATGATAAAAAAAGATTTTCTCTAAACTCTTTTGTCATTTTCATAAGAGCATTCCCTTTCTTGTCAAGGAAATTTATTAATATTTGGCTATGATTTTTATAAAGACGCGTATCGCCATAAACGTCAATATAAACACCTGTATGTTTAAATAATTCATTAAAAGATTGTTCAATTTCACTATTCATGTTAAACTCAAACAATATTTTATTATTTTGATCATAAACCTGAGCCGCCATATTTATTGTTTAATTTTTTACGAATATTATCTAAAAAACCCATTAATAAACAGCCAAATAACTATTATCAATATCAATATTTGAATACTTATAATAAAATTAAGTTTAAAATATTTCCCAAACAATAAAATCACTATAAATATGATTTTTCGTGATTCGTAACGGGTAATTACTTTTAAAAACAACAACATTGTCGAAACAAGTTATTGAAAAACAATCAGTTGACTTGTTTTTTATAATTAAAATGCTTCTTTTAATTACTCATTACAAGTCACGAAGAACCAGTTAAATGACTACTACGGTTTCCCCCATTGGCACAAACCCTTCCTAAAACACCCACAAAAATAAAACAACAAACGACACCGCTCGATTCGTTTTTTAAATTCTGTGAAACGAAAACGACGGAGAAGTTCCAAACTTCTCCGTCGTTGACCGTCGTTGACTGCTGTTTATCGCCTTTTTAACTCACCATCACCACATCCGATTCCACAAAATCACTTGTCAACAAATTAGGGCCGATGGTTTTGGCACGCATCACCAATTTTGCGCCGAAAGGAAACGTCATTTCCATTTTTTTGCCTTCATTGTACACACCATTTTGCCAAACACCGTCATTGAGTTGCGTTTCAAAAGCCGTTGTCACAGCGTTTGCGTCTTTTATCCACTCCACGATGATGACACCCCGACGATTGTCATTATAGACCTTAAAATTCGAGGGTGGTAAGACATAAGTAACAGCCTCCTGACGTTCAGGCGTTTTGTTGAGCGTAAAACCTGCGTCCATTTTCAATCTATCGAAATCATTGGTTTGCCAATTCGCATCCATCAGTTTCGCGATGCGCACTAATGCTTGATACAAATCGTTGTAAGCGGCATTTTTAGCTTCAATCTCGCTTTTCCCGCGATTTTTACTTTTGATGAGTGCGCTTTGGAATACCTCTGCTTTGGCTTGCATATCCGTGATAGCTGTTTGGAAAGGTGCATAAACGGGCTTGCCGTTGGTGCTGTCAAAGACGAGATCCGCAAAGGTTTTGAACTCGTCTTGTTTGATCCGCCGAATGGCGGTGTAATTGATGTTACTCATAATCGAACTGGATTAGAACGGTAATTGAAATATTGTAGTAGGCATCAATAAGACCCATAAGCCAAGGCTTTTTATTCCTATCGTCAGCCGTCCTACAATTGTTATTTATGCCTTCAATTTGTCAATCTATGTTTTATGAAAAACAATAAATCATATAATTCCGTGACATGTAAATCATCATTTAATCCACAGAATGACAAAATCATCGAGGCAAAAAAAATACCAAATTCAAGATTTACAAAATCTTCAAGATTTCGTAAATGTATCGAAGTAACCCCAAAACCCCCATTTACAACTCTAAAACCCCCATTTACAGTTGTAAAAAGTCTTTTTACAGTTGTAGAAAGACTTTTTACAATTGCAAAAACCAATTTACAGTTGTAAAAAGTCTTTTTACAGTTGTAGAAAGTCTTTTTACAATGAGAATGTTCACGGAACTGTGTCAAAGGTGAAAAAATATGAAAAGATAGCGATTAAAAACGTTTAATATCAATATCGGCTCTTTCGCCAAAGATGATATGTAATTGCCCTGCGATTTCACCCCAATTGGGTATATTATTG
>JAEUUP010000122.1 GCA_016787525.1 Saprospiraceae bacterium | reverse complement strand
TCGGTCATAGCCCTGCCCGAATTGGTCTTTCAGATTTTGCCATGAAACGAATTGTGGTTTATTGGGTGCGATGCGATGCAAACGTTGCACTAACCATGCGTATATATCCAATGCCATAGCATTATGAGAAAGTGCGGCAATCGCCCGTTTATCTAACGGAATGGCGTGTTTAATTAGGCTTTCAAAATAATCTGTGGAAAGTTCTATTGAACTATCCCACAAAACCCGTTGCCGTTCATCTTTCGGAAACCATACATCTATTTTACGGACTAATTCGAGCTTTACTTGGGTTAAGTGCCTATCATCTACATAGGCAAGGTTGATGGTGGCGGTGGCAATGCGGCGTATTTGTTCTTTGACTTCTTTAATCGTATTGCCCTGAACACTCAGCCCTATTTCTTTGATAAATTCAGACATGGTTTTACCCATATCTATTATTTGGCTTTGATTCTGTACGGCATAGCTGTTGAGATACATTAGAATCAGGCGGCTCTTTGTGCCTGATGGAACACCTGTAACCTCCCATGCGTTTAGGTCTTTATTAAACCATGACCCTGCATCTATCCTTAATTCAATGTTACCCTGCTTCTGCTCCCAATGGTGGACTGTTCCTAAGTCACGATAAGGAAAGAAAGTTTGGCAAAATGCCGAGTGCTGAAAAATAGCGTCCTCTATGGTCGCTTTTTCGGTGGCGATTTTAATGGCGGCATCACTTAACCTTTTTTTAACGGGAGTTGGTTTTAGTAATCCCTCTACTGCATCAGATAGGTGAATGACTTTTTGAGTGTCGTCTTTTTCCATTTTCTTATTCATTTTGTAGCCCTCCCTTTTTATCACCACAATAAAGCGGCAAGGTTTCTTTCTTCCTGTCCCATGACATTTGCATAAATGGCGGTGGTTGTCATGTATTTGTGACCCATCCACTTTTGAAGAACATTTAAAGGAATTTTATTTTCTACACACGCAATGGCGAAGCCATGCCGAAGCCCTAACGGGCAAGCCTGAACGCCGTATATTTGGGCGGTGTTCATTACCTCTTTTATCTTTGTCCAGCCTGTGACACGAGAAAAACTCCAAATTAATTCCTGTGCGCTGCTGGCGTTCCTCTGCCTCCGCTTTAAATCATGCACCAAATCCAGCCCGTCTAAAAAGGCTTCGGATATGGGAACTTGTCTAAATATCCTTTTTCGATTGCCCTTTTTGTCCTTCCCTTGTTTCAAGGTTTCAAAGGTGACGGATTTAGTTTGAAAATCTATATCCTTCACCTTCAAACTAAGGGCTTCTGAAATTCTGCACCCTGTATGTTTGAGCATAAGGCAAAATGTTCTTGCCTCTCGTTCTAAAGATTTCGCCGCTTCCTCAAAACTGCGTCTTTCATCGGCGGTTAAATACTTCCTATTACCCTGTGCATCAAATAAACTATCCATGAAAACAACATTCAATGAGTTCTGTTAAGTTTTGGGTTAAAAAGAAGGGGTTTATACCCCTCCCCTCAGTATCACTATGCTTTATGGCTTAACAAAATTATATAGTTCTGTTAAGAGCAAACTTACGGATTTTATACAAATTTTATACAACTTTTTTGCAATTATTTTTTGTATGAATAAAGAGTTTGAAAAAATCAGAAACAAATATATTGATGCTTCTTGTAAAGGGAATCTAACATAGCACCCGACAACCCAACTTTACACCCTGCCAATAAATTTTTATCTGACGCTTATTTTTAGAAATTCATGCGCTGAATCCGCACAGCATTCAGAATCGCCAATAGAGCAACACCAACATCAGCAAAAACAGCTTCCCACATAGTTGCCAAACCTCCTGCACCAAGTATCAAAACAATGAATTTAACCGCAAAGGCTAAGATGATATTTTGAATAACAATATTTTTAGTCGCTTTTCCGATTTTTATGGCAGTAGCAATTTTAGAAGGTTGGTCGGTTTGAATCACCACGTTTGCTGTTTCAATCGCTGCATCGCTACCCATTGCACCCATAGCGATACCGACATCGCTTAACGCCAATACAGGGGCATCATTGATACCATCACCGACAAAAGCAATGACTTTAGTTTTGTCCTGTTTGAGAGCTTCTAATTTTTGTACTTTCCCTTCGGGCAGCAAATCGCCAAAAGCCGTATCAATGCCAATCAGTTTAGCGATTTTTTGCGTAATCGCATTTTTGTCACCGCTTAACATGATGGTTTGTTTTATGCCGTTTTGGTGCATTTCTTTGATGGCAATGACCGCATCTTCTTTGATTTTATCGGCAATTAAAACATACCCCACATATTGATTATCAATGGCTATCACGACGATTGTTTCAACAATATCATCAATAGTAGGGTCGTAAGGAATATTGAATTTTTGAAGCAATTTAGTATTCCCTGCCAATGCTGTTTTACCATTAACAATGCCTTTTAACCCATGCCCCGAAATTTCTTCTACCTCACTGGCTTGATATTGAGACGTATCATTTTTAGCATATTCAGCAATTGCTTTGGCTATTGGGTGCGTAGATTGGCGTTCCAATGCTGCCAATATTTTCACCAATTCCATTTTTTCCAAAACAGAACTGACTACTTCTTGCACCTCGAACACCCCCTCAGTAAGCGTACCTGTTTTGTCCATCACAACCGTATTTATCTTCGTCATTAACTCCAAATAGTTTGAGCCTTTGAACAAAATACCGTGTCGTGACGCTGCGCCAATACCGCCAAAATAGCCTAATGGAATGGATATAACCAAAGCACAGGGACATGAAATCACTAAAAAGACCAATGCCCGATATAACCACTCACTAAATACATAGTTGCCGACAACAAAATAGGGGATACCAACTAAAGCCAAAGCCAAAAAGAACACAATAGGCGTGTAAATTTTAGCAAAACGCCTTATCAATAATTCGGTTTGGGCTTTTCGGGCTGTGGCGTTCTGCACCATATCCAAAATTCGGGCTAACGAACTATCCGCAAATTTTTTAATCACTTTCAACTCAATCACTTTATCTAAATTGAGCATACCCGCCAAAACAATTTCATCTTTACTTATCGTTTTGGGCTTACTTTCACCTGTCAAAGCCGCAGTATTGAAGCTGCTTTTTCCTGATAGCATTTGGCTATCCAAAGGCACTTTTTCACCCGACCTTACTTGTATCGTGTCGCCAATCTCTACATCTTCGGGCTTAATAGCTTCAAAAATACCCCCCCTCAGTATATTGGCAATATTGGGGCGCACATCCAGCAAAGCCTTAATATTGCTTTTTGCTCGATTGACCGCCGCACTTTGAAACAACTCCCCAATGGCATAAAAAAGCATTACCGCCACGCCTTCGGGATATTCACCAATTGAAAATGCCCCAACTGTTGCCAAAACCATAAGCGTAAATTCTGTAAAAAAATCGCCTTTTTTCAAAGTTTCAAAGGCTTCATTAATAACAGGAAAACCAACGGGCATATAAGCCACAACGTACCATGCAAGGCGCATATACCCTGTGAAATAATCTTGTATAATGTAATTATCAAAGGTAATACCGACCAAAAGCATTATGAAACTGATGATAGCGGGCTGGTATTGTTGCCAAATACTGTAACTTTCCTCCTGTGAATGATTGTGGTTATCACCTTTTTCATGATTGTTATGTCCTTCTTCTATTAAGGATTTAGCCCCCGCATTGGTGTAAATTTTTTCCTCTTCGGTACAGCAAAGTTGCTTGCCGTCTTTATTATAAATATGTTGATGTTGCATTCTTTTTTACCTTAAAATTGAGCCGAAACCCCTCAGTTTCGGCTCAATATAGTGAATGTTTTTAAAATTTATATTTGATACCACCACTAAAAACCCTCCCCTCAGTATGCGTCCAAATTTCACTGAATTTTGGAACAGTATGCGTCCCTTCATTCACATTTTTGAAACGGCTTTGTCTAACGTCAGTAAGGTTTTCAGCATTGATATAAATTGATGCCTTACCAAATGTTTTTTCTACGATTATACCCATTTCCCAAAATGTAGGCGAATTTGTGCCATTACTTAAACGTTGATTATCTGTAAAATAAGCTTCTATACCCGCTTTGATATTTTTATGAACTTCGTACATCAGAGTCAGATTCAATTTATTCTTTGGTATCAATGCAAGCGTTTGATTATCAAGTAAATATTTCCCTTTTGCATCGGTGTAAGTGAAGCCAATAAAGAACTTAAAGGGGTCTAAAATAAACTTCACATTGGTTTCAAATCCTTTTGATTGAACTGGTTTATCGGCATTTGTAAAAAAGGCGTTGTTCAAATTTTCTTGCAAAATCAAAGGTTTATTTATCTGTGTATAGAAAAACATTTGATTTACTGCGATAATCATATCACTAATATTCGTCTTGTAATTGATGTCAAAAGTACCACCTACACTCTTTTCCGCATTGAGATTATCACCTACATTTTGGACATTTTGATAAGCTAAACTTTCGGTTTGTTCTGTAAACATCGTAGGCGTTTTGTAGCCTAATCCTGTTGAAAGTCTTGTACTCCAAGCCGAATTCCATTTATATAAAGCTGAAATTCTCGGCAACACAAACACGCCAAAACGCCCTGCATAATCCACTCTTAAACCATTTTCAAACGCCAATTTTTCGGTTGCGTCCCATGTGTCTTGTGCATATATGCCTACGGTTGCTAAGTTAAAATCTCGCTTTTGATTGCTCAATGCTTTATTTTCGTTGAAACGGTCATAAACCACATTTGCGCCTGTTATTAAAGCGTGTTTTGTATATTTTTGAATGAATGAAACATCCGTATAGGCATTGTACTGAATACCGCCAAAGCGATAATTCGGAATGTCAATCGTGCGGTCAAAAATACTAAAACTCTGTTTGGCAATAAGGCGTTTTGTTTCTGAAAATTGTGATTGAAATTCAATTGCAGTAAAATTACGAATGGATTTATTGGTTTCAAAAAAGGTGTGTGCTGAACTCACTCCGCTTTTAATAACGTTCACATCTCCGCCTTGCCTATTCTGCGTAATAGTTTGATTGCTAACGCTTAACGTGTTTTTATCATTCACATAAAACCAAATTTTAGGCGCAAAAGTAAAGGCAAGGGTTTTTGGAACTTCTGTAAAATCGTCTTTATCAACATCATAAGCCTTGTGATAATTGGCAGTTCCAAGAAAAGTATAACCAATTTTTCCGCTTTTTCCCGAAATAAAAGTACCAAAATCACTTGCCCCGATATTCGATTGATTGAGTAAAAGGTTGATTTCTCTTTTGTTGGTAGGCTCTTTTGTTATGAAATTAACCACCCCTGCAATTGCACCACCGCCATAAAGTGTACTTGCTGGACCTTTGATAATTTCCACTTGTCGCAAGTCCAAGGGCGGTAAATCTAAAATACTCAAACCACTGGCAAAGCCACCAAAATTCGCAAAACCGTCTTTTAAAAGTTGGGTATAACGCCCGTCTAAACCTTGTATTCTAATGCTTGAATTGGCAGAAGTTGCCGAAGTTTGTTGTACCTGTATGCCTGTACTTTCGTGTAAAAGCATACTCACATTAGACGGACGCATATTACTTTTTTCTTCAATTTCTTCCAAAGAAATCGCCTCAATTCTGGTAGGCGTATTGGCAATAGTTCGGCTACTTCTTGAAGTTGTAACAACGACTTCTTCTAAACCTTCTTCGCTTTCCTCTAATAAAATCTCAATGGTTTTGCCGTTATCGTTTGGAAAATCAAAGGTTTTCGTTTGTTTTTCGTAGCCAACATAAGAAAATTCAAAAGTTTGCTTGCCGTTAGGAATATTTTTGATTTCGGCAGAGCCTCCTTCGTTTGTTGTCGCACCGTTGCCTGTTCCGACAATCAAAGCGGTTGCCCCAATAAGCCCTTCTTTTTCGTGAGCGTCTTTAATAATAAAAGTTACGCTATTTTGCGAAAAAACTAAATGTGTATATATAAATGCCATAAGGCATAAAATGACCTGTTTCATTTTATGAAAATTTAAAAAATAAGTTATCAGATTAAATAAATGATAAGGCTAATAATACCCATTTGTATCAAAAGCCTTTTTTGAATATACAATACTTGACTAACCTACTTTTGGCGGCTGGAAAATCCCTTGAGGATATTGAAGGGTATAAGGAGATTGATAAGAAAAATTTTCAGAAACTATGGGTAAAAAAGTAGGCTGATATTGAGGGATATAATGCAATACTGTCTGAAAATTGATAGTCATACCACAACAAGCACATTTGCAAAATGGGGAACAAATATCCTTACAATGGCTGTGATTATCGTGGTTGTGGTTATTGTTTGATACTGTTTCAGTCTGATATTGAAGGGGTAATACTTCATGCTCATTGTCAGTGCATGGTAAGCAGGACAATGCTAAAAAATATAGACTGAATATGAAGCAAAAGAATTTCATCTGCATTGTATAACGTATTATCTAACGCTTTGTTCTATAATTTCTTTTTGCAAATTTTAACGCATACAAACACATTGAAATAATTAAACTTATTTTAAATTTAGTTGTATAAAAGTTGTAAATAATACGAATTATATACAATAATAATACAACTATTTTTGTAGTTGCGTGTGAAAAAAGAATTATTCTTTGGTATCGTTTGGTGGCTCTATCTGCTTTTTTTCCTTCTGCTTGGCTTCATCTATTTGCCTCAGATAATTTTTATCTGAAACTACTTTTACCCCTGTCCGTTTCTCGGCGGCTCTCCTTGCATCCCCTGCGGCTCTGCCGCCTTTTTTTGCTGCCTTTGAGTTTTCATTAAAACCCTGTGCATTTTCATCTATGGCAACTTCTTTGGTCAATCGCTCTCCCAACATGGTAAAGATTAGTTCTAAATCTGTCATGTGGTCACGCAAATTTTCCCTTTGTAACCCTTTCAGGTTCTTATGTTCGGTCGGTGTTAAACCAAAGGTCGCCTTTGCAATTTCAGCCGTTAGAATGGAGTATTCCTGCCCCTCTTTTACTCCCCTGCCCTGCCATTCATCCGTTAGCTGTTTGCGTATATCAATGGTTTTTAAACGTACCTCTATCCATTCCTCAGAATAGCCCTTTGCCCTGTATATCTCTTTGAGCCGTTCAAACCCTAATTCAGGGTTTTCTATCTCCTGTATGCGCTCATACCCCACCCTTGCCAGCCATTGCTTAAATGGCTCTGCCTTTGGGGAGGGTATAGACTGAATGATGCGAAGCACCCCCTCAGTATTGGCGCAATCCGTTAGGCGGTTTCGTCCGTCTTTAGCTGTAATTTTTAAAGGTACGCAAAATGCGTACCCTTGCCCGCTTTCCTTTTCTGAACGCCTTTTTATGTCAGTCCAGTAGCGTTTAGGTTTGGGGCTATCCGTTAGGACTTCTACCACGTCCACAACGGAAAAATACCATTCCTCATTATGCCAAATGCGGCGGATTTCCTTTTCTTGAAAAAGGGCTATTTTATTATTTTGTTCCATAGCAAACCTGTTTTAATTGTATAAAAGTTGTAAAAATTACAACTATTTTACAACTCTCCTATATCTTTCCTTATTAGGGTCATGATATAATTGGTCAAGGTTAAACCCTGCTTTTTCGCTTTTGGCTTAACTATGTCGTAAATGTATTTTGGCATATTAAATGCAACCCTGTGTATATCATCCTGAGCTTGCTCCTGCTCTCTCTGGCTCACAATTTTATCAATCGGGTCTATTGTCTTTTTTGGTGTAATGCCTTTCTTACTCATAACCTTTTCACTTTTTATAATTGACAATTATCTTTTCTATTTCGTCCGTAAATTTATTAAATTCTTCCTTTGCTTTCTTGTCCTTCCCCTCCACTACTCCAAGCCCGTCTGTGGCGTTATCGGCATAGGCGGTGCGGCTGGAAATTCGGGATTCTAATAAAGGGATTTCATAAGATTTTAAGCCCTCTATGATTTCCTTTGAAACGTTGGTTTTTTCATTAACCCTGTTCATCACTATATAGGCTTCGATGTTACCTAAACCTTCGCTTTTTTTGGTTTCCTTCAATTCATTAAGAAGCTCAAAAAACGTTTCAAAGGCTCTAAAATCAAAGATGCTTGGCAGGATAGGAATTAAAATTATATCGCTGGTTAAAATCGTCCTTGTGGCAAGTTCCGATAAATGAGGCGTTCCGTCTATGATTATCAGGTCGTATTTTTTTTCTAAGTCTTTCAACATAGTTGAATTGACCTGTTTAGGTTCTACGGCAAAAACCTGAATGGTTGCTTTGCCTTCTCCCCTGCTCCCTGCCCATTCAAGGGCGGAATGTTGCTTTAAGTCGGTATCTACAATACAAACGGATTTACCCCTTTGGGTAAAGGCTGCGGCAAGATTAACAGCGATTGTTGATTTACCAACTCCGCCTTTTAGATTT
>JAEUUP010000121.1 GCA_016787525.1 Saprospiraceae bacterium | reverse complement strand
TCGGTCATAGCCCTGCCCGAATTGGTCTTTCAGATTTTGCCATGAAACGAATTGTGGTTTATTGGGTGCGATGCGATGCAAACGTTGCACTAACCATGCGTATATATCCAATGCCATAGCATTATGAGAAAGTGCGGCAATTGCCCGTTTATCCAACGGAATAGCGTGTTTCATTAGGCTTTCAAAATAATCTGTGGAAAGTTCTATTGAACTATCCCACAAAACCCGTTGCCGTTCATCTTTTGGAAACCATACATCTATTTTACGGACTAACTCCAGCTTCACTTGGGTTAAATGCTTATCATCTACATAGGCAAGGTTGATGGTGGCGGTGGCAATGCGGCGTATCTGCTCTTTGACTTCTTTAATCGTATTGCCCTGAACACTCAGCCCTATTTCTTTGATAAATTCAGACATGGTTTTACCCATATCTACAACTTGGCTTTGATTCTGTACGGCATAGCTATTAAGATACATTAGGATCAAGCGGCTCTTTGTCCCTGATGGAACGCCTGTAACCTCCCATGCGTTCAAGTCTTTATTGAACCATGACCCTGCATCTATCCTTAATTCGATGTTACCTTGTTTCTGCTCCCAATGGTGGACTGTTCCCAAATCCCGATAAGGAAAAAATGTTTGACAAAATGCAGAATGTTGAAAAATAGCGTCCTCTATGGTCGCTTTTTCGGTGGCGATTTTAACGGCAGCATCACTCAACCTTTTTTTTATGGGAGTGGGTTTTAGTAATCCCTCTACTCCATCAGATAGGTTGATGACTTTTTGAGTGTCGTCTTTTTCAATCTTCTTTTTCATTTTTTAGCCCTCCCTTTTTTATCACCACAATAAAGCGGCAAGATTTCTTTCTTCCTGCCCCATGACATTTGCATAAATGGCGGTGGTTGTCATGTATTTGTGACCCATCCATTTTTGAAGAACATTTAAAGGAATTTTATTTTCCACACACGCAATGGCGAAACCATGTCGAAGCCCTAACGGGCAAGCCTGAATACCGTATATTTGGGCGGTGTTCATTACCTCTTTTATTTTTGTCCAGCCTGTGACACGGGAAAAACTCCAAATTAATTCCTGTGCGCTGGCGGCGTTCCTCTGCCGCCTTTTCAAATCATGCACCAAATCCAGCCCGTCTAAAAACGCTTCCGATATGGGAACTTGTCTAAATATCCGCTTTCTATTCCCCTTTTTATCCTTCCCTTGTTTCAAGGTTTCAAAGGTGACGGATTTAGTTTGAAAATCTATATCCTTCACCCTCAAACTAAGGGCTTCTGAAATTCTACACCCTGTATGTTTGAGCATAAGGCAAAATGTTCTTGCCTCTCGTTCTAAAGATTTCGCCGCTTCCTCAAAACTGCGCCTTTCATCTGCGGTTAAATACTTCCTGTTACCCTGTGCATCAAATAAACTATCCATGAAAACAACATTCAATGAGTTCTGTTAAGTTTTAAGTTAAAAAGAAGGGGTTTATACCCCTCCCCTCAGTATCACTATGCTTTATGGCTTAACAAAATTATATAGTTTTGTTAAGCGCAAACTTACGGGTTTTATGCAAATTTTATACAACTTTTTTACAATTATTTTTTGTATAAACTATTTCTGATTTTCACTTGAGTATTGCCATAGAGCTTTATCAAGTTCACGGATAGAAAGGCTGTACTTTGTAGAAAGCATCAGGCAATCATTCCTATATTTATCCCAAAAATCAAAACCATATTTTATTTGCGTGTTTTCGATGCTATAAAGTGACCAGAGAGTACGGAAATCAATGATAGGATATTTTAAGGGGTCGCATCCAAAATGCAGAATTGCAGAGGCTACGGGATAATCAACGCCGCTTAATAATGTGAGTGATTCAATCCTAAATCGCTCCGTTGTTGCGCTGAATGAGGCTTTTGTAACTTCTTCTATAAACTCAGCTTCATTCTTTTGATACCATTTTTTAGGGCGCCAGCTTTTCCATTCTGCAATTTCTAAAAACTGCTCTTTGGTAAGAAAACCCACCCTTTTAATCTCAGGGTCACTCTTACTATAAGAAAACCGTCCTGCTAAATTAATCAGTGATTCACGATTGAAATCCGCTTGTGGCTTTACTTCTATATTCATGTTTCAAGGTTGTAGCTTTGAAAGATATACCCACTGCGATTAATAGCAGGATAAAAGCATTATAAGAATCGTCCTCTTTATATAGTTCGATTAAAATCGAATAATAAGCGTATAAAATTTGTATAATACACAACTTTCATGCGCTTTAATTACAAGTGCTGCTCGTGAAAAAAGAATTATTCTTTGGTGTTGCTTGGCGGCTCTATCTGTTTATTTTCTTTCTGTTTGGCTTCATCTATCTGTTTCAGATAGTTCTTATCTGAAACCACTTTTACCCCTGTCCGTTTCTCGGCTGCTCTTCGTGCATCTCCTGCGGCTCTGCCGCCTTTTTTTGCTGCCTTTGAGTTTTCATTAAAACCCTGTGCATCTTCATCTATGGCAACTTCTTTGGTCAAACGCTCGCCCAACATGGTAAAGATTAGTTCTAAATCTGTCATGTGGTCACGCAAATTTTCCCTTTGTAACCCTTTCAGGTTCTTATGTTCGGTTGGTGTTAACCCAAATGTCGCCTTTGCAATCTCAGCCGTTAGAATGGAGTATTCTTGACCCTCTTTTACTCCCCTGCCCTGCCATTCGTCCGTTAGCTGTTTGCGTATATCAATGCTTCTAAGCCTGACCTCTATCCATTCCTCAGAATAGCCCTTTGCCCTATATATTTCTTTGAGGCGTTCAAACCCTAATTCGGGGTTCTCTATCTCCTGTATGCGCTCATAGCCAACTTTCGCCAGCCATTGCTTAAATGGCTCTGCTTTCAGTGATGGGATAGATTGAATGATGCGAAGCACCCCCTCAGTATTGGCGGCGATGGTCTTTCTACTTTTACCCTCTTTACCTTGCATGGCTACATGGGGACAATTTGTCCCCACGAAGGTTTTTAGCTGTTCATCCCGCTTTCTCATTTTTTTGAAATAGTCGGTAGGGTTCGGCGTATCTGCCAAAACCTCCACTACATCCAATACAGAGAAATACCATTGCTCATTATGCCAAACTCTACGGATTTCCTGCTCTTGAAAGATTGCGATTTTATTAGAGTGTTCCATATTTACGCTTTTTAGTTGCAAATAATACAATTGTTATACGATTATTTTACAACTCTCCTATATCTTTCCGTATCAGGGTCATAATATAGTTGGTCATGGTCAAGCCCTGCTTTTTGGCTTTCGGCTGGACTATATCATAAATGTATTTTGGCATATTAAAAGCAACCCTGTGTATGGCATCTTGGATTTGCTCCTGCTCCCTCTGACTGACGATTTTATCAATCGGGTCTATTGTCTTTTTTGGTGTAATGCCTTTCTTACTCATAACCTTTTCACTTTTTATAATTGAAAATTATCTTTTCTACTTCGTCTGCAAACTTGTTAAATTCTTCTTTTGCCTTCTTGTCCTTCCCCTCCACTACTCCAAGCCCGTCTGTGGCATTGTCGGCATAGGCGGTGCGGCTGGAAATTCGGGCTTCTAATAAAGGGATTTCATAGGCTTTTAAGCCTTCTATGATTTCTTTTGAAACATTGGTTTTTTCATTAACCCTGTTCATCACAATATAGGCTTCAATGTTGCCTAAACCTTCGCTCTTTTTGGTTTCCTTCAACTCATTGAGAAGTTCAAAAAACGTTTCAAAGGCTCTAAAATCAAAGATGCTTGGCAGAATAGGAATGAGAATAATATCGCTGGTTAAAATCGTCCTTGTGGCAAGTTCCGATAAATGGGGCGTTCCATCTATGATTATCAGGTCATATTTTTTTTCTAAGTCTTTCAACATAGTTGAATTGACCTGTTTAGGTTCTACGGCAAAAACCTGAATGGTTGCTTTGCCCTCTCCCCTGCTCCCTGCCCATTCAAGGGCGGAATGTTGCTTTAAGTCGGTATCTACAATACAAACGGATTTACCCCTTTGGGTAAAGGCTGCGGCAAGATTAACAGCGATTGTTGATTTACCAACTCCGCCTTTTAGATTT
>JAEUUP010000155.1 GCA_016787525.1 Saprospiraceae bacterium | reverse complement strand
TTTCTAATGCCTGTACGGAGGGCAATAATAACTTACTTAGAACTGTCAAAAGGTTTACTTTCAATATGACTAATTTTGAACACTTCAAAGCGCGGTGTTTTGCTTATAAAGCCTAAAACACATAAATTGTCACAGAACGTTATTTTTTATATTCACTATGTTTCTTAGTCAATGGTGATATACACAATGGTAAAAGCATAGATAAAGAAATGATAGAATGGATTGATAAAGCGGTAATGGCTTTTTATGCCCAGAGTGATGATTTAAGATTTGATAAAGAAAATAAAAAAACAACTGAAGATAATCTGAAATCTGGCTATTCAGCAATGAAAAAGCTTTTAAAAAATTGAAAAAAATTATGCAATTTGTGAAATTCGTGATGAAAAAAAATAGATATAATGATTTTAAAATTAATTAGTTATCATAAATCACCTGCTCAGTATTTTGATAAAAAATGAACGGAAAAGTCATCGCAGTCAGTAAAAGTGCTACGCACACCATGCAAAAATTCAATCAAGAGTCCATCACTTTGGTCAAAGGTTTGGGCGTAGAGGGCGATGCACATGCTGGCGAAACCGTCAAACACCGTTCGAGAGTGGCGAAAGACCCAACACAGCCGAATTTGCGCCAAGTCCATTTGATACACAGCGAATTGTTCGATGAAGTAGGAGAGAAGGGATTTGAAGTTGCCGCAGGACGAATGGGCGAAAATATCACGACACGAGGCATAAACTTATTAGCTTTGCCACGCGGTACACATTTGCATATTGGCGAAACGGCGGTTGTGGAAGTGACGGGTTTACGGAATCCTTGTAGTCAAATCAACGGTATCCAAGATGGTTTGCTGAAAGCGGTTTTAGACCGAGATGCAGAGGGTAATTTGATTCGCAAAGCAGGTATTATGGGCATTGTTCTACAGGGCGGAGTTATAAATACAGGCGATTCGATAATCATAAAGTTACCCGTACAGCCACATTTACCTTTGGAAAAAGTTTAGGTACAACACAATACAAGACGGAGAAGTTTGAAACTTCTCCGTCTTTAAAATCAGAAACTTCTCCGTCTTTAAATTCAAATCAATTTTTTATCCATATCCCCCCTCAGTATAATCGTTCTTTTTAATAAAAATTATGGCAAAGAAAAACATCTTAATCGTCCCCGGCGACGGTATTGGGCAGGAAGTAACTGCCGTAGGTAAAAAGGTTTTAGACAAAATTGCAGAAAAATTTGGTCACGAGTTTGTCTATGACGAAGCTCTGATTGGTCATGCAGCGATTGAAGCGACAGGCAACCCATTGCCAGAGGAGTCATTGACAAAAATGAAGGCTTCGGATGCAGTCCTATTTGGTGCAGTTGGTCATCCAAAATACGACAACGATCCAACAGCTAAAGTGCGCCCGGAGCAAGGTCTTCTGAAAATGCGTAAAGAATTGGGTTTGTATGCCAATCTACGCCCTATCAAATTATTCGATGAATTGCTCGAAGCATCGAGTATCAAACCCGAAATACTGAGGGGGGCCGATATTTTATTTTTCCGCGAATTGACAGGCGATATTTATTTCGGCGAAAAAGGACGTAATGAAGAAAATACTTACGCTTACGATATTGCAGGTTATCACCGCTATGAGGTAGAACGCATTACCCGCAAAGCTTTTGAAGCCGCCCGTACACGTCGTAGAAAAGTGATGTCAGTTGACAAAGCGAATGTATTGGAAAACAGCCGTTTATGGCGTGAAACGGTTTTGGAAGTTGCCAAAGATTATCCAGATGTGGAGTTGGAACACCAATTCGTTGATGCGGCGGCGATGTTGCTCATCAAAGATCCAAAACGTTTCGATGTTGTCGTCACAGGCAATTTATTTGGCGATATTTTGACCGATGAAGCTTCACAAATTGCTGGTTCGATGGGTATGTTGGCATCGGCTTCGGTGGGTGATAGCACAGGTGTTTACGAACCCATTCACGGCTCGGCGCACGACATCACAGGCAAAGGCGTAGCCAATCCGATGGCTTCGGTTTTGTCTGCGGCTTTGTTGTTAGACATTTCTTTTGGTATGAAAGAAGAGTCAGAAGCGATAATTGCGGCAGTTGATGCAGTTCTGAAAGCAGGCTTCCGTACAGGCGACATCGCTGATGCGAATACGCCCAAAAACATGATTTTAGGAACAGATGCGATCGGCGAAGAAATTCTAAAACGTATTTGATAGATTTAACTTGACGCAAGTTTTAATCTTGCGTCAAGTTTTCTAACTTTGCGCCCCAAAAAGACAACTTATGCTTCAACTTCTTCTGCGAAACATCCGCATCGTTTCACCCAATCAACCCGATTTAGACGGTCAAATCCGCGATATTTTCATTAAAAATGGTAAAATTGTAAAAATTGATACTCAGATCGAGACAGATACTGTTCAAGGAACTCTTTTGGAAGAGGGGGTAAAAATATTTGAACAACCCAATGCCTGTGTATCAATCGGTTGGTTCGATGTTGGTACGCAAACAGGCGACCCTGGGTTTGAGCATCGCGAAGACCTTGAATCGGTAGCTCAAGCCGCCGCCGCTGGTGGTTTCACAGGATTAGCACCATTTCCGAATACAGAGCCAGCCATCCATTCTAAATCTGAGATTCTTTATATAAAAAATAGAACACAATCAAATATCATTGATTTTGAACCTATTGGTGCGTTATCAGTTGATTGTAAAGGAAAGGATTTAGCTGAAATGCTCGATATGCGTTCAGTAGGTGCAGTGGCTTTCAGCGATGGACGAAAATCCGTTCAAGATTCTGGGCTTTTACTGAGGGGGTTGCAATACGCCAAAATTTTCGATGGATTGGTATTCAATCGTCCGAATGACAAGACGATTGCACCACATGGCGAAATCCATGAAGGGGAAGTTTCGACCTCATTGGGTTTGTCGGGCATACCTTCGATGGCTGAGGAATTGATGATACAGCGTGATTTGCATCTGGTAGAATATGCTGACTCGCGGCTTCATTTTCACAATATTTCAACGGCTCGTGCTGTCGAGTTGGTGCGCGAAGGCAAAGCCAAAGGTTTGCGCGTGACTGCAAGTGTTGCAGCTTTAAATTTGTGTTTTACAGACGATGTACTGAGGGGGTTCGATACGCACTTCAAAGTGATGCCGCCTTTGCGCGAAGAGCATGATCGTCATGCCTTGATTGAAGGCTTGAAAGATGGAACGATTGATTTTGTGACCACTAATCATACACCGATTGACGAAGAAGGCAAAAATTTAGAGTTTCCTTATGCCGATTTTGGGGCAATTGGTTTAGAAACAACTTTTGGCATTTTGAATGAAACATTGAGTAAAAATTTAACAATCAATGATTTAGTTCAATTTTTAGCCATCAAGCCACGCCAAGTTTTGGGTTTAGAATTGCCTAAAATCAAAGAAGGTGCTAAAGCCAATTTGACCCTTTTTGACACTGAAAAAAAATGGGCTTTTACAGAAAAAGACATTCATTCAAAATCAAAAAACTCCCCTCTGATAGGTCGCATACTGAGGGGGGCTGTTTTAGGCGTTGTCAATAATGGAAAAACTTCATTGAAATAATAGTGGTTTATAACTGAAAGAAAAGGGTGGTTTTGAAAAAAATCACCCTTTTTGTTTGCAGCGCATCCGTCGTTTATTGTTATAAGCTAATCCGAAAATTATCGTTTTTTATCTTATATTTTGTTGGTAACTAAAAAAAGTAAACTACTTTCGTTTGTCAATATGAATATGACGAAGGACAAAATTTTTTCATCATTAAATCAAAAAGAAATCATGGCAATTTTAGACGACGTACAATCACCTCTATCAGAAAAAGACGTATCAATTTGGGCGAATGTCAAAAAGTGGGGGCTTATATCGGCTCTTGTGGGCATTGTTTTCCAATTACTTAATCAAATTTCAGGTATTATGAATCAAAGCGGAGTAGTTATTGGTTTATATACCGCTTTGAGTTTTGGTGTTAGTATCGCTTTATATGTTTTTGCTCTGCGCGAACATCGTGATCAAGAGTTAGACGGTTTTATGACTTTCAAAAGAGCTTTTTATTTAGCTTTCATGATTGGTCTTTTATCAACAGTCATTGTTCTGATTTTCAATTATATATACATGAATTTTATCAGCCCTTCGGCTATGGATGCACAATTGGAAACGACACGAACAATGATGGAAAAATTTGGTATGCCTGAGGATAAATTGGATGAGGCTATTGAAAAACAGCGGCAAAGTTTGAGTTCTCCATTGTCTATTGTCACAGGTTTATTTGGTGCTGGGATAGTTGTAGCCATCTTGTCGCTGATTGTCGCTGCTATTATGAAAAAAGAAAGACCGATGTTTGGTAAGTAAATATGAAGCAGGATAGCATACAAAAAAAGCGGCAAATCAATTGAAATTTGCCGCTTTTTTGTATGTTACTTACTGATGTTACGCACGGTGTAGGTTATTCACTGTTTTTTGCTTCGCAAAAAAGGCGTACAAGAAAAAAATCTATCAAACCGAAGTTAATTTTTGAATCGCAAGCGATTCAAAAATTAACTTCGGTCTAAAAAAAGAATTTCAATGCACGTTTTTTGCACGTAGTGCGAAACAGTGAGTAATTATTTATTCGCGTAACATCAGTTACTTAAATGGCTGACGAGGTGTCCATTTCTCTCGGGGGCTTAAAATGGGTAAAGTCAAAGGTAAAACATGATTGAATAAGCAATTTTCATGTTTAAAAAAAAGTGACATTTCAATAGCTTCAGCACCGATTGAACTCTTAATTTCGTGGGCAGTACGAGCAAAGACAATACGCTTCACTCGGGTGTCAATGCCTTGTTTTACAATTTCAAAAAGCATATTCAAATAAATCTGATAAGGCGCATTTTGGCTCATCTCATAACCTAAAAAATGGGCTTCTAACTCTTCTCCATTGCGAAGGGTCGTAAAAAAACCAAGTAATTGGTTGTCTTTTAAGTACCCAAAAAGTTTGAAATCATCTTCAAACTCATTCTTTAAATTGACAAAATAGTTGGGATTTAATTGTATCAAATTGACAGCTGAATTGCTGCAAACCTGTTCATAAAGCGTATAGATTCTGTCTTTATAAGCTATAATACGCTCAACGTTAAACTCTTTGAACTCAAGTGTTTGCCGTTTTTTGAAAGCTCTTTTGGCGCGGACACGATATTTGGAGCTGAGTGCATCAAGATAATCATCAAAATTTTGCCATTCTTTGCGTAAGTTAAACACAAAATTAGGCTCAACTTGGAATTCATTATAATCTTCCAAAGATTGTATCAAGCGGTGGTTGTCAGAACCCAATTCAAAATCTTTGATGAATACAGCGTTGATTTTTGTGCCCTGATCCGCCAGTTTTTGTTTTGCAAAATTGACCCCCTCAGTAAAAAGCTGTTTCTTTTCATCAAAATTCAACGTGTCTTTCTTAAAGAAAAATGAATGATCACCTGTGAGCATTAAATTGCCAACAATGAGTGTATTGTATGCTACTTTTTCAGCTAACCATTTTTTAAAAGGAAGAGATTTGTTCTCATTTTGCTCGAAATTGAGACTTTGAGCGGCACTGAAATACTTAATTTGGCAAGCCATAAAGCCCACCATTCTGTGATTTTGTTCAAAGGTTAAATAACAGAAGGTGAAGTCTTTGGGTGGGTTATTTTCTATAAACTGGAGATAGTTTGCATTTAAGAAAAAATCGTCAGAATCACTCAATGCCGAAGAGTTTTCTGTCATTATTTCACAGATGCTGTTATAGTATTTTATTTGAAAATCATTGATAGTTAAGCCGTTGTGTGCTTTAATTGAAGGCTTAACTTGAATGCCGTGAATAAGTTGTTTGCAAGGATACATCGTAGTATTAGAGAGATTTAATGCTTTGTCTAAACAGCGTTTCGTCTAAAAAGTTGTATTTTTTATGACGAATAGAAGCAAGATATATTTTAAATGGATCTTAAAACAAAATCTATAGCTCGATTTTCAGTCCAAAGATACCCCTCAGTATCAGGCGACATAAAACCAAGATGACCTCCTGATTGAGGCATTTCGAGGTAAAAATGACTACTTTTTTCTGCAACGTCAATAGGGAAACATGTTTTTCCTAAAAATGTGTCATTTGTTGCATTGACCAAAAGAGTTGGAACACAAATGTTAGACAGGTAGGGTAGGCTACTCGCTTTGTGCCAATAGTCAATAGCATCTTTGAATCCATTGACAGGAGCTGTAAAATGGTCATCAAATTGTCTGAAAAACTTGGCTTTTAAGGCTTCTTCAATATTGAACGCTCCTGGAAATTTTTTGTATTTGGCTTTTGCTTTTTGTTTGAGAGTTACTAAGAATTGCCATTGGTAGAACCGATTGTGTGGCTTTTCAAACTCAATGCTGCCTGATTCGAGGTCGCAAGGAACAGAGAAAGCGATGACTTTTTTCACTTTGGGGGATATATTTTTCCCTTTCTCACCAGCATATTTTAGTACTATATTGCCACCAACGCTAAAACCAACTATAACTATCTCATCGTAATGTTTTTCGGCGACAATTTTATCTACAAAAAAAGCTATATCTTTGGTAAAACCACTGTGATAACTTGCAAGCAAAAGGTTGTCTTCGCCACTGCATCCGCGCATATTTAATCCAACAGCATCATACCCCTCAGTATTAAATCGTTTCATCATACCTGCCATGTATGGACGGCGTGCATGACCTTCTAAACCATGAATACAGACAAGCAAACGTTGGCTCGGTGTGTCACTATTGTGTGCATAAGACCAATCTGCATCAAAGAAGTCACCATCTGGTGTATTGATTCTAATACGTTGTAAATCAACGTTTTTAACGGCTCTGAAAATAGCAGGATAAAGTGTATTAAGATGTGTGTTCCGAAAATAATGAGGTGGCTTATAGGTAGATTTGTCAATAATTGGCATACTAAATTGCGTCAAGTTGTAGTAACTACTGCATTGGTGGCGTAACACCACAAAGTAGCGAGAATAATGATTAATGGTTGGTCATTTTTAATGATAAGAATCGTTTTTTCCTAAAAATTTTGAAAATTAAGCACTCTGATTTTTATAAAATCATGGTTGAGTTGCAATCGTTCCAGCTCTTTTTTGATTTGGAGAGCTTTGCTGTTGGCTGCTTTTTCTTCATTGAAAATGACTTCGTAATAGACACAATAACCCTGTTTGGGTGAACTACTGGTTGTACAACCAAGAGATATTGCATTTGTGATTAAACCATAAGTTTTTAAATGCTCAATGCGTCGTTTGGCATCACTAAAATTTGCGAAAGTGAGGTCTTGCACCACGTATTTTGTCCCGTGCATGTCCATACGCTCACATTCATATGAAATATAGCCATCAGGAATTGTAAAAACATACAATCCTACATTGTTTTGTTCGGTTGGAATACTGACGGTTGCGGCATCATAAGTCTGAGGATTGGGATCAGGTTTTATCACATCGTTTTTTTGAAGTAAGTACCGTTCATCTTCTTTCTTATTTTCCATTTGGAGAGCCAAAGCAGCCATAGAATCACGATACACTTTTGAGTTCGTAACTGTAATAACAGGGCGAAGCTGCCACGAACGATAGGATAATCCGCCCAATGCCAGAAGAGCAATAGAAGTAACAAGGATTTGATTTAAAAATGGGCGGGCAAAACGCTCTAAGCTGGCTGAATTAAGTCTCTGCAATCCTGAATTGGCAAAAGCGGATTCTTCAAATTTCAAAGCTTTTCTTTTATTACCAAATACTTCTTCACGAGCAGGTGTTATCAACAAATTTACGTATTCGTTTTTGTCAATTGTCATCAGACCAAAGCCATTTTTGACACATTGGAGTTTCAATTCATTAAAGTTAGCATCTAAAGGGTCTGGAAAAACATCATGACCCAACGCTATCCATTGCTCATCGGCATGATATTGTTTGAATTGTTCAATGGCATAAATATAACGATAGCGTCCAGAAGTACGATTGATCATTTGGAAACCCAAAAATGATAAAACAAAGAGCATCGGCACTAAAATGACACTAAAAACCCAGTTTTCGCCACCAACTGACCATAAACCAAGTATCCAAAGGCAAAAAACAATAACACTTGTAACAACTGCACCAATGGCGATAGCATCCCATTGCAATTGTTTTTTTTGTAAACGGAAAAGAACTTCTGCTGCTGAACTTAAAGATGTCGCTTCAAATGTCGCAACAAAAGGGCTGCCATCTTCTTTTGGGAAAGTGAGATGCCCATCAACGACAACACCTGATGCGTGTGCCCTATCGTACTGAATGACAGTTTCGCCATTGCGTGGTCGGAACTTGTAATACGTTTTCATAAACGCTAAAGCCGCTCGCTTTATGGTATCTTCACTTAAATATTCCAACTTTCTGTTAAGATTTATGATTGTTGTGTACCTAATATTTTGGAAGGTAAAATTATAAAAAAAAAAATTTAATCAAAGATAATTTATACCACTAATTTGTAAAAATACTTTGATTGAGGTATTTCTTTTAAATCAACCTTTCAACAATTCAATTACAATTGTATGTCTAATGACGAATTGGTAGGATTTTAGCTTTTTTTACATGAAAATGCCAAATATTATGATTAGCTCATGCGTAAATCACTATCAAACAAAAAGTTGCTAATGATTTATTGATAGCATTCTAACCAAAATCCTAAAAGTGAAGCTCTCTCAAGAGATGAAAACCCAGTTTGGTATATATGATAGGAAAGTATGTTTGAAAAAAGAAGGCAAATTACTGGTCTTACAGGAGAATTGCTACAATTTTTTTGCAATTTTATTACACTCATATATTGTTACAGTCATGTTTTGTGTGTTTTTTGTAGGCTTCAAATATTTTTATCGCTTCTAAAGCTGCTGTCACATCGTGTGCGCGAAGGATTTTTGCGCCGCCTTGGAGTGCAAGCATATGAGCCGCGGTTGTGCCGTTCAGAGAGTCTTTAGGCTCTACTCCGAGCGTCTTCCAGATCATACCTTTTCGTGATAATCCTACTAAAATAGGGCATTCAAGGATTTGAAAAACCGAAAGTTTTGCCAACAATTCAAAACTTTGCTCAGGTGTTTTAGCAAAACCAAAGCCTGTGTCGAGTATAATGTCTTTGACTTTTAACCCCCTCAGTATGCCTACCTTTTCAATGAAATAGTCTAACAGGTCGAGCGCAATATCCTCATAGTCTGTTAATTGAGACATAGTTTGAGGTGTTCCGCGCATATGCATGAGTATGTATGGAACACCTAATTCAGCAACAGTCGCAAACATTTGCTCATCTAAACAACCACCCGACACATCATTGATGATATGTGCGCCTTCTTCGACACAAGCGCGAGCAATAGAAGCTCGAAAGGTGTCAACAGAGATAATAGCTTCAGGAAATGCCCTCGAAATGGCGCGAATGGCAGGCAAAATGCGGTTCATTTCCACAATCTCGCTAATCATTTCTGCGCCTGGGCGTGTGGACATGCCGCCAACATCAATAATAGCAGCCCCCTCAGTCAATTGAAGCTCAACTTGTTCTAAAAGTGAAAGGACGTTGGGTGCACGACTATCGGCATAAAACGAATCGGGCGTAACGTTTATGATACCCATGACGATGGGGGAAGTCAATTCAAGCAGTTGTCCGCGACAATTAATAGTGGTTTGTTCATACAACATAGCGCAAAATTAATTTAACTTTGGGAGAGCTTTAATAAAATTGCCATAAATTTGGTCCGCGATTTTTAATCTAACTTACTATTTTTAACTTTAACCGAACCAATCTATTATGAAACAAATGCTGGTAGAGTACGCCCGTTATAATTTATGGGCTAATTCGAGACTTATTTCTCTTTTCAGAACCATTGACAACACTTTAATTTCCCAACCGATTGTTAACAGTTTTCCTTCAATTCGAGAAACACTTTTGCATATTTGGGATGCAGAGTCACTCTGGATTGAACGCTTAAACGGTCATTCTCCAACGAGTTTTCCTTCTAAACACTTTGAAGGTTCTAATAGCGATGTGTTGGATATTGTTTTGAAAACTTCCGAAGCTTTTTTGCAAGTAGTCATTGAGCAAGCAGCACCAAATCTACGAGACAAACGAACTTTTACGACTCTAACAGGCAATCAAAATCACATCCAATGCATCAGAGATATGATTCATCATTGTATGAATCATTCTACTTTTCATAGAGGACAATTGGTGATGATGTGCCGACAATTGAATATTGCACCTATTCCATCTACTGACTTTATCGTCTATATGCGCGAAATGCAAGGGTAAGTTGTGTCGAAATATAAGTAACTGATGTTACGCTACAGGTTACGCACTGTTTTTTGCTACGCAAAAAAGACGTACTACGAAACTATTTTTTTTAGACCGAAGTTAGTTTTTCAATCGCTTGCGATGGGAAAACTAACTTCGGTCTGATAGATTCTTTTTATTGTACGCTTTTTTTGCGTAGCAAAAAACAGTGCTTAACCTGTATAGTGCATAACATCACTAAATAAGCCCGAACTTACAAAAAATTAAAACTTCAATACATTTCCCCTTTTTTCGGCAGCGAAGCCCCGGTTTTAAGCTAAAAAATTACCGAAGTATTGAATCAATATTCACTAATTCAACTAACAATCAATAATGGCAGGTGATAAAAATCGCCCTCATACTGAGGGGTCGGAAGAAGTAACATTTGGGAAAAAATTATTACTTTTTACCTTGCTTTGTGCGGCAGGTTTTTTATTGTTCAAAGCATTCAATGGCGATGAAGAAGTCGTCAGTACCATTCCTCGTGCGATGCAAGTGACATATGTACCTTCCGATTTCAAAATGCAATTGGACAATCAGAAAACATTGGAGATTCTATCCAATCCACAACGCTACAAAAATGAATTTGACCAATTGATACTTGACTTTAATACCAATTTAGTGGTTCATGTTGCCAATCGTATGAATTTGACACAGCCACAAAAAGCTGCTGCTGTCAATGAGTACCGTAAAATGCACCCTTCTATTCGTCAGATGTATTTTAATGATTTTATTAGTTTGGGTGATTCAACCAATAAAACGTATCAAACTTGGTACGAAAACGAATCAAGCAACGCCGTTGATTTGCTCAACGAAGTTGCTTCCAAATACACTTGTTTTTTTATTACCAATATCATTGGCACTATCCTAAAAACACAAGATGGTAAACTGGCCGTGAATGGCAAAGCCATCGAAACACCTTGTGGCATCGCTCTTACTGAGGGGTTGCGTCCACTTGTCAAACGTTTGCAAGAAACAGCCGCTATTCGTGATTTTTCAAGAGCGCACAATCTTATGAAAGAACGGGTAGAACGTGCCATCACGGAGTTGGCTGTGATGGAAGTAAAAGATAAAAAAGGTATTCGCATACAAAATGCCTCAAAGCTATTGGGTTATAATGTGTCCACTACGGAGCTGGAAATCGTAGCGATGAGCATTATGAAAGTAGGCTTCAATTTGCAGAACTATTTTAGTATTAATGTAGACGATCGCAACAAAACCGTGATTGTCACTTTGCCACAGCCTCAGATTTTGAGTCATGAAGTCTATCCTAAAGTTGAGAACTTGGATATTGGTTTGATGCGTGATTTGACATCACAAGATTTCAATGACAATGTCAATAAACTGCGTCAAGCATTTCGTGAAGATGCTATGAAGAGTGATATTTTCACAAAATCGCAAGTAAGGGCGCAAGAAGTCATGAATATGATGCTCCAACCCATGGTCAGAAACATCAACAAAAGTTATAAAATAGCTGTCCAATTCCAAAATCCTAAGTCTATGGACTACGATATAAACCAGCAGCAATCAAAAAGTCAAACCAAACAACCGCTCAAACGGTAAAAAACGCTTGTTACCACTCTTGAAATCTAATCCCAAGTTGAGTGTCAACTATGGCAAACTCTTTTGCACCCCAAGGCCTTAGTGTAACTTTGTTAAGATTGGGGTGAAGCAGATGAGGGTGTGATGCGGATATCTTTGCATACACTTCTTCAATATTATTGGTCACAAGCCTTAATTCTGGATTGTGTTCTTTAGCCAATTGTTCATCTTGGAAAAGCATAATGCTAATTTCATCTTTTTTTAGCACACAATAAGGTTGTGAAGCATTCAAATCCTGATGTCCGATTGAAAATTGGAGACAATCAACAAATAATTTCAGCCCTTCTGAAAGGTCAGCATAAAATACACTGACTACTAATTTTGTGAAATTCATAGTACAAATCAGAAATAAAGTGTAAAAGCTTGTTCACTAGGCGGTGTAGCAGCATCTTCACATAACACCCAATAGGCAATTGAGCCCGATATTTTGATTGGCTTTTTTATACTTTTTAAAAATATTTTGATTCGATATTCTACATTACCTTGTGTTGTTTCTATTTTAAAACCTCCTATATTCTTTTGTAATTTTGTATTGTACGTTTTTTCTCCTTTTATTTGAGTTATTTCAATTTTTTTCATTAAAACGCTATCTTGTTTCTTTAGTTCAATACGTAATGGAATTGCAAATTCTGATGTATCAGTTTCTGTTGTTATCATCCAACCCTCAGTAATTAGAGCGTTTATATTAAACTCAATAAATTCATTAGTAATTTTTTATTAGTGATTTGCCAACTAAAATTCGGTACTTTTCTTTCAAATTTTTGTCCAAAAAGCACAACTTGGATTAATAATAAGTATGCTAGTATTTTGAATCTCATGCAAAATATCATTTTTTGTATTAAACAATTTATCGTTTATCTTCTAAATAAATCGGCTTGGAAGTCGGCACCCGCTCAATCCCCTCAGTAGTCAGAGCGACAACTGCTCCAACTGTTTAAAAATAGGTATCATAGATTTTCCTTTTTCTGACAACGTATATTCAATGTGCAAAGGTTTTTGCCTGATTGTGATTTTATCCAAAAGACCTTGTTCCTCTAATTCTTTCAAAGCAACAGCGATGGATTGTTTGTTCGACTGTGGCAATTCTCTCAACAAACCGTTGAAACGGATGGGTTTTTCCAGAGCTAACCTAAAAATCTGTGGTTTCCATTTGCCCGATAGTAGTTTCAACAGCCCTTCGGCAGGACAGCCTTGTTCCATATTGTCAAGTTTTTTTGTAGTCATCTTTTTTTGACTAATTGTGAACGATAATTAAGCATTCTAACTTTGCCCAAAATTACTGAAATGAATAATTTTTTCCTAAAAACATTAGTTGCGTCTTTACTCTTCGTGAGTGGTGGTTGCAACGGACAAAATAATGATATTAAAATGACAACAGTACAAAAAAGCAACCTTTTATTGTGCGACCCCGAAACGGGTGTATGTGAAATCCCCGATACTTCTTTATCGGCATCCGATCTCAAATTGACGGCTGACAAAAAGCCTGTTCGTATCATCTATTTCACAGATCCTATTTGCTCGTCTTGTTGGGGTATCGAACCACAATTGCGAAAACTGAAATTAGAATTTGGGGATATTGTAGATATAACATATCACATGGGCGGTCTGTTGCCCGATTGGTCTTACAACAGTGGTGGCATCTCAAAGCCTTCTGATGTGGCCCACCATTGGGACGAAGTGAGCGTTTATTACGATATGCCCATTGATGGCGATGTTTGGCTGGAAGATCCTTTGTCTTCCTCTTTCCCTCCTTCTATTGCCTTCAAAGCGGCTGAAATCCAAGACCATAAAAAGGCTGTTCTTTTTCTGAGGCGTATCAGAGAAATGGTTTTTTTAGAAAAAAAGAACATCACAAAGTGGGAACATTTAGAAAAAGCAGCCTTGGAAGTCGGTTTAGATGCCCTTAAATTGAAAACAGATATGGATGGAAAAGCAAAATTGGATTTTCAAAACGACTTAAACTTAGCGCGCCAATTGGGTGTACGGGGTTTTCCGACGCTCTTTTTTATGGACGAACAAGGCAATAAATTGACATTGTATGGTGTAAAACCTTATGAACAATTTGAACGCAATATAAGAGCCTTGGCTGTGGATGCACTTAAAAAAACGTATGACAAAACACCCCAATCGCTTTTTAATCACTATCCAACTTTGACAACAAAAGAATTCGCTGTTTTATCAGACACATCAACCGAACAAGCCAAACAGGTATTGAACCAGCTCTTTGACCAACAACGTCTAAAGAAAGTTGATACAAAAAACGGTGCTTTATGGATAGGGAAAACAGCGAGATATTGAATAAACAAAATAAGCCTGTGGTTGACAAGTCATCAGTCACAGGCTTATTAGTTCGCGTGTTTTTTCTTTTTTATGTTTTACGATGCTCATTTTACCCCCTCAGTATAAACAGGCACGTCAGAAACATGTCCTATGGTGTGTTTAAGTTTGGAAACTTAAACGAGCAGCTGAATTGCTAAAAGAAAATTGCGGAAGACTTAGAGCAGCGGGCATATATATCATACCAGCGTTTATTCCTTGTGCCAGTAGGCAAAGTTTTATAAAACGCAAATAATCTACTTTTTAAAAACCTTTTTTACTGTTAAATCATTACCCGCTTGTACTTGTACTAAATAAATACCCGCAGGTAGATCAGTTAAATCTATCTGATTGTTGCTTATGGAAGATAAAATCAATTGTCCAAATGGGTTAAAAACAGATATTCTATCTATACGAGCTTCTTGATTCGTAACAGTGACAACCCCCTCAGTAATTGTAGGTCGAATACTTGTTTTAGTATTCAAAGAAAGGGGGGCATGAGTAGATAAAAGGATGTCGCTGTAAGCAGCCAAATATGCACTGCCTAAATTAACAGTTGAGTTGAGCTCATTACTACCCGAAGCAGAGGGTGTATTAAAATTAGCGATGCCAGAAAACACACCACAAGTAAATACTAATTTTGACTTAGCCGAAACCGCAATGCTTGCACTTATATCACTCGCAACACCGCCTGCTCTTTTTGCCCATTTAAAAGTCCCTAAATTATCGTATTTGGCAATAAAAATATCCTCCAAACCAGCACTCACAATCTCATTATTGCCCGTAGCAGAAGGTGAATTAAAATTGGCTGTTTTATTAAAATATCCAGAAATATAAACAGCATTGCCTGTCAGAGCAATGCCAATACTTCTATCAAGGGTATCACTGCCTGCCCTCTTTGCCCACTGAAAAATGCCATTGTTATCGTACTTCGCAACAAACATATCTTGACTTCCCCCAGCCGTTGTGATAACATTACGCGTCGAATCAGATGGCGTATTAAAATCAGCTTGGACTTGTATGTCTCCCGTTATATAAACAGCATTGTCAGAAGCAACGATGCCATACCCTAAATCATTTCTGTTACCACCTGCTCTTTTTGCCCATTTAAAAATACCTGCATCATCATACTTTGCAATATAAATATCTGTTGTTAGGTCATTCGTACTTTTAATTTCATTGCTGCCAGTAACAGAAGGGTTATTAAAATTAGCTGTTGAGCCGAAGAAACCTGTTATATAAACAGCATTACCAACAGCAGAAACACCATAACTTAGATCACTACCTGTACCACCCCCACGTCTGACCCATTGAAAATTGCCAGAAGCATCGTATTTAGCTACAAAAGCATCATTAAAAGCGGCGCTCTTGACTTCATTAATACCTGTAGCAGAAGGTGAATTGAAATCAGCCGCGATTAAAAAAGTCCCTGAAATATAAACCGATGAACTGGTCGCTGAAACAGCATAACCAATATCCGTACTGATACCACCTGCTCTTTTTGCCCATTGAAAAGTCCCTAAAATATCGTATTTAGCCACAAAAATATCTTCGCCACCAATGCCTACAATTTCATTACTACCCGTAACAGATGGTGTATTAAAATTGGCTGTTCTCTGGATGTAGCCCGTGATATACACAGAATTTCCAGAAACAGCAATGCCAAAAGCTTGATCGTCAGCAGTACCGCCTGCTCTTTTTGCCCATTGGAAAGTACCCATTGCATCATATTTAGCTACAAAAATGTCGTAATTTCCTGCACTAACTAAAGTGGTAGTGCCGAATGAAATGCTACTTTTGAAATAACCTACCATATAGATATTACCTAATGAATCCGTTGCAACGCCAGTAGATAGGCTGTTATCTGTTGCTTGTGTGTGTAAGCCTTGTCGAAGCCAACTGATGTTTTGAGATTGTCCTTTAAAGCTTATTAAAATAGCTATTGTCAATAACGTAAGCTTAAAATTTTTTCTAAAAGGTTTTAGTAGCTCCATATTTTTAGGAATTAAAGAATTATCAAGTATAAGATTTATAAATTGTATATAGTAGACGAGCTAATGCATCTTTATATTATGTTTCAAAAGTTCCCTGAACTCAAAATAGATAAAATAATTGATGTGTTTTTAATTGATTGCCAATCAGTATATGAAAAAACAGACACGCAAAAATAGCAAAAAAAAGTAAAGCGATAGTAAAAAGCGACACTAAAATAAATTACTTAAGAACCAATCTTTTAGGTAGAACAAAAAAAGTAATCGCAAGGATAAAATGGCTTAATTGGAAACTTAAACGAGCAGCCGCGTTGCTAAAAGAAAACTGCGGAAGACTTAGAACAGCAGGGGACGCTCACGAGCAGTTACGTTTTTTATATTTGGTGTCAGCGGGGTGAGTCTCTAGCACATCAGTATTTTCTTATTTAACGTGAGTTCGGAGATTTAAACGTGCGACCTCTCTGAGGTCGTTTAGGGGTTTCTTTCTATCTTTTCTACAAATATGCGATGCTTAACAGCATCGTTTATGCACAAAATGATGCCGTTAGGCATCACATATTTGTAGAAAATAATTATAATTTGCTTGTCCGACCTCGTTAGAGGTCGCACGTTTAAATCTCCGAACTCACGTTATTTACAACTTTAAAAGACTTTGCGACTGAAAAATTTTATCAGAATTTAAAGTAATGAAATAAAGTCCAGAAGGTAATTGTTCTAAGTTTATTGAAATATCATGCTCTTTATATAACTTTTCATAGTTTTTTACTACTACTATTTGTCCAAAGGCATCAGAAATTCTAAGTTGAAGTTTTTCAACATCTAAATCATATAATTTGATTTTCACATCACTTTGAAATGGATTTGGGTAAACAGAAACCTTTGCTGTTGTTTCTATTGACTTTACAGAAGTGCCAATATTATTATTATATCGAAGAACAGTAAAATTTGATTTATTATTTTCTTTGACTTCTCCACAAACCAAGATTTTACCATCTGCCTGTAATGTTATGCGTGGGTCAGATATTCCTATTGCATTTTTTGTTGTTGCAACTCCTTTTATTGCAAATGTTGTATCGAGTATGCCGTTTACGGTATATCTTGAAATGACTATATCTCTATTTATTTGCCCAACTGTTGCAATATCGGTACTCAATAACACTATTTTAGAATCTCGCTGTAATGCCATATCATAAGCACCTTTCCCACTATTGCTTTTTACCACACCATTTGTACCAAATGTATTGTCAAGCGTCCCATTAACATTGTATCTGTATATGCCATTTGAGGAAATAGGATTAAAACTTACATTGTCATATATTAATCCACCAACTACCATTTTACCATTACTCATGAGTTTTATAGAAGTTGCCCGTGAATTTGACTGTTTGGCTACACCATTAACACCAAATGTGTTATCAATAGTGCCATTGGTATTGTAACGATAAACAAAGGATGTGTAATTGTAGCCAGTAGTCTCAGTAACTACACTATAACCACAAATCAATATTTTGCCATCTGATTGAATCACCATATCGTAAGCACCGTCAATAGAATTACTGGATAATATATTTTTTACATACCCAATCGAATTAAATGTATTATCCAATGAACCATTGGTATTAAAACGTACTAAGAACGCATATGAACTGGGTGCGTTGAAAAGAGCAATACTTCCTGCAACTAAAATTTTACCATCGGGTTGTATAGCCAATGTGTGTGCTTCTGATACATTTCCTTGAATCTTTAAAACTGCAATACCATCACTGTCAAAACTTAGGTCTAATGTGCCATTAGAATTATACCGCATCACACAAAGATTATTATTCTGAAGACCAGCTACCACTATTTTACCGTCCAATTGTAAAGCAATAGCAAATCCATAATAGCCAGCAGTATCACTTTTGGTATTTACTTTCCCAAGTATGCCAAAAGTGCTGTCCAAAGTGCCATTGGTATTATATCTAACAAGTTGAGTACTAGGTACAGCAGTAAAGGTTGCTAAGTCAATCGAATGACCATAAACTAATATTTTTCCATCTTTTTGCTCTATAATTGCAGTAGATCTATCGCTTAAACTGCTAAGCGACGATTTTACTATACCATTTGTTCCAAAAGAGGCATCTAATGAACCTTGAGTTTGAGTAAATGCTAAGAATGTTATCAGAATAAAATAAGTGGTAAGAATAAATTTTTGCATAGTAAAGAATATAAATGGTTATAGAATATCTATGTATATTTTGATAATTCAGCTACTTTAGTGATTTCCCTTAAATGTTTTAGATTTTTTTACAACTATCTAAGGTTTTACTGATTGCTGTGAACGGGTTCAGCAAAATCACATCGTTTGTTTTACATCTACAAATTTCATCGGTCATCAATTTTGTACAAAGTTACGCTTTTTGAGGAAATTACTGAGGGGTCTGTTTCCATTGAAATAGACCCCTCAGTAATTTCCTGAAAGTAAGGGATATAGATCCAATCGAACACTATATGCCGCAGGTATTATCTCTCGGGTCTAAGACCCACAAAATAGTATGTATCGCGTCTGAAGACGCTCACGAGCAGTTACGTTTTTATACTTGATGCCAGCGGGGCGTGGGCTTTTGGCGGCGGGTTGGCGTAAGCACGGTGTTCCCTGCTGTCTTCTTTTTTTATTTTTTTTTCAACATCTTGTTTGGCTTTATTTTGCCCCCCCTCAGTATTTTTGACTTTTTTATGTCCTTTCTTCTTCTTCTGTGAAGATATTAACGAATATTTTGTCTATTTCATTAATAAGGTCTTCTCCATTTTTGTTTTCTATAACTTTATTTCTATACTGTTGATATAGAGTCAGAATTTGATGTTTTGCTGTTTCGTTCAGTTGTCCTAAATCAAGCATCATGCCTTTATTAAGGTCATTTGGTTCAAATTTTTGCAACCCGTTTCCATATTCACGACTATTATCTTCAAAAATTTGTTTTGCTGTCTTTGTTAAAAGATAAGCAAATAATAAGTCCATCTTAATTTCAGAAAATAAAGTTGTTTGTTTTGGATAAATGCAATGATATGTTGTAAGATTTGAAACATTTGCTTCATTACGTATAAACCGCAAACCTGTTCTATTAAAAACAGAAACCCAAATAGGTGCAGGTGGTCTGTTTTCTAAGGCATACCACGGCGTTCTACTTGCAGTTAGAAATTTTTTATCGATTCCTTCGGCTTCTCCTTTTCTTAAATATTTAATTACACCTTCATCCGTTGAATTTTGTGCATTTAATAGAAAAATAGTTTTATCATTTTCTTTTAATTCTTCAAAGTCAGAAGTTGTGAAAAATGATTTCTTTGCTTCTAATGACTTACAAATACAAGGTAATAAAAATTGTTCATCAATTGAATATTCTTTAGATTTTGATACACTAAAAGTAAAAAAATCATTAGAACCTGTTGCTATTCCTCGAACTACTTTGGCGTAGGTTGAAAATGGAATAAGATTTTTAAATTTAATACTGTTTTGTTTTTGATAATATGCCTTCCACTTAATTTCTGGGTTTAACTCTGTATAATTGTAAGTTTGTGCCGTTTTAGAAATATTAGGATAGTCATTTATTAATTGGTCAATTTTACTCAAATCTTGTATGGATTGAATATTGCTAAATTGAACCTTATCAGTCAAATTATCATTAGCACATAGTATTATTGATGCTGTTGTTAAAGCATCGTCAAAAATATTTTCCTCAAAATCTATAACAATAACGTGTTTTAATGTTCTACTTTTTAGTAAATACGTTTTTACTAATTTCCCATAATCTGAATTTAAAAACTCTGAAGGTATTATATAGGCACAACGTCCATTGGGACTTAGTTGATGAATAGATTTTAACAAAAATAAGGTATAAAGATTTGTGAAACCGTTCAATTTACATTTTAGATTTGTTTCAATTTCTTTTATTATATTTTTGTTGTCATAATCGTGAAACTTAAAATAAGGTGGATTACAAATAATGCCATCATATTTATTATGCCAATCATTATACATATAATCTTGTAAGATAAGATTTATATTTTCTGTATCATAGAAATATTGTTTTCCATGTTCAAATATTGTTTTATCAACTTCAAACCCTTTAATTTCAATATCTTCTTTATGGTTTAGAATGGCTCTTGAAAACACACCAAGTCCAAAAGCTGGTTCTAAAACAGTTTTCAAATATTCGTTTCCCAAAACCCAATTTGCCATTAAAGACGCAATGGGGAATGGCGTAAAAAATTGAGCAAATTTTTTACGATGTTCCAATGAAATTGATTTTGAATATTCATTTTCAATAGAATTATTGGTTATATGTTCCTTTAATTTTATCATCAGAAATCATTTTCTTTAATGCCTAAAATAGCCCTCAAATTATCAATATCGAGGTATGCTGTACCACCTTTGAAAGTTACATAAAAAAGTAACCTTCCTCTGTCCATTTCTTTTCTTACACTTTCGTGTAATGGTTCATCAACTTTGGACGCAATTGGCGTTCCCGATTTTGAGTTGATTTTTATAGTTGTCTTATTTTGATTTTTAGTATCTGTTTCGACAGAAAAGATGAGACCATCATTATCAGGGTCAGAGATAATGCTAAGGATTTGCTCAAAAGAAATACCGTAAACTTTATCAAAAAATACTTGAAAATAGAAATGTGGAACATTAAAAGTTTCTATCCATTTATAAACAACTTTTATGTCTTCAACTTTTGGCGTTATGGAGAGATAATCTCTCTTTTGAATTTCTTTTATGGCTGATTTAAGTTGTCTAAAAAGGTCTTTTACTTGAATTAATCGTTCAGAAGAACTCCAACTTGGCACTCTAAAATCGGTTACATTTAAAGTGTTAGTAGTTATCCCATTTAATATGTCAATATAACTTTGTCTTGATGGATGTGTCAATATATCAGAATATTCAGAAAGAATTTTATCTTTCGTCAGCAAAGCAATTTCTGTAAACTTTGCAGTTCTGACTTGCATAGCTTCTTCGTAACGGTCAATTAAAAAAGCACTGGAACGAACCTCAATACCAGCAATAGCTTTTTTTACATATTCTGTTATTTGGTTATGAGGTATTTGGCTAATATCATATCCTAAATTCTTGTCAAAATCAGCTTTATTAAAAATCAATAAATCAGGTCTTTTACCAATAGTATCAAGTTCTGTTTGAAAATCTTGATAAAAAGTATCAAAACCATCTTCGCCAGCCACTAAATCATCAGATTTTCCATATTTGACAGCAACAAAATTATTTGAAGTTTCATTTATTGCTCTTGTGACAAGATGTTCTGCCCAATCACCTTGCTCTTTATTTGTTATAAAGTTTGAAGATGCTTGAGTTGGGGTTCTTGCATGGTCTCTCGGTTGATTAAAGTCAACCAACTCAACAGGGACATTTTTTGTCAATTCTCTTATTCTATCGTGGTAGTTCATCTTCTTTTGTTGTAAAAGTTTTCAGTCACAAAGGTAAGCTATTTTATTAAATCTTTGAAAATTGACAGGGCTTTTAGTTACAATGGTGTTTCCTTTTTATTTACTTCCTTTTGTTTAATCGAAGAACGAATGTCTTTTTTTGATTGCGTGGAACGCAGTCTGTGAAAAAACCACCCTACAAAAATAGCAAAAAGAAGTAAAGCAATAGCAAAAATCAGTAATAAAATAAATCACTTTAGAGCCAATCTTTTAGATGTAAAAGAGGTAAGGTCAGCGATATGCTGTATGCTGTGTTTAAGTTTGGAAACTCAAACGAGCAGTTGCATTGCTGAAACAAAACTGCGGAAGGCTTAGAGCAGCAGGTATTATCTTTTGGGTCTAAGACCTACAAAATAGTATGTATCGCGTCTGAAACGCTCACGAGCAGTTACGTTTTTTATACGTGATGCCAGCGGGGGCGAGTTTGCGTCAATGCTTTGTTCTGCGATGGCTTCTTTTTTTCTTTTTTTAAAGTTTTATCGCTTTTGATACCCCCTCAGTATTTTGTCGAATATTGAGCAACGGTTTAAATTTTTCTTATTGTGCATTATTTTGCGTTACTCTTCTTAATAGTTTTTAATATTTCTTTTGCTTCCTTGGCAATACTATCAGTTGTGATTGAAATATTTTTTAAATTAGAATTGTTTTTAGCGATTTCATTGAGTTTGTCTGAAACATTTATCAAATTTTTGTTTACTTCTTTTAATTGAATTTCCGTCTCAGTTACTTTCGGTTTAGTCACATAATTCACAAAGTAAATTAAGACAGCACCACTTAAACAAGCTGACAAAACTAATTTTAAAACTCCTTCAATAAGCGTGGAAAATTTTGTCGGTGTCCACTTGTTTTCTATAACCATGTGCTTAAAATATCTCAAATAAGAAATCCTTAATCGTTGCCAAAGTGTTGGATTACCGTCAAGGCTTGTACATTCCATATATGCCATGAAGTCACTCCATTGTTTTTTTAAGAACGATTTATCTTTGAGCTTGATTGGGTCAATCCAAAGTCTTAGTGAGATACTGCTCTCAATCGGTTTTTTATTTTCTGTCCCTGCGGGATAAATAGAAATCATTACAAAACCGCTGTCATCACACTCAAATAATAGTGTCGCACCATATTCGGTTAATGCTTTCCAAGAATTTCCAAGCATAATTGTCTCAAAAGGTCTTTTACCCCAAAAAATTTCAACAACTCTATCATTATTCCCACCTCCTCGACTTCCTGGGCAAACACTTAGCATATAAATTCTTTCAAATTTTTCTGCATTTGGGTCGCTGTCTCGAAAAGAGTAATAGGTAGGTTTTGCCGTATTGTAAAATTCTTTAAAGTCATTTCTTCTATCTTGTCTTGTTCGTGTCATTATTATTTGCAAATTTTTATCTTAAAATGCTAAACAATTAGTGTTTAGATGATTTTTTATGATAATGCTAATCTACATGATAAGTTATATGTTAATCAATTTGTTTCTTTTATATCGAAGTATGAATTATCGGAAAGTTAAGAATTTTTATTTATTTTTAGCTACATTTTTAAACATTATTCGGGTCTTTTTGCTTTCGCAGAACGCAGTCTGTAAAAAAAGCACCCTACAAAAATAGCAAAAAGAAGTAAAGCAACAGCAAAAATCAGTAATGAAATAAATCACTTCAGAGCCAATCTTTTAGGTGCAACAAAAAGAGGTAATGTCAGCGATGTGCTGTATGCTGTGTTTAAGTTTGGAAACATAAACGAGCAGTTGCATTGCTGAAACAAAACTGCGGAAGACTTAGAGCCGCAGGTATTATCTCTCGGGTCTAAGACCCACAAAATAGTATGTATCGCGTCTGAGACGCTCACGAGCAGTTACGTTTTTTATACTTGATGCCAGCGGCGAATGCTTACGATTTTTTATATCTTGTACTAGCGGGTTTATTTAGTTTCTTATTCGCCCTTTCCCTTTACACATTGTACATTGTACTTCCCCACTTACACAATTAGGTCCAGTGACTCCGTCGCAATCGTATTTTATCCCGTTAACATAGTAGTATCCGTTACCGCCACACCTTGTACAGAATTGCTTTCCTTTACCAGCACATAAGGGACAACTAATTCCATTATCTTTTTTTTCTACACGTTGACGATGAAAAATCTCATTTTCTCCTTTTAAATTAGTGAGTATCAGTTTGTCATTTTCTATCAGAATACATCTAACTAATTTTACTACGCTGTCAATCATATTTAATTGCGTATAAAGCCTCACTGCATTATCTGCATCTGGTTTAATTTGCCAATTTCCCGAACGAGTTGTACTATAACCCAACTCAGTATAAACTAGCATATCATAAGTTCCCGATGGATGGTATTTGAATATCAATTCAGTATATTCATCAGTCCTTCCTCCGAATCTAATTGTCCATGCTCCTACTATTTTATTATTGTAGTTTTGACTTGTCGTGACTGCATTTGACCTCGAACCAGTTGATGAACAAGCCTTGTTAGATTGATTTTCTTTTTGCATTCGAGTAATTGATTCAGCCCTTCCTTTTGCTCCAAGTTGTTGCCCGAGTTGAACTGGGGAGTCTGATTTTTGAGCATATGAAATGAAATTCGAGAAAAGCACCAATGTCAGAAATACTCCTAGTGTTATTTTTTTTTTCATATTTTTATTTATTTTAATTCTGATTTCTTTTTTGACTTTTATGAACGGCTTTTAATTTGGCTTAGGCTTTTTTGGCTTCATTTCATTGAACGCAGTCTGTGAAAAAACCACCTAACAAAAATAGCAAAAAGAAGTAAAGCAATAGCAAAAATCAGTAATGAAATAAATCACTTTAGAGCCAATCTTTTAGATGTAAAAGAGGTAAGGTCAAAGATGTGCTGTATGCTGTGTTTAAGTTTGGAAACTTAAACGAGCAGTTGCATTGCTGAAGCAAAACTGCGGAAGGCTTAGAGCAAGAGGTCTTATCTCTCGGGTCTAAGACCCACAAAATAGTATGTATCGCGTCTGAGACGCTCACAAGCAGTTACGTTTTTTATACTTGATGCCAGCGGGGCCTATGAGAACAACACATTTTGAATTGAAAGTCTCAAAACTTCCCTTCTGGCTTTTTTCTTTTTCTATACCCCCCTCAGTATTTTATCACTTTATTTATTTCTAGTCTGAACAATGGATTGATATATAGAATTTTTTACCCACTCGTGAGTAGGCTTACTATTGTTTACTTGTGGTGTAAATGTATGTAAATCAAATTCTTTTTGTCCAACTACTAAGTCAAAAAGACAATTACTAAATGCTAAATCTCTAAGTAAAATATTGTAAAATGCTGTTTTTGTAGATGTGAATCCAATCTTATCATTTTTAGTCCATTGCATTGGAACTTTGGCGAACGATATTTTATCTGATGGTATCAATAACTCTAAAAAATCTACTGATAAATCTCCAACTGTGCAATTTGAGAAATTTGTTAAGAAATGAATAGAATCTTCTTTCATATCTTGAAATTCCTTTTGCACCCAATGAATGAAATCATAACTTGAAAAAGAAGGATTATTGACATCGAAGTTTAAGGAACTATCAGAAAAGTCTATTTGTTGAAATTTCTTATTCAATTTTAAACTATTTTCATTAATTATTGGTAGTTCACTTATTTCACATATTTTATTAATAAATTCTTTGGTCTCTAAATTTTGTGCTTTTGCACTTAAAGGTTTTATATTATTAAGTGCATAAACCGACCTAATAAATCTTATTGGCGGGTATATATCAAACCATGACCAAGTTTTTTTGTTTTTTGGAGGATTATATTGCAATGGAGGAACAGGAGGATTTAATGCAATGAATATGAGGGTGTTTAGTGTTGTTGTAATGCTCCCGACATTAAACATGTTAATATCTTGATTAGTTAGATTTAAAAATATTTTTAAAGGTACACCATAACTAGTTTCCATTAATAATTTAATTCTACTATCAAAATGTTCTTTTTTGATTAAAAAATTTAATGGCGTGTCAATGTTATTACACAAAAATTGTATTTCAGACATAGTTGCAGAACATTCCATTAGTGTTTCAGATGTCAACTTATTTACAGGGTCATCAAAATTAAAGATTCTGCTAAATAAAGTTGCTTTTTTTTGCACCTTGTTTTTAACGAATATACGCAAGTCCTTAGATGCATTAAGTTCATCATCTGAAAAACTATACCATTGTCGAATCTTAAACAACTCTGCTTGGGATAGTCTTTTATTTCCAAATACATTATAGAGATATATATAACTAAATGAATCTCCAATAATTTGCCCTGTTGGCAAACCTAATGTTTTAACTGTGTTTGGGTTATTGAGAAAATGGTATATCCATTGAATGTCAAACCACATTTGCCCAAATAGGTTTATAAAATTTGAATATGCCCCAAAATTTTGTTGTTCAAACTTGTTGTTATTGATTTTTATTATTGAACCAAGACCTTTATTTCTGTTCTCTATTAAATACTTGGAATAGTTAGGTGGAAGTTGCCTCAGAGATGTTAAAGTCATTTCTTCTTGGGTATATCTTAAAGCATGTAGTAACATTCCAAAGGAAGTGCTATGATGCTGAATCCAATGTATCCACTCATGAATTAAGGTCGCATTGAAATCCATTAACCCATCAAATGGGTTATTTTTGTTACTTGTATAATTTATTTTAAGAATTAAATTATGAGGATTGTAGAAAGAATCATACAATCCCGAACGTCTTAAAGGAGTTTTTAAAATAGAATGGTTGGGTATCATAGTTATTGCTTTTCTTTACTATCATTTACATTGTCATTTGGCTCCTCAATCTGAATTTTTTCTAGCTCTTTTTTCTTTTTCAAGTATTCTGATATACGCTCTTTAACTATCTTATAGGCTTCCTCAGATAAAATTGAAAGAGCAATGTTAATAATAACTTCGTAAATCTCGATTTGATAGTTTGGCTTTCTATCAAGAAAACTTTGGCTTACAGGTGTTTTTTCGATTGAAGTTACTTCTTCAACTCCTTCAATTTTCCTTATTTCGTCAATTATATCTTCTATTTTGTTCCACTGAACATGAAAAAATATTTTCATATTTTGAAATATTTTGAATTTGATTTAATTCTATTAAAACTAAAACCAAGGAATTTAAGTTTCCGATATCGTGAAAACAACGATTAAGTATTAATATTCCTATATCGAAAGATTAAGGTATTCGACAAACTTAAACCAAAGCAATCAAAAAACCAAAGAGTATTATTAAAATAGTATCAAAAATTTTAATTCATCTAAATGACTTTAACTACGCTTAATTTGTTCACCTGTCAGATAGATGTAAACGTCTATTTTTTCAGTTGCATAAACAATCTGTCCTACAAAAAATCAATCATCCGAATGAAAAGTTGAGTCATCCGAACGAAAAATTAGTCATCCGAACGGAAAGTTAAGTCATCCGAACGGAAAGTTGAGTCATCCGAACGGAAAGTTGAGTCATCCGAACGGAAAGACGGGGCTTCCGAACGGAAAAATAAATATCTCGCTTTTGAAAGATTGTTGCGGTGGGCGGTTTCTTTTTTTGCCCTATTCCTAAAGGGTATTAGGCGGAAATTTACTGAGGGGGGTAGGAACGGATGGATTGATACAGGGCATAAAATGAGGCATACATGAAACAAAACGCCTAATACATGAAGCGATTCTTTGCGAGTGTGTGGGTGAATGTAAATTAGAGTGGGCAAAACGAGGTATTTTGGGACTCAATTGCGGTGTTTTGAGTCCCAAAATGTTGTTAATGGTTGTAGAAGGGGTTTTGTGGATGGGAGAGTAGGGTTTATTTGGGCAAAATATAGCGCACACCGACAAAGGTTCGGATGCCTTGGATGGGGGCGTAGTTGTAGGAAGGGTCGAAGGTGTAGCCGTTGGGATTGTTCACACCTATTTGACGGTCGAAAGGGTCGAAGGGGCGCATGATGGGGTGTTGGGGAATGAAATTGAGGAGGTTTTTAATGCCACCGTAGATTTGTAGCCCGTTTTTCCATGTTTTTGTGCCTTGGATGTTCATCAAACAGAACCATGGCGAATGGTCGGGACGAAAATCGTTCTCTTGCACGGGCAACAACATGGGGCTGTAAATATTGCCTGTGAGGTCTAAACTCCATTTGTTTTTGAAGGCGTAGGACATCGAAAACACGGCGGATACTGAGGGGGTCTGCACGGGTCGGGTTTTGATGTTTTGATTGAAGTCGTTGGTCTCTATTTGGAACACATTGAGGGCGGTGATGCCGATATTGGCTTTGAAGGGGTTGTCAAAATTGACATCGGCGTTGAGGCTTGCTCCTCGGGCAACGGCGTAGCCTTTTAGATTGTCGAACCAGATTTCTTGGTCGTTTTTGAAATAATCGGCGATGATTTTATTCGTGAAATAGGTGTAAAACAAGGAAGCATCGAGCGCAATATAGCCGTGTCGGTGCGTCAAAGTGGTGGTGTAGTTCAGATTAGCGTTGTAAGACTGTTCGGGTTTCAAATCTGAACCAATGATGATGCGTCGTGCGCCATTGAAAGCTCTTTCGTCTTCCGAAAACAAATTCACCACGCGATAGCCGTTGCCAAATCCTAAACGCAAAGTGTTGGATGCGTTGAGTGTCCATTTCCAATTGAGTCGAGGGGAGAAGATATTGCCGTGATTGGAGTTAAAATCGTACCGAATCCCTGCTAAAAGGGTGTGTTTTTGGTTCAAAATCATATCATTCTGCACAAAAAGTCCTGGCAACCATGTTTTTGAAGGCTGGTTTTGGGCGTTGAGGCTGTCAGATGAGCGTGTCAAAGCAGAATTGTCGTCGTAAAAAGTGTAGCGCAGGGCTGCTCCGACCAATAAATTGTGGATTTTACTGTCTAAAGGACTCCTGCGGGAGAGGGGTTGTTGCCAAGTGAGTTGATTGAAGCCGATGTGTTGCGTTGCCAAGAAAGGGCGATTGCCATAAGCCGAATTTTGGTCGTGATAGTTGTAGGAATATTGCCATTTCAGAGGGGCTTTGGTCGGCAAGTCGTATTGTCCGATGAGTTCAAAGCGGTGAGTGGTGATGCTCTCGCCATACACATCCGAGCCGCCGCGATGTTTGCGTTGCCACTGCATTTCTCCGCCGAAACGGTCTTCATACACATAGCGCAATGCCAGACTGTTTTGTTTTTTCTTATCTTTTTTGCGCAAAAATTGCCATTTATTGAACACAGACACCCGTTTTTGGAGGGTAATGTCGGTAAAATTGTCTTGATTGATGTCCCAACGTTTTTGAAAATGATAAACATTGGTACTTAAAAGGGTAGAAGCATTGCCGATTTTAAAACTCGCAGCCGCATCCAAACCCGCATCGGCATAAGACGTGCTGTTGATGTCGAGGCTCAATCGTGGAGCTTTTGAAACCTGCTTGGTGATGACATTTATTAAGCCACCGACAGCCTCAGAGCCATACAAAGTGGAGCTGGGTCCTTTGATGATTTCGATTCTCTCCACAATCGAATTAGGAATTCCCATCAATCCATAGACCGTCGAAAGTGCGCTGACGATGGGCATACCGTCAATCATCACCATCGTGTAGCCGCCCTCCATGCCATTGATGTGTATGTCGCCTGTGTTGCAGACGTTGCAGCTAATCGTGGGTTGCACACCGTTGACCATGCCGATGGATTCAAACAAATTGGGTGTCGGATTTTTCAAAAACAGTTTGGGGGTGATGATGTCAATGGGTACAGCCGATTGCGACCGCGACACTTCTTTCATCGTGCCTGTGATGACCACTTCTTGCAGTTTTTCGTCGGCAGGTAATAGTTTTATGGCGATGTTCAAGGCTTTATCGGTGGCTTTTATCTCTATTTTTTGTTCTTTTCGTTGAAAACCGACCATCGTCACCACCAAAGTATAAACGCCTTGCGGAACATTTTCCAAAAAATAGGCCCCCTCAGTATCGGAGGTGTTTTGGGCAATATTAGAGTGGCTTTCTTTATGCGTTTTTACCAAAAGAACGTGTGCAAAAGGTACGGGTTCGCCCAAATTATCTGTGATTGTGCCAGCAATCCGCACATTTTGACCCCAAATTAATACAGGAAAGACAAGGAAGGAAATTGTTATGATTCGATTCATTGGTTGCATTTTTTAATTCAAAACAAAGATGCGTATTTTTCTAAAAATAAATTTAGGTTAGTCTAAATTTTTTTTCAAAATCTACAAATTACTACCAATGGTCGAGAGAATCTCGGTTTATATCCTAAAAATGCGGATTCAAAAGGATTATGCTTGAACTTTGTCACAGAAAAATGACTTTTAGTAGTCGTTCAACAAAACGCCCAACTCAAAACACCCGAATCAAAACGACCCATGTGGTCAAAAAAATCACTCGACATTCTTTAAAAAATTAGAAACAATGAAAAAATTAGCATTCGCTTTTACTTTGCTCCTCGCTGCTGTAAACCTTTTCGCCCAAAGACCCGCAGGAATGCCACAAGCTGGCGCAGGAAACGCCCCCAAAGGCATGTCCATCACGGGTAGAGTGTATGGAAAAGTCATAGATGAGGCAACAAAAAAACCTGTGGAATTTGCGTCCGTGGTGGCGTTGCGTCCATTGGGTCGTCGCGACTCCATCGTCGGCGGTATGTTGACCTTAGACAATGGTGAATTTAGCATAGACAATTTGCCTATCGGTGGCATCAAGATAAAAATCTCATTGATTGGCTATAAAGATGTGGTGAAGCAGGTGAATTTGTTTCCACCCGACTTAGAATTGGACTTAGGCGACCTTAAATTGGGCATAGATGCCAAAGTTTTGCAAGAAGTCGAAGTGACAGGCACAAAAACCTCCATGCAATTGGCTTTGGACAAAAAAGTGTTCAACGTGGACAAGAACATCACGACCACAGGCGGCACAGCGGAAGATGTGTTGAAATCGGTCCCCTCAGTAACCGTTGACGCGGACGGCTCAGCCAAGCTTCGCAACAGTTCGACTACGATATATGTGGACGGCAAACCGACTTTGATGAGCATCAATCAAATTCCTGCCGACCAAATCGAATCGGTGGAAGTCATCACCAATCCTTCTGCGAAATTCGAGGCAGCAACTTCGGGCGGTATCATCAATATCGTATTGAAGAAAAACCGTAAACCAGGCTACAATGGTTTTATTGGATTGGGCGCAGGCACAGGCAACCGCTACAACGCGATGTTGAACTTGAATGTCAAAGAAGGTCGTTCCAATTTCACAGGTTTTTATAATTTCAATATGCAAGGCAACCCTGTGGACGGCTATTCTAACCGCACAGAATTGTCTGCCAATGCGCCATACAAGTATTTTAACCAAACATCTGCAACAGAATTTAACAATAAGTTCAATATTGGTCGCCTGCAATGGGAATATGATGTGACGAACCGCAACCGTATCAGCTTGGCAGGTATGTACATCAACGGAAAGTTCAATATTAATTCCGATTTGAACTATGAATTTCTCGATGCTTCCAATAAACAAATACTGAGGGGTGTACGTACGCAACAACCACGCAATGAATTTACCAATTACGTAGCTCAAGCCACTTGGAAAAAGTCTTACGCTAAAAAAGGGAAGGAGTTGGTGACGGATTTTATGTATGCACAAGGCGGTTCTGCTAATGATGCTTCTTGGACAACCACTAAATTGTTGGCAGGTAGCACTTCCGATAACAAACCTGAGAAGGTCAACATCACAGGTGAGAATCAGGGCAAACAAATCACCTTCCAAATAGACTATACAAACCCTATCAACGACTCAACTAAGTTGGAAATGGGCTTACGCAGCTTTTGGAATCAACGTTCGCAAGAGTATTTCTACAATTTGTACGATTACAACACCAGCCAATACAAACTTGACTCATTGTTTACACAGAATTTTGATGTAACGGACATGATTAACGCCGCTTATATCACTTATGGGTCAAAATGGAAAGGTATTGGTTATCAAATCGGTATGCGCTACGAGCAATCCAATTTGAAAGGCACGAGTAAATTGGCCAATCAGCCGTCATTTGGTTACGATTATCCAAAATCAGTAGATGATTTGTTCAATGCGCTATTCCCATCGGTCTATTTGAGCAAAAAATTGAGCAAAAACGAAGAAATTCAAGCCAATTTCAGCCGTAAAATCAACCGACCCAACTTCATGCAGTTGATGCCTGTCATCATGGGTGCAGACCCGACAACGATTCGCGTCGGTAATGCCGCTTTGACACCAGAGTTCATCAATTTGGCAGAATTGAACTACAATAAAATGTGGAAATCGAACAACTGGTTGATTTCAGCTTATTTACGTGCCGACGAAAATCCGATTACAACGGTCTCATTGCCCCTTGAAGGCGACTCAACTAAGTCTAAAATCACCTTTATCAATGGTAAATCGGCTTTGCGCTATGGTTTGGACAACACAGTTAAGTTCTTGTTGATGAAAGACTTAGAGTTGACGACCAATTTCAACTTGTTCAATATCAAAATCCAAACAGAAACGGAGTCAAACGAGGGTTGGTCGTACAATGGCAAGTTCAATTTGACGTATAAATTGCCTAAAAAACTCAAAGACTTCTCTTTGCAGTTGCAAGGCAGCTACGAAAGCGACCAAATTATACCGCAAGGTGTCAGAAAAGGTATTGCGTTTGCCGATTTTGCTGTGAAATATACATTTATGAAAGTGGCGAACGTGACTTTCCAAATCAGCGACATCACAAACACCCGCCGTGAGATATTAAGCCTCAACGAATCGTGGTTTACACAAGAAAGTATGCGCCGTCGTGACACCCGCTTCTACAAATTGAGTTTCCAAATGCCATTTGGTAAGATGGACTCATCGGTTTTCCGCAAAGCCAAAGATGCACGCCGCAACAACAACAACCAACAAGATATGCAGCCCGATTTTGGTGGTCAATAGGCGTTGAATTTTTATTGAATCCAAAAAGCCCAATTGTGATGTTCTTCACATTGGGCTTTTTGAGTTTTAGTTTGGCTCATTACGAGTCGGATAATTTCAAATTATCCGACTCGTCGCTTCAACTACGAGCCACAACAAATGCCGTGATGTAAAAATCAAAAGGCGTGATGCACAAATCAAAAGGCGTGATGCACAAATCAAAAGGTGCGATGCACAAATCAAAAGGCGTGATGTGAAAAATACATCTCTCAAAAAGTAGTCAAAAATAATATAATGAGAGGTGTAAATCGGAATGATATAACATCTATCTTTACGCGAGGTCGTATCAGACTAAACTTATTAGTTGGCAGTTTGATGCGATTACGAACAACCTATATCAACAATTGTAAACAATCTACTCTAAAACCATGCACCTAAAACCAATTATTATCAATCAAATTGCTGGAAATACACTCGCTTATTCTCAAAAAATTAGCGACCCTGTGCCAGACCCTCGTTGGGATAAATACAAGGAAGATTTGATAAAGCTAAACCTCGATGACGAGTTCTATACTTTGTATAATTTAAAAACAGATAAAATAGATTGGCATCATGGCATTGATAAGTGGTTAGGTTATTCAAAACCTGACAATTTTGATGCGCTTAGTTTATCTAAGTTGATTCATCCATTTATTTATGATTTCTATGAGGGTTTTGCTGTTGGTGCAGATGTTCTTTTTGATAGTACAGACCCCATTTTGGGCTATATGAATCCTCGTTACAGCATCAATGTACCCATTAAAAAAGCTGATGGTGAATATAAATCAGTCAAACAAATATCTTATCCTGTCCATTTTGATAAAAATGGTAATGTGGCAACGCATTTTAATCACCACCGCATCAACGGTACTTATACAGGGCAACCGTTGGAGGTCGGTATTTCAGTTGGCGATGAAAAACAAGAATACCTAATGCCACTACTTTTTAATGCAGCTGCGGCGGCAATGGCATATAGCAACAAAAAATACGCTTTTACACGCAATGAATTACGCTTAATTGACGCAGCTTATAAAGTGCGTTCTGAAAAGCAAAGAAATGACTTGCTGCATAGAGAACTTAACTTTGACCCTCGTAATTTGAATGCAAGCATTAAAGCTAAAACAAAATGGATGTTTCAAATTGACAAAATCAAAGCAATGCCTGCTGACAATACCCCCCTCAGTAATTTCCATACTTGTCTGCCGAAATTAGGCGATATTTACGAAATTTCAGCTTTTTTAATACAATCACGTATCAAACCCATTTTGGATATTAAACTCAAAGAAAATTTGTATTAAAAAAATAAACATGAATAAAAAAACATAATTACGATACTGCTCAATTTATTCATTATATACAATCTAACTTTTGGACAATGCACTTGCGACCCGAAATTATCAATCTAATTGCAGAAAGTATGCTTGCCTATTCTCAAAAAGTCGGCGACCCTGTACCTGACCCTCGTTGGGATAAATACAAAGAAGACTTGTTGAAACTTAATTCTGATGATGAGTTTTATACTTTATATGACTTAAAAACCGATAGAATAATATGGCATCATGGCATTGATAAGTGGTTGGGTTACTTAGAGCCTGATAAATTTGATGTGCTTGGTATGTCCAAGTTAGTACATCCGTTTGTTTATCCCTTCTATGAGGCATTTGGTATAGGGATGGATACAGTTATTGTTAATCATGAGGGTATTTTAGAATTTATGAACCCTCGATACAGTATTAATATCCCTGTAAGAAAAGCCAATGGGGAATATGTCTCTGTTAAACAAATATCATATCCTATCCATTTTGACAAAAATAATTGTATGGTAACACATTTTAACAAGCATCGTATCAATGGCATCTATACAGGACAACCGTTAGAAACAAGTATTTCCATAGGTGATGAAAAACAAGAACACCTAATGCCCATTATTTTTAAAGCAGTGACGGAAATAATGGATTATACCCATACCAAATATGCCTTTACAAGGGATGAATTACGTTTATTAGATGCAGCTTACCAAGTGCGCCATGAAACCAAAAGAAATGAATTGTTGAGTAAACAATTTTACCGCGATATTCGGAATTTGAATACCAGTATTGTCGCAAAAACAAAATGGATGTTTCAAATTGATAAAATCAAAGCAATGCCTGCTGAAAATACACCCCTCAGTAATTTCCATACTTGTCTGCCGAAATTGGGGGATATTTACGATATTTCAGCTTTTCTGATTCATTCGCGTATCAAACCTGTATTGGATATGAAACTCAAAGAATCTTTGTATTGAAAAAAATAGCATAAATCATAAAATCATAAGTACTATACTGCCCTTTTTAAAAGAGAAAATGCTTGAACTTTGTCATGTTTTAAGTTCAAGCGTTTTTTTCACTTTTAAAAATTTTTGAGAATGAAATCTAAGTTTTTTTTAATTCTATTTTTTGCTTCAATGCAAACTATCAATGCACAACAAACACCATCACCTACTCAAGGGCAACAAAAAACAACTGGTGAACAAGCGAAAGAGATTATTGAAATTGGGTCGAGAATTAAAGATTTATTTAAATCTAAACAACTCCCAAAAACACCCGAGTCAACATCCCAACCGCAAACAATAGCTTCAAAAGGCGTTCCCGCAGAAACGAATCAAGCGCCTTCTCCTGCAGAACAAAAAACTTCATCAATACCCAGGTTGCCACAGACTGTACCAACTCCTGATGATAAATCTGGACAGTCGCCTGTTGTAACAACTTCTGTTACTGAGATTGATGAAATGCCCGATTTAGGCTTAAAAGTACACGATGGTATCAAGTATTCGGTTAAGCAATGGCAGCAAATAGGAGCAAAAGTTGTTGTTAAGATGGTTGTTGAAAATAAGGATGCCAACGCTCCTATGAAATCGTTACGCATAAATGGACAACAAAATACTATTTATGACTCGGGTGGTAATAAGTATAATGGAACAATTACCCAAATTGCAAATTTTGTTAGCAAGGACAATGAAGTTATTGAAGTGCCTTTAGTGTTTGGTGCTAAAGCAGCAGTCGTAGCAGAATTTAATGTCGGCATTGCTAAAATTTCTAAAGTTGTTGGTATTAACTTCAGATACCAACATGGCAGTTGGGAAACTTTTTTTCATTTTATAACGATGACCCAATAACGTTTATTGATTCTCTCTTTGAAACGGTAACGGAAGTGATGGATTATACTCACACCTTTACAGAGATGAATTACGCTTAATTGAAGCTACTTACAAAGTGCGCTATGAAAGTAGGAGAAATGAATTATTGAGTAAACAATTTCACCACGATATTAGGGATTCGAATAATTATCTGAATGGATGTTTCACTTTGAAAAAATGAAAGCAATACCTGCTGAAAATACCCCCTCAGTAATTTCCATACTTGTCTGCCAAAATTAGGCAATGTTTACGAAATTTCAGTGTTTTTAATTCATTCACGTATCAAACCTGTTTTAGACACGAAGCTCAAAAAAGTTTTATATTGAAAAAAATGAGTATAAATTAAAAAATCATAAGTATGATACTACCCTTTTTAAAAGAGAAAATGCTTGAACTTTGCCATGTGCTTAGTTCAAGCATTTTTTTTCACTTTTAAAATTTTTAACAATGAAAAATAATCTACATTTTGTCTTTAGTACTCTTTTTACAATCATGATAACCTTCATGGTAACCGCTCAACCATCTGATTTTTTAACTTTACTTTTTACAAATGGTGTTATTAATCCTAACAGCTATGCACCTGTGGGTAACTTTAATTTTGAATTGTTTGGTGCAAACACTCGTAAGCAAACAACTGAAAATTGGGTCAATAATGCTTGGCGCAATGAGTTCCAAGTTACACGTACCCATTCAACAGATTGTCGGCGGAAATTATCGGTCAAAAATTTTGGGTGGGATACAGTATCGCGCTCATTTATTAACCTTTTTTCTTCTGATACATTTATCTATGATGCCTCAAATCGATTAATAAAAAACATAACAACGTCTGGGTCAAACACTTTTACTACTTCTTATAGCTATGTGGGTACTCGTCCACAACCTGATACAATTACTGAAACACAATCATTTGGCAGTCAGTACCGTAATCTTTATGCTTATAATGCGCTTAATTATATAACAACTGATGTATATCAAATACGTAGTAGTACAACTGTTCCGTACGAAAATTCATACAGAAAAACTTATACTTATAATAGTAACAATTTATTAATACAATATCTTAAAGAAGATTGGCGCGACAATGCTTGGAGTTTTAGCGAAAAGGAAATCTATACTTATAACAGCAGTAATCGTATCACTCAAACCTTAAATATTTCAAATCCTTCTGATTCTACTAAGTTTGACTATACTTACAATACACAAAACCGATTAAGCAATATGGTTGGGAGTAGTTGGTCTAATCAAAGATGGAATCAAATAGGCTCTCTTAATGTGACGAGTTTTAATGCTAAAAACCGCCCATTGACAGTAGAGTTTTCTGATATTAGACCAAGTTTTGGGCGTTATGATTTCGCTTATTACACAACGGGTGATACTTTATTGCGTCAATTTACAGAGCAATATCGCCAAACAACAACTAATCCTTGGGTATATGATTTTCGTTCTACATTTGAATATTGTGGTCAAGCTCCCAACGTAGCTGTCGAGACAATATCTATTGGAGATATTAAACTTATGCCCAATCCTGTTACCTATCAATTGAATATACAGTTATCAGACCCCTCAGTAACTGTTCATCAATTAAGCATCTATGATATTGCAGGGCATATTATTTTGTCAAAAATATCTAATTCTGCGACAACAACCTTAGACATTGCCAATTTACCCACAGGTCTATACCTTCTCAAAATAGAAACTACCGACGGACGACGCGGCATACAAAAATTTGTCAAACAATGACCTCCTCAGTGTTTAAGTTGTAAAAACCAATTTTTCTAACGTGTTAAAAATTCAATCTACATGAAATCCATTAACCTAATTCTCTTTTTCTTTTTCGTTCTGTGACAATTTATGTGTTTTAGGCTTTATAAGCAAAACACCGCGCTTTGAAGTGTTCAAAATTAGTCATATTGAAAGTAAACCTTTTGACAGTTCTAAGTAAGTTATTATTGCCCTCCGTACAGGCATTAGA
>JAEUUP010000048.1 GCA_016787525.1 Saprospiraceae bacterium | reverse complement strand
ATTTTAAAATTTGTCAAAGCATTGAAATGTGGATAAGGCAGACCCAGCCACTAAAACATTGTTGGCTAACGTCTGTAAAATGTGGGAAATTTTATTTTTTAATATTTTTACTCCTTGACACACTTTTTTGAACATTCCCATTTACAGTTGTAGAAAGTCTTTTTACAATTGAAAAAACCAATTTACAGTTATAAAAAGTCTTTTTACACTCGTAAAAAGTGATTTTTTATAACAAAATTTGGGTAGGAGATGTATGCGATGCTCTCCCAGTTCTTTAAAATCAAAAACTTTTTATGAGGGCATAGGTTTTCATTTTCACAGAACACCCCCTCAGTAAAAAAACGCTTTAGACGGTTTTTAACGCACTTTAAACCTGTTTTTGCTACGATTCGCCGAATGTGATTTGACAGCCTGTAACTTCTGCCTCTATCTTTGCATCATATTAGCAACAAAAGAGATTGCGACAGTCGAGGACAACAGAAAAATAAACGAGCAGAAAAAAGCAAAAATTTCAGAATCTCGTTGAACCAAATTTAGTTTCGTATGGTTATGCCTATATCGCCATCAAAAAAAATAAAAATAAAAATAAAAAACTTTGCATAAAATAATATTTTTAAAAAGCCGTTTTGGCTAAATCAAATCATTCACTCAATTGTTTAACAAATTTAATTTTTTAAAGTCATGAAAAAGTCATTCTTATTTGCATTAGCATTCGTTGCAACCTTATTTTCAACGACATTATCAGCAAACGTTGTCGAAAGTTCATTCGATTTGGCTGGTACTTCTGTCAAAATTTCTGCTGCTCAAAAAGGTATTGTCGTCAATCTCGGCAGCGTTCAGAAAGAAACCGTTACCATCGTGATTAAAGATGCTGACGACAATGTTTTGATTAACGAAACGGTGAAAGAAACACAAAACTTCGTGAAACGTTACAATATGTCACAAATGCCTAACGGTAGCTATACATTGACCGTCACGAAAAAAACAATCCGTACTGTCCAACCCTTTGAAGTCACAAAAGACGGTTTGACAATGACGGAACTTGAAAAGAAAGAAAAATTCATCCCTGTTGTGAATTTCAAAGAAAACAAATTGGATGTCAACGTCCTTTTGGGTAATTACAACAACATCACTGTGACCATCACGGATAATGAAGGACGCAAAGTGAAGCAAGACAAACACTATGTGGTTTTGGATTTGCACAAACGTTACAATCTTTCTGATTTGCCTAATGGTGTTTATATCATAGAAGTGATGGCAGGCGACGAAACCTTTTATCAAACGGTTGTGAAATAAAAACTCGATTTCGGGGTTGTCACTTGAAAAAATCTTCAAAAGAAAAAGGTCATATAAGTCAGCGTAAGCTACTTGTATGACCTTTTTCTTTTGTAGTTAATTACTACTGAGGGGGGTAATCTGCAAGTTAAAAGACTCTTAAATCATATCTACACCAACCTGATACGATATCAAGAATATCAAATAAGTCATCTTGGTAGTAGTCGTTTTTTAAAGCCATATTATGCAATAAATTGTACGCATCTTCTTGAGTCCCTCCTTCTTCTTTGAACTGTATGAGAATATCTCTGAATTCAGTAAATGTATAATTTTGAGCAAGCCCTTCTTCTATCTTCTTTATAAATTCATTTTTCTCCATTTTATGGTTTTTATATTTTCTGATACATATCCTTTCGGCAACTTTCCTAAAATCACAATAACTGAATAATAATTCAAAGAAACTAAAGATAACTCTATTGTACCTTGAACTGGGTGCAGTTGAGGTTTGTTCCGCCTCATGGTGTATGAAAGATGGGTGCAGTTGCGCTTTGTTCCCGCTATCTTTTTTAACGTACGAATCACATCTAAAATCTTGTAACCGCCGATTTCAATCGGCGGCCTAACTCAACCCACCCCTCACATCTCACATCTTTACAAGACATCACATCCATCAACCCAACATCCGCACGAAGCCATATTTGGTGATAAACTCTTGACATTCTTCTGCGAATGTCTTTTTTTTGTGGTGTGACTCTTGATTTTTGATATAGTCGCGGACTGCTTCGACGTGTGATTGGCTAACAGAAACCGCATAATAATCATCAGCCCAATCAAAATCAGGTGCAAAAAGTTTCATTTCATGGGCATGATGTGCGCTTTCTCCTTTTAGCAGTTTCATAATTTGAGCAATATTTTGATCGCAAGCTATTGATATGAGGCAATGTACATGATCGGCTTCACCATTGATGAAGTCTAAATATATCTTTTTTTCTTTTGCATAGGATTTGATGTGTTTGAATAAATCTATTCTTTTGCTTTTACTGTGCATGAAGGGTGTTCGTTTTTTTGTTCCCCATACAGTGTGAACCCAAATACGGACATGTGCCATAAGTTTTTCATTTTGATGTTTAATAATATTTGTTTTATGTGCGACAAATGTAATTTATTCACTTTGGTTTTAGATGATATTGTGTATTTTTTATAAAAAGGAGGGTAATGATGTGATGTTTTGTAAAGATGTGAGATGTGAGAGGAGGGTTGTGTTTAAGGCCGCCGATTGAAATCAGCGGTTACAAGATGTTAGATGTGATTCGTGCGCTTAAAAATTATTAGTAACAAGTCGCAACTGCACCCAAATGGCAGAAAAAATTACCCAATCTCATTCAACACTATTCATTGGCTCGCACACACTCTTCATGATTTGTATGAATTGGGTTTCGATTACTGAGGGGGTAATCTTCAAAATAATTTTTATCAAAATAATTATCCACTACCCCCTCAGTACCCCCCCCTCCCAACAAGCGAAGAATAAAAAAGCCACAAATGAACACAAGCGACAAAATGATGGGTTCTCAAAAAGTCTGAGTCAATCCGTCCATTCGTCGAATCTGTTGATTCGTGGCTTTTTAGGCGTATAAAGTGACTGATTTTTTAGAATCGTTGCGATTGTAGAAAGTCAGCGATATGATTCATTGCTCCGCCAAGCATTTCGGTGGGTGGCAAAAAGACAATTCTAAAATGGTCATTCGTCGGATAGTTGAAACCATTGCCTGCGACGACCAAGATGTGTTTTTCTTCTAAAAGACCTAAAACAAAATCGTCGTCGTCTTTGAGATCGAATTGTTTGAGGTCTATTTTTGGAAAACAATACATCGCTCCTTTGGGTCGCACACACGAAACGCCTGGGATGGTCATTAATGTATTGTAACACAACTCCATTTGTTTATATAAACGTCCTGTTGGTATCACCAAGTCATTGATACTTTGATAACCACCTAATGCCGTTTGAATACCGAATTGAGCCATCACATTGGCACACAAACGCATCGAAGCCAATAAAGTCAAACCTTCGATATAGGATTTTGCGCGATGTTTTGCACCACACATAATCATCCATCCACCTCTGAATCCGCAAGCGCGATAGTTCTTCGATAAACCACCAAAAACAATGGCTAAAGTATCGTGTACCAAAGGGGCAACTGAATGATGCACCGCGCCATCGTACAAGATTTTATCGTAGATTTCATCAGAAAAAAGAATCAATTGGTGTTTTTCGGCAATTTTGACGAACTTCTCAACCACTTCTCTCTCATACACCGCCCCTGTTGGATTGTTGGGATTGATAAGGACAAGAGCCTTTGTTTTTGCTGTGATTTTAGATTCTAAATCTTTCAAATCGGGATTCCAATCGCTGCCTTCATCGCACATATAGTGAATGGCTTTACCGCCACATAGACCAACCGCTGCTGTCCAAAGAGGATAATCGGGTGTTGGTACAAGCACTTCGTCGCCATTATTGATAAGCCCTTGCATACACATGACAATCAATTCGCTCACACCGTTGCCAATGAAAACATCTTCAATTTGCGTATTTTTAACACCCACTGTTTGATAATAATGTTGCACAGCTTTGCGGGCAGCAAACAAACCACGCGAATCGGCATAACCTTGTGCATCGCGAATATTGGCAAGAATATCATGTACAATCTCATCGGGTGCATCAAAACCAAAGGCGGCAGGATTACCGATATTCAAATTGGTGATTTTAAAACCTTGCTGTTGCAAGTACAAAGCCCGCTCGTAAATGGGTCCACGAATTTCATAACGCAAACTGTCCAATCGGTGGCTTTTCAAGATTTGTTTCTGCGAGTGTGGCATAGTCGAAAGCGATGTTTCGGATGATTCTAAAACTGATTTGTTCAAAATAATTAATTGGTAAGTAACCAGTAAATAATAACTTGGTCAAACTGTCTTTTCAAGCGCAGGTATCCGATACAGAAATTTGAATTGTTTTCTACTTTTTTTTGAAAAAAAGTAGAAAACAATTCAAATTTCTGTATCGGATACCTATAGCTTTAACCACATTATTACTTACTCGTTACTAAATGAAAAAATACTGTTCAAGCACCTCCTCTGGGAGAGGAAGTGCTTTTTAGGGTGCAAAAGTATCGTTTTAGATTTAAAACTGCAATTCACAGTTGGGGTTCGGGAAACTTTTGAAAACCTTTTTTGCTTGAAACGGATTGTGTTGATTCTACGAATCAAAGCATGAAAGTTATTTGAGTTGTTATAAATATGTTGTCGCTAACGCGACAGATGTTAGAATCGTTAGCATTGTCTTTAATGTAACAAATGATTGGATTGTTAACGTTGTCTCTACGTAACAGATGATTGAAGTGTTTTTTGTCGCGTAGTGACAATATATTTATAACATAACAAATAAAAGCTTTTGACCTTTGATTCGTAGAATCAACACAATGTACTCTCGAAATATCTCAATTTCGGACAATTTTAGAGACCCAAATGCCTTGTTCTGTCTGAATTTTGATAAAATAAACACCCATACTCAGGGGTGGTAAATCCGTCAAAGTCAATTCATCGAACAGGTTTTCTATTTGTTTGACATACAGGCTTCTACCTTCTAAACTTAGGACTTCGATACTTTTCACCACAGTTTTATCGAAATGAGCATTGCGAATGGTCAAAAACTGAGAAAAAGGATTGGGAAAAATGGTGAAGTTTTGCCCCCTCAGTATGTCTTGAGTCGGAATGCGATTGTCCAATCGAATACAAAAATCTTCGACTTCACCGCCCGAAAAACTTTCGCAAGCTGTCGGATATATTCCCGAAAAACCCACATATTTCATACTCACACGCATCAGAGCGATGCCAGTTTTGGCAGTGGTTGGTATCGTAATCGTCCCAGTTGTCGTCGCAGAAAATCGAGGAAACTCAAAGATTTGTTCACCTGCATCATCAAAATCGCCATCTTGATTGAGGTCAATCCACACTCTTGCCCCTTGTGTGAAAGCAGAACCCGAAAAATTGGGTTTCAATGAAACTGGATATGTTTTACCTGCCAAAAGCGTTGTTGAAACCGTATCGAACCGCGCATAACCTCCATTTTTTCCCGAAAAAAACTTAAAATCCGCTACGCTAAAGCTGTCAATCCATTCGCTCGTAGTGCTACCCGATGAGCGACAATAGATAGAATCGTAGCACGTTCCACAACCTTTGGTTCTAACGGTCAAAAGCGTGTCTTTACTTTGCACATTATTGGCGCAAAGCGTTTGAACAGAGACTTGATAGTTCTGACACTTTTTTAAACTATTGACAATAAATGTGGTATCTGTAAAAGTTTTATCCACTGCGCAAACGCCTGTTGTTGTTTCTTTCAAACAAACACGATAGCCTGTTGATGCCGTTACTTTTGATACTTGAACCGTTATTTGATTTTCTAAAACTTTGGAAATCAAAACATTTTCGGGATAGCTACAACAACCATCCGTTCGGAAAGTCACGACTAAAGGCGGGCTTGACACACCTGTACAAGCGACTTTTATTTCTAATTCGTAGAAAGTACACGCTTGCAGACCTGAAATACTGAGGGGGGCAGTTGTTGCGGCAATAGGTGTCCAAATCGTTGCACCAACCGAACGATAACGGGCTTCGAGTGTCGTGGCAGTTGTCATAAAAACCATAGACACTTGTGCTGAATTGGTCGTTGCAGAGACTTTGACATTGGCAGGTTGAGGACACGCGCCGCAGTATTGCGCTACTTTTTGAATGGTCAAGAAAGCATTGACTCGTCCGCCTGTTTTTATTTTATCCATCAAATCAATTTTACTTTCTGCCCCCCTCAGTATCCAATCTTTGAGAAATAAAGCGGCACTTGTGGGATTTCGTTTAGCAAAATTGATGAAATCGCTACACGGCACTGCATAAGCCAATGCCGCAATGCCTGCAACCATCGGACAAGCCAACGATGTGCCACGCACTGCTGTATAATCACCATTAGGAGAAGTCGTCCAAATACCGACACCCGGAGCAGCAACATCTACATGTGTCACACCAAAAGCGGCATCAGTTGCTTTCACATCGCGGTTGTCGGTTGCTGTCACAACAACCAAATAATCACTCGGACAAGTCGAAGGTAAGTCACCCACTTGGTCAACATCCACATTATTATTAGCCGTTGCACCAAAACTCAAAATACCAACTTTACCCAAGGAATCATACATCGCACACCACAAAGGCGCATCGTTCGGGAAACGATTGGGCGAGCCAAACGAAGAATTTGTTGCCACGACAAATGCGCCGCGTTTGCCTTGTGTTGCATTATAAAGTTTTCTTTGAGCAAAAACATAGGCATAACTCGCAATCACTGAGGCTTCACTCCCATCATAGACAACAGACATTATTTTGACAGACCAATTCACACCTGCTACACCCCGATTGTTGTTACCAACTGCCCCAATCACACCTTCCACTTCTACCCCATGCGTACCACCGTCCACGACATCGTTCCTGACAGCGGCATTCCAACCTCGAAAATCATCAATATAACCATTTTGGTCGTCATCAATCCCATTATCAGGTATTTCTCGACGATTGAACCATAAATTTTGCTGCAAATCGGGGTGTTGCAAATTTGTTCCATTGTCAATCACAGCCACTACAATGGAATCACCATCAGTTGTAATGCCTCCTTTTGTAATATTCCACGCATCATCAGTATCCATATCCGCATCGGCAACCGCAGGACTGCCCCCCGGATTGTTGTGGTGCCATTGTTGAGCATAACGTGTGTCATTGGGTGTTGCACGGTCTTCTAAAATATGATTGAATTGAGCAGCTAATACTGAGGGGTGCTTTCTGAGAGCATACAAAAGTGTTTTTTCGTCTTGATTTTCGTTAACAAACAGGCGAAAAATAGCAAATGACGGTGCTAATTGTTCGGGCGTTTGGTTTAAAGCAAAATCTGCTGTCAGTTTCGTCACATCTTGAGTATTCACAAGATGGACTAATATTTGCCCCTTGACATAATCGTTTTTTTGGGCAAAAAGATTAACAAAAGATACAATAAACAAGCCGATGAAAAAAGGTGTTTTCATGAAATGGGTTGTGGTTGCTGAAAGTTTTAATTTTAGATGAATGTTCAAGAAATCAAATTTCTATTAAAAAGCTCTAATAACCAATAGATAAGACCTTTTCGATTAAAAAAATGAAGCACGTACAGTTCGATATACGAAAAAACAAGCAAATTCGTTTAGAGTAAAAGTTTATCAATAGGTCAACACGCCGTATGAGAGAGCTTAGGGTTTTAGTCTTAACGTATTGTTAATCAAATTTTTAGAAAAGACTGAAAGCGGCTTCGTAAATTCAAAATCCAAAAATATGAACGGAAAAAAAGTTCGTCTGGTTTATTTTTTCGCTATTTTAACCTTTTCACTTTTTGCTCAAGAAGAGCCTACACCTGCGTCATCTGCTGCTGACATCAAACGCAACTACGAATGGCGTATCCAACAGTCTAAGATATCGGGTCAGTATATTCCCAAAGATATTTTCGACGCTTTCAATGAGTTGAATCGCTTAACAGATGCTGAATCGCGTCAAAAATTTATGTCAATGGCTGAAAATGATGCGGCTCGAAAACTCTATTTTAGCTTGGGTCGTTGGATTACAACGAATTGGGGTTTGTACGAAGGCTCGCGTTTGGGTCATTATCTGCGCGAAGCGGGTGTGTCATTTCCAGAAGATCAAGCTATGGCGATTATCGTCTGTTGGCATCGCTCGTTGAACAAAAAAGACATCAATTTCAAACAAGTTAAGGAGATTTTGGCAGCTCGCCGCAAAAAGGAACGGGAAGAGCGTTTGAAAAAAATGCCTGTCATCAAGGAAGAAGTGATTAAAAATCCAGCGACTGTGAAGAAGAATTGAGTGATGGCACAAATACCGACTCTCCTTTGGAACGCTGAAAAATAAAATGAACAACTTGAATAGTATTTTCTGTGAAATCTGTTCAATCTATTTAATCAGTGAGACTTTGCTTATCTTTGCAGAATGAAAAATTTACCAATTGGCATACAAACCTTAGTTGAAATCCGTCAAAAAAATGGTATTTACGTAGATAAAACGCCACTCGTTCACAAGTTAGTGACAACGGGGAAATACTACTTTTTTTCACGCCCACGCCGCTTTGGTAAATCCTTACTGATTTCGACGCTCAAAGAGTTGTACTTAGGCAACAAGGCTATTTTTGAAGGACTTTGGATATGTGACAAATGGGACTGGACGAAAACGAATCCTGTCATACATTTTTCGTTCGATAAAATGAGTTACAGGCAATTGGGTTTAGAGGGTGCTATTGTTCAAGAGTTAAAAAAATGGGCAAAACACTATAAAATCCGTTTTACAACAACAGATTACAAATCTCAATTTGAAGAACTCTTAGCCAAATTGTCAAAAAAACATGGAAAAGTAGCGTTTTTAGTAGATGAATATGACAAACCCATCATTGATTTTTTAGAGAAGCATGAACTCGACCAAGCCAAAGCCAATCGGGACATATTGCGAGAGTTTTATGGCGTTTTAAAAGATTCAGATACTTTGTTGGAGTTGGTTTTTATTACAGGAATATCCAAATTCGCTAAAGTATCGTTGTTTTCTCATTTGAATAACCTCACAGACATAACACTCACTGAGCAATACGCTGCTTTAGCTGGCTATACTCAAGCAGAATTGGAGTTTTATTTTGAGGATTATATCGAAAGTTGTACTAAAAAATTTGGCATGAGTCGCGAAGAACTTTTAAGACAAGTAAAGGTTTGGTACGACGGTTATAGTTGGGATGGTCAGACAGAATTGTACAATCCGTTTGGTACGCTCAATTTTTTTCATGACCAATTTTTTAAAAACTATTGGTTCTCAACGGGTAGCCCCAATTTTCTGATTGAACAAATGAAAAAATACAGTCACTTCAATGTTGAAAACTCGGTTGTAGATACCACTATATTGGACAAATACGATATTGACAACCTTGAATTGATACCTCTATTGTTTCAAACAGGCTATTTGACGGTAAAAAAAGCGAATCCTCTCACAGGTGAATATGTTCTGGATTATCCCAATCAAGAAGTACGACAAAGTATGTACACATTTTTGATTGACGACATCGCCCAAAATCCGCATCGTATTCATACAGGCATGACTATTCAAGACATGAATCGTGCTTTCGCTTCCCAAAATTTGGCTCAGGTAAAAACCATTTTAGAGTCTCTTTTGGCAGATTTGCCCGACCAAACATTTCAAAAACAATCGGAAGGCTTATATCACGGTTTGATTCATCTGGTGTTTAGCTACTTAGGTCTGTATGCGAGTAGTGAAGTTCATTCGTCGAAAGGACGAGCCGATGCCGTCGTTCAAACTTTGACGGATGTTTATATTTTTGAATTTAAATTCAACAAAACAGCACAAGAAGCATTAGACCAAATTGTAAAACAAAACTATGCAGCAAAATATCAAGCATCAGGTAGAACAATAACAGGCATTGGTGTCAATTTCAATGCTGTTGATAAAACAATTGATGGTTGGTTAGAGCAAAACCTCTAAACTGTTTAGTGATTTATAAATTTGTAAAAATAGCTAAACCTACACCTATCACGATTGCCATTATTTTTTGAATCGAAATGCGGTGTTCGTCCGTATTGTCTATTTCAAAGAGAATTGTGGTCGAAATATGAAGCAGTGAACCAATGACAACTGCTATCATTTTCTGCAAAGTTTCGGTCGAAAAAGTGATTGATTGCGTCAAAAATGCACCCAGAGGCGACATAGCTGCAAAGCAAAAAACATAAATCGCTACTAAACGCTTAGAAAAATGACTCATCAAAAGCAACAAAGCCAACGCGAAAGCTTCTGGTGCTTTGTGCAGAATAACACCATAATAAAGTTGATTGCTGTGGTGGTCCGCGCCTGCCCAATCGTGTAAAGCCTCATGATTACTGAGGGGTAATCCTTCGATAAACGCATGAATGGAAAGACTGACAACAACTTGAAGCGCAAACATAGGACGATTGGTGTGATGATGGTCATGAATATGCCCATGTTCGACACCCATAGAGAATTGTTCAAGTGTCAATTGAATAAAAAAACCTGCCAGCACCCACCAACCGACGTGCTTTACATGAGCAGAAGAATAAGCATCTGGAATGAGATGCAAAACGAGTATGCCCAACAAATATGCTCCAACAAACGACAAAACAAGCTGCAACAACCGACGATTATGACTTTTGAACCAGAATGCCAAACCGCCACCCGCTAAAACAGCTCCAAACAAAAGGATATATTGCCAAATTTCCATATTCTAAGAAATGAGAAGAAAGGTTCTGACATCACACACGACCCGATAAGACACCTTTCATTCTGATATGATATAATGACTAATGAATTTTTACAAACACTGATGAATGACGTGCAACTATACCCCCTCAGTAATCAGTGAATATTTTTTGAAATATTTTTCAAAAAGAAAAGCACCCAACCAACCCAAGCCTGAGCCTAAAAGCGCACCACAGATAATATCTAAAGGATAGTGAACACCGACATAAACCTGTCCAAATGCAATACTCGCAGCCCAAGCCAGAAGCGACCATTTGAGCCATTTCCGTTTTTCGACAAATGTGAAAATCACAAAAACAGCTATGGCAAAATGATTGGTCGCATGGGACGATGTAAAACTGTAACCACTACCACAAGGGACAAGAAGCCTAACGTGCATTTTTTCTTTTTCGTCGTTGCAAGGTCGTACTCGTTCGACCGTATTTTTTATCAAACGACTGCTGACCGTATCTGCCACACCAACGGTTAACGACAGTGCTAAAAGATAGATACTGGCTTTTTTGCCAAAATTGTAGAACAAAAAACTAATGAAAAAGATGTAAAGTGGAAACCAAAAATACATACTCCGCCAATACGGCATCCATTTGTTGAGTATGCCAAAGTGTAAATTGTGATTGATGAAGTAAAAAAGGTCTTGGTCGAGTTGCAACATGGATTGATTCAGACTAATGAAATGATGAAGAAGCAAAGATAGACAACTTTCCGATTTCTACTGATTGGTCTGTATTGGAGTCAGCATAAAAAAACAGGGGGCAAAACTGCCCCCCATTTAGAAAAAAAAACGTAAAGTTATGAGTAGTGCCACAATGAAAATATCTTTTTATTGAACAACAAGTGGATTGACGACAGCTAAAAGCTCTTTTTCGTCCATACCTTTGTTGAAAAACATCATCGTTTCTTCGGCTTTATTGACCATCAGAATCACAGGCATGTGCGTGATGCCGACAAAATCTTTACGAATTTTTTTGGCAAAAAATGATACGTCGGCTTTTTCTAAAATCAAAGTTTCGTCAGTCAATTGATTTTCACGAATGAACAAATTCACATCTTCAACTTTTTGATAGCCAGGCATATTGACATAAACTATTTTTAATTTTGTGCTGTCAAATTTTGCCGAAAGTTCATTTAAAGCTTTAACAGTTGCTGTACTGGCTTCATTTTTTAGATTCCAAAAGCAAAAAACGTGTAATTTCTCTGTTGCTGTGTTAATATTTTGCGCCAAAGCATCAACACTTACAGGTTTTACCGTTTTACCATTCGCATTAGCGAGTAAAGCACGGTCGTTGTCACTCAGAGCTTGTGTTTCAAATTTTGTTGTATCAAACGGGCTTGCTGAGTGATTACCTGTCACCTTGCGAATACGGTCGCATGAGTTTGTCAGAACTAAAACTGTCACCGCAGCAACTATCAATAAACCTTTGATTTTCATTTAAGTATGCGTTTAATAAAAAACTTTTTTCAAGATAAACCCAATCTCCTCCACAATTTATGGGGGCTTTGGATGGGGCTTTTTGCCCTTGTTTTGCGTCTTGTAACACCCCCTCAGTATATCGAGCAATGGTACAGTCGTTTTGTCTTTTTAGGTATAAGACAATTTTTCGATGCCACTTTGGCATACAGCCCTTTTGCCTTGTTATTGCCTTTCTACGTAGTGGCGTTGTATTTTGTTCTAAAAATTTTGATTTTACTTTTCATAAAAAAACAATCTTGGTGGCAACGCCTTACTGAGGGGGTGCTAAAACTGCTTAATTGGGCGGGTGTCATGCTATTTTTATTCTTTATTTTGTGGGGTTTCAACTACGGTCGAGAGCGTTTTACCGAACAAATCGGTTTGACAATTGAGAAATTAGACACCACATCTCTCCGTCAAGAACTTTTGATAGCCGCACAAGAAGCCATTGCGGCCAGAGACACTTTAGAAAAAATGGGAATTGCTGATACAAATGCCATCACATATATCCGACCTAACTTTGAACAAGCCATCAGAAAAGATGTGTCTCAATGGCTCGAAAATCATCAATTTCCAGCAAAAGGTCGTCTGCGTGGGCGTGAAATTGAGCCAGATGGTTTGCTTTTTCGGTTTGGCATTGCAGGTATTTATATGCCCTACACGGGCGAATCTTCAATTGACCATGCTTTGCATCCTTTAGAAAAACCGTTTTCGATGGCCCATGAGATGGCACACGGTTTTGGTTGGACAGAAGAAGCTATTGCTAATTTTGTTGCGTATTTGTCCTGCATTGAGTCGGAAGATTGGCACACGCGCTATTCGGGTCGTTTGAGTTATTTTCGATATGTAGCGTCCAATTTTAGGCGACAATTTCCTGAAGAATACAAAAAATTTAGAGAAAAACTCCCCATAGGCATCAAAAATGATATGAAAGCCATCAATGATCGCATCAATCGTTACCCCGATTGGTTTGATACAACCGCACTCAACGATGCCTATCTCAAAAGTCAAGGCGTTACTGAGGGGGTTGAAAGTTATGCACGAATTGTGGTTTTGGTTCATTCTTGGCGGAAAAAAATTAACTTTGCGCCGAAATTGAATAATGGAAAAGAGTGATGCAAGTAGTCATTAGTCAATGGTCGTTGACTACTCGCGGCTCTCAAATAAACTTTTTTATGTCTTATATCCAAGTATCCAGCGAGATAGGAAAACTTAAACGAGTCATCACGCATCGCCCAGACGAAGGCATCAGTCGTATTTCGCCTCGTAGAGCTGAAGAACTCTTATTCGACGATATTGTGCATTTGCCACAGATGCAGAAAGAACATGATATTTTTACTGATATACTGAGGGGGTTCGTGGGTAAAGAAAATGTGTTGGAAACGCGCCAACTCATCATTGAAGCCCTCAATGCGGATGTTACAACCAAACAAGATATGCTCGAACGCATCATTGACTACGAAGAGCAACCCAAAAGTTATGTCAATATGCTCTGCAATATCAGCCATGAGGAGTTGGCAGATATACTCATAACGGGTAGTTTTGAACGCGACAATCATCTACTTTTCGACCCGATTCCCAATTTTATCTTTACACGCGACATTGCTGTGACCGTCAACGACCATATTTTGATTTTGAAAGCGGCTAAAGAAGCGCGTTTTAGAGAAAACTTGCTGGCACGATTCATCTTTTGGTCGCACCCAATTTTCAAAAAGACTCGTGAGGATGGTAAAATTATCAATCTGAATCGTGTGGACATGTTCCCGCCCTCAAAAAAAGGAGAGTATATCAGCATAGAAGGCGGCGATTGTATGATTTTGAATAAAGATTATCTGCTCATTGGCTGCTCCGAACGGACTAATGCCTACACGATTCGCAAAGTCGCAGAGTTACTATTTGACAAAGGTGTGGTGAAAAATGTGGTACAAGTCAATATCCCGCAAGACCGTGCTTTTATGCACATGGACACGGTGTTCACACACCTCAATCACAATCATATTGTAGCCTTCAAACCTATCGTCATCGAAGGTCTGGCATCGAATGTGGAAGTCCATCGTGCCAATGGCACTTCGACTTTCTACCCCTCAGTAAAAGACTTTATCAGGGCAGAAATCAATCCGAAGATGAAGTTTATTTTGGTAGGTGATGGCGAGTCGCCGTATCAAGAGAGAGAGCAATGGACAGATGGTTGTAATTTGGTCGCTCTGAAAAATGGCGTTGGCTTGACTTATGACCGCAATCCTAAGACAGAAAATGCGTTCCGAGATTATGGTTATCAGATTGTGCCTGCTCATCAAATTTTAGAACAGTTGAAGGGAGGTCTAAATCCCGATAGCATCGAAAACACAATTATTACATTGCCTTCCAATGAGTTATCGCGAGCGCGTGGTGGCTCGCATTGTATGACTTGCCCAATTGAAAGAGAAAGTTTTTAAAATTTAGACCATAAAAAAATCGTAGGAAGGCATTCAACTCTCCTACGATTTTTTTTTACAAAAGACTAATTCTATTTTGTTCGCTTACATCTGCGACAGCAATTTTGCTTTCATCTGAGCAAACTCTTCTTCTGTGATAATACCTGCCTCTTTCAGCTCAGATATTTTTTTCAGTTTAGCTACGACATCGTCTTGAGTGGCTTCGGTTTTTTTCATGTTTTCTTTAGCAACTTCTTTACCTTTTTTGATTTCTTCATCGTATTTGCGACGTGCCATACCAAAATCGAAATCGTCTAAAGTGCCACCTTTGGCAAAATGACTGGCAATAACTTGCCCCAAAGCATATGTAGAAGCCGCTGACAAAACAGGCATCGTCACCTCACCAATGAAAGTGCCTACCCCCGGAATCGCCTTGATGAGGCTTGCACCCAAACGCGCCAAACTACTGCCTACTATGGCCGAAATAACGTTCTTACCGATTGAGTCAATAAACCCAACCCGATAGAGCGACGCAAGTTGTCGCAACATATTCAGTTGTACCGCACTCACAGCAGCAATATCTGCCACAGGAAAGGGCAAAAAGGCTGCTGATGCAGCAAAACCCACGTGATTTAGAACAATATTGTCTGCTTTTTCTCTTTTATCTTCGTGATTCATCTTATGTGGTTTTTGAATTTGAAATTGAAATTCATCAAAAATAATGTTTTTTAGAACCTGCATGATGTTCATTTTTATAGTCGAATGATTCTCTGATTTACAGTACAAATACTTTTTCATACTCTCTTAATCAATCATAAGACTCTTTTGTTACAACAAAAGTTCGCCTCATTTTTCAAAAAGAAGAAAAAAACCGACGAAATAAGGCTTTTGAAATATAAAGTCTGAAATATAGCGCATGAAAAAAGCGACTCTTCAGTATTGAAAGGTCGCTTTTTCATATTTCCTACTTCATATTTTAGTAATCATCATCATCGTCATCATCATCATCATCGCGACGACGGCGACGAGAAGGTGGGATATAGTCATCCTCGTCATCATCCGAGACACTAAAACTATCGTCTTCTTTTTGTAAACCATCAATATCCAAACCGTCAAGGTCAAGGTCTTCACGTGGTGCTTTTGCAACGGCTACATCATCATCATCGTCGTCATCACCACGGAGAATATTTTTAGATTCCATGATAGTCACACGAACGAGATATGCTATGTCCTCCGTATCATAAGGCAGTGCCAGCACCTTCTCACCTTTTGGTGTGGTGTAGTTGATTAATTTATGCGAGAAACCATTTGGATATTCTGTTTTTATCGCTGCAATGATTTCTTTGGGCATTTTATCCCAGTCTTTAACCAGTTTGGGTTTAGAAACTTTCTTAGCCATGTAAATAGGTTTTTATTTGTTGTGAAGGTTATCCTTCATTGTCCTTCTTAATTTGAGGTGATGTTCAATGACCATTAATTATTTATTTAATTTCGGGTCAAATTTATGACACGTCTTGAAATTTCAAATAATGGCATCTATTTTTTTTTATTTTTTTCAAAAAAAATAGATTCAACAAATACAAAAAAAATATAAGTAATTGTTAATCAATTTTTTATGTTTCTTTTAGAAAAACTATTATACAACGATTTCTAAGACGGTTTTAATCAACTTTTGAATGGAGGCATGAGGATTAGCACTGAAACGACCGTCCAAACGATTAGCTAAAATAACAGAGATGGAAACTGCTCGATGTCCTAAGAGCCTCGACAAGCCATAAATACCCGCTGTCTCCATCTCCATATTGGTCAAAGCCGCATTCTTTATTTTAAATTGGCTCAACAACTGAACCAATTTCGGCTCCACATTGCCCCCCCTCAGTACACGACCTTGTGGTGCATAAAAACCACAACTTGTAACGGTTATGCCTTTTTTAAATTGCTCATTATCAAACAATTGACACAATTTTTTGTCCACCGAAAAAACATAAGGCATCAATATCAAATCCTCACTTTTGGCTTCCAAGTAATCAGCCAATTGATCGGCAAGATTGAGTTCGTCGCTGGTTTGAGGTGCATCGTAAAAGTGCATCAAATTGTCAAACCCAACTGCCTTTTCAGACACAACAAAACTATCTACGTCAAGCGACGCTTGAAGACTACCCGAAGTCCCCAACCGAACAATCGTCAGTGCAGTCAACTCTTTCTTGGGTTGTCGCGTTGCAAAATCAATATTCACCAAAGCGTCCAATTCCGTCAATACAATATCAATATTATCCGTACCAATGCCTGTCGAAATCACCATCACACGTTGCCCGCGTAACGTACCTGTGTGGGTCACAAATTCGCGATGTTGCCGTTTGACCTCGATTTTGTCGAAATGCTTACTAACTTCGCCCACCCTTTCGGGGTCGCCAACAGTAAAAATGATGGGCGCGACGTGTTCGGGCAAAAGATTGAGGTGATAGATGGCCCCCTCAGTATTGAGTATCAATTCAGAATCAGAATATGCCATTTTGTGCAATTAATGAATGAAGAATTTTTCGTTCAAAAAATAAACTCATTAGAACGAAAGATGTTTAGTGATAAATTCCGTTTTTAACTATGAAAAAAGTATTTCACTTAGCCAATTGCGACACTTGCCAACGCATCATCAAAGAAATAGGCGCAAAAGAAGCCGCTTGTGCATTTCAAGACATCAAAACTGAAGGCATCGCTGCTGAAGATTTAGACGCTTGGGCCGCAAAAGTAGGCAGTTACGAAGCATTATTTAGTCGGCGTGCCTTAAAATTTCGATCTATGGGTCTGCACGAGCAAACACTCACGGAGCAAGATTATCGCAAACTCATTTTAGAAGAATACACATTTCTGAAACGCCCTGTCATAGTCGCAGGTGACGCTATCTTTGTTGGCAATACGGCTAAAGTAGTAGCAGAAGCTAAAAAAGCTTTACAATAAGCTACAAACTCTGCAAGACTGACCACAAAGCTTTTTTACGTTCGACAGAGTTTTCAATTATGGACAACTTGTCGGCGAATAAATATCTATTCTCATTGAAAACAAAAGCGGTATAGAGCGGCGTTTCGATATTCAAACCAAGGTCTTTACCCTTGAAACCAAAGATAAGAGTTTTTTTAAAGGTGAACTGACTTTTGAGTTGTGCCATTGTAGGCAACAAATCAACATGTGACCCCCTCAGTATTAGGCAGTCTTTTTCATAATCAAGCTTGATTGAGGCGATAATTTTTTTCAAAAAAGCCTCTAGTTCAGTGCGTTGTTCGTCTAAAAAAACGATTAATATACCTTTATCATTAGTTCCCGAAATTTTTTCTTGAAAATTTTCTGTATTGGGCAATTTGTAAACAGTGAAATCGTAAAATGTTTTGTTCAAAATAGAAAATTTTGATAGTAATTAGAAAATCCAAAATAAAGTTTTCAAAATATTTGCTATCCATTTCAATATTTCAGCAAATTATGTTTTAAAAAACTTAAAAAACCATGTTAAAAACTTGGAATTTTAAATTTAAATCTTGAAATTTGTTACACGTTCAAAAACACACTAAAATTGCTGCCTTTGGCAAGGTCTTGGTGAGGTTTTGAGCAGCCAACCAAATTTTTCCAAATTATTTTAAAACGTTTAAAATTATGAGCCACAAAATTAAAGTAAATCTAACGCAAAACTCTCGTTTAGCGAGTTTAGATTTCAACAATATTCCCTTCGGAAAAACATTCAGCGACCACATGTTTGTGGCTGACTATGAAAATGGCGAGTGGAAAAACTTTGAAATTCGTCCATTTGGCAACTTAACACTGCATCCTGCAAACATGGCAATCCACTATGGTCAATCCATTTTCGAGGGGATGAAGGCATCTAAAATGCAAGATGGAACGCCTGCCTTGTTCCGTTGCGAAATGCACAGTAAACGCATCAACGCTTCGGCTGTACGTATGTCTATGCCTGAGTTTCCAGAAGATGTATTCCACCAAGCTGTTGAGATGTTGGTGGATATTGACCGCGATTGGATTCCGCCCGCAGAAGGTAGTTCGCTCTACATTCGTCCATTTATGTATGCAACAGACGAATTTCTGGGCGTAAAGCCATCGTCAACCTATAAGTTTGTCATCATCACAGGCCCTGTTGGCTCATACTACGATAAACCCGTAACGCTTTGGGCAGAAGAAAAATATATTCGTGCAGCACAAGGTGGCACAGGCGAAGCAAAATCAGCAGGCAACTACGCTGGTTCTTTGTTACCTACTCGTTTGGCGAATGAACGTGGTTTTGACCAAATCTTATGGCTTGATGCACAACACCACAAATATGTGCAAGAAGCAGGCACTATGAATTTAGTATTTGTCATTGATGGTGTTTTCATTACAGCACCAACCGATGGCACAATACTGAGGGGTATCACACGTGACACAATTTTAAAATTATTGCCCGATTTAGAAATTCCTTACGAAGTGCGTGATTTGAGTATTGATGAAATCGTGGAAGCGCACAAAGCAGGTAAATTAAATGAAGTCTTTGGCTGTGGCACTGCTGCAGTTGTCTCGCACGTTAGTTCTATCACGTATCGTGATTTAACCATGGAGTTGCCACCCGTTAGCGAGCGTCGTATCGGAGCTTTGTTGAAAAAAACCATTGACAAAATGCGCACTGGTGAAATCGGAGACCGCTATGGATGGGTTCAACCGATAGTCTCATCAATCTTGGAAACTATTTGATAGGTAACGACAAAAAAACAAACGACACCATCACTCACTGTTTCGTGCTACGCACGAAAGGCGTGCAAAAAGTTTTTTTATGGATTGAAGCTAAAAATTGAGGCAAAAGCCTCAATTTTTAGCTTCAATCCGAAAGAAATATTTTAAAAGCACGCTTTTTTTCGTTTGCGAAAAAACAGTGTGTAATAATATCGTTTATTCCTAGCGCGTTACTAGTCAGCTTTTTATAAATAAAAAAACAAGGTCAGTGAAAATTTATATTTTCGCTGACCTTATTTTTTACTTTTTCTTCACTCTTTTCAAAGGCAATAAATTCAAAGCGTTTCGACTCAAACCTTCTATATTAGCTCTCGCAAAACGGCTACTTTCGTCATAAAAAAGAAAAATCACAGGCGCTTCTTCAATCAAAACAGCGTCCATTTTTTGATATAAAGCATACCTTTTGACATCGTCATTTTCGCTTAAAGCGGCTTCGTACAAGGCATCAAATTCTGCATTTTTGAAACGTGTATAATTCGGAGGAGCAGGGTTTTTTGAATAAAAAACAGTGAAAAAGCTCTCTGCATCAGGATAATCCGCAATCCACGACGCTCTGAAAAAAGGCGAAGTACCTTTGGTCATCATCTCGCGCAAAGTAGCCGACTCCATGACATCAATACTTGTTTTTACGCCTAAATTCTCCCATTGTCGAGCGATAAATGTACACAAATCGAGGTAGTCTTTATTGGTCATCAGCTTCACTGTGGGCAAATTTTGACCGTTTTTGAAGCCTGCTTCTGATAGCAGTTGGCGTGCTTTTTCAGGATTGTAGTCATACCCTTTCACATCGCCATTAAAACTTGACAAACCTCTTGGTGTAAAGCCCGAAGTTGCCCCTTTTCCCATCGAATTGCGCAGCGTTCGGAGCATCAAGGCACGGTCAAAACCATAGTTCAAAGCTTGCCGCACCTTTCGGATACTGAGGGGGGAGGTCGAAGTGGAAAAATCCATATTGATACCAAAATATTCGGTATTCAAATAAGGCGTTTTAATGAGTTGCAATTTGCCCAAATGTTTGGGTTGCATTTCTCCATCAACCGTCAGCAATTCGTTGACAACCGACGACTCGATGCCCGACATAAAATCAATTTTACCCCGCATCATCTCCAAATAAGCGGTTTTTCTATCGGGCATAAACACCACTCGTACACCATCGAGATAGGGTAAACGCTGACCATTGGCATCAAAATCCCAATAATTGGTATTTTTTAGCATAAAAAGACCTTGGTTTTCGAGCCATTTTTTGAAAGTAAAAGGTCCTGTACCAACGGGATTTTTGCGGAAGTCTTTTTTGTAAAAATCTACTGCCTCTTTCGGCACGACTGAGCAATATTGCATAAACAAGATACCCAACATGGGTCGAAAAGGCTTTTCGAGATTCAAGACAAAAGTAGAATCGTTGGGTGCTTCAAATGGATTGTTTTTGGCAATGCGACCTTTAAAAATCCATGAACCGGGCGAGTTGACAGTCGTCGAATCGATGATGCGATTGAAACTATACACTACATCTGAGGCGACCATTCTACGACCTACTCCGTTGGGGAAACATGGATTGTTATGAAAAAAAACATTGTTGCGAAGACTAAAAGTGTAGTGCAATCCATCGTCAGAAATCGTCCAAGACTGAGCTAAACTCGGCACAATACGCAATGAATCGTCCACATCGACAAGGCAATCATACAAGGTCTGAATCGCCCACATATTCGACTGATTGCGTGCAAATGCAGGGTCAAGTGAGGTGATAGGGTTGATTTGATTGTAGCGAAAAACGGATTTCGATGAGGCTTCGCTGTCGTTTTTGCCACAAGAAAAAAACACAATTAAACCACTGACAATCAGTAGTTTAATTGTATTTTTATTAAAAAAACACCCCCTTAGTATTTTGACCATCTTTTGTTGAAACTTAATAGAAAAAAGTGAATTGGAATCCGTTTCTTAATTTTTTGGTGAAAAAACAAAAAAGCGTGGGTTCGACAAAATTTTTACCTTAGCAAAAAATATTTAAGATGAAAAACCTAATCTTTTTGTTGTTTCTAGTCAGTCAAACGCTTCAAGCTCAAAGCATCTATTATCTAAAAGCTGACCGATTGTTCGATGGTGAAGTTGTGCATGAAAAATGGGGCGTAGTGGTAAAAGACCGAAAAATAGAGGTTGTTGGCAATCAAACAGATATAGAACGAAACCTACCAGCCGAAGCGCGAACTTTAGACTTTGGTAATGCTACTTTACTTCCTGGTTTGATTGAGGGTCATTCGCATTTACTTTTGCATCCATACAACGAAACAAGTTGGGACGACCAAGTGCTGAAAGAGCCTCGTGCGATGCGTGTTGCCCGCGCCACAGTTCACGCTGAGCGCACTCTAATGGCAGGTTTCACGACAGTCAGAGACTTGGGTACTGAGGGGGCCGATTATGATGATGTAGGATTGAAACAAGCCATTAATTTGGGCATCATCAAAGGCCCCAGAATGATTGTTGCCACACGAGCGTTGATTGCAACAGGTAGCTACGCGCCTAAAGGTTTTAGCCCTGATGTATCGGTGGCACAAGGCGCAGAGGAAGCCGACGGACATGATGGTTTGATAAAAGCTGTGCGCACACAAATTGGTAAGGGAGCGGATTTGATAAAAATTTATGCCGACTATCGTTGGGGCTTGATGGGTGAAGCACGTCCAACTTATACCCAAGAGGAAATAAAACTCATCGTTGATATAGCTTCGTCAAGTGGTAGAGGTGTGGTAGCTCATGCGTCAACTACTGAGGGGATGCGCCGAGCCATAGAAGCTGGTGTGGAAACGATTGAACATGGTGATGCGGGTACGCCCGAAATCTTTCGTTTGATGGCTTCAAAAAATGTCTGTCTCTGCCCTACTTTAGCGGCAGGTGATGCGATTAGCCAATATCGTGGATGGATCAAAGGCAGTGAACCCGAGCCAGAACGTTTGCAGAAAAAACGTATCACATTTAAGCAAGCACTTGATGCGCGCGTGAAAATTTGTATGGGCGGTGATGTGGGTGTTTTTGCACATGGTGACAATGCGCGCGAGATGGAGATGATGGTCAACTATGGCATGAGTGCTTTGGAGACGCTGCGCTCGGCAACTTCGGTTAATGCCGATGCTTTTCACTATACCGATAAAATTGGTCGTTTGCAAGGCGGTCTGTTAGCAGATATTATTGTTGTGGAAGGAAACCCGAGCGAACAAATTAGCGATATTCGTCGTGTAAAATTCGTTATGAAAGAAGGGAGAATTTATAAATCGGAGAAATAGCCCCCCTCAGTATTAATAAGGAATAAAGATGATATTGAAATGGAAATTATGTATTTTTCAAAAAAATAAGATAAGTATTATAATGAGGTGGGGCGAAAATTCTATATTTGCAACTGAGAAAACGTTACCTACGTTACTCAACAAACAAAATTCAAGCTTTTCCAATAAAAAAAAGAACAACTACTGATGAAACAAGCCTTACGCTTCTACTTAGCTTTCAGTTTATTTATTCTAATTCTTAATTCCCCTTCATTTATTCATGCTCAAGCCGATGTGACGACATTTAGCCACGATAATACACGTGTTCGTGAGATTATTTTCGCTAATCAAGGAAAAACACTCATAGTGAAAAGTGGTGAGGAAGTACAAGTAAATGGCAAAGGTATAGTTACCTCTCCCAGTATTCATATTTGGGACTTGGAGGGAAAACGCAAAACGATGGCGATTGCAGATAGGGAATTTGGTCGTGCATCCGCCGTATCAAATGATGGCAAATTGCTAGCTTATCGTGAAAAAAATACCATCAATGTGATGGACTTGACAACCAAAAAAGTGTTCAGTAGTGTCAAATTTGATGATAACAAATTTTACAAACCTATTGGGTTTTGTAATGAGAATCGCGGATTGATTGTTGAACAAGGGGCGATTTGTGCGGTGTATTCTATCCAAAGTGAAAAGGCCGTCTTTGTAAGAAATTACAGCGCACCAGGTCTCAATCATATTGTAACCAAAGATGACAACTTTGCTATTGAACTTTTTGGCGACAGTTTTCGCATTCAAGATTTTAAAACAGGTAATGATGTCGTTGAGTTCCCACTTATTGACAAAGGTAAACCCGAAGCCCTGCGTTCGCTTATCGTATCACCCGAAAATCGCTTTGTTGCTACATTAAGTGACAATAAAGTGCGCCTTTGGGACATGTTGTCTCACAAAATGGCACATAGTTTCACGATTTTGCCCAAAGATAATATTTTCTGCTTTTCTGCCGACGGTCGTTTTATCATAGGTGGTAGTGATACACTCAAAATTTGGGAATTGCGTGCAAAGCGCGAAATTACAACTAATATCATTGGTGATGGCAAAATCAGCTGTGCAACGATTAGTCCTGATGGTAAATTTGTCGCTTCAGGTGATGCAAAAGGAAATATCCAATTATGGGATCTTTCAGATGAAAATATGTCTTCATTATACTTTGCTAAAGAAATTGACAATGAATTAAAACTGATGCCACCCAAAAAAGAATTTGAAAAGACGGATGACTATACTAAACGTCGTCAAAAACTGACTCGTTCTATTTACAACAAGTATCTGACGCAATACACTGAAAAACTGACCACAGAAAACACCATTCAAGAACAATGGGCAGAGGAAGATGAACGTCGTGCAGAAGACAAAAAGAATTTAATTCTAAATTCACGCGAAACCATCACATTCTCAATTGACTCTATCAGTGTCTATAATGCCGACAAAGAAACGTTCAATATCAAAATTGTGAATACAAAAGAACGTTATGCTAAATGGGATGTTGTCAAAGTGCCACTGCGCGACAATGCACAATGCTTCAAACAACGCGCAACAAGTTTGACCATCACAGGCATAAAACAATTGACAGAGGATATGAAAACGTATGAGATTTACAACGTAAAAATCAAGTCCAACTGTTCGGGTAAAGATAAAGATTATACTTTCGGACCACAACGATTGTATCTAGACGAATGACGAATACAAGTGATATTTTCTTTAAACATAGAGGGTAAAAAGAGTGTAATCTTTTTACCCTCTATCTATTTCTGACAATAGAGTGTATCTTTGTCGCAGTTTTTTGCCTAACCAAATTATATAAGTTTTCAATCTTATTTTTAAACCAAATTATCAGCATTATGAAAATTGTAACGCTCGACGAATTCATTATTCGCCGTCAAAATGATTTTGAGTACGCCACAGGCGAACTCACTGCCCTACTACGCGACATTGGCGTTGCTGCCAAAATTGTCAATCGAGAAGTCAACAAAGCAGGTTTAGTAAATATCCTCGGCATGGATGGTTCACAAAATGCTTCGGGTGACACTGTTCAAAAACTCGATATTTACGCCAACGAAAAACTCATCGAATGCCTCAGCAATTCAGGAGAGTGTGCCGCTATTGCATCAGAGGAACTCGATAAATACGTCGAAGTACCGCGTGTAGAAGGCAAAAGTCCTAAATATATCGTTGTTTTCGACCCACTCGATGGCTCTTCAAATATTGATGTAAATGTGTCGGTTGGCACTATTTTCGGCATTCTTCGCCGTAAAACAGACCCCTCAGTACCCGTTTCGATGGACGACTTTCTGCAATCAGGTGCTGAAATGGTAGCAGCAGGTTACGTCTTGTATGGTACTTCAACTATTTTGGTTTATACCACAGGCAATGGTGTCAATGGGTTTACACTCGACCCGTCTATCGGCGAATTTTGTTTGAGTCATCGTGACATCAAAATGCCGACAAGTGGTCAGTTTTACTCCGTTAACCAAGGTTATTATTTAAAATTCGATGTCGAGATGAGGCGATACATTGACCATTGTTCGGATATGAACTATGGATTGCGCTATATTGGCTCGATGGTATCTGACATTCATCGTATTCTTTTTCAAGGTGGTATTTTTCTCTATCCGAACACACGTAAATACCCAAAAGGAAAATTGCGCCTGCTCTATGAATGTGCGCCATTGAGCTTTGTGGTCGAACAAGCAGGTGGCAGAGCCATTACTTTAGGTCGTAATCGCATCATGGATTTGAAACCAAAATCTCTACACCAAAATGTGACAATTGCTATTGGCTCACCTGATACGGTGACAGAAATGGAAGAGTTTTTAGAAAAATATGCAGTGAAATTAATTTAAGCAGCACTCAATAACAGACCCAAACGTCAGTGGAATTTTAACATTTCACTGACGTTTCTTTTTCAAAAAAAATGCCTTAGCGAGGGGGCTAAGGCATTCACGAAAACGAATTTTACAATTCTTTAACCAAAACTTACAATGGCATAATTGCAACAAGTGTGCCAAAATATATTTTGGAAAAATAATTAGTAAACCCGCAGAATATTTTTGAAGAAAAAATAATTTAATTAATTTTATAAATTATTGAATTTCAGTATTTTATATCATGAATAAGCGATTTGAAAAAAATAAAAAAAATTATTTTTTTTTGTTAAAATTTGAACACATCTCGTTGCTGAAAATTGGCACATCATTTTTTGCCTTTATTTATTCGTTCAAAAAAATTTCAGAACTATAATTTGGTATCACACCACGGTCTTTTGCTAATTCAAACAGAGTTTTCACAGCTGCTCTACCCTGCTCTCCTAACCCCTCAGTAAAATGATTGACATAGAGTTCGATATGCTTTTGCCGAACCTCCACATCCATTTCTTGTGCATGTTCTGCTACAAACGCTGCACTTGCATCAGGATTTTCAAAAGCAAATTGAACGCTTCGGTGCATCACCCGTTCCATTTTTTGTTGAATGTCTATTGGCAAATCGCGTCTAACCACAATGCCACCCAAGGGTATCGGCATAGCAGTCGTCATCTCCCAAAACTCACCCAAGTCTATCAATTTCACTAAACCATGATTTTGATACGTAAAGCGATTTTCGTGTATGATAACACCTGCATCAACCTCTCCTCTCAGTATCGCCTTTTCGATATCATGGAAAACAATTTCCTTTTTGTATTTAGCTTCTGGATAAGCCAAACTGAATAAAAAATTTGCTGTGGTATATTGCCCTGGAATGGCAATAAGTGATTGGTTAACAACCTCTTGGAACATCGGTTTCTGAGCAATCAACAACGGTCCAACACCATTCCCTAAGGCACTACCCGCTTCCAACAAAGCATAATCATCAACCAAATGAGCAAAAGCGTGATAGCTCAATTTAGTCACAGCCAGTTCTTGGCGCAAAGCTCGATGATTGAGTGCTTCGACATCTTCCATCACAAGGTGGAAAGTTAACCCCTCAGTATCAATGCGATTATGCACCATCGCATCGAAAATAAACGTATCGTTTGGGCAAGGCGAAAATCCAAGTGTGAGTTTCATAAATCAAAAAAAATTAGTCCAACTAATTAAACAATCAGTTGGACTAAGAGTTGATATTTTAGGAAAAAGATAGTTTTAAAAAAACAAAACCTATCTTTTAGATTATTGCGATTGCAATTTAATATCTGCTGCACCTGCACCTTTTGAAATAGCAAAATAAGAAGCGATACACAAAACAGCCAAAGCTGCAATCAGATACCAAGTTATTTTTTCGATTGTCTCAGTTGAGCGAGCTGCGCCGAACATTTGTTGCGCACCCGAACCATAAGTTGTGTCAATACCGCCGCCTTTAGGATTTTGAATCAAAACTGCTAACATCAACAAAAGAGCTACAATAGCTGTCAATACTGTCAATACACCTAACATTTTTATTATTTTTTTATTGAATTTACTAATAATGATTAACGATTCTAACTTTTTGGAAAGCTATTATTAATCACTTTCATGGATTTTTACTGATTTTTTCAATTTTGGTTGCAAAGTAAATACTTTTTTCGGGAAATTTCAAAATCAATTTTCGATACATTTCAATTGCTTTCAAAGAATTCCCTTGCCATACCAACAAATCAGCCAACGTTTCTGATACCAACTCATCATCTTCTACCAAACTTTTGACGGCTAACTGATGCATTGGGCGTTTTTTTCGGCTATTTTCGGACTCAATAGAAAAAATTTCATCGTCTTCGTCCTCATCCTCTGGTATAATTTCAGCTGCTTTATTTTGTAATTCAGCTTTTGGTTTAACAGGAATTGTCAAACCAAAGATATTATCTGGTACATCGGCTTTCTCCTCAAACAAATCAATCATATTTTTTCGGCTAACTTTTCGAGCCTCTTCATCACTCGTATCTAATCGCGTAACAACCTGATTAACAAGTACTTCTGCAGTTTTACTTTCTGATTTATTGGGCAAAGTTGTTGATACGGAAGGTGTCATTCTGAATTGACTCAACCACTCAGTAAAACTTGGTTTTCTTTCAAGCGATGTTTCTATGCTCGTTTTTTCGACGATAGGAGCTTTCGTTTGATTGACAATTTCTAATTCTATGTTTGCTTTTTTCACGTCTTCCTTCTGCTCTGTTTGTAATGTAATGACATCAGCAGTTTCAATATGTTTAACCTCAATTTGTTCAGATTCATGTGGTTTTGAATGAGTCAAAACCATAATTTCATTATCAATAATGTCATCTTCCACCTCGCTTTTTTCTGCCTCTTCGTCCAAAAAATCCAAAAAAGACTCGGAAGCGACTGAGGGGGGCAAAAATTCGCTCTCCTCAAGAGGTAAAAACATTACACTTGATTCCTCAAAGTGTTGTTTTTCAACTTGTTGTGCTGCTACTTGGCGACTCGAAGTATCTATTGAAATGTCAAATGATGTATCTTCATCAGCAGACTCAGCGGCGTACTCTGTTACCAAACTATTGATAAGTGAATCAATTTCTTCGTCTTCCGTTCTTGGTTTAGTTAGTTGATTATCAATCTTTTGTGTTATCTCTTCTAAATCAAAACCTGCCTCCTCGTTCTCTGCACTATTGAATGCTAAATCATCAATTTCTAACTTCCAATCGGGGGCTAAAGACTCCTCTCTCGTTGCTGTATGAATGGCTTGCACCACTTGACGCTCTGCCAAAAGCCGTTCAATATTGCTCAATTCTGCTAACTCCAAATAGTCTTCACCTAAAATCACATTTTGTGGAGTCAGTTGAAAAGACTTTAGTTTTTTTATTGTTTTGAACAAATGTTTGCGGTTGGTAGAATAAGTAGCAGACATCTGTAAATTGCGTTCGTAGTCTTTGTTTTGTTCTAAATAAGACTTTTTTAAGAGCAAAATACGCAGATTTGCCGAATATGGATAGTGCATCACAAGGGTTTTCAACTCCTCATAACTCACCGAGTACAAATAAGTCTCGTCTTGCAAATAAGCTGTTAATTGCTCGTTGGTCATTTTTTAATTTGATACTGAGGGGTATCAGCAATGTGTTGCACTGTTTTTTTAGAATATCGGGAACAAAATACAGCGTTTTTCTGAAAATTACCAATTTTCTGTGAACGCTTTATTAAATATATCTTCCAGAATTTTGTCTGTAATGGTCTTAATTAGCTGCTCTTGTACTTGCAACAATTGCGCGGTGCCAGGAAAATCGGCTTGGAAAGTAAATGTTTGTTTCCAAGAACCTTTCTCATTTTTATTATCGGTCAACTCGACATTGATAGCAATGCGCAACTGATTGGTTTGGGCCACTTGACCAGGCTGTGGTGCAATGGCTTGTACATCGTAGCCTACAACTTGCCCCACAAATACCAAATCTGCACTTTCAGAATTGACTAAACTCAATCGCGTATTATTCCTGATTTTATCTTTGAGTCTTTCTGTAAAATTTTGTGCCAAAGTTGGTGGTGCAGCTTGCGCATTATTTGAAAATAAACTGACTGAAAATGTCTTCGTTTCAGGAGAGATTGTTACGCCTCTAAACGAATAACAACCCACGTTAAGCTCTATAATAGAGCAAAACAAGAACAAAAAACGGCTATTTTTTATCCAATTCATGCAAATGATTTTACCTGAAAACGCTATAAATGTTTAAAAGCTGTTATTGGGCGGCAAATTTATGATTTTTTTAGTTAGGTGAGATATAGATTCATAAAAGCGATTCATATAATTTTATCCACGTTGCACCAATTTGGTCATCTTTGAATTTTTCGACATACTCATACCCCCTCAGTATCATATAGTTGCGAAGTGTTTCATCATGCCAAACAAGATCAATTGCATGAACCAATTCATCCACATTATAAGGATTGATATAAATAGAATGAGGTCCACCTGCTTCCGAAAAACATGAATCCACACTCGAAATAACTGGCACACCCGACCACAATGCCTCAATAATTGGAATACCAAAACCTTCAAAAAAAGAAGGCAATACAAAGATGCGAGCCAATTTATAAATGGTCGGTAAATCTTGAAAATCTATTTTCGGAATGAATACAATGCGGTTGTGAAGGTCATTATCGGTAACAAATTTTTTGACTTTAGTTAAATAATCGCCACCATCGCCAATCACAACTAATTTTATATCTTTTTGATTGTCAATTGCTTTCAATGCTTTTACAAGTCCTAATAAATTTTTCCTTTCATTAATAGTGCCAACATAAAGTAAAAAATGGTTTGGTAAATTGTATTTTTTCAAAATTTCGGATTCGATACTGAGGGGTCTATTTTTATAAAAAATTGGATCACATGATTGATAAATAACTTGAACTTTTGAGGCATCTATTTTATAAAAGTCAATAATATCCTGTTTAGTCTGTTCGCTGATAGCAACTACGGCATCCGCTTGTTGGCACGCTCGTTTGAATTTGAAAGAATAAACTTTTCGATCTATAAAAGGATAAAATGATGGATAACGTTCATGTATCAAATCGTGAATAGTGACAACAGTACGTGTGGTAGATGGTGTACTGAGGGGTAGTTCATGCGAAAGACCATGAAAAATTTGAATACCTTGTTTTTCAATATCGTTTTTTATGGTATAAGAACGCCATAATGCAGAAAGCTTTTTTCCTAAAGTATCTTCTGGTGTATGTACTTTTACGGAAGGATGCATCGTGATTTTAGTAACACGCTGCAAATCATTGAGCTTAGGTGTAAAAAGATGGTATTCATTTTCGGGAAAATGAGTTGTGAGTGTTTCAATCAAAGTGCGGCTATAATTGCCCAAACCTGTAAAATTGTGAAAAGCTCTTTTTGCGTCGTAACCAATTTTCATAGGGTAAAAATAACTGTTTTATGCTTTATCGAAAGTATAAAATTGATTTTTATCCAACAGAGTTATCATTCTATCTAAAAAAAACAAATAATCGTCCCCACTATTCCTTTATTTGTCTTTGAAAATGAACGATTTATTGGCAAATATCAAACGTCTATTGACTCGTCGAACCATTTATCATGCAGCATTTTGGTTCGTCTTGCTTTGTGTATTGACATTGAGCGAGATGCAAGGTGGCGATGCCAGTTTTATGCACTTTTTTACTAATGAGTTGGTTAATGTTCTATTCTATGCTGCTATATATTATATTAATAGCGAGTTTCTAATACCTAAATATCTGAAACCTAATAAGTTAATTCACTATTTGGTTGGTTTGGTTGGCACAGCTTTGGTTCTGACACCTATAAAAGTTTTTATATTTTTCCAGAAATTTCAACATTTTCCCGAAGACCAAGATTTTTTAATTTCGCATCAATCGTACTATTATCTTATCTCATTGATGACTGCAGGAATTTCTACAATTGTAAAGATTTCATCAGATTGGGTGCGCAATACCCAGACGCAACGTGATCTTGAAACGCGAACGATGCAAACAGAATTAAATTTTTTGAAATCACAAATTAACCCACATTTTCTGTTCAATACGCTCAACAGTTTGTATGCTTTGACACTCAAAAAGTCAGATGAGGCCCCCGAAGTAGTCATAAAGTTGTCAGAAATGATGCGTTATATGCTCTATGAGTGCAATGAAGCACAAGTACCCCTCAGTAAAGAAGTAAATTATATTCGCAATTACTTAGATTTGGAGCGTTTGAGACATAAAAATATGGATATCAAATTTGATGTTGAAGGCTCTATTGGTGACTTAACGGTTGCGCCCTTGATTTTTATCGCGTTTATCGAAAATGCGTTTAAACACGGAGCTAGTAATCATATTTCGCCAGGTTTTGTACATATACACATTTATTTGGAGGGTGGTGAATTAAATCTATATGTTGAAAATTCTAAACCTGAGAAGCAACCCAGTCAAGATCATCGTAGAAGTGGAGGCATTGGTTTAGTCAATGTCAAACGTCGTTTAGATATTCTATATAAAAGCAACCACCATCTTGAGGTATATGATAAACCCAATACCTATGCTGTCAATTTATGGCTAAAACTTTTAGCTAATGGAGTTTTGTCCGAGCCTATAATTTAATTTTTTTAAAAATATAAAAATAAAAGATAAATGAAAGTAATCATCGTTGATGACGAGCCGTTGGCTTTAGATGTATTGGAAACTTACGTGTCCAGAATGCCCAATTTGCAATTAATCGCTCGCTGCAACAATGCCTTTGAAGCCAATGAAGCATTGAAAAACAATGATATTGACCTAATGTTTTTAGACATACAAATGCCACAATTGACTGGCATTGAATTTTTGAAAACATTGAAAACTCCCCCTATGGTGATTTTCACAACAGCTTATCAACAATATGCCGTTGAAGGTTTTGAACTGAACGCTATTGACTATCTACTGAAACCAATTTCGATGGATAGATTTATGAAAGCAGTCAACAAAGCCAATGAACAGTACGAATTGCACCATCAAGAAGCCAAAACAGCTGTAAATACAGAAGGGGGAACAGATGACAAACCTGACTATATATTCGTAAAAGCAGACAAGAAGCTTCAACGTGTCAAATTTTCAGAAATTTTATATATCGAAGGTTTGAAAGATTATGTCATTATTCGTACAGAAACGGGACGCATTATCTCTCTCCAAACTATGAAAAGTTTAGAAGACAAATTACCTATATCGCAATTTGTACGTGTGCATCGGTCTTTTATCGTTGGTATGGACAAGATACATGCTATTGTTGGCAATATGGTCGAAGTTTTGGAAAAAGGACAGCCCAAACATTTACCCATAGGCAAAAATTATCGGGACGAATTACTAGAAATGATTGAAAAGCACAAACTTTAATGTAAACATTATTATTTTACTGAAAAGTGTTTATCAGAGAATGAAATAATAATTTGCGAATCAAGTTTTTTTCAACATAAAAAATTAAAAATTATTTTATTATACAAATAAAAATGAGCTTTAATTGAATTTTAGTTTGAAAAAAATTGAATTAAAGCTAAAAATTCAAACATTTGCTTTACTTTTGTCTCAAATCAACACATTTTTTCTTTTCATTAATTTTTCAATCCAAAATAAGAAGAAGTGGATAATGAGAGACATTCGCGGAAATTTGAAAGTGTTTATTCAAAGAAAGTACGCGCAGGAAAACGAAGAACTTACTTTTTTGACGTTCGTAGAACAAAAGGGGAAGATTATTATTTGACCTTAACTGAAAGTAGTCGCCGTATGGACGGCGGTTATGAACGTCATAAAATCTTCCTTTACAAAGAAGACTTCAATCGCTTTATCGAGTCACTTGAAGAAACTATCAATTACATCAAGACTGATTTGATGCCTCAATATGATTACGATGAATTTGCTCGTCGTCAAGAAGAATATGAGGCGCGTGTTCGGGAAGAACAAGAAGATGTGACAGACAATGACAGTGAAGAAATAAAGAAAGTCGTTTTCAAAAGAAAAGATTTAGATGACGATGATATGAGTTGGTAATCAACAACACATAAAAATGGATATACAAGATTGACATCGCTCTTTCTTTAGTTCATAAAGCGAAACCTTTCAAATGAAAGGTTTCGCTTTTCTGCATTAAAATCAGTAACTTTGAGTAGTTTTGCCCGTATAACTACTTATAGGTTATTATATTGATTAAACTCGCTATTTTTCATCATAAAATTTATAATTATGGCAAATCAACAAGTTCCAAACCAAGGTCAGATTAATATCGAACTCCCTGAAGATATTGCAGAAGGTATATATTCAAACTTAGCTATTATTTCTCATTCAAATACGGAGTTTGTCATTGATTTTGTGCGCATGATGCCTAATGTACCCCAAGCTAAAGTCAAAAGCCGCATTATTTTGACACCTGAACACGCTAAACGTTTATTGGGTGCATTAGTAGATAATGTTCGCAAATTTGAGCAACAGTTCGGTTCAATTGAAGAAAAAGATGTTCCACCTTTTCCTATGAATTTTAACACACCTACTGCGCAAGCTTAAGACAAAGTGAATTGATAAACCTTGTTTTTAAAGTATTGAAGGTCATAAGCTTTCAATACTTTTCTTATTTTAGCATCAAAAAGTTAGAAAAATACACCAAAGTATAGCACCTTCATGGAAAAAACTAGAGAAAAAATGGTTAGACTTATTAGCCGAAGTTGAAAATATGCCCCCCTCAGTATTGAATAAAAAGTCCGATTTAAAGAGTTGGTCTGTCGTCTTGCTATCATTTTTATATTAAAAACCCAATAAACACCTATACTTGTTCGGGTGCCAAACGCACCACAAGTCCGTCAATTTCTTCTCTCATCTTTATCTGACAACCCAAACGACTGTTGTCTTTGACGTGCATCGCTTGGTCAAGCATTGCCCACTCGTCGTCTGTCGGTTCTGATAGCTCATGTTCACTTTCGACATAAACTTGACAAGTCGCACAGAGTGCCATCCCTCCGCATACGCCTTCGACAGGCAGTTCATAGCTTTTGCAAACTTCCATCAGACTGAGGGGTACACCTAATGGCACTTCTAAATCATGAGCCTTCTCGAATCGGTCAATCACTTTTATAAAGATACTCTCTTTCATAGTCGAACGTTTTACATACCATCAATACCTGTGACAGTCGTATATTTAAAAGATAGCTTTTTATCGGGGTGAACAATTTTAAAAGCAGATTGAACCGCCAATGTCGCTTCGTGAAAACCACAAAGTATCAATTTCAATTTGCCTGGATACGTGTTGATGTCTCCAACAGCAAAAACACCCTTTACACTTGTTGCATAATCAAAAGTGTCCACTTCAATCGCATTCTTATCAATTGCTAAGCCCCATTCACCGACAGGCCCTAACTTTGGAGAAAGCCCAAACAAAGGTACAAAATGGTCTGTTTTTTTATGAATTAACCCTTCAGTATCGTGTTTGATAATGACTTCATCGAGTTTACCATTGCCATTTAGTCCAATTACCTCAGATTGAGTGACTAATTTAATCTTACCCGCATCACGTAAGTGCATTACCTTTTCTACACTGTCTAATGCCCCTCGAAATTCACTACGACGATGAACCAATGTCAATTCTTCTGTCAAATCTGATAAATAAATAGACCAGTCAAGTGCAGAATCGCCACCACCTGCTACCACGACTTTTTTTCCGCGATAAAGCTCTGGGTCGCGAACAATGTATTCGACACCTTTATCTTCAAATTGTGAAATATTATCAATCGGTGGTTTACGCGGCTCAAACGATCCTAAACCACCTGCAATAAAGATGACTGGAGCTGAGATTTCTGTACCTCTCGAAGTTGTCAATTGAAAGTATCCATTGTCGAGAGTTTTAATACTCTCGGCCCGTTCGCCTAAAGTAAAAGTTGGCTTGAATGGCTCAATTTGTTGCATCAAATTTTTAATCAAGTCACCCGCTAATACTGAGGGGTAGCCAGGAATGTCGTAAATAGGTTTTTTAGGATAAATCTCGGATAATTGTCCACCTACTTGTGGCAATGCATCAACTAAATGACAGCGTAGTTTTAATAGACCTGCTTCAAAGACAGTGAATAAACCAACAGGACCAGCACCAACTATAAGAATATCTGTAGAAATCATCAAAAAGTGAATTAAAATTATTACGAAATCAATGAATGATACAGGTACACACTTAACAAAATGAAAACATGTTCATGTATTTAAATTCAACAAATGCGTTTGCAAAATTGAGAAACAAGATAAACGTTTTTATTGATTTATGTCACCAATAAGTATGACTCAAAACACTCCCAAGTAATAAAAATGTAATTGTATTGAGTATCATTCTTCAAAAAATTGATTATCAATGATTTATGGACTAAAACATGCGATTTATTTTTCAATTTTCTGATTATCGAGTAATAGTTATAAACAATTAAAAAAGGGAAATCGCTGATGCCATTTCCCTTTTATGTGCTAAAACCAGTCTGGCTTTATTTTACTTTCTCTACCAATGCTTTGAATGCATCTGGGCTATTGAGTGCCAAATCTGCCAATACTTTGCGGTTCAATTCGATACCAGCTTGACTCACTTTGTGCATAAAAACTGAGTAGCTCAGACCCAATTGACGTGTTGCTGCATTGATACGCGCAATCCACAATCTGCGATAAGCACGCTTTTTCAATTTGCGACCAACATAAGCGTAACCATTTGCTTTGTCAACCGCATTTTTAGCGACTGTGAAAACTTTTGACCGTGCGCCAAAGTAACCACGAGCTGCTTTCAATACTTTTTTGCGTCTCGCACGAGCCGCAACCGAGTTCACTGAACGAGGCATATTTTTTGATTTTTAGTACAAAACAGAGGTTTTATTAGTAAAACACTTTTGTTCTGTTTTCTCGTTAAAAAATAAATTTTCGACAGATAAAAAAGAGTGATAATCAATGAATTAGGAAAATCTTTTACTCTTATTTCATCGTTCATTAGTGGTTGCTACCGAAACCCAAAAGAGTTTTGATTCTCGGTGTGTCAACTTCACTGACAAGCATCGTACCTTCTGTACGACTTTTAGCTTTAGCGGATTTTTTACGCATCAAGTGACGGTGGTATGCGCCAGCACGTTTTACTTTGCCAGAGCCAGTCACTTTAAAGCGTTTTTTCGCGCTTGAATTTGATTTAATTTTTGGCATGATTCAATTGCTTTTAAAAATTGCGGTGCAAAAATAGAACATTCTTACAGAATACAAAAATTTTTATTCACTAATATTGTGCAAGATTGACTATTAGGGTGTTAACAGTCAATTTTTACATCCATAAAATACTTTTTAAGGAAAAAAATAAGAATAAAAAGACCATAAAATGGCAAATCATGACTGGTCACCTACTTCAAAAATAGACAATCAATAATCACCAGCAATAGTTATTTCGCTTTTTTCTTAGGTGCAAGAAAAACAAACATACGTTTTCCTTCCATTTTCGGAAGCCCTTCTGGTGTACCATATTCTTCAAGAGCCTGTATAAAACGCAATAACAACAATTCGCCACGAGTGACAAATGTGATACCACGACCTTTAAACTGTACGTAAGCCTTTACTTTCGAGCCTTCTTTCAAAAACTCAATCGCGTGACGCACTTTGAAATCCACATCATGTTCACCTGTTTCAGGTGTGAAACGGATTTCTTTGATAACAGTTTTAGTCGTATTTGCCTTTATTTCCTTTTCGCGTTTTTTCTTTTGATAAAGGAACTTGCTGTAATCTACGATACGACAAACAGGTGGTACTGCATTAGGCGTGATTTCAACAAGGTCAAGTTCGGCTTTTTCTGCCCATTCGAGGGCTTTTTGGGTTTTATATACGCCCACTTGAATGTCTTCGCCGACGATTTCGCTTAGTGATTCAAGTGCATCACCAACAAGACGAATTTCTGGAACACGGATGAGATTGTTTATACGATGTTCCGCTTCTGGTTCTTTACGCGGAACGTTGGGTCTGAATGCCTTAGCCAATAGAATATTATTTTGTTAGAAATATAGATTAGAAAAAATTGATTTTCTCAGTCTGCAAAAAGTATGCCTTACAAACTTTTGCGAAGTTAGGACAAAATTAATGCGCAAACTGTTAGTTTGATTGATTTTTTTAAAAAAAATTGTTGTTTTTTAAAAATTGAATGATAATCCCGCCAACCAATGCCTACCAGCTTGTGGAAAATAACCTGTCAGATTATAAACTGAGCCTGTTTCTAAACGAGCGTATGGGTCGTCTGGACGTGGGTCATAACTCGGTGAATTGAAACGATAAGTCCAAGCATTATTGGCAAATTTTTGGTCAAAAATATTGTTAATCAATAACTTAACAGTAATATTTTTGACTTTACGAAACTCTGTTTTATATAAAATTTGAAAATTAGTATAACTATACGCTGGCAAAACAGTATTCGAGTTGGATGTGTTGTCAATAAACTGCTGACCCACGAGTTTTACTGAGGGGGTCACTGTTAATTCATTTTTTTCATTTTTAAGAATAGAAAAAACAGCCGCACTATTGGCTACCACATTCGGAGAAAAAGCAATATCTGTTTTTCCATGCTCAATCGGTTGTTGCGCTCCTGTATCCCAATCATCGCGATATTCTGTAAAATTCAAGATTTTATTTTCTGAAAAACTGGCATTTCCGTTGATTTCCAACCATTTAGCAACTACGTATGCGCCTTCGATTTCGATACCTCGGCGATAGCTCTTTGGTACATTTACACGGATTTGCTCTCCTACATCGTTGATACTGCCTGTGACAACGAGTTGATTTTTATAGTGCATATAGTACAAATTGGCACTCAACTCCGCATTTTTCCAACGTTTTTTTAGACCTAATTCACCGTCTATCATGGATTCAGATTGTGGTAGGTTTGTGAGTTCTGCATCGGTCAAGTCGTTTCGATTGGGTTCGCGATTTGCTTGTGCAATACTGGCATAGAACTTCATACCTCGCTGATTATCAACAACAAAACCCAATTTAGGGTTGAAAAAATGAGCCTCAAAAGTCCGATTGATATTTCGTTTTTTTCTATCCCCCCCCTCAGTATTGTATGCCACATGACGGTATTGGAGATCTAAAAAGAGAGAGGTTTTATGGTTAAGGTTATAATTTATTTTTTCAAAAATATTAAAATCCGATTTATTTGATTGACTCAAATAGAAATTGGAAGGTGTTTTAGCAAATGTTACATCTTTTTCAGACCAAATAACTTGCCCAAAATGGTCGCCTTTGTACACATTCCAACCACCGCCCGTGGTAGATTGCCACTTATTTTTTTCGAAGATTGCAGACCAAACCACACCGTAAAAATCATTATCGAGCCACAAACGGCGCACCAAATCTGTAGTATCTGTACGCCCAGCAAAATAATTTTTGAGCTTTTGGGCGGCTTTATATTCTTCATAAAATCCTTTACCTTTGGTATAGTGCAAAGAAGCATTGATACGCCAAAACTTTGAAAATGAATGATTTAGCGTCAGATGAGCGTGCGTTTGAGAATAGTCGTCCACTTGGTTAGGATAAGGTGAATCTGCTTTTTCTGTACCAGCTGGATTGTAAGTACGCAACTTCGCATCAGTCATATATGATTCCGGGATACCATACCATGATTGGTATGTGCGCTCGTTGCCCGTGAAAATCTTAAAACGGAGAGATGTATTCTTTTTCACATAGTTGGCTGATAGATAAGCTGAGCCTAAAGTCGAAGAAGCTCTATCCACATAGCCATCGCTCGTAATGCGAGAGAGGCGACCGTCCACTGACAAGCCATTGCGCATCAAACCCGTGCCAAAAGCAATTGTGTTCTTGACCGTCCCAAAAGAGCCTACTGTTCCAGAGTAGTTTACAAATTTCTCATTCTGTAAGCCATTGGTAATCAAATTAATAGTTGCGCCAAAAGCACCTGAACCATTCGTCGAAGTACCTACCCCTCGTTGAATCTGAATCATAGAAGTCGAAGCTGATAGGTCGGGCATATTGACCCAATAGACCAATTGACTTTCGGCATCGTTGATGGGTACGCCATCAATGGTAATATTAATACGTGTAGCATCGCTACCTCGTACACGCAGACCTGTGTAACCAATGCCCGCACCCGCATCTGAGGTTTCAACTACTGAGGGGGTATTTTTTATCAAAAAAGGAATGTCTTGACCAAAATCGTTTTTTCGTATTTGTTCCTTTTTGATATTGATAAAACTCATGGGTGTTTTATCGCCTGCCATCGTCGCCGTGATTGTAACTTCTTGTAAACCAACTTGTTTGAGAGAATCTGTGTTTTGACTGAACACAATACTGTGCGATAAAAAGAAAGAAAAAAGACAGGTAAAAGATTTTTGTGCAAAGCGAGTTGCTTGCATTTTTCGTAGTAACTTGAACATTTTGATAATAAAATTTGGTTAAAAAAAATGCCGATTGCTGGGGACAATCGGCAATTATTTTAACCCGCGATGGAAGCAATTAAATTAAGTACAAGGATGAAAGATATTAAGAAGATAGATTTTAAATGATTGTTTACACAATCAACTAAATGAAAAATCTGCCAAAACCTTGTTTTAATTGCTAACGTTCCGTCGGCAACATTACTCGCCTACGTTCAACGGGTATAATCTCAGCCTTTTTTGAAAAAAAGCACCCCAACGCCGCAAAGATATTATGTCTTGTACAAAATTTCGTTAATTGAGATAGAGAAAAATAAAATCAGCTTTTACAGAATACTTAAATGACTGTCTTTTAAATATTTAGGTTATAATTTAATAATTTTTTTATGATAGACAATTCCTCCCAAATCAATAACTGCAAAATAACAACCTTTGTGTAAATCCGAAATATCCAACGACAATTCGTTGCCACTTATCTGAAATGAGCGTACAAACCGCCCATTGACATCAAACAGATCGAAACGATTGAGCTTTTCTACATTTTTTATTGTCAAAAGTCCTTGGGTCGGATTCGGAACGATGGTCGGTTCTGTAGCATCCTTCTCGAAGGTACTTGTCAAAATACGCCCTGACACGGTTATCGAAGTGATGGATAGAGGTGGTAAGCTCAAATTGGCTGTATTGTTTGAAAAATTAACGGCAATTTGTTGCAAAGCGTTGTTTGTATGCGAGACAAACGTTTCGGTGCTTGACAAATTTGACAGCCGTAAGGCTTGTACTGAGGGGGTCTGAACCACAAAATTGGATACATTTAAGTTGACACTCTGAGTTGAAGTTGTCGAACGATTGACTAAAACAACGGTCATCGTATTTTTAGCATCATTGACTGAGGGGTAGGCTGATACGGATGTTTCATCGCTCGATATGCCTTGCACCGAAAGGGTTTGGTTGTAACGTGCAAACAGGTGAAGGGTTTCCCACATACCAACTTTCCAAGACCACGGGGTAAAAAGAGCCACATCATTTTTCATAAACTCGCCCATCGTTGAAGCGTACCAAGTAGCAACCACCGATGGATTATTGCTGTTGACATCTGTTTCGGTCAATCCGAGTTTAATACCATGGTTTTGTCCAAAATACTGCGTCAACCAGTCATTAATCCGTCCGAAAATATATTCTTTTGTCAAACTATTGTCCCAACCGCCATTGATGCTTTTAAGACCATTTGCACCTGGATAGTTGTAATTTCGATCGAAAAATATCCGATGGAGTTGCCCAATTTGCTCGGGTGTACTCTCTGAAGGATAAAAATGAATATCCAAAACATCCAACAAACGGATACCCGAAGCAGCTTGTTCTTCGGCACACCGTTTTATAAAAAACTCAAGCCAAGGATAAAAGCGTCCGTTGATAGTCGTGTTGCGGTTCATCCAATTGAACCATTGCCACTCATTAGCTGGCACAGGGCCGACGAGTTTGATACTCGGAAATTTAGCACGGGCTTTTTTAGCCACAGCAAAATAATTTTGCATAAAAGTCTCTGGCGATAAGTTGGCATTGACAATATCATCGTGCGTGCCGTGCCAAATCTCAGGTTCATTATCCATGTTCCAATACCTGATTCGGCTATCGGGAATACCCAAATTATTGCGCCAATGGTCTAAAATACCCACAACCGAATCGGCATTCCAATCTTGAAGATAGCGACTTGGATTACCGTTGACAGTCGCTTGATTGCCACCAGCGGGGTTGACAACGCCGCCGCCTGCCAAATTCTGCCCCGTTCCAGACCACCATTGAGAGCTATTGTAACCCCAATCATTGAAATTATTGGTATTGTTTGCAGCTGTTTTACCAATCAAAGACAGTGTCCACATGCCTGTTACTGAGGGGGCCATATTGTCGCGCAACAGTTTCACAGGGTTGTCCCAGCTTTCGGAATAGACGTTATTGTACCAATCGGGATGGCTCGAAAGTCCATTGCGCCAATTATATTTTGTTGAATTGTTACCGCCACCCTCTCTTAAAAATTGTACGCCCGACTCTTTGAGTTGCGTCCATTGGGCAGTTGTCAACGATGCAGCATAACTTTCTTTGGGAAAATTATTGTTTCGCCCATAAATATAAGGCGAAATAGGTTTCACATCTTTGGTCGGGTCAACCGAAACGTCAATCACTTGGGCATGAATGGTTGTTAGCAAGCAGATAAAAGTGAATAAAAAAATATTACGCATTGTACGATTTTAATAAATGAATCAAGACCTCAAAAATAGGCAATTAATGCACATCGAGGTAAAATGGAAACCATGAAAAAAGATTCTCGTGCCAAAGGTGTTCTTGCTGGATAAGTTTGGCTTATTTTTGCATCAAAAACAATGACTTTTGATGATTTAGCCTATCTGAAAACACCCGAAGCACGTCGCTTAATCGCTGAAAATGAAAAAACAGACCCCTCAGTATTTGCGCTTAAAAATAGAAATCCTGCTTTGGCAACGCAACTCAAATATTGGCAACGCAGCCGTTTGAAGCTGCCGAGTTTGTATGCCGCACAAGCCATCGTGCCACCATTGGCTTTCGAGCAATGTAGCAGCGAGTTGGCAGCCTCAGCCAAAGAGGTATCGGGCAAACGCTGTTTGGATTTAACTTGCGGTTTGGGCATTGATGCGTTGCATTTTTCAAATTATTTTGAGGAAGTTATCGCTGTTGAACAAAATGCCGTTTTGGCAGAAGTTGTGCGTTATAACTTAGGCTTAATGAATGTCAAAAATGTTGAAATTAAAACCGAAACGGCTGAAAACTATGTCAAAAATTACTCTGGAGAACCTTTTGACCTTATTTTCATTGACCCAGCCAGACGTGATGATAGTGGCAAAAAAGTCTTTTTACCCGAAGATTGCTCGCCCAATATTGTCGAATTATTGCCATTTTTAGAGAAGATAGGGCGCAAAATCATGGTTAAGATGTCGCCTATGTACGATGTTGACGCAGCTGTTCGTCAATTTCCCAACCTCGAAAGGGTGGTCATTTTGAGCTTAAATAATGAGTGTAAAGAAGTCATTTTAGAATTTGGAGAGCGACAAAGCACGGCATTTACTCAACCATTGATATATGCAAAAGCCAATAAAAACAATGAATTTATAGAAATAAAACGGGTTGGAAAAGTGATGGGGTTAGCCCAATATGTCGAGAGATATAAATACGTCATTGAACCAGATGTTGCTTTTTATAAAGGGCGAATGTTGACAGATTTTTATAGACATTTTTTTGATTCAGAATGTATGCAACTGACCGAAGCAAATGGTTTTTTTGTATCCGACAATCTCAATATCTATCCCAGCCTATGTCGTATATTTAAAATATGGGTTCAAATGGATTATCACCCTCGACAATTGAAAACACGCCTCAAATCTTTATGGGCTGCTAACGGACATATTAATGTGATACAACGCAACTTTCCATTTTCTACCGAAGAAATTAGAAAATCTTTAAACGTCAAAGAAGGGGGCAACTATTATTTAATTTGCACTTTAGTCAATGGCAAAAAAGTAGCTTGGATAGCAGAAAGAGTCCAATAGTTTAGTGATTCAACAGTCGGTTTATTATTTTCACAGCTTCTGCCAAACGCTCCTCTTCGCCCCCCCTCAGTATAAAATAGCCTAAACCGTATTGATTCAGCGTTTTTTTGTAAATGTCAAACAAGCGTTGTCTATCAGTTGGATTTTCACGCAGTGGGTCGGCTTGCCATTCTATGCCTTCAGGTGAACATAGAAAATAGATATTTTTTAGTTTTTTATTCAACTTAAAACCACGAAATAAATGGTCAATCCGCCCACTTAAAATGGGGTCAATAGACTTAAAAACCTGTTCTGACCAAATCTTAATGGTCAAAGAGTCTGTATCACAAATGATGAGTTCCAAAGTATTCCTAAATATTGTTTTCTGCAACACATCGTGTTCCTTTTGAAACTGTCCATCCAAAATAGTGATTAAATCTTGTTGCGAATAAAGCTGTTTTTCATCTATTTTCCCTTCCATCATACGTTCTTTCAAACGTTTTTCGAGAAACTCTCTTGCAAATTCAGGGGCATAATTGACACTGAAATGTTGTGCTAAAGCTTTAGCCAAGGTTGTTTTCCCTGATGATTCCGCTCCTGTAATAACAACTCTAACCATTATTATTTTTTTATTTTTTTGAAAATAACCGAAAAATAAGACATTTGCCACAAAGAAAAACAAAATGCACAATATAGAACCCTTTTATCGTTGGCGCGAAGATTATGCCGTGGAAGATGACGCACTTTCACCCTTTCATAGTCATACTTATACTGAATGGAAACAAGTTTATAATTACCTTCTGCATCCATTATGGGATGATTTTGAATCCAATACACTTTATCTAAAAGTTTTAATGGCTGACTATGACGAAGGTTATACCATCATAGAACTGATAGGCGAATGGAACGATGCCGTCGAAAATGATATACGTTTTTTGAAACGCAACGTGTTGGAATCTATGCTCGACAATGGTATCTCAAAGTTCATACTCATTATGGAAAACGTTTTGAACTTCCACGGCGATGGCGACGATTACTATGCCGAATGGGCGGAAGAATGTCAGGACGCTTTCAACGGCGGCTGGATTGTGATGCTCAATACCTTTGACCATGTGGCTATGGAAATGCACGAAACGCGTTTAGACAACTATGTGCATTTTGGATATGATTTTAACAACTTCAATTGGAGACAATATCCCCCAAAAACTGTATTGCAGTTGGTTGAACGATTGATGAAAAGTAGCTCTAAACGACTTACTTAACATTCAATGTAATCTCTTTTTCTTTTATCAAAAAATCTCGTTGAGTTGTCAAAACGCCGCCACTTTCTAACAAAGCTGCGTTGGACACAACCGAAACGGGTGTGATACACGACGGATTTTTTTCACGAAATGGCACATTGAAATCCAAATTATAGGCAGAAATGATGGTCCAACGCGGTTTTTCCGAATGATTTGCATCGGAGCGGTGCAGTAAATTGGGGTGAAAAAACAGCGCATCGCCCGGCTCTAACTCTGCATAGACCAGTTCGCAATGTTTCATGGCTTCTTCCACAAAAATGGGGTCTGCTCCTTGTTGTTCGCCAATGAACACATGCTCGAATCGTTGCATCAGATGCGACCCCCTCAGTACTTGAAGGCAACCGTTTGCTTTGACAGACTCCGTCAGGGCAATCATCACAGAAATCATGGCTTCGGGATACAAAAAACCGTTCTTATACCAATAACCATAGTCTTGATGCCACTCCCATGCACCGCCCGTTTTGGGAGCTTTTTGCATGACTTTAGAATGAAAGTGACAAATATTGCCTTTCTCACCCAACAACTGACGAATAGCCACTATCATTTTCTCTGAACGCGACATCAGACCAAATGAGTCATCGCCGGGTGTGAACCACAAAGTGAGTCGTGTCTTTTTACCCGTTTGATCATTCAAATCAAAACCTTTTTCGACAATTTCTTCGCTCATCGAAAGTTTATGCAAAAGATTCGTTTCTGCATCAGTCAGAAATTTTTTGACTATCAAATAACCATTTTTAGCATAATTGTCCGAATCCAAAGCGGAAAGTAGTGCAGCCATAGTTTGATGATATTTAATGTAAAAGTCTATAAACAGGTCGCGTCAAACAAGTAGGCCCACCGCCGCCCTTCACGCTGATTTCGCTACCCGAATAGTCGTGAACGGTACAACCTGCATCTTCCAAAGCTTTTTTGGTTTTAGGAAAACCTTTAAGCATCAAACATTTGCGTGGCGCAAGTGCCAGAACATTGCACGCCATTTCAAACTCTTCTGTCGGCACTTCAACAAATTGATACCCCCTCAGTATCAGCGCATTTCGGAACGCAATAGGCATCAAAGGCGAATAAACAACCGCTAAATTCTTGTCAACAGGACTGAAAATGGACATAAGATGGAATACATCCGAAGGCCCTTTGTAGTGTGGCAACGAAAAATCTAACACTTCGACACCCTGTGGCGCAAGCAAAGCCCGCAATTGTCGAATACCTTCTTCATTGGTGCGATAGGAATGTCCGACAGCCAAAGTTTTTTCATCGAGCCAAGCTACATCTCCCCCTTCGACTGTTCCTGAACCCGAAATTTCGCCTAAAATGGGGATATTATGTGCCATGAATGCTTGTTTTTCTGCCAAAGGTTCGGGTTTCCGTTGCTCTTTTCCCATTGTGCAGAGAATCATGCCCGCGTCTGTCGCAATAGCGGCATCGCGACAATACATTGAGTCCATCGTAACTGTCTCATTCTGAGGCAAATAGTGAACAGTCGCGCCTGTATTTTTGATAAAAGACTCAAATACATTGTATTCTTCAATGGCTTTTTGTAAGTCAGGTCGCTCTGTAAAATTAAGCGGTAGCCACTGATTGTCAATATTTTCATCATTCACAAGAGCATCCTTTGCGTGCTTGATAAAAATAGTATGCAGTTGTCCGTACTCCGATTGGCAAGTGATTTTCATAAATTATTTAGTAAGGTCTAAATCCAATTTAACTTTTTGAACATATTCGACATTAACCCCGACGAGCAGGGCAATTTTTTCAAACGTAAAATCTGTATTGAGCAGTAGATTCTTGGTAAATTCAAGGTTTTTTCCATGCTACCTTCGATTTTACCTTCGCTTAATTGTTCAACAATTTAAAATTATTTTTGCTGAACGGTGTATCATCGTTTAGGCAAATTGAAGCATGGGTACGTTTACACAAAATTCTTTACACACTCAAATACATTGGGCAAATATAAGAGTAAAAAAGTCATTTCGTATCGTCAAAATGGCTGTTTCTTGTTTTTATACTGAGGGGGGCATTTACGAAACAGACTCCTCTGTATGTCAATAAAGGCGTGATGTACAAATCAAAAGACGCAATGCACAAATCAAAGGGCATGATGCAGAAATCAAACGGCGTGATGCACAAATCAAATGGCATGATGCACAAATCAAAAGGCGCGATGCACAAATCAAATGCCGTGATGCACAAATCAAAGGGCGCGATGCACAAATCAAAAGGCGCGATGCACAAATCAAAAGGCGTGATGCACAAATCAAAAGGCGTGATGTAAAAATCAAACGGCGCGATGCACAAATCAAACGGTGTGATGCACAAATCAAACGGCATGATGTAAAAATCAAATGCCGTGATGCACAAATCAAATGGCATGATGCACAAATCAAATGGCGCGATGCACAAATCAAACGGCGTGATACACAAATCAAACGGCGTGATGCACAAATCAAACGGCGTGATGCACAAATCAAAAGGCGCGATGCACAAATCAAATGCCGTGATGCACAAATCAAAGGGCGTGATGCACAAATCAAATGCCATGATGCACAAATCAAAAGGCATGATGCACAAATCAAAAGGCATGATGTAAAAATCAAAAGGCGTGATGCACAAATCAAAAGGCGTGATGTAAAAATCAAAAGGCGTGATGTAAAAATCAAAAGGCATGATGCACAAATCAAAAGGCATGATGCGAGAATGTTCACGGAACTGTGTCAAAGGTGAAAAAATATGAAAAGATAGCGATTAAAAACGTTTAATATCAATATCGGCTCTTTCGCCAAAGATGATATGTAATTGCCCTGCGATTTCACCCCAATTGGGTATATTATTGGTCTTTTTTTTGCTGATTTCATCAATGACAAGATAGACCAATTTGAATAAGGCTGTTTCAGAAGGAAAAGCGCCTTTAGTTTTGGTTATTTTGCGAATCTGTCGATTGAGCCCTTCAATGGCATTGGTAGTGTACATGACCTTTCGAATGACAGGTGGATAATCAAAATAAGCACTGAGTTTGTGCCAATTGTTGCGCCAAGATGAAATAACGGGAGCATATTTTTTCCCCCATTTTTGTTCTAAAATATCTAAATTGTCTTCGGCTTGCTCTCTGGTGGCTGCTTGATAGACATTTTTGAGGTCTCCCATGAAATCTTTGATGTCTTTATCGGAGACAAATTTCATGCTGTGGCGGATTTGATGCACCACACAAGTCTGCACCACTGCTTTGGGAAATACAGTTTTAATCGCCTCTTCAAAGCCTTTCAAGCCATCTACTGATACAATCAATACATCTTCAACACCTCTTGTTTTGAGGTCTGAAAGTACCTGTAACCAATACTTCGCCCCCTCTGTTGCTGCCAAATACATCCCCAAAACCGTTCTTTTCCCTTCTGTCGTCACACCATACACCAAATGTAACATCCGTGACTCCACGCGCCCGCCTTCTCCTTTTATGCGAAAGTGCATCGCATCTAAAAACAGAAAACTATAAACCCTATCCAACAAGCGCGTCCGCCACGCATTCATCAAGGGAATAACCTTGTCTGTCACCTCACTAATAAACCCTGTGGATACCTCAATACCATAAATTTGGCGTAATTCATTCGATATACTCTCGTAACTCATCCCATGTGCATACATCAACAGTATCTTCTCCTCCAAGGCATCCCCCAAGAAAACCTGTCGCTTTGCCACAATTTTGGGCTCAAATGTACCCATTCTGTCGCGTGGAGTCTCTAATGTAAATGTACCACCGCCTAAACTCCGAACCTCTTTGCTCATGTGTCCGTTGCGCCGATTCTCTTCGCCATCATCTTTACTCGCTCTTAGGTGCGCTTTTAGTTCCACAGCCAAGGCCGCTTCTAAGAACTCTTTTATCAACGGCGTTAATACTCCGTCTTTTCCTGTTAACGGCTGACCATTCAGCAGTCCTGATACTGCTTCGCTCTTGTAGTGCTCAAAATTAAATGTCTTTTCCATTTACAAAGGTAATTAGATTTTGTATTGACACAGTTTTGTGAACACTCGGCATGATGCACAAATCAAAAGGCATGATGCACAAATCAAAGGGCGCGATGCACAAATCAAAAGGCGTGATGCACAAATCAAAAGGTGTGATGCACAAATCAAAGGGCATGATGTACAAATCAAAAGGCGTGATGCACAAATCAAAGACCGTGATGCACAAATCAAAGACCGTGATGCACAAATCAAAAGGCGTGATGAAGGTTTGAGCTGTGCTGACGTGGGTCGGAGACCCACAGGATAGGACGATTCGGTGAAAACACCGAATCAAGCGGTGTCGTTCGTTTGTTTTATCTTTGTGGAGAGTTTGGGGAAGAGGTGCGCCGAGCGGGAACATCTACAAGTTCAAGTTCACCACCTAATCTTAAAGATGGCGCAGCAAGAGGAAGTACACCTAAAAGACAGCTTTCAACGAAAAATGAAGGCTCTTTATCTGGGGTATCGAAGAAAAGAGATCAAAGACTTTATGATGATTTACCTAAAGACAAAGAGGGGATTGACGCAAGACGAAAAGAAATAAAGCGAGAATCTGGTGGTAAATACAGTAAAGAACAAAAAGAAGAGCTTAAAAAATTAGAAACTCAAGAAAAAGTTCTTCAGCTCAGAAATCAACAAAAAAGAAAGAATTAAGATGAAAAATTTATCATTACAAGAAGTAAAAAAACTATTTGAGAATAAAGACTATTTTATTCGAGGAAATTTTATAAATGAATATGATTTTAATGATGATTATATAGATTATTATAAAAATTTTATTCTCAATTTTAATTATAATAAAAGAAATTTTAATTATGTCTCGAATATCATTGACTTAGCATCGTATTTTAAGATATTTGATGATAATTTATGTTTGAAATTTAAAAAAATGCTGAATGAAAATTATCATTTAGTCATAAAGTTATCAATTATAGTCTATCTTGAAAATAGATGTTTGGCTATTAACGATCCTTCTTTAGAAAATCTTTTTTTACAAATATTAAACAAGAAAATAGATATAGTTCTAAAAAATCAAATACTTATCTCTTTATTTATTGTAACTAAAAACGAAAAGTATTTCAACCTTTTGTTAGCATCATTGGATAGAACCGATGATTGGAGAAGTGTTTATAGAACTTTAGATTACTTTATTAACTATCCAATTGAAAAAGAGCTTCTTCGTGTTTTAGTAGATAATGTTAAGAAAAAACATAGAGAAAAGAATTTTGGAGAAGGTGTGACAAAACTTTTATCACAGTTAGAACAAACTCATTGATCAAAAACGACAAAGTATGCAGCTACAGTTCCCAGCTGGCTTGGGGCTTTCATTAAATTTAACTTCAACTGCCAAGCCACACAACGACGACGCTGGGTTCGGTCTTTTGACGAACTCACATATATGTCAGGTCTCCGACCTGTAAAGTTGATTGAAAAGAGATGTAAGATGAAAATAACTGCTGCCGTTTACGTGGGTCAGAGACCCACAGAATAAGACGATTCGGTGAAAACACCGAATCAAGCGGTGTCGTTCGTTTATTTTATCTTTGCGGAGAGTTTGGGGAAGAGGTGCGCCGAGCGGGGCAGGCTTAACGTTTTAATGCTTTTCACCTAATACTGAGGGGTATTCATTCATTTACGCTGCTCGGCAGGGTTGGAGACCCAAAAACAGAATCGCGCCGTGTCGTTCGTTTGTTTTATCTTTGTGGAGAGTTTGGGGAAGAGGTGCGCCGAGCGGGGGAAGAGGTGCGCCGAGCGAGGTCTCAGAACCCATACATAGCAAAATAAAATAAAGGTACAGTTTTGATGTTAAAAATAACATAGATGCGGTATTTTTAAATTCTGTCATAGTTAAAATTTGTTTTTAATTTGGTTACTCTATTTTACCAACACTACCTTTGAGCCAACGAAATTTTATTCACTAAACCTTTCAACTAAATAGTTATGCCACCATTTATTGCATACCCAGTTTTTCTGTTTTTACCTGATTTCTACTCATCATCTCAGGCAATACTTTTATATAGAAGCTTAAATATGAATTAATTTGAAAAACCAAATTGATTCGAGTAGCTGTAATAAAAATAAACAATCAACTCATGAAATATTTTATCGCCTTATTTTTTCTTATAGTACATCTAGTATCTCTTCCTGCACAAAATCCTTTTGTAGTATGGACAAAAACCTTAGGTAGTAGTCAGTATGATTACGCTAGTGCCATAACTGTGACAAACGATAATAAATACTTAGTTGTTGGAAACAGTTTTTCTATTTCGGGGAATGGATTACCCGATGGAGATTTTCCATTGTCGAGAGGTAACCAAGATGTATGGCTTGTCAAATTGGATGAAAATGGTTCTGTATTGTGGAAAAAAAACTATGGCGGTAGTGGTGGCGAATTTATTTTTTGTATTAATCCAACATCAGACAACGGGTTTATTATGATAGGAGCAACGACTTCAGCCGATGGAGATGCGACTGAAAACAAAGGCAAAGGCGATGTTTGGGTCGTTAAAATAGACAGCGTTGGTACGGTTCAATGGCAAAAAACAATCGGTGGTTCTGAAAATGAATTAGGTCAATCCATTCTTCAGTTGTCTAATGGGGACTATATTTTGGGTTTGTACTCCCTGTCGAATGATAAGGATTTACCTATTAATAAAGGTAAATACGATGTTTGGGTTATCAAATTGAACAGTCAAGGCAATATCATCTGGAAGAAAAATATTGGCGGCAGCGACGATGACGAAATTGCTCAAATCACCGCTATTGACAATAAAACAGTGGCAATCGCAGGGAGCTCAAGTTCCACAGATGGTGATATGGTGGGCGTTTTAGGTGACTACTCCCTAAAAATGGACACGGCAGGCAATATACTTTGGAAACGGTCATTTGGCTATTACAACGACACCATCTCAAGTTTAAGGTATTCCTATGCTGTCACGATGAATCAAAAAGACTTGGTGTTTGCAGGAATGCGTATTGTTCCTAATTTTTCGCCTAATGCGACACTCCCTTATTCATGGGATTTTTTGATAACAAAATCAGACACAGCAGGTCGTCGCAAATGGTCAAAACTGTATGGTGGTTCTGATACAGAAAGCCCAAGGGGTATTCATTCATTGCCCAATGGCGATATAGTCGTAACGGGCTATACTTTATCTTCGGACTCTATCATTCGAGATAATCACGGAGATTTAGATTTTTGGATTTTACGTCTGGATAGCTTAGGCAATCTTAAAGATGCTCATTGTTTCGGGGGTACAAAAAAGGATAGAGCCAAAGGTTCAATCATTGATAAAAAAGGGAATGTGATAATTATTGGTGATACAGACTCCTCTGATGGTACTTTTCCACAAAACAAAGGTCTATTTGATTGGGCAATTCTAAAACTTAACTATGGCATAACAAACACCCAAGAAACTACAATAGAAACGATAAACATTGTCGAATCCCCGAATCCCGTTTTAGACAGACTGACCATACAAATCAAATCGAATAGCCAACCACATTTACGGTTGTACAATATTACAGGCACACTCGTCTATCAACAACAAAACTTAAACCCAACAACCACGATTGATATGTCGTCTTTTCCCAGTGGTTTTTATCTCTTGTCCTATCAAATAGGACATCAATATGCGTGTCGAAAAATATTTAAACTTTAATTTTAATCAAAAAATCAACGATTATGAACTCAAAAGTATTTTTATGGATCTTAGCATTTTATTGTGCTTACTTCCCAATGAATGAGTCACTGGCTCAAAATAATTCAGTGCAGTGCGAAGTTTCATACAATTCGATTGAAGAAGCACAGTATGCTGCGGCTTTACAACTATCCCAAAATTATAGTGGTTTCTCTAATTTTAGTAATTTACCTCAAAATGCGACGCTACCCATTTATGTATGGGTGAATAGGACATCACTTGACTTAGTCTCATCGGTATATGAGATTAACCATGCTATCGAAAATGTGAATACGTATTTTAACTTTCCAAATAATGTGCGTTTCAAGTTATGTGGTGTATCGTATATCAATGATAGTCGCTTTTATTCTTTACCAATCGATAATAATACTTTGCATACAGCGATGTATAATGAATACCATAAAGAAAATGTTATCAATGTTTATATGCCAGAAAGTCTAAATGCCAATTTTGCAAGATCATCTTTTACAGCCATTCCTTTTGTTGCTATACAACAACTTAAGTACGATTATGATGTTATAAAATTTGCCCATGAATTGGGACATACATTCAACTTATTCCATACACATAACAATCCTGCTTTCGAAAGAGAGCTAGTGATTAGAGAACCAGTACAAGGTAAGTTAGAGCCTAACTGGGGCAGTGCAGCAGACAAATTAAAAGAAACTCCTGCTGATGTCGATAACTGTCATATGCTTCTACCCTCTTCCATTATGTGTCTTTACATACCTTGCAATACTTACGATGCGAATAATGATAGGTATGTACCAGACATAACAAACATAATGTCTAACTATATTGGTTGTACGAATCAATTTATTCCACGCCAACAAATCCATATGAATATGGTGTTAGACATGTATAGAAGTAACCTACTCAATACTCCATGCAATAACAATTTACAAATGGTAGGTACATTATTCAGAGCTCCTGAATGTAATAGTATTGGTGATGATACGCCAATACATGTAAAAAACGCTCAATTACAAATCACAGATGTCAATAATAATTTAATCTGTTCGCCAATGACAAATAGTCAGGGTTACTATACAACTTGTGATTTACCCAAAAACTCAACGGTTAAGGTCATCCCCCCAGCTATCAATACTAACCCGAAAAATGGTGTTGACTCTAAAGATATATCTATCATTGCAAGACATATACTTGGTACAGAATACATAACAGAACCTTTTAAGTTAATAGCCGCTGACGTAGATAACAGTGGAGAAATAGATGGTTTAGACTTATGGTATCTCCAGCATTTTATAGTTACGAATAATCCTACCATGCCTAATAATGTCAATTCATGGCGCTTTGTACCAGATTATTTTTTATCACAGCCTTCATTCTTAAGTCAGTTCAATCAAAACCCTTTTAATGCCAGTTATCAAGGATATTGCTATAGTTCTAACTCATGTAATAGTTATATGGATAAAGTCACATTAGATTTATCGGCAGAAGAATCTTGGAAAACCTCTTCATGGACATTTCGACCATTCAAAGTAGGCGATGTGGATTGTAGTGCAAAGGCAAATCAGATGTCTGCAAGTCCTATTTATGAGATTCCTGAGGAATATACCTTTAGTTTAAGATACAATAACTCTTCTTATCAGCTTCGTACTCAAAGTAATGATATATCATTGAGAAACAATAATGAAAGAATTCTTGCACTAAAAGTGAAAAATGAAGTAGATATTTCTTCTTTTCAGATGGGCTTAGGTTTTTCAAAATCGAAAGTTTTTATTAAAAGCCTTGAAAAAGGGGATTTTAATTCGACAAATGATGTTTTCGACTTCACTAAAACAGATAATAATGGTCAAATAAGAGCTTTATGGTTTGACAAACGAGGAGCTGAAAAGCATATCTCAGCAGGTACAGTTTTACTGAAAATAGCAGTGAAAGCCAATGCAAACATAGATAATATCCTCAAAGCTATTAATATAGATGACAATATATTACCAACTAAGTTTTTTAATAATAGCAGCAGTAAAGCTATCCCTATTGATTTGGAATGGGAAATTATGGAAGGCTCTATGGCAAATAACAATTTAATTGTTAACTCCTTCCCTAATCCTTTTAGTAATGACATTTCGTTTGAAATCACTTCTCCTACTGATGAACAAGCGACTATTAGTATCAGAAATACTGTTACAGGTCAGAGTATGTCACTTTCAAGACGTTTACATCAGGGAGTTAATGTCATAAATATAAATAATACAGCAAGTTTATCACCAGGAATGCTGACATATAGCGTTATTTCAGGCAGCCTTATAGCAAATGGAAGCATTACAAAAACTCGGTAATTGGAGTAAGGTTAATAAGTTACCGCTCGGCAGGGTTGTTGATTGTTAACTTATGCAAAACAAAGCCCCCTCAGTAAAACAGCCGTTTTGTGTGTACAAAACGGCTGTTTTACTGAGGGGTCTTAATCACAACGCGAACAATCAATTCCTCCTTGCCGCTAAAAGATACAATACAGCCATACGCACCGCTACCCCATTTTCTACTTGGTCGAGAATGATGGAATGAGGCGAGTCTGCCACATCGGACGTGATTTCTACACCGCGATTGATGGGTCCGGGGTGCATGATGACTATGGGTTTGCCAACTTCTGCTACCAATTTGCCCGTCACACCAAAAAACTGGTTGTATTCTCGGAGGGAAGGGAAGAATTTAATGTCTTGACGCTCCAATTGAATCCTCAATATATTAGCCACATCGCACCATTCCAAAGTTTTACGCACATCGTGTTCGACACCAACGCCCAATTTTTGGATGTGTTTGGGAATCAAGGTCGGCGGGCCGCATACTTTGACTTCTGCGCCCAATTTTTTGAGGCAATAGATATTGCTCAAAGCCACGCGCGAGTGTAGAATGTCTCCGAAAATCGCCACTTTCTTACCTTCGACTGCGCCTAATTGTCGTCTGATTGAAAAAGCGTCGAGTAAGGCTTGTGTCGGGTGTTCGTGCGTGCCGTCCCCTGCATTCACGATATTGGCATCAATCTTTGAAGCTAAAAAATGGGGCGCGCCGGGCGCAGGATGCCGCATGACAACCATATCCACTTTCATTGCCAAAATATTGTTGACTGTATCCAAAAGGGTTTCGCCTTTTTTAACGGATGAAGCTGAGGCTGAAAAGTTGAGGACATCGGCAGACAACCTTTTTTCTGCCAATTCAAAAGAAATGCGGGTGCGGGTCGAATTTTCAAAAAACAGATTGACGATGGTTGTATCCCTCAGTGAAGGCACTTTTTTTATCGGTCTATTGATGACTTCTATAAATTGGTCAGCCGTTTCAAAAATCAGATGAATGTCTTCGGGCGTTAAGTCTTTGATGCCCAATAAGTGTTTGGTTGAAATTTGTTTTTCAGCCATTTTTTGCTTTTCGTTAATTGGTTATTAGTTATTTGGCTATTAGTTATTGGTTGAGGGGTAAGCATAAGTCAAATCAACTAAAATATGTACAGACTGTTTTGCCTTCGGCAAAAAGCGTGCTTTGAAAAGGATTTTTCGGATTGGCGTTTATTTTTGATGCCGAGGCATCAAAAATAAACGCCAATCCATAGAATCCCTTTTTTACACGTCTTTTGTGCATAGCACAAAACAGTGAGTTATTTATAACGATTTGATGTCAATGCTTATAAGTTATTCTCACCATTCAGCCATTGGTTATTGGTGGATTAACTTACGAACACCCAATAACTATTCTCCGCCAAAACCATCGTCAACGGCTTTGGGTTTCTTTTTTGTTGCTGGTACTGAGGGGTTGCCTGTTGTCGGTGTTTTAGTGGGTGTAGCTGGCACAGGCGTTCTCGAAGATTGCTCTTCGTCTTGGAAACGATTCGGATTAAACTCCGTCGGAACAGATTCCGTCGGAATGCCCGATGGCCCTGTTTCTTGATATTGCGAGCAATCGAGAATGATACCCAAATCGCCTTCTGGCTCTGTAAAACGTGTATTAGGGTCGTAAGTCCGCAAGTTTGCTTTTTCCACTTTATTCATAAACTTAGCGAAAAACGGTCTTGCCATCGCCGAGCCTTGACCATCCGCAATGGTTAGGAATCGAATCCATTGGTCTTCGCCACCGACCCATGTGCCGACGACTAAATTGGGTGTAATGCCCATAAACCAACCGTCGCGATAGTCGTTGGTCGTACCTGTTTTGCCGCCGACATCCGATTTGAGTGAGTTGACACCGGGCGCAGCTTTTACATTGTATTTCAACATGCGTTGCATCACATAAGCCACGTTTTTGGGCAAAGCCTGCCGTCTTTCAGCGATGCCTTGATACAAAACACGACCGCCTTTGTCCGTGATTTTGCTGATATACATCGGTCGAACAAACATCCCTTGATTGGCAAAAGCCGAGTATGCGCCTGTCATTTCAAATACTTGCAAATCAACAGCACCGAGACAAATAGCAGGATTGCGCGGCACACGCAATTGACCATTTGCGAATTTGGCATCCACTGGAATACCTAACTCATTCACAATCTCTCTGATGCGGGTTGTCGAACCCATTTCTTTCAAAAGAGCCACAGAAGCCGTATTTTTTGACTCTTTCAAAGCATCCCAAAGGTTCATATAGCCGCCCGAATAGCCGCCAGAGTTTTTAGGAGTCCAAGCTGAAGACAAACCGAAACTGCCCTCGCCTACCCCAATTGTTTGAGCCACATCGTGAATCGTTTTGCAAGGAGACATACCTAAATCAATCGCCGCCGCATATACGAAAGGTTTGAAAGTAGAACCCACTTGTCGCTCCGATTTGACGTGGTCGAATTGGAAATATTTATGACCAACGCCACCAACCCAAAATTTGACATGCCCAGATGTTGGGTCAACACCCAGTGAACCGATTTGCATGTGCATTTTGTGATAACGAATCGAGTCAAGTGGTGTCATCACAGTGTCTTTTTCGCCTGCTGCATTGTAGGCGAATACTTTCATTTTCGCAGGTTTATTGAAATCCAACTTCACCTGAGCTTGCAAAGCATTCCAGCGGACACGCAACTCGCGCCAATACTCCCCCCTCAGTATTTTCAGTAAAATATCCACCCGTTTGGGGTTGATGCTGTTGGTTTTCATCATCGCATCGAAATGTCCCGATTTGGCTTCTTCGCGCAACATATTGATGATGTCAGAATCCATCAAAGTGAAATTCTCAAATTCATCTTCGATTTTACTCACCAAATCGTCCAAAATCTTATCCCTCAGTAAACCATACCTATCAGAGCCTCTGATTTGTGCATCAAGCGTGCCTAAACGAATGCGAATCATATCGTCGGTTGTTTCTGCATCGCGATACGTCCACGGATCTTTGCCTTTCCAAACTCTGAAAAACTTGGCTTGCAAAGCCGACATATGTTCTTTCAAAGCCTCTTCAGCCATAATTTGCATTTGTGGCTCAATTGTCGTATATATTTTCAAACCATCACGATACACATCATAATTTGAACCATCCGACTTTGTGATGCCTCTTTCTTTCAAAAGCCGTTTGACATCTTCTGCAATCGTTGTTCTGAAATAAGTTGCCAAACCATCGTTATGCGATACTGTCTTGAATTTCGATACGTCTAAAGCTGTTTTTTTAGCCGCTTCGCAAGTGGCACGGTTGATAAAGCCTGCCGTAAAGGTGCGGTCAAGTACCAAATTGCGTCTTGTCCTTGTCTTTTCGTTGCGCCGAACAGGATTAAACAACGATGAGTTGTTGCACATTGCTACAAAAGTCGCAGACTCTTCGAGGGTCAAATTCTCAGGTTTCTTTGCAAAATACACCTCCGAAGCCGCACGAATACCCGGCGCATTGTTGCCAAAATCGTAGGTATTCAGATACATTGTCAGTATTTCTTCTTTTGTATAAGCGCGTTCCAATTTGACGGCTGTAATCATTTCACTCAACTTCCGATAATAGTAGCCCAAGGCTTTTTCCAAAAAGTTCATATTTTTGAAATCTCTATCGCTGTACAGCAATTTCGCCAACTGCATTGTCAAAGTCGAGCCACCGCCTTGTTTTTGCCGCAAAAACACACCTTTCACCACACGAGCCAAGGCTTCAGGGTCAACGCCCGCATGTTCATAAAACCGTTTGTCTTCCGTAGCTATCAGAGCCGCTAAAAGGTTTTTGGGCAACTGATTGAAGGTGACAGGCGCACGATTTTGGACATAAATACGGCCTAAAACCGTCGTATCGTCGCCCGCAATCACTTCCGATGCCAAATTGAGCGAAGGGTCTTCCAGTTTCTTGAATGAAGGTGTCAGAAATGAAAATGTCACTATCGAAAGGAATAAGACAGCTAAAACGCCATAAAAAATGCGCCACATGCGCCTTGCCCACAATTCATGCTTTTCTGCACGTATCGCCCACTCTCGTTGCTTTTGTGCGTCTGTATTTTCTCTATAATCTGCCATTGTTACCGATTGACTCTGTTGATTGATTGTTGATGATTTCTGATTGATGAGTGACTCATTTATCTAAGTCATTCACTATCAATAAAATACTGAGGGGGGTCAAAAACTCACTATTGTTTGTTTGACTATATAGCCTTTTTCAGCTTTCTTTTCCCATGCGATGGATGCATCCAATTTTTGCGTATCTAAAATGTGCTGTTCCTTATAGACCAAGCCTACGCCTTTGGCATATTTTTCTAAATTATACCTTCTTTCAGTCAAAATTCGGGTATCGCTTTGCGCACGGACAGTCAGTATATCCGTAAAATCTTTAGTACCTATTTTTTCTGCTTTGGCATAAGTCAGCACTTCATAGTTCCATTTTTTGGAGAACAAACCCATACGTTCGCCCGCTACTTCAATTATGAGCGATTGGTCGCAGTAAACATTGCCATCCCATATCGTTTTTTCGCCAAAATAGCGTGGGAATTTGATGAATTTCAAATTATCTTCTGTTCTTACCGCCTCATTATCAGTCAAAGCCGCTGTAAAAATTTTCTTAATCACAAAATCACGCGTATCACCCAACGCCCGTTCGCTCCTTTCTATCCGATAGGTCACTAGCCCCAACAAGTCTTTAAATGTATCTTTAAAAACCTCTTTGACTTGCCAACGGAATGTATCTATTTTGACTAAGCCACCGGGCTGTGGGTCGTACAAAATGGTGTCAATGTTGTAAATCAAAGTCTTACCTATCTGCAAAGGATAATATTCTTTTGCCAAATCGGGCAACGATTCTGTCTCATTTTTGCCACAAAATGTGAACAAAAGGCAAAAACCAGACAGAAAGAGAGCCGCATATAAAACCCGAATGGGCCGCAGCACGCTGATAGATTTTCTTGTCTTGGTTCTTTGCCCTCCTATACTGAGGGGGGGCATTTTTTCATTCATGTGCATCGGTGTTTTCAGTTGAAAGATGTTGAGCAAAGGTAAAAAGTTTAAAAACATATTTGATACTGAGGGGTGATTATTGTTGCATAACAGACTTATCAAGAATGTTTTTTTCGTTTTTTAATAACGCATTAGCCAAATTTTCTGCTACTTTTCCGCTGTTTTTCATTCCTTGACATTTAAGCCAGCATTTATGAAGAAAATAAAACCTGAAGAAATATGGTCGTATCTCGACGACCATATTTTGATTGATGTGCGTTCACCTGCCGAGTTTGCTCATGCGCATGTGCCGAATGCAATGAGTTTGCCACTTTTCAACGATGCAGAAAGAGCGCAAGTAGGGACCATTTACAAACAACAATCACCCGAAGCGGCTTTGCTCAAAGGGCTTGATTTTGTGGGGGCAAAAATGTCTGGTTTTATCAAAAAAGCCAATAAATGGTCGCCCAATCGCAAAGTAATCGTTCAGTGTTGGAGAGGCGGCAAACGCAGTGGTTCGATGGCGTGGTTGCTCCAGTTTGCAGGATTTGAAGTTGTAACCGTAGCAGGTGGTTATAAAGCCTATCGGCAACATGTTTTACAACAGTTTAACAATCAAAAACTTAAACTCATCGTCATTGGTGGCAAAACAGGGAGTGGCAAAACAGCTATTTTGAAAGAGCTCAAATCGTTGGGCGAGCAGGTCATTGACCTTGAAGCCTTGGCGCACCACAAAGGCTCTGCTTTTGGTTGGATTGGAGAAAATAAACAGCCCAGTTCTGAACAATTTGATAATCACTTATTTGATGTTTTTAGGCAGTTAGACCCGACAAAGCGGGTTTGGATAGAAAATGAAAGCCGCAGCATTGGTACTGTTTTCATACAACAAAGTTTTTGGCAACAAATGAAATCGGCACCCATCATCCACATAGAATTGCCGTTTGAAGAGCGGGTTAATCACCTCGTTTCTGTCTATGCTCAGACACAAATCGAGGATTTGTGCCTTTCGTTTGAGAAAATAACCAAAAAATTAGGTTATGAAAACACACAGAAAGCGATTGAATTGGTGAAAAACGAACAATTTGAAGCCGCTGCCGCCATTGCTTTGAAATATTATGACAAAACCTACAATTTTGGTTTTGACCTGTTGCCCATTGATCAAAAATACATCGTGGAAGTATCCAAATTTGACCCACAAACAACGGCAAATTTGCTGATTGAGGAAGCTCAATCATCCATTTACTGAGGGGGGTGAAACAGATTTACGAAATTTAAAAAATTTCGTAAATCTGTTTGCAGCACCGCTATTGAAATATAAAACATTATAAATCAATGATTTTCTATCAGCATTTTGGCAATTCTATCCAATGCATCGTCGTTCAAATCTGCTGTTTTGATACCTGCTTGACGCAAAGCTTCTAAGTTTTTGGGTGAAATATCGTCCATTTCAGGATTGGCATTGCCCAAATCTGGCATGATGCGGTGATATTGGTCGGAACAATCAATGGTCTTGAATAATTTACGCAATTGGTAGTCCACCGTTTCCGAAACGCCCGTCATCATGATGTCAATGATGGGTTTAACCCATTTCAACATACCCCACTTGACTGCTTCTTCAAAAAGGTATTTTTTCTTGATTTCGCCTGTTCCGATGCTCACAATCATCAGCCTGTCCACAGGAATCAGCTTTTGAGAATCATCACGGAACGTTTTCAAGGCTTCAATAAAAGCACACATGGTCGGATTGTTGGCGAATAAACCACCATCAATGGTGTGCAACATGAAATCGTCGCCCGAACGAGCCGAAGCAGGTGGAAAATAAGTCGGTGCAGCCGAAGTCGAGCGACACACTTCCCAAAGCAAAAAGTCCTTATTTTCTTTCTTTTGGGCTTCATGCGACGTAAAAAACACCGCTTGCCGTTCTTGAATATCGTAAGTCGTAATCAAACACGGCTTCATTAAATCGCTCAAGCGTTTTTCTTTGAGGTAAGATTTCAAAGTATCTGCGATGCTGCCATCGCCAAATTTAGAGCCACCAAAACCCTCTAAAAAACCGGGTAGTCGCCCAAACAAAGTAGGCTTAAAGATATTGGGGCCGTTTTTGAGATACAAATCAACGGCATCTTTTGCCGAAAAACGAGGATAAGTCGGGTCATCGTCACTTGGACACAGCAAAACACAGGTCAAAATACCACCCGTAGAAGTGCCTGCTATCATGTCAAAGTACTCGCCTAAGCGGATGGGTTTTTCGCGCGGTGCGCCATACTTTTTGGCGTACACTTCATTCAATTTGTCTTCCAAAGCTTCCAGAACTTTCCCTGTCAGAACGCCTCGAATGCCGCCTCCGTCCAGCGAAAGAATGCGTTTAAGTTTAGTTTCTCCCATTGTATCGTGTTTTTTAATAAAAAATTTAACTTCTGCAAATGTATAGATTTTATGGGAAACTGTAAAGAGTCGAACGCCCTAACAAGGCAGAAGACGGCAAAAAGAAGAGAAATACACCCAATATGGCTTGTAAGAAAAAGCACAAATAAACTCATTCTTGTAGAAAATACCCATGCAGAGATTGTCGTCATAGACAGCCATTTATCGCGATAGCAAAGGTAAAAAACAGATAGATTGAGACCCAGCCGCCACCTCAAAACCCGCGTCAAGAGCCGTTTACATATCCATGATTTCATCCAACTGTGCATTCACCATGAACAAAATTTCATCTGCAGCGAGTCTTATTGCATACGTTATAGCGGCTATTGCATACGTTATAGCGGCTATTGCATACGTTGTAGCGGCTATCGCATACGTTATAGCGGCTATCGCATACGTTGTAGCGGCTATCGCATACGTTGTAACGGCTATCGCATACGTTGTAACGGCTATCGCATACGTTGTAGCGGCTATCGCATACGCTTTAGCGGCAAAAATGGGTTAAAACGGCACTGCTGATATTGGTTTTCAAATAGGTCTCTACGCACACTCATGAGCAACTGCTTTTTGCTCTTTATCGAACTTTGTAAGAAAAAGATAATTATTCATACACTTAAAACCAACTATTTCCTATATTTGTCTGGATGAATGATTTTAACTGTGTTTATCTGTATCATTTAAATGCCCTGTTAATATGATTCTTCCTTTTTTTAATCACTTTGATCTCTGTTTGAATCAAACTTTCTGCATACAGTCGGTTTCGTTCTCTCTGTGAATCTTTTGAACAACTTATAATCACTGCAATCCCCCCCTCAGTATGTCGGGGTATTCAAGCGAGTTAGTGAGGAGAATTGCGGTGGTTTTCCTTATAGTTTTGCGAAATTACCGACCAGCCCAAAGCTGGAAAAAGAAGAGTTACGTCATTTGCGTTTGGGCGGTGACTGTATGAGACTTCAAAAGCAATATCCGAGTACATCAAAAAAAGCGATTTTATGGAGAAGCAAAAAAAGCTATCTCCATAGTAATTAGTAACGCGACAGAAATAAATTACACCATTACACACTGTTTCGTGCTACGCACGAAAGGCGTACAAAATAAATTTTTTTTATGGATTGAAGCTAAAAATTGAGGCTTTTGCCTCAATTTTTAGCTTCAATCCGAAAGA
>JAEUUP010000047.1 GCA_016787525.1 Saprospiraceae bacterium | reverse complement strand
ATTTTAAAATTTGTCAAAGCATTGAAATGTGGATAAGGCAGACCCAGCCACTAAAACATTGTTGGCTAACGTCTGTAAAATGTGGGAAATTTTATTTTTTAATATTTTTACTCCTTGACACACTTTTTTGAACATTCCCTTTACAAACGCCTACAATCGCTTTACAAACGCCTACAATCGCTTCACAAACACCTACAATCGCTTCACAAACCCTTTCTTTTTCAGTCAACTTAGGTACAGTCAGAGAGTGTTCAGAGAATGTTCACTAAACTGTGTCAAAGTTTAAAAATAAGTTAAAGCATTGTTTGGAAACGTTTCATATCAATGTCGGCTCTTTCGCCAAAAATGATGAGATTGCAAGTATTTGCCGTGTGAACTTTTGTTATGGAAAAGGTTGTTCTTGAATAGTCTGCAAAAACGGAAAACATTGTATATTTGCACCCTAAAAATAGGTTATGATTTTTCAGCTCTCACATATCTTCATGTAGCGACCTCGCAAGCACCCTCTTCCGAAGGAATCCTTTGGATCAGTATCCATTTGTTGGGAAGATTGCCTTTTTGCATCATCATCTCATTATCTTTTTCTAAAAAATTTCTAATCTTCTTATAAAAATGTTAGACAAATTAAAAGCCATCGCTGACCGCTTTGTGCATCTTGAGGAACAATTGAGCGACCCCTCAGTAATCGGCGATATGGATAAGTTCAAAAAAGTCAATAAGGACTATAAAGATTTAACGCCTATTGTGGAAGCCTATAAAAAATATGTTTCCCTACTCGACCGCCGCGAACAGGCGCAAGAAATGTTGGCAGATGCCGATATGCGCGAAATGGCACGCGAGGAACTCAATGAGGTCGAACCCGAAATCAACACATTGGAAGAAGACATCAACATTCTTTTGATTCCGAAAGACCCAGAAGACTCAAAAGATGTGCTTTTTGAAATCCGTTCAGGTACAGGTGGCGACGAAGCCAGCCTTTTTGCAGGCGATTTGTACCGCATGTATCAACGCTATTTCGACCGACAAGGTTGGAAAACGGATGTCATGGAAATCAACGAAGGTACGGTCGGCGGCTACAACAAATTGGTTTTGGAAGTGACAGGTGAAGATGTGTACGGCAAACTCAAATTTGAGTCGGGCGCGCACCGTGTACAGCGCATTCCTGAAACGGAATCGAAAGGTCGCGTCCATACATCGGCTGCGACGGTGGCTGTGATTCCAAAATTGGAAATGGAAGACGTTGAAATTCGTCGAGAAGACCTCAAAATTGATGTGTATCGTGCCTCTGGAGCAGGTGGTCAGCACGTCAACAGAACGGAGTCGGCAGTACGGATTACGCACTTACCAACAGGGGTCGTTTCAGAGTGTCAAGAAGGTCGTTCGCAAATCCAGAACCGTGAAATTGCTTTGCAACGGCTTTATAACCGCATTTATGAAGCAAAAAAAGAAGCACACGATGCCGAACAAGCCAATAAACGCCGTTCCTTAGTTGGCTCGGGCGACCGTTCCGACAAAATTCGGACGTACAATTTTCCTCAAAATCGTGTGACAGACCACCGTTTGGAAGGCGATAATAAAAACTTCAATCTCGATAAAGTCATCGAAGGCGATATTGATGGTATTCTTGAAGCCTTGCGTATAGCAGACAATGCCGAGAAACTCAAAGGCGATGAAGATTAAGTAATAGGGCAAAATTATTTTATAAAAATCTAATTTAGTAACGAGTAAGTAATAATGTGGTTAAAGCTATAGGTATCCGATACAGAAATTTGAATCGTTTTCTACTTTTTTTTGAAAATAAAGTAGAAAACGATTCAAATTTCTGTATCGGATACCTGCGCTTGAAAAGACAGTTTGACCAAGTTATTATTTACTGGTTACTTAAAGTACAAAAAATAACTATTTAGAACTCTTTGTACTTAAAAAAATGAGCAATCCAGCTAAAAAACATTTTTCAGGCATTGATGTCGTGCGTGTGGTAGCAGCTTTGGGTGTCTGCCTTTATCATTACAGTCACGCCGTTTCGCCCAAAGATTCGTGGACGCATTGGGCTTTTCAGTATGGTTATTTAGGCGTGCAGCAGTTTTTTGTTGTCGCTGGAATGCTCGTTCCCATGTCTCTTTGGCGACGCAAATATGCGTTATCCGCATTTGGCGCAATGGTCAAAAAGCGTTTTTGGCGCATTGAGCCAACTGTTTGGGTAAGCATAGGTGCGTTTGTCGTTATGGACATCATGGCAGTTTTAACAGGTCATGCACACGAAGTCAAACCTTATTCTGTCGTTGGTTTTTTGCTCAACTTTACCCATTTAAACGCCATTTTGGGTTATGAATGGTTGCGCGATTTGTATTGGTATTTGGCCATTGATTGGCAGTTTTATCTGCTCTGTTGTTTGGCTCTACCTTTCATTTCGTTCGACAATCGCTGGGCGCGGCTTTCTGTCTTAGTTGTTTTAGTTGCCGCAGCTTTTCTTGCGCCACAATCCATAGCTTGGTTGCCTATGTATTTGATGCCGTTTGTCGTAGGCATTTTATTATTTTATCATTTTGCCGATTTGCAACAACTGCCTGAAACAGTCATCATTCTGGCGGGTTTGCTCTTTGCGACTTACGAACATTCAGGCATAACTCATTTTTTATCAATAGGTCTGACAGCTCTGATTGTTTTATTCGTACAACACAATTGGGCTTGGCTGACGCATCTGAGCAATACGACTTATGGTCTTTACCTCACCCATTTGTTTTCAGGTTGGACTTTTATTAGCACTGTTTTATGGCTTTTGCCAACCGCCAACGTAGATATTTTAGTGCTTGTTGGCACAGCTCTAAGTCTTCTTTTTGCTCAATTGTGGTATAAAAAAATAGAACTGCCTTTAGCAACTTGGGCAGAAAAAATAACAAATCAATAATATGAATCAAAACGGTAAACAGCCACTCGTCGAAGTGGAACGCTTGCTCAAACGCTATCGCCCGACATTGGTGAATGCGGCAGATGCCATTCGGACACAAGACATTTCTAATTATCCCATCTTAGTCGCTTCCAAACAAGAGATAGAGTTAGGTATTCCTTTTTTACTGAGGGGGTCGCTACCCGACGACTGGATTGTGAACGCTTCGACTTTAGAGGAGTTTCATGTCAAAAGAATCATTGAAGCAGAAAAAATTGACGATTTTCGGACACTCTACCGCAAACATGCGGACGATATTTGTGTTTTTGTGTTTTTAGAAAACAGTAACGCCAAATTTATTTTTATACCCGCCTAAAAGTCAAAGGTCATCTGACAAAAGTCATTTGCCTAAAAAATCTTTAGTTGTTACTTTGCGGACTATAAAAACGAATGGCTTAACAGATAACAAAATGACAAACGAATTGCTCAGATTTCGCCGTTGGGGTTTAGCAACCACTATTGCTACGATTTTTTTAATTTGGGTTGGCGGTTGGGTGCGCTCGACAGGTAGTGGCATGGGCTGCCCCGATTGGCCCAAATGTTTTGGCGTTTTAGTGCCTCCTACGAGCGAAAGCGAATTGCCTGCGGACTACTTGCAGCACTACACAGATTTACGTAAAAAGAAAAACGAGCGTGTGGCAAAAATGCTCAACCGTTTGGGTATGAGCGAAACGGCTAACCGCATCTTGAACGACCCCTCAGTATCGGAGCATGAACCTTTCAACGCTTACAAAACTTGGACAGAGTATATCAACCGTTTGGTCGGTGTGGCAGTCGGTTTGCTCATTTTCTTGACTTTGTTATTCTCAATACCATTGCGAAAAGTAGATAAACGCATCTTTTGGCTCTCATTGGCAGGCTTCATTTGCGTTGGATTTGAAGGTTGGTTGGGTTCATTGGTCGTTTCCACCAATTTAATGCCTTCATTCATCACTGTTCACATGGTTGTCGCCATGTTGCTTTTGGTCTTTTTGATTTCGGCAGTCCTAATTGCCTATACCCATAAAAGCAGCGTGAGTGATTTATTGACTCTAAAGCCCATGGGTTTGATTTGGGGTGGTGTGGGTGTAAGTGTGCTTGTTTTGATTCAAGTCATCATCGGGACACAGGTGCGGGAAAGTGTTGACCTCGTTTCGGCTGCCTTGGGTGAAGAAAATAGGCACGAATGGATACCCAATTTAGACAGTATTTATCGAACACACCGTACTTTTTACTACATCGTAACGGCTGCTATTATGTATTGGGTTTGGTTACTGAGGGGGCGTTTTTTTAAAATTGCATCAATAAAATGGTTTTCAACAGCATTGTTAGCCGTATTAATAGCTGAAATTTTGATGGGTTTAACGATGCACTATTACAATATTCCACCGTTTTTGCAGCCATTGCATTTGCTATTTGGCACTTTGCTGTTTGCGGGAGCTTATACGGTTACGGGTATTTTGTATTTGAAAAAGAATTGATTTTGAGCCACGGATTACACCAATTACTTTTTCGGTCAAAATTTATGTAATCCGTGGCTCAAAAAATTATCTCTATTTTTCCTCAGAGCCAATATCCAAATTGGTCAAAATAGCCAAATTCATAAAGAAAAACGAACCAATTTTGTCAGTTTCTATCAAATCATTGATTAAAATCAGTATCAGAATCGTCACAAAAGACAATAGTGCAGCCATAGCCGTATTGCGTTGCCAGCGTTCTTGAGCCTTGTGATAAATACGCTCCCCCCTCAGTAAAACATAAAAAATCAGCACAAAAAACAACAACATCCCAGGGATTCCCTGCTCAATTGCCATCAACAAATAATAACAATGCACCGTAGAGCCATCGGGATTGTCGCTCACATAGGTTTTGAATTTGGTAACGGTATAAGATTTATAGAAATTGAAAAAATTGTTAGGTCCAAAACCCGTTAAAGGTCTTTCTGAAACCATCTGAAAACCCGCCACCCATCGGTAAACCCGTTCCATGGTCGAAATATCTTCACCTTTAGCAGTGGCTTCCAATAAGTTATCAAAATTTTGGTGCGTGATGGTTCTGTCGAAACGTGGGGCATAATCGAGATATTTGTCGTGACTCGTCAGATAGCCTACAAAGCCGATGATAAACACAATCGCTGCGGCAACCACGTAGCGAGTCCACCGATATTTCACCACAAAATAGAATGCGCCCGCCCCCAAAACAGCACCATAAGCTGCCCGTGTGAAAGACAATTGAATGGCCAACAAAAACAGTAAAAAACCACCTATCAAGAGCTTTTGGCTCAATGTGTGCCGAGGAGTCCACGACAAGGCGAGTACGATAAAAGGTAGAAAAACGGCTAAAATACACCCATAGGACACGTGATTGCGAAACATCGGCTGCATCACATAATTCACATCTTGAAACGAAAATCCTTTAGCCGCGTGTCGCCCCGTCGTGATAAGCACTGCGATACTGAGGGGTATGAAAATTGTCCAAAAAAATTGTTTGACATCGCTTTTTTCTTTCAAAATAACACCTGCGAGAAAGAAAAACGTGACGATATACCACAATTTTGCTAAAAGATACTTGACTGACAGAAACACGTCGAGTGAATTGGCCGTCGTCACCAAAGCCCAAGTCAATGACAGAATGATGAGTAAAGAAATCGGGTGACGAAAAAAAAGCCCGCCTCGCTCCGAGGAACTTGCCCCCCCCTTTTGCGCTGCATACAGAAAATACACCAACATCAACCCCACAATCAAAGGCTCAGTCGGTAAATCAGTACCAAAACCATTGGGGAAAGTATATTCTATCGAGAAAGGAATACACGCCAAAAGCAGAAAAAACAACCGTCGAAAATCCACAATCGCCACATAAGCCACAAGCAACAAAACAGGAATTGCCGCTGGTAGCACCGTCTCGAAACCCACTGCTGCCAATAGGCTCAGAACGGTGAGAACAGCATAGGCTGTGAAAATATTTTTGTTGATAGTTTCCACGTGAAGACGGTCAAATAATCATTTTTCTTTTTTGAAAAAGCCAATTTTTGCACTTTTTGGCTCTTTTGCTGCACCATTTTCAGAAGCTGTACGGATTTCTTCCCAATCTACGTGGCGATAACTGTCCACCACCAATGCGCCAATGAGGCTCAAAACAAAAGCAATCAAAGTAGCACTCAGGACGATAATAGAGCGTTTGGGACGGGATTTGACGATGGGAATCGCACCCGATTCGACCAGTTTTAAGGCTTGGATTTTGGTTTCAAAAGCGACTTTGAGTTGGATATAACGCTGTTTGTCGCGTCCAATTTGATTGCGTTCTTGCTCATAGTACTGTTTCATAACACTGACCGAGTTGTAGCCCTCGTTGTATTTTTTCATCACTTGAGCATTGTATTTGGCTTCTTCCTCATAACTTTTCAGCGTTGCCTCCAAAAGCGCGATGGTGTCTTTCGATACTGAGGGGTTGTTTTTCAAAGCCTCTAACTTAGCTTTGCTCCGAATATAATTGCCTTGGGCTTCGACTGATACCTTAGTGACGGCTTCCGTTTGGGTTTCGGGGTCAATAACGCCATAGTTTTGGCGCATTATCATCAATGTGTCGCCTACGCCACGCAATGATTTATCTTTTTCAGAAAAACTTGTCTCATAAGCCTTAATCAGATTGGCTTGGATTTCACGAATCAAGCGTTGAGCGATTTCATCCACCTTGTCGCGGGCGGCATTTGCCATATCCGCTGCCAAACGACGGTCTTTATCTTCCACCGAAATCTCAATGGCGTTGTGTTTCGTTTTTTTCACTTCATACAGACCTTCAAGGGCTTCTCGCACCTTAAATGCAGCCTTTTCATCAGTCGAATCAATCTTATAGTGGCGGTATAAATCGAATTTTTTGATTAAAAAATCGTACAATTCACCCGATTGAGCAATCGTCAAGATGCGGTCAACGTCTTCTTCGCCACCATAGTAGTCCATATCCTTTTGCGACTGACCGAACATCTGTTCTGGTTTGAAAACATCAGGGCTGACAGGATAGAATGAAGTCGTTGATTTGTAATAATTGTCGAGAAAAATAAAAGAAATCAAGGCAGAACCAACAGCCGTAGCCAAAGTTGCCCACAAAATCTGTCGTTTATATCGAAAAAGCGTCACGAGAACGCCGATTAAGTTGTCATTTTTTTCCATACAAAGAATTTAGAAGCGCAAAGTTAGAATTTTTCAATGAATGCTTAAACGAGGTAAGACATTCATTTATTTCAACACTTTAGCGTCCAACAATTTTTCAATCTCAGCGAACGATGGATTCACCCCAATGATGACCCCCTCAGTATTGAGCAAAAATTTGGTCGGAATCACTCGCACACCATAAAGTTTTGCCAAAGGTGAATCAAAATATTGTAAATCACTCACATGCGTCCAATTGCCAATTCCTTCCTCGTCAATAGCGGCATTCCATCGTTCACGATCTTTTTCAATACCAATACTTACAATCTGGAAGCCTGTCGCATCCTTAAACTTTCCATTCAAATACTTGTCATTCAAGCTTTTAAGGCTCGGCACTTCCGCCAAACAGGGCGCACACCAGCTCCCCCAAAAATCGAGTAAAACATACCGCCCCCTCAGTGTTGACAGGTCGAAAGGCGTACCATCGCGTTGTGTTGAAACGAGTTTAGGTGCGCTTTCACCATTGACGGCACTGGGTGTTTTGTAGAGATAACGCCCTACGGCATACAAGGCGACTGCCAGAAGCAAAACAAGAAATATATTATTTTTAATTTTTTCAATCATAATTCAACTTTTTCGGACAAAACTAAGAAACAGTTGGGAGACTAAAAATCTTTGCACAGATATTGACTTTGTTAGAATATTGTTTTTCCTTTGTAAAAAATTGGTAATCAACTATTTGTAAAAATCAAATACAATTTTTAACAAACAGACAACTATGACGAAAAACTTTGTATTGAGAAAACTTATGCGCCCTTGGGATGATTTTCTGAACTTATTATTTCCTCGTTTGTGTCTCGCCTGCAATGAGCCTGTGGCTTTCGACGAAGCACATATTTGTTTAGATTGTCAAGCACTCTTACCTGAAACAGATTTTCATCTGTCAAAAATCAATGATTTCACAGCGCGATTCGAGGGTCGTTTGCCCGTTGAAGCTGCCGCAGCCTTGTTTTTTTTCACCAAAAAAAGTAAAACACAGCATCTTATTCATCAAATCAAATATCAAGATAAACGGGAGGCTGCCTTCGATTTAGGGCGTTATTATGGTCAAAAACTACTCCAACAGCCCCATTTTCAAGGCATTGACTACCTAATTCCAGTCCCTATGCACATCAAAAAGCGCATCCAACGCGGTTTCAATCAAGCTGAAATATTCGCCAATGGGCTTTCTGAAACACTAAATGTGCCTGTGAATACGTCTGTACTAACAAAAATCAAGGCAACAGAGACACAGACAAAAAAAACACGCCTTGAACGACTCAAAAATGCAGAAGACGTGTTTCATCTGACCGATAAAACCCTGCTAAGAGACAAAAAAATTCTCATTGTGGACGATGTGATGACCTCTGGCGCAACTTTAGAAGGTTGTGCAAACAGCATTTTAGCAGAAACACCAACTACTAAAATTTATTTTGTAACCCTTGCCATTGCAAAAACAACCTAAAAACTATGACACACAACCCTTTCAACTGGCGTGAAACACCTTTTGTGCGTTTGATTTTGCCCTTCATTTTAGGTATTGTTTGTGCTGTAATTGGAGAACCTCAGACAACTATTGCAAGCAACATAATACTTTTATTATCAGCCTGTTGCACTATTTTTCTATGGTTAAAACCGACTACTTATCGTTGGCGGTGGCTCTTTGGCATACCCCTCAGTATAGTGTTGTTTTTGTTGGGTTTTCAATCTACTTTCTATCACAATGAATTGACTGAAACCAATCATTTCAAATCATTTTTAGACAATACAAATGAGAAAATAGTATTAGGTATTGTCACCGATTATGTCGAAAAACCAACCAATCATCGCTGTACGATCAGTGTTCAACAATTGGGTAGTCACACCGATTCCTTGCACGATGTTTCGGGCAATTTACTCTTGTATATTCGAAAAGATTCTCTCCAAAACTCCCCCCCTCAGTACGGCGACCTTATTGTATTACACGCAGCAATAAGCGAAATCGAGCCTCCTAAAAACCCAGATGCCTTTGACTTCAAACGCTACCTACATTTCCAAAATATTCATTTTCAATCATTTGCGAAACAAGAAAATATTAAAATTTTAGCATCCAGAAAAGGCAATCCACTGATACACACCATCAAAAATTGGCAACAAAAACTCATTTACATTTTAAAAAATCATTTGAAGACAGAACGCGAGTTTGCTGTCGGTTCGGCTCTCATTTTAGGTTATCGCGATGCCATCACCGATGAGGTGCGTGATGCTTATGTTGAAACGGGTTCTATGCACATTTTAGCCGTTTCGGGTATGCACATACTTTTGATTTTCAATGGTTTCAATTGGTTTTTGAGTTTTTATAAGACAGGTAATCGGCATTGGAGACAGAGCAAAGCGGGCATCTCAATCGTCCTTATTTGGTTGTTTACCTTGCTTACAGGTGCAGGAGCAAGCGTATTGCGTGCCGCAGTGATGGCAACTTTTTTGGCTATTGGCAATGGCTGGGGGCGGCAGATGAATATCTATAATATCTTGGCAGCATCGGCTTTTGCACTTCTATTATGGAATCCGTTTTGGTTGTTCGATGTGGGTTTCCAATTATCGTATTTAGCTGTTTTGGGTATCGTTTTTTTTCAACCAAAATTATCTAAATTATTGATAATCAACAATAAAATCTTTCGCTACGCTTGGGAAGCAACAACTGTGGGTTTGGCAGCGCAAATAGTTGTGACCCCCATTTCGCTCTATTATTTCCATCAGTTTCCGACCTACTTTTGGTTATCGGGATTGTTGGCAGTGCCTGTCTCGTCAGGTGCCTTGTACGCAGGCGTGGGGCTATTCTTTTTTCATCAAGTACCTTTTTTGAGTGAATGGCTTGGCAAAATATTATTTTGTTTGGTTTGGGCGATGAACGAAATTGTCTTCTTTATCCAAAAGCTACCCCTCAGTATTGTGACAGGTATTTGGCTGTCGTTGGTTGGCGTTTTGAGCCTCTATCTCGTACTATTTGGCATCGCTGTATCCATCAAAACGCACTTACTACGAACCCTCATCTATCCCCTCAGTCTGTTGACTATTCTAAGCGTAGTCTATGCCTTTGCCAGTATCAAAAAAATACACCATCGAGAGATTATTGTTTATCACATCTATCGTAATTCTGTTGTTGATTTCATAGATGGTGAAAAATGTTATTCTTTTTCAGAAAAATTTTCAGAAAAATCTGACACTTTCAACAAAATTAAATTTGCAACCGAAAATCATAGATTGCAATTGAGAATCAATACCTTAGAAAACTATAATTTCAAAGATTATGTCAAAAATGAGCATCTATTACACCATTACAACATCAGTCAATTTTATGGTCATACATTAGTGATACTTGACAAGCTACCACCAAAAGGTGTATTTTTGCAGGTAAATACGATATTAATCTGTAAAAATGCCCGTATTAATATCTCCGACATCACTCAAAGTTTCCGTTTTGATACGATTATTTTCGATGGCTCTAATGCACGTTGGCGTATCGAAAGATGGAAAAATGAATGCCACAATTTAGGGATTCCTTTTCATAACACATCGGAACAAGGGGCTTGGGTGAAAAAACTGACCAAATAATATTTGGTTACTCGTCTAAATCAAACGTACTCAATGAGAAAGTTTTTGACATCATACTTCTACTATTCGCGTGGAGAACGCAATGGAGTTGTGGTCTTAGTGGCATTGTCGCTGGGATTTCTGATGATACCAAAAATTTACTCAATCATGGATAAGCGAAATAGTAAAACCGACAACTTCTCTGCTTTTGAGCAAGAAATAGCCGCTTTGGTAAGCGAAAAAGCCTCCGATACTGAGGGGGGTACTTTTGCTATTCATAATGATGAAAGCACTCTTTTTCCTTTCAATCCAAATTCTACTACAAAAGAAGATTTGATACGATTAGGTCTGTCACCCAAAGTGGCGACTACACTTGTGCATTTTAGAGAAAAAGGCGGACGTTTCTTTAAAAAAGAGGATTTGAAAAAAATTTATGGCCTCAAAGAAGCTGATTACGACAGATTGGAAGAGTATATCACGCTAAATAGCGATGCGCCATTTGCCAAAAGTTTTGATAAGACCCCTCAGTATGAGGCTTTCAAAAAGCCTGTAATACCTATTGTTTTGAGACCATTTGACCCTAATACAGCGACTGAAACTGAGCTGTTGGGCTTAGGTTTGGATGAAAAAACTGTTAAAATTTTGTTAAAATACAGAGAAAAAGGCGGTTTTTTCCAAACTAAAGAAGATTTGAAAAAAGTATACGGTTTGTCTGATATTGATTTTTTACGTATTCAACCATATATTCAAATAGCTGAAAATCATACGATTGCGTCAAGGCGATACATTGAGCCACAAAATCAGCCTGCCATGAAAGTAGCTGAAAATGTGACGGTCAAATCTGTTGACATCAATCGCGCCAATGTTGACGAATTGTTGCAGCTACGTGGAATAGGTCGTACCTTTGCCGCCCGAATCATTGAATATAGAGAGCGACTGGGTGGCTTTGCCTCGCTCAACCAACTTAAAGAAGTTTATGGTTTACCCGATTCTACTATACACGCTATAACGCCTTTTCTGCGGTTTACCTCTCCTCCACATCGTAAAATTCAAATTAACAAAGCTGCTATTGAAGAACTCTTGCACCCTTACTTAACGCGTAAGCAAGCAGAAGCAATCGTCCGTTTTAGGGTGAATCATGGTGGGTTCAAAGGTGCGGAAGACCTGAAAAAAGTAGGTGTTTTGAGCGACAATATGATTGAAAAACTAAAACCGTATTTTATTTTTGATTAAATGAGAACTACACCTGAGCAAAGCACAAAATTATAGTTAATGATTTCATTATCGACTTAAAATATTAAATATATTTAAACCGATAAAAATCATTGCTTTATCAAAAAATCGCAAAGCAGTAGTGCTTTTTAAATTCAACTACTGAGGAGTTATTATTCTCTCCCGCTTTCGCGATAAAAGTGTTCAGACAAAGCCATAAAACATTTAAAAGGGGCGTAAGGACACGTTATTTTTTCACCAAACTTAAAAAAAATGAAAAAGTATTGGATAAGTTTTATTAGTTCACTTTTATTTTCGGTTAGCATTGTTTCATACCTCCGAAGTATAAAGGAGTCAGACCAATTAGATAATATTGCTCTTGACTCCCTGATAAACGGCATCGAAACACACAAAGAAGTTATAAAGACGGCTGAACCGAAAAAAGTTTTGATTTCTAATAAAGATATCAAATTGCGTGATATTTTCACCAGAATCAATATTAATGAGCTAAAATTACCTAGTGTACATGATAGATTCCGACAAGCACTCGAACACCAAGAGACTTTTATAAAAAATGCTGAAGAGCGAGAAGTTGGTTCACTCAATATTTATCCGAAGCATTTGAACAAAGTCCTCAATGCTTTTCGTAAAGTCAAATCTAAAAACGATATTGCCAATTTACTCGATGCCTACCAATTAAGAGGCGAAGATGGTGATGGCAACGTTCTTTTCACAGGATATTACTCTCCTATTATTCCTGCTCGTCGCAAATCCGATGCGATTTTCAAATATCCAGTTTATTTGGCACAAAACGGTCAAGATGACGATGGCATGACCCTTGCTTACGTGCGCGACCGTCAAGATATACGCAGTATGGAGCTTGAAGGGGTTGCTTATTTGCAATTTCCCGAAGGTGATCGTCGTGTGGTTGCCTATAATGGCGATTCAAAAAAAGTTGAAGAAGCAGATGGCGAAGGCTATGCTTCTGTCTTCACACAAAGAGATAAATCGAGAGCAATGGGTGCTGCCAAAGTACCACTCACGACTGATTTTACGGTCGCAGTTGATCCTAAATACATTCCACTTGGCTCTGTTTTGTTAGCAGAAATTCCGATTTTAGACGATAATGGTAATTTGATTCGTACCGAAATGCGTTTTGTTTTGGCTCAAGACCGTGGCAGCAAAATCAAAGGTACGGGTCATGTTGATTTATACATGGGAGAAGGTGATGCAGCAAAAGAACGCATAAAAGATATGCGCAAATATGGTCGCATTTGGCTGTTATTGCCCAAACGTGATGAAAAAGACGCACCAAAAAAGACTTTAGCACAAAAGGTTTAGTTTTTTTCACATAGTCTGCCAAAATCCAACTTATTGATTAACAATAAGTTGGATTTTTTATTTTTGAGAAACTTCTTTCGTTTATGGGTATAAAAAAGGTGAATCATCTAAAAACAGGGTCGTTTGTGGAAACTATCAGATTCATTCTAAAAGCCGTTTTATCTTTACGTGTATCATATACACTTATCTCTATCATGATGAATCAAAAATTACATACACCATCCATACTCTATTTTTGGATATTGTTGCTTATGGGACTCATGCCCCCCTCAGTATTATCTGCTCAAAAAGGCTTTGTAAAAGGAAAAGTCGTTGACAATCAATCAAATGCACCACTCAGTTACGCTAGTATTCGGATAATGAAAAGTACCGATAGTACGCTAGTTGGTGGCAATATTACAGATGAAAATGGCAATTTTTTGATTGAAACATCTTTCGGACAAGCCTTTGCTAGCGTGGAGTTTATTGGTTACAAAACCATGAACTTGCCTTTTTTCACTTTGTCGAAAGAAAAAACGATACAAGATTTTGGTACAATTAAATTGTCGGCTGCCACAAAGCAACTCGATGAAGTAGTCGTACAAGCTGAAAAAAGTACCATGGAATTGGCGTTAGACAAAAAGATATTCAATGTCGGAAAAGACTTGGCTAATGCTGGTGGCACAGCAACAGATATTCTCAACAATATCCCCTCAGTATCCGTGGACGTTGAAGGCAATGTGAAGTTGCGTGGGAGCGAGAATGTGCGGATTTTGATTGATGGTAAGCCTTCTGGTTTGGTGAGTTTCAAAGGCAGCGCAGGTTTGCAACAACTCCAAGGTAGCTTGATTGAAAAAGTAGAAGTCATCACCAATCCATCGGCTCGTTACGAAGCGGAAGGTATGTCTGGCATCATCAATATCATCTTGAAAAAAGAACAAAAACAGGGTTTAAATGGCTCTTTTGAAGTAACAACAGGCTATCCGATGAATTACGGTTTGGCAGCGAATGTGAATTATCGGCATAAAAAAGTCAATTTTTTTATTAATTATGGCATCGCTTATCGCCGTTTGCCCAGTGTTGGAGCTATTTATCAAGAGGTTTATACGTCTGATACGACTTTCATTACTCAGATGAATCGGGAGACGAACATGACTGGTTTTCACAACAATATCAAAGCAGGTGCGGATTATTTTTTTAATCCTAAAAATACTTTAACCGCTTATTATATGCTCCGAAGAACGGATGTGCGCCGCATCACAGATTTGGTATATAAAGATTATTTGTTCAAAACAGACAAACTGAATACAATTACCAATCGTCAACAGGACGAAAAAGAAACCGAACCCAACTCGGAGTATGCTTTAACTTACAAACGCACCTACGACAAAAAAGGTCAAGAATTGGTCGCTGACTTGCGTTTTTTAGACTATTGGGAGCGTTCAGACCAAGTTTTTACACAAACAAGTACTTTTGCTAATGGTTCACCCAATCCTGCCAATACTAAATTGCAAAAATCGCTGAATGATGAATTTGAAAAACAATTTCTCATTCAATTGGACTATGTGAAACCCCTCAGTAAAGAAGGCAAGTTTGAAACGGGTATGCGCACCAGTTTCCGCCACATGATTAATGACTTTTTAGCAACAGAACAAGGGAGAAATGGCGAATTTTTCACTCTGCCTGGCTTGGACAATTATTTCATTTACGATGAAAACATCTATGCGGCTTATGCTATTTTGGGCAATAAAAAAGAAAAATTCTCTTATCAATTTGGTTTACGCGGTGAAATCACAGATGTGAAAACCACTTTGCGAAAAACAAACGAAGTCAATCCGCGACAATATGCAAATCTGTTTCCAAGTGCGCATTTCACCTACAAATTGCCCAAAGAAAATGCCATTCAATTGAGTTACAGCCGTCGTGTGCGCCGCCCACGCTACGATGAACTGAGTCCGTTTGTGACATACAGCGACAATCGGAACTTTTTTTCGGGCAATCCTGACCTAAATCCTGAGTTTTCTCATGCTTTTGATTTGGGACATATCAAGTATTTCGACAAAGGGTCATTGGCTGCGTCCATCTATTATCGTCATACTTCGGATAAAGTTTTGAACATTCGTCGTGTGGATAGTTTGGGTTTTGCTAATACGAAACCTGAAAATTTGCTCACTGAGGACGCATTTGGAGCAGAGTTTACAAGTCAATTGACACTTGTGAAAGGTTGGAAAACGGATTGGAGCGTCAATTTCTTTAGAGCCATTACAGATGGTGCAAACATCGAATCGGCATTAGAAAGCGATACTTATAGTTGGTTTGCGAGGCATACATCACGATTTTCGTTGCCACAAAATATTGATTTACAAGTGCGTGCAAGTTATGAAGCCCCACAAAAAACACCACAGGGTGAACGAAAGTCGCTTTATTATGTTGATTTAGGTGCGAACAAAGATGTGTTGAAGGGAAAAGGAACGATTACTTTCAACGTGTCGGATGTCTTCAACTCACGCCGTATGCGCACGATTACTGAGGGGGTGAATTTCTATTCGTACAGCGATTTCCAAGGCAGAAGACGGCAGATGAATTTGACCTTTGCCTATCGGTTGAACCAAACCAAACAGATGGCAAAAAAGAGTATCAATGAAGAATAGTCGAAACAAAAATCTTTACTCAATTCTAAAATCAATCGAACGATGAGCAACCTATCCATTTCTCTGATTGCTGCTTTTGTCAGCATTTTGGGCTTTTTCCATAAGCCTGCAACAAATTATTCGCCTGCCACTGCGCCAATGCCAATGTGCCACACTGAGCCATTGACCGATGACATGGCAACTTTCGTTTCAGACCCTACTTTTCAAGCTTTTCATCCATCACCTTCGCCTTTGAATTACGAAGGAAAGGGACAACGCATCACATTTAAAACACCCGATGGCGCAGAAGCGAAGGGGTATTTCGTAAAATCAAAGAAAAAGTCGAAAAAATGGCTCTTTGTCTATCAAGAATGGTGGGGCTTGAATGAATACATCATGCGTCAATCGGATATTTTCTACAAGGATTTGGGTGAAAATGTCAATGTTTTAGCCCTTGATATGTACGATGGGCAAGTAACAGCTGATCCAAAAGAAGCAGGTAAATTCATGCAAGGGGTTAAAGAAGAGCGTCTCAACAATATCGTTAAAGGTGGCGTACTGTTCGCAGGTACAAAAGCTAAAATCGCTAATGTTGGTTGGTGTTTTGGTGGCGGTTGGTCACTCAAGTCAGCTCTTTTGCTCGAAAAGCAAGCTGTGGGTTCGGTCATGTACTACGGTATGCCTGTGAAAGATGTAGAAAAGCTGAAAACATTAAACTGTGATGTTTTGGGTTTGTTTGCGACAGAAAAATTTATTTCTAAAGAAATAATTGAAGAATTTGCTGCCAATATGAAGAAAGCAGACAAAAAATTGGAGTATAAAATTTTTGATGGTGTCCACGGTTTTGCCAATCCGAGCAATCCTAAATATGACGAAGCTTTGTCAAAAGAAGCTTATGGCATGGCATTAGGCTATTTGAAAAATCGTCTGAAAGTAAAATAACGAAGCCTGAAAGATGAAGTATGAAATAAAGACCCCTCAGTATTTCCTTATTTCATACTTCATCTTGCCTATTTTCATATCTCCCACATATCTCCCCAAAAGCGATTGCCACCATCAATATAGACCGTCTCGCCTGTGATATAAGCCGCATGAGCGAGGAAAAGTGTCAATTCTGCCACTTCTGCAACAGTACCAAGTCGCTTCATCGGAATTTTAGCTTCGATGCCAGCCACCATTTCTTTCGGATAATTCTCTAAACCAGACGATAAGATGATGCCTGGAGCAACACAGTTGATACGAATACCTCGATTGACCCACTCAATAGCGAGGGTTTGAGTCAAGTTCATCACCCCTGCACGAGCCGCCGCAGAGTGACTCATCCCAGGGAAGCCTTTAAAATTGTTCAAGACAATATTGACAATACTACCCGATTGTTGGTTGAAAAAAAAGCGTTTTGCCATTTCTTGAGTCACAAACCAAGTACCATTCAAATTGGTATTGATAACGGCATTCCACCCTTTTTCCGTGATGTTTTCAGCGGGCGATGGAAATTGCCCTCCAGCATTATTAATCAAAATATCGAGTTTTCCACTTTGCGTCTCAATCATATCTGCCAAATGTTTGATATTGGTTGTATCTCTAATATCCAACACAACTGCCTTGACTTGAGAGCCAAAATGATGCAACTTCAAAATAGCTTGGTCGAGTCGTTCTTGTTTGCGACCAGCTATATAAACTTCTGCACCCAAAGTTAGGAATTGGCGGGCTATCTCGAAACCAATACCCGAACCGCCACCTGTGACGAGTGCTGTTTTTCCTTTAAAAAGGTCTGATTGAAACATAATGAGAGATGCTTAAATGAAAGATTTATCAATTTACTGAGGGGTATCCTCAACGTGTGAAGGTAGATAGAAAAACCTCAATCAAAGCGATTTTTAGGGTTTAAAATGATTAAACTCTATAAAACACTTAAACTATTCTCCATCTGTCCTCTTCAAACTTCAAAAAAAATCTATCTTTGACCCCAAAATTATAAATTCAAAAAAAATAAATCACCCGAATATTAAGAATGAAACAACGTACTATCAAAGAAGCGATTACAGTCAAAGGGATAGGATTGCACACAGGTCAGATTGTGACTTTGACTTTACGCCCAGCTTCCGAACATCATGGCTATAAATTTCAGCGGATTGACTTAGCTAATGCGCCCATCATAGCTGCTGATGCCAGTAAAGTAGCAGCGACCAATCGCGGTACGGTGATAAAAGAAGGCGACGCACAAATTAGCACCATCGAACATGTTTTATCGGCACTCATTGGTTTAGGTGTGGACAATGTTTTGCTCGAAATAGATGGCGGTGAAGTCCCTATTTTAGACGGCTCATCTGCCATTTTTGTTGAAAAAATCAATGCTGTTGGTATTGTTGAGCAAACTGCTGAACGCGAATATTTCGATATTAAAGAGGCAATTACGTACAAAGACGAAAAAACAGGGGCTGAATACATGGCAATACCTGCTGATGAATACAGCTTGACGACCATGATTGATTTCAACTCAACAGTTTTGGGCCAACAACATGCGTCACTCGATTCGACCCCTCAGTATGAGACGGAAATAGCACCAGCGCGGACTTTTGCATTCTTGCACGAATTAGAGTTTATGCTCAATCAAGGTCTGATAAAAGGTGGCGATTTAGACAATGCCATCGTCATCGTTGACCGCCTGATGACCGAAGAGGAGTTGGCTGATTTGGCAAAAAAACTGAACAAACCGCATATAAAAATAGAGCGCGAAGGCATATTGAACACGACTGATTTGCGATTCTCAAACGAACCCGCACGTCATAAGTTGTTGGATGTCGTCGGCGATTTGGCTTTGGTTGGCAAATTTATAAAAGGAAAAATCATTGCTAAAAAACCGGGTCATACGGCTAATGTTGCTTTTGCGAAAGTACTTAAACGGCATTATATGGAACAAAAAAAGATGCAAGGAATTCCAAAATACGACCCCTCAGTAAAACCTGTGATGGATACGATTCAGATTATGAAAAAACTGCCACATCGCTATCCGTTCTTATTGGTGGACAAAGTTTTGGAATTAACACCTGAATATATCGTCGGAATGAAGCAAGTGACTATGAACGAGTGGTTTTTTGAAGGTCACTTCCCCAACAATCCTGTTTTCCCTGGTGTTCTACAAATGGAAGCACTGGCACAAACGGGCGGCATTCTGGCACTCGCAGGCACATCCGATGATGAACAGTGGGATACCTATTTCTTAAAAATTGACAACTGTAAATTTCGCGATAAAGTACTGCCCGGCGATACTCTGATGCTTAAAATGGAGTTACTTGAACCTATCAAACGTGGCATTGTTCGCATGATGGGACGTTGCTATGTGGGTAACAAAATCGTATCCGAAGCTGAATTGACTGCTCTTATTCAAAAAAGAAACTGAAAAATAGTGATTGCTTATTAGTTATTGGCGATTAAGAAGTTACAAACCAAACCTTCTTTCCTACCTACTAACCGATAGTCACTCACCGAGAACAAAAATGAATATCCACCAACTAAGTGTCATTCATCCCGATGCCAAAATCGGAAAAGACGTAACGATTGGCCCATTTACAACCATTGCTGCCGATGTGGTCATCGGAGATGGTACATGGATTGCTCCGCACGTCAGCATCATGGACGGCGTGCGCATGGGGCGCAACTGCAAGGTTTTTCAAGGAGCTATTGTTGGTTCGACGCCACAAGACTTAAAATATAAAGGAGAACGAACTTTACTCGAAATCGGTGACAATACCATTTTGCGCGAGTATTGTACAGTCAATATTGGTACAACTGCCACGTGGAAAACTGTGATAGGTAAAAACTGTTTGGTCATGGCTTATGCTCATGTCGCACACGATTGTGTCATTGGCGACAATGTCGTTTTAGCAAACAACGTGACGCTGGCAGGGCATATCGAAATCGGCGATTTTGCTCGGTTAGGAGGCATGGTTGCGGTTCATCAATTTGTGAAAATTGGCAACGATGCGTTCATCGGCGGCGGCTCACTTGTGCCGCGCGATGTTCCGCCTTTTGTGCTGGCCGCGCGCAATCCGCTGTCTTATGCAGGTGTCAATCGAGTGGGTTTAGTCAGACGCGGTTTTTCACCCAACCAGATTGATAATATTCGCGATGTTTACCGTATTTTATTTGTTAGGGGTCACAATTTGACTCAGGCTGTCAATGTCATCTCAGAAACAGTGCCTGATACTACGGAAAAAACGAAAATCCTCGATTTTGTCAATCAATCTACACGTGGTTTAATCAAAGGGTTTAGAGCATCAAAAGACAAGCAAAATTAAGCATTTGAAAACCATGGCACAAAAGTCGTCCATTTTTTTAAGTATTTGACTGTCAATTATTTAATCCAAAATATCCAAAATACTGAGGGGGTGTCAGAACAAGTAGAAACAACCGTTGATAAAATACACATTCAGCTTGAAGGCGTAGGTAAACGCTTTCGATACGATTGGATTTTCAAAAATATTTCGACAACCTTCGACAATTCTAAACGCTATGCTCTACTTGGCTCAAATGGCTCTGGCAAATCAACTTTGATGAAAATACTGAGTGGTCATTTAAGCCCTTCTACTGGTAAAATCCAGTTTTTTATCAACGAAAAAGCACAAGACGAAGACGATATTTATAAACACATCAGCTACGCCGCACCTTATATTGATTTGATTGAAGAACTGACTTTGACTGAAATGATTCAATTTCACACAACATTCAAACCCCTCAGTAAGTCACTCAAAATCAATGACTTAATCGAAATTTTAGGTTTTGAAAAATCACGCCATAAGGAAATACGTTACTTCTCATCAGGTATGAAACAACGTCTGAAATTGGCACTCGCGATTTGCTCAAACTCTCCTATCCTCCTACTCGATGAACCTACGACCAACCTCGATGCCCAAGGTGTGGCATGGTATCGTCAACTGATGAGTCGCTTTACTGAGGGGACGCATCGTTTGACCATTGTTGCTTCTAATATCGAACACGATTATGACTTCTGCGATATTCAGTTGAATATTGAAGATTATAAAAAAAATTAGCCTTGTTATTTTGTTGGCAATAACATAATTGCTGCCATGGTTTCAATACCGTCAAAAAGACAGCCAATCCGCAGATTTTCGTTTTCACCATGTTGATTATTGTCATAATTCACCACAGGAACGGTCAAAGGTGGTGTGTTCAACACTTCTTCAAACAGATACAAAGGCAAACTGCCACCTGCCGAAGGCATCAAAATCACAGATTCTTTAGTCGAGTTTTGCACTGCTTTTATGACTCTTTGTGCCAAAGGCAAGTCCATCGAAGTACGCTGGGCGTTGTAACCTGTTCCGACTTTCACAGTCGCGATATTCGGGAATTTGAGCCGCTCTTCGTTTGTTGGTTCACGGTCGAAAACTTCAAAACCTTGTTTTTTGATGTGTTTGATGACTTTTTGTACCTGTTTTTCCCAATTATTCCCTTTCACAAGCCTCAAATCAAGCGTTACCGTTGCCATGATTGGGATGATATTCGAGGCTAATTTACCCACATTGGCACTGACGATGCCGTTGATGTTGAGTGTTGGCAAAGTGGTGATGGATTCCAAAAACGTCCGTTCGGTGCTTTCTGCTTGGGCAAATGCCAATTCTTTTTGCATCATTGGGGCTGGGTCAGGAATAGCCGCAAGGGCTTCGCGCTCCAATTTACTGAGGGGGGTCACATCGTCATAAAAACCATCAATCAGCACACGACCATTATCATCTTTCATCGTCGCCAGCAAGCGTGTCAGTTTCCATGCAGGATTGGGTGCCCAATTGCCATAATTGCCCGAATGCAAAGGGCGTTTTGCACCGTAAACGGTCACATTCATATTCACATCGCCACGCACACCGAATACAATCTGCTTGCGACCCGACGCATGAAGGGGACCATCTGCAATAATCCACATATCTGCTTTCAGGAGCGTTTTATTTTTATCCAAAATCTCGTTTAGATGCGTCGAGCCTTTTTCTTCTTCACCTTCAAACAAAAATTTCACATTTACTGAGGGGGTCAAACCATTCTGGCGCAAAGCATCATAAGCATTGATGATAGCAAAAACACCTGCTTTGTCGTCAGATGATGAACGTCCATAAATGCGATAGTCCATACTGAGGGGTGTGTTTTGTGTAGGAAAATCAATGAATTTGCCTCCTTTATCCAACGAGTTCGTCGTCATTTGAGGCTTGAAAGGCGATAAACCTTCAGCCCATTTTTCAGGATTGACAGGTTGACCATCGTAATGAGCGTAAAACACAAGAGTTGTAGTGGCGTTTGGCACTTTGACTTCACCAAAAACTGCGGGAATCGTTCCTTTTGACGTACCATGCAAGAGTTGAACGTTTTCGATGCCTCGTTTTTTCATCATATCTGCGATGAATCGCGCATTGTCGGCAAGCGATGCGGTGTCGTTCATCGTATTGGGCAATGATAAAAATTGGGCATATTCATTCAACAAAGCATATTTGTTTTTTTGATGAAAAGCCGTCACTTTATTGAGCGGTGTATTTTGCCCCCTCAGTAAAAAAGCGAAAAAACAGGAGAAAAGCAGTACCAAAAATGTATTTTTCATAATTCTGATTGATTTTTAATATTTGCAAAAAGGTAAAAAATGGCAGTTTTTCGGACTGCTGTAACTCAGCGTCACTCTGAGTCTTGTTCGTCAATGTGCATCAAGTGCAAAAAACGATGAACAATAGGGGCAAAAAAAATCCCCATCACCGAAAGGAATGTGACACCACTATAGATGGCATAGATGGCAGAAAAGATTTTTCCAGCATCAGTCTCGATCGTGCCAATGGGTCCCATACCTGTCAAAATCATCGAAGCACACAGAAACGCATCCACCCATGAGGGTTTGTCGGCTTTGACATTTTGCTGCCCAAAATACCAATAGCCCACAGTGCCGATGAACAGTGAAAAAGTCAGTAAGGTCATGGCAATCAAAAAGTATTTGATCAAACGTTCGCGATAGGCTTCGGGCGAAGCAATCGGTTGTCCTTTGTGTTCAAAATCCATGATTGAAAGTGTCGTTGCTTTTTTATTTTTCATGTCAACAAATCTAAAAATTAGGTTGGAAAAGAGATTTTACCCATCGAAATACTGGGTACACCTTCGCGACTACCGAAATGTGTCGTACCGCCCGCCACGCACTCATTGGCTAATAAGGCAAACAGAACTGCCTCTTTAGCATCACCATTAATACCTAACGAATCTGTTTTTTTGAAAGCAATATCGGGCAGTAACTCTTGTAAATGACTGACCAACAAAGGATTGTGCATACCACCACCACTCATATAGATAGTGAAACTTTTGATGGTTTCCTTGTCAAAACTTTTTTGTTCAAATAATGTCAGCATCGTCTCGGCAATAGTCTCTGCCGAAAAGCGGGTTAAAGTCGCTAAGAGGTCATTTACTGAGGGGGGGTATTCCAATTGGCTCATAGCTTTTTCGACATAAGAGATACTGAATAATTCTGGACCAGTCGTTTTAGGAAAAGGTTTTTGAAAGAAATCATCTTGTTTCAAAATCTGCAATAATGTTGGTATAACCGAGCCAGTTCGTGCAATTTCGGCATCTTTATCATAGCTTTTTTCAGGAAAATACCGCTTTGTAAACGCATCAAGTAGCGTATTGCCGGGTCCTGTATCGGTGACAAATACTTCCGAGGCATCAAGCGAAGCGGGTAAGTACGTAAAGTTCGCAATACCGCCCATATTGAGCATCAGACGATTTTCTAAACGGTCGGAAAAGATAAAATAGTCACCATAGACGGCTAAAGGTGCGCCTTCTCCTCCCGCAGCCACATGTTTTTGTCGAAAATCGCTCAATGTTGTGATACCTGTGGTCACTGCAATGTGGTCGCCATCGCCAATTTGTAGGGTCGCATTCGGAAACTCTGCCAGACCATGTAAAATTTTAGGTGCATGAAAAACTGTTTGTCCATGGCTTGCTATCAGATCTATGTCTTTGGTCTCTCGTTGCCATTTTTCTAAGCAGGTCAAAATCATATCGCCGTGCAGTCGCCCAATCCACGCATTGAGCAATGTCAGATGTTGAAAATCAATTGTTTTTTTAGCAAATACTTTTGTAATTTCATTTTTCACCCCCTCAGTATAGGCTACTGTCTCGAAGTCGAGAAGCTGAACTTTAGTTTGTTGTCCACTGCCTTCGATGCGCACCAAAGCCACATCAAGACCATCCATAGAAGTACCTGACATCAAACCGATGATGTGCCGTGCAGGTTTTTGAGCGATGGCGTAAAGCCGTTCGATATTTGGATTCATAACCTCATTTTTATGTGACACGAAGATAGTTAAGCGCAAAGTTTTTCAATACTTTGAACCGTTGTATCTTTGCAAATAAAAAAAACGAAATGGAAAAACGATATTACACTTCGACCAATTGGGGGCCTTGGATGGGCATTGGTTTTGTGCTTTCGACCATTTTCTTTGGTGTGATAAGTAATGGTTGGCTTTTGCTGTTTTTAATTTTTTTGAGTTTTCTACCAGCCTTTGTCGTAGCACTGACACTGAGGGGGTACTTTTTAATTGAAAACAATCAAATTAAGTATTGTTTTGACCGCAAAAAAGAGCGTCAGGTGGATTTTGCTGTTAGCCTTGTGGATGTGACGAGTGTGAAACGAGTTGGCAAATCGGTTCTGATTTCGCTTGAAAAAGAAGATGATATCATCAAACGCGTGCATGAAGCTGATAAGTTTGTACATGACCTCGTGCAGCGCAATCCACGTATTGAGATTGTTTGAGGTCGAATTAATTTTATAGCCATTTTTCCCAAAATGCCACAAGGAGGATATAAAGGCTATTCGCCTAAACAAGAATAGCGACGACAGATTTCATCTATCGTCGCTATTATATTTTCACCTATTAGATTTAGTTAGTCTACACGCAAATCCTGAATTTTGACACCTGGATATTTCGATTTATCGAAATTAAACATCGTATCAGCATATTTTTGGTTTAAAACAGGTGGCTCAAGTATCACTTTTGAGCGAGATTGGTCGCGTTCAAAAGCTGTGACACTAACGATATGATTTGTTTTTTGGTCAATAGCAATCACAATTTTGGTAAATTCGCTGCGTTTGTTGGGTTTTCCAGTCAAGATGATGGCTTTCTTGCTCCACCCTTCTGCTGACTCACCTGTGATACCGAATGAAAATTCATTTTTTTCGTACATCCGCATTAGCGTTTTTGGTGTCATTAAGTCGTTGGCATCCTTGCTGTTGGCATTTTTGATTTGTACAGCATTGCCAGATTTTTGCCAAAGTATTCTGCCATTGCTCATCGCAAAGTCTTTACCCATTTCAGCGCGAAAACTTTCGCCTTGTTGATAGACTTTGCCTGTCATAACATTAGGTTTCGGTTGTTCTGCAAGTTTATATTCCACTTTGAAGTTAGATTCAAGTGAAGAGTAGCCATCATACTGCTTTTTAACTTTGTCGAGTATGGATTTTGCTTTAGCATCTGTCATATCTGTTTTGACAGCCATTGGTTGTGCTATGAGTGTGCTAATACTGAGGGGGGCAAGAATGAACAACGGAATCAGAAGTTTTCTCAGAAATTTCATTTGTTAAGAATTTAAAAGATGATACATGTTTGATTTTTGCCTTTCGGACGAAGTCGCAAAAGAGTAAACAATTATTCAGCAAATTGTTCACGTTTTGCAGTTTTTATGACATAATAACGTGGTTTTAGTTGTTTTATGACTGAGAGTAACGTTAAAAGGTTGTTAATGACCTTTTTATTGTCCGAAAAATATAATGTGGTGAGCAGTTATGGTTAATAATTTCGATTGGTCAACATCGTCGAGGATGCACCTCGACGATGTATTTTTTAGGTACTATCAAAGATTGAGCCAATATGTACATTTTAACACCAAAGCACGATTTTTGGCATCAAAAGACCGATAACCTGCGAGCGTATCGTCTTCTGCAAAATAGTTTTGCGTATAAACAAGAAACAAGTCACTGACGGGCGCAAAACGCCATTGGAAACGGGCATTCAGATTGACATTGTTGATTTGATTGTTGTATTGCAAAAAGGTTGTAAAAAACACACTCCGCGTGAACGAAAAGTCGAAACGAGGCCCAATAAGGAGCAATTGGCGGTCATTATAGCCTGTTGGCAGGTTTATTTTGTTGTAATTTACATCTAAACTGAATAAGCCATAAGGTTGCCAACGGTAGGTGAATGAGGCACTGACAGCATTGATTTTACCATTGAAATATTGCCCAAAACGTCCTTGAATTTTGACTGAAAACAAACGGCGAGAGTTGCTCGCATAAGCCCAACGGGTGCTGCGATAGGTGTAAGTCGTACCTTGAGGCAATTCTTTGCCTCCTGTATTGGTGGGGTCAAAAGGTTCAAAAAGGTAGGTATAATCCCAACGAATAGGCACTAAACTCAAGCCCGAATTATTTTGAAAAACAAGATCAAATGCCAAAGGAGAAAAATCGTAGTCGGTCAAACGATTGTCTGAAAGTCGCCAAAAAACATCGCCATCCATACCCAAACTCACAGAATTGATACGCTGAGATTTAGGATAAAACACAAAATTTACGTTGGGTTCGCTGCGATAATAGTTGTTGCGAGGTACGTAACCTGTGACATTTCCTGCGTAGCCACTGCCTACGCTTTCCAAACTTGACGAAAAATTGAAATTGGTGTTATTGTATTCGATAGCTGCGGCCGCTGCAAAGGGCTGATACTGAGGGGTCGGTGTCAATGAACGATGCACGAAGGCTTTGCCTTGCCACAAACCATCTTTCGATGCCAAATTGTAGTCAACGCCTACGATTCGGTTGAACGCATTGGAATTTATAGACCATGTGTTTTTGCCATTGGCATCGGATTCAAAATCTTGTTTATTCAGAAATAAAAAATTGACTGTCGAACGACTGAATACTTTACGTTGCACAGCCGTTGCGAAAAAATTGGAGGCGTTGATTTTCAAATCTTTACGTCCATCGGTCTGCATATCGAGTACCCCGATACGCCAATTTTTGTCCAATTTGCCAGTCAATCGTGCGCCTACCAGAATAGGCACTTTGACAGCGTTGCCTACCGAATCGGAAGCTAAACCGATGCGCCTTGAGAAAAGAGGATTGACATTTTCAAAACCAAAAGAGCCAAACAAATCGGAATTTTCAAGAAAAAACTGTCGCCTTTCGGGGTAAAATAGCTCAAAACGACTGAGATTTGTTTGTTGTCTGTCCACCTCTACTTGTGCAAAATCGGGGTTTGCAGTCAAATCCAAGTTGAGTGACGAAGTGATAGCAACCTTTGCATCGAATCCGATACCCCCCTCAGTATTTGGTTTAGTTTCGGCGACAAAATCCTTGCTTGTAGCACCTAAAACATAGGGAATAAACGAAATATTGCTCCCAGAAGGCTTAGGTGGCGCATCGTCCCAAATCAATTTACCTGTGAAAGCAACGTTATTACCACTCGAAAAACGCGGTAAAGGTGCCCAATTGGAACGTTCAGCTTGCGTACGACTTTGGTCGTAACGGAAAAAATTGGCAAACCAAACATTGGTTTCGCCATCAATCGTTTTGTAGCGCAACGTTTTGAAAGGAATAGCTATTTCAACTGTATAAAATTCGGGTTCATTTTGTACTTCAACAAACCATTTGTTGTCCCAATCTGTCGAAAACTCGTTGCCATTGGCAATCAGACCCTCGCGTTGCACCCCAAATGGGCTGGAGACAAAGCTAAAGCCATTCTGTTTATCACAAAAAGGGTCGAAAATCAACCCAAACAAATCGGTCGTACCTGGCGGAAAATCACGGCGTAAGGACTGTACGATATAACTACTTTTTTTCTGATAACATTTTGCACCAACGTATAAATTGTTGTTATCGAATGTCAAACGTACTTCTGTTTTGGTGATTGCCAACGATGTGTCGTAGGGTATGCTCTCCCAAAAAGGCGACGACTGCTCTGCTTTTTGCCAATCTATTTCGTCTAATTTGCCGTCGAGCGTGATTTTAGTCGTGGTTTTTTTGATGTGTATCTCGGGACTTGCAGCAGGTTTAAAGGTATTTTGTTGTGCAATATTTTTTGTCAAATAACAAAATAGAGATAAAACAATGCAAAAAGGTGTTGGTTTCATGTTGTGGTGAAAAGTCTGATGGAAAATCGTTTTTATACTGACGGGGGCTATTACAAAGCAAAATTAGGTTTTTTGCGCCATCACCCAACCCATTGAAAAGAAACGACTGTCTTTAGTTGCATAGAATTCGTTTTTTGTACAAATTTTCTTTTAAATCAATCAGAAACGCCATGAAAAAGCTGTTTTTTTTCACTATCCTTAGTTTTTGCTTTGCACAATGCACACAAGTTATCACACCTGAGACACCCCTCAGTAACAAGATTAGTTTTTCAAATCTGCAAGTAGGGCAAGAAAGCCGCTACAATCTCCTAACTGCCCGCAACTACATGATTGACAGCGACACAACTTTTAAAAACGGCAACGATACACTCATTCTGCGCATCGAATCACAAGACAGTTATGGCTTCAAGGTGTCAGAATCGCATACGAGTATGAAAGTTGCGACTTTTTACTACTATTTTGAGGTTGTCGGAGATAGTCTATTTGTCAAACCTTTGCCGCAAACGACAGAGGTGAATAGTATGGTTTTGGGTTACTCAAAGTCGAAATATTCTCTAAAAGATGCCAACCAGCCTGTCATTGAACTCAATCGTTGGTGGTCGCCTAAGCAATCACGAGCGCTGTGGAGGGTTTGGGTCGAGCGCAAAATGTATTGATTAACAATATTTTGTACGACAAAGCCTTTATCTATTACAACCGTCAAGCTGTGCCTGTTGATGGGCAGTTCTATGTGAAAATTTATTCACGAGATAAAGGTTTTATTAGTTTTCAGGCTTTGGGTGGGCTTGCCTCAGTTGGTACTATCTATAATCTGCTTTGATTCCATCTTTAGCAATAACCCGTTTTCATTAACCCCAAAACTGATTTTGACTTCAAAAAAATACAAAAAGAAATCAACGATGACCAATCATACACCTTTGAACAGTAAGTAAAAACACCATTTCTTGCAAAAACATGTATAAATGAGAAAATTAATCCCTAAAAAATAATCACTTTTGCGCCCAAAACATCATCGTTGCGTACTTACCACAAAATATTGCTCTTCCTAAGACGACAACCACGTTATGTCAATTGGCTTATAAAAGTCGTCATCGCGCTTTTTTTCGGCATTCTATTGTGGTACGATGTTTTTCAGCGCGAGAATTTCCAAGATATAAAAAGACTTTTTTTAGCAGAACTGAAAGGCGATAACACTTTTTGGCTTTACAGTTGTTGCGCACTGATGCCGCTCAATTGGGCGGCTGAAACAGTGAAATGGGGGCATTTGGTCAGAAGGGTGCAGCCGATTGGTTTCTGGCAAGCGTTTCGGGCTGTTTTTGCAGGTGTGACAACTTCGTTGTTTTTGCCTAATCGAGTGGGCGATTTTGGTGGACGTATTTTATTTTTGAAATCAAAAAATGCAGTCAAAGTTGTGCTTTCTACCTTTGTCGGGAGTTGGGCGCAGCAATTGATTTTGATAACTTTTGGGTTCCTCGGATTCGCTTATTTTCTACTGACTTTATGGAAAGTAGAAGCCTTTATATTAGATGGAATCATTGCTTTAGGGCTTGGATTTGTTATCATTTTGTTATTTATGTTCTTAAACCTCGAAATTGTCGTGCCTGTTTTCAAAAAAATCCGTCTCTTATACAGGTTTCCAAAACTTATTAAAAGTGTCAATGTTTTACGGCAATATACAAGAGAGGAGTTGTTGCAGACGCTTTTGTGGGCTTTTATACGTTATGTTATTTACACGATACAGTACTTTTTGATACTGCGTTTTTTTGGCATTGAGGTCGGCATACTGAGGGGGGCATCGTGTATAGCGACGATTTATTTGTTGCAAACTTCGATTCCTTTGCCGCCTATCGTGGGTTTGTTGGCGCGTGGCGAAGTTGCCTTGAAGATATGGGGTATGTTTAGCGAAAACGAACTGAGCATCTTGGCGGCGACTTTTACGCTCTGGGTAATAAACTTGATTGTTCCTGCGTTAATTGGCTTAGTTTTTATACTTCAATTGAATGTTTTGAAATCACTTGGTTACGAAAAAAAATTATCAGAAAATGAAACTAAAAAGTCTTCTGAATCCAATTAAAAAATCATTTTTCCTAATGGCTTTTGGCTCAACAATGGCTTTTATGCCGCATTTGGATACCCCTCAGTATCAACCGCAAAACACGGTAGATGCCGCTCCTGCGACTTGCCAATCGCTCGAAAATAACACATTTCAGAATGGTGAAGAGTTGGTTTATAAAATTTACTACAATATCAATTTTGTCTGGATTCCTGCGGGCGAAGTGACTTTCAAGGTTGACGATGAAGGTTCTCGCTACCACTTTTCGGCAGAAGGCAAAACTTATTCGAGCTACGAATGGTTCTACAAAGCCTACAACAAATTGGATAGTTATGTGGACAAAAGCACTTTTTTGCCACATACTAGTATTCGTTGGGTCAAAGAAAATCGCTATCGTTTGTATGACCATGTGCAGTTTGACCAAAAAGGACGCTCCGCACAATTTGAACGCGGCGATACCAAAGACGCAATCAGCAAACGCGGCAATGTGAAATTGAATGACTGTATGCACGATATTTTGAGCGCAGTCTATTACAGCCGCACGATTGACTATTCAAATGCCAAAACAGGTCAAGATTATCCGATGAAGGTGATGCTCGACGAAGAAACTTATCCGTTGAAATATCGCTACATGGGCAAAGAAGAGAAAAGTATTCATGGCTTGGGCAAATATTCAACCATGAAATTTGTGCCTCAATTGGTGGCGGGCAATGTCTTCAACGAAAATTCTCAGATGAAAATTTGGGCGACCAATGATGCCAACAAAATTCCTTTGCAAATCGAATCACCTGTGGCTGTTGGAACGGTCAAAGTGGTTTTGAAAAGTTATAAAGGCTTGAAATATCCTCTAAGTGCCAAAAAATAACAGTTTTTTAAAATAAAAAAGCGCATAAAGCCTGTTGGGTTTTATGCGCTTTTTTATTCCACGCTTGACCATTCAATCATTATTCGGCACTACCTCATCGAGCGTACTTGTGATTTTTCGGACAATACGGATGTGATTGAAAAACTCTCTCGCTACAATCCGAATGACTGTATAAGTCGGAATGGCGAGAATCATGCCGCCGATGCCACCGATTTTTGCACCAACCAAAGTAATGATAAAAATCTCCAAAGGATGCGCTGCAACTCGGTTAGAAAAAATAGCAGGCTGAATAATCCAATCGTTTAAGAACTGCATCGAGCCAAACAAAACCGTCACTTTGATAAGCATCGGCACAGTTTGTTCATAAAAATCAAGGTGCAAACTCGATGAAATCGTAATCAAAAGTGCAAAAGCACAACCCATCATAGGACCCAAATAAGGGACAATATTAATAAGTGCGGCAAAAATAGCAATCAATAAAGCATTTTGAATCCCCATTATCCACAGAGCCGCCGTGAGAAACACCGCAACAAAAGCCATCTGCAACAACAAGCCACTGAAATAGCGCGACAACATAGTCGTTGTATCGCTGACAGCATCCCGAATGCCACTATCATATTGCCGTGGCACGAGTTGTGCAACAAACTCGGTGAACATATTGCGCTCTTTCAGAAAGAAAAAAGAAATGAATAAAACGGATACCGTACCAATCGCCATACTGCTCGCTGTCATCAGCATATTTCTGAAAAAATCGCTGACCAAAGTGGGCGAAAACCACGCAGAGAACGAATGTTGCAATGCCACAACAATGTCTTCTTTGGGTTTTATCAAGCCAAAACGATGCCCCCAGTCTGTCAGTTCTTGAATCGGTTGTTTCAGACCATTGGCAAAAGCATTATAGTCAATTTGTGACAAATTATTCGCCTGAGTAACAACCAATGGAACAAAGATGGAGACTAAAGAAAAGATAATTAGTACAAAAAAAGTGAGTACAAAAACCGCGACTACTGAGGGGGGTATCCGCCGCTTGCCAATGCGCACACGATTGTGAAAAAAACGCATAAGCGGTTGTCCAAGCATAGACACAACCCATGCAATGAGGACATAGGCGACGATTTCCCTAAAATACCAAAGAATTGCGCCTGCAATAAGCAGAGAAACAGCGATTGCAATGTTGCGTTGTGTCAGATTCATGACTCTAATATTGGTTGATGATAGGTGGTAAATATCGCCTTAAAAGTACAATTTTTAAAAATCAGATTTTATATGAAATTGTACTTTCGGATGTTGTTCTTGCGCCATTTGCAAAGCCCAAGCCGATTCAGCCAAAAAAACAGGGTTGCCATGTTTGTCTGTTGCCATATCGCGGCGGCGGCGGTCATAAAACTCATCATATGCCTTTTTATCATCGCAAGTAACCCAAAATGCTTTGTGCAAGTTGACAGGTTCGTAATCGCAACTTGCCCCATATTCGCCTTTCATACGGTACTGAATCACCTCAAACTGCAACGCACCCACTGTGCCAACTATTTTGCGTTGGTTCATATCACGGGTAAACAACTGTGCCACGCCTTCATCCATCAACTGTTCCAAGCCTTTTTGGAACTGCTTGGTTTTCAATGGGTCGGTGTTGTTGACATAACGGAATTGTTCGGGCGAAAAACTTGGAATACCTTTGAAATGCAAAACCTCCCCCTCAGTAAGTGTATCGCCAATTTTGAAATTACCACTGTCATACAAACCCACAATATCGCCAGGGAATGCCTCGTCCACGATTTCCTTTTTGGCTGCCATAAACGATGTTGGGTTTGAAAATTGCATCAATTTATTGTTTCGGACATGCAAATACTTCGTCCCACGTTCAAACTTACCGCTACAAATACGGACAAAAGCGATGCGGTCGCGGTGTTTGGGATCCATATTTGCATGTATTTTGAAGACAAAGCCTGTAAATTTCTGCTCTTCTGGCTCTATCGTGCGTTCCTCCGTAAAACGAGGCAAGGGCGAGGGCGCAATATCACAAAAACAATCCAACAATTCCTTTACGCCAAAATTATTGACCGCAGAGCCGAAAAAAACGGGTTGAATTTTGCCATCTCGATACGCTTGAGCGTCGAAAGGGTCATAAACCGACTCTATCATTTCCACTTCTTCGCGCAATTTGGCAGCCGCACGAGGATTGATGATTTCATCTAATTCAGGGTCATTGAGGTCGTCAAAAATAATGACTTCATCGTCTTGTTTCCCATGTGGACGGAACAAGTTGAGTTTTTTCTCATACAAATTATAGACCCCTTGAAAGTTGCTACCCATTCCGATGGGCCAACTGAGGGGACGCACACGCAAGCCTAATTTTTGCTCGATTTCGTCCAATAGGTCGAAAGCATCTTGTCCTTCACGGTCGAGTTTATTGATAAAAACAATAATTGGCGTATTGCGCATACGCGACACACCTACCAATTTCTCAGTTTGTGATTCGACACCTTTTGCCACATCCACGACCACGATGACCGAGTCCACAGCCGTCAAAGTACGATACGTATCTTCAGCAAAGTCTTGGTGACCAGGCGTATCTAAAATATTAATTTTTAAACTATTATAATCAAACGCCATAACAGAAGTGGCAACCGAAATACCTCTTTGTTTTTCGATTTCCATAAAATCGGAGGTGGCGTGTTTTTTAATTTTATTTGACTTAACTGCGCCTGCAATCTGAATCGCACCACCAAAAAGTAAGAGTTTTTCGGTCAAAGTCGTTTTACCCGCGTCGGGGTGACTGATGATGCCAAAGGTGCGGCGGCGTTTTAATTCTTCGATAAATGACATATTGGAATCTTAAATTATTTTTTGCGGCGCAAAATTAGGTTTTTTAACGAAGAAATAAGCCTATTTCAAACGATTACGGAATAAAATATCTATTTTTCAGCCCGATTCATCACCTAAAAATACGTCTTTAATGAAAATCTTCATCCATCACTTCTTCTCTTGCGGTTTGATGCTATTTGGACTGCTGCTTTCAACCGAAATAGAAGCTCAGAAAAATTCAAATGCTACCGAAATCGCCCTTAATTACTTAAAAATCAAGGCAAAATCTTGGGGCTTGACAGAATCAGACATTGCCGATGTCGCCGTTCAGTACAACTACGAAACACAACACAATGGCTTGACACATGTATTTCTGATTCAGCGCAAAAACGGTATCGAAGTCTATAATGCCATTGTAAACGTCAATGTACTACCGTCGGGCGAAGTCCTTTTTGCGGGCAATCGCTTTATCCCTAATTTGAAAATCAATGCGACAGCACCTACTCTGTCACCTGTCCAAGCCCTATCCATTGCTGCAAGTGATGTCGGTTTATTATTTTCTGAAAAAAATACCCCCCTCAGTATAGTGAGTAAAAACGAGTCTATTTTTGAAGATAAAAGCGTTTCTCATCAAAAAATGACTGTTAAATTACTGTTTTTCCCAAATATCGAAACTGGAGAATCACGCTTGGTGTGGGATATAAACATAGATGCAACCAATAGTGATGACCATTGGTCAATCCGTATTGATGCAATGTCGGGGGCAGTTTTGGATAAGAAAAGCCTCACATTGCATTGTTCTTTCGACGAACATTTCTTGAAAAATCAAGAGACAGATTGTCCTGAACACTTTTCATACCCCCTCAGTAAAACGAGTGTTGAGCCTCAGAAAATGATTGAAACAACCACTTTGGCAGGAAATGGTACTTACCGAGTGTTCAAATTGCCGACAGAAAGCCCGCTTTATGGCAACTCTATTTTGGTGGACGACCCTGCCGACGTGCTGGCTTCACCTTATGGGTGGCACGATACATCAGGAACAGTAGGTGCTGATTTTACCATCACCAGAGGTAATAATGCTCACGCTTTTTTGGATTTATACAACCGAAATGTGTCACAGGGCGACGAACCCAATGGCGGACAAAACTTGGTTTTTGACTATCCTTACAGTCCTTTTGCTTCAGCCGATTCAGTGAAAAATGCAGCAACTGTCAACCTTTTTTATATGACGAATATGATGCACGACATCTCGTTTAGGTATGGCTTTGATGAAGTTGCAGGCAATTTTCAACAGAAAAACTATACAGGTCAAGGACGTGGCAACGACCATGTGCTGTCACAAGCCCAAGATGGGGGCAAATTGCCTGACCCTACGCTCAACAACGCTAATTTTTCGCCCCCTGTTGATGGTCTTAACGGTCGGATGCAAATGTATCTATGGAGTCGTCGCAATCTACCCCACTTAGAGGTCACTGCACCAGCAAGTTTGGTGCGCGTTTACAATACAGGTGTGGCAACGTTCGGACCTCGATTGCCATTCACACCTATTTCGGGGCAAGTTGTACTATTCAACGATGGCACTGCCAATCCTACCAGAGCTTGTAACCCATCTAAAGTCAATTTGGCTGGCAAAATTGCTTTGATTGATAGAGGTACAAGTTTATCGGGTTGCAGTTATGCTCGAAAAATCATCAATGCACAAGACAGTGGCGCAATCGCCGTCATCATATGCTATAATTCAACTACTACGCCTAATGTTTTCGGTGATACTATTGATGAATTAGCTCGTCAAGTGCGTATTCCGTCTATCATTATGTCAAGTACCGATTGCGACCGCCTCAAACTAGCCGTTGGCAACGACCTACAAGTACGCCTGTTTGGCACGCCTGCCGATACTGTGGGCGTTGACTTTGTAGATGGTGATTTTGACAATGGCATCATTGCCCACGAATACGGACACGGTATTTCGACTCGTTTGACAGGCGGCCCTCTCAATTCGAGTTGCTTATCTCAAGGTGAGCAAATGGGTGAAGGATGGAGTGATTTTTTTGCTATGATAACCAGTGCCAAACCTGGTGATAGAGGCAATATGGCGCGAGGTATGGGCAATTTTGCTTTGCGTCAAAACACCAATGGGGTCGGCATTCGGCGCTATCCCTACTCGACCGACATGACTATCAATCCACATACCTACAATAATATTTATCTCAACCAAGCGTCACCACACCCCATTGGTGAAATTTGGGCAACCACGATATGGGACTTGTATTGGGCAATGGTGGACAAATACGGTTGGAACGCCGACATCACAAACCGTACGAGTGGCAACGGCAAAGCCATTCAGTTGGTCATGGACGGCATGAAGTTGCAGCCTTGCAACCCAGGCTTCTTAGACGGACGCGATGCCATCTTAGCTGCTGACCGAGCCAATAATAATGGTGAAAACCAATGCCTGATTTGGGAAGTTTTTGCGCGTCGGGGTATGGGTGTTTCGGCAAAACAAGGTTTAGGCTCACGTGCGACAGACAATGTAGAAGCATTTGATGTATTGCCCACTTGCTCAAATGCCTTAAAATTCACAAAATCGGTCTCCTCCAATATCAATGCAGGTGAGACATTTGATGTCAGTTTGAAAGTTATCAACTACAAAAAAACGACGGCAAAAAATTTAGCCATCCGAGATGTTGTGCCTGATAGTGCGAGTTTTGTTGGTTTGATTTCTCCAACCACAGGCCCTATTTCAATCACATTCCCAAACCAATTGGCATTCCCCATCATAGACAGTTTGCGCAGTGGCGATTCTTTAGAAATCAAATATCGCTTGCGTAGCAGTGCGTCAAAAACCTCAAAATCACAGCTTTTTGAAGGTTTTGAACGCCCAACGATACTTTTTGATAGCCTAATCGCCTCAGGCTCACGCACTTGGGCAAGAGCGCAAGACACAAAAAGACCTCTTGGTAAACGTTCTGTTATGGCAGCAAATGGCACAGGTACATCCGACCAATTGCTTAGTTTGACCCAACCTATTTTGATTAGTGGCAAACAACCTGTTGTACGGTTTTGGCATCGCTTCAATACTGAGGGGGGCAACGATTCGGGTATTTTTGAGGCTTATGTCGAAAATGATACAGGTTGGCAAGACCTAAGTAGCAAAATGTTCCGCAACAATGCGACAGGACCAACTTATCTGACTTATCCATTCAAAACGCAAGCTTTTTGGGGCGTTCAAGACAGTTTTGAAGCAACTTATGTGGATTTAAAAGATTTTGTCGGAAAAAAGATACAAGTCCGTTTTTACTTCAAGTCCAATGCAACGATCAATTCAACGGGTTGGTTTGTGGATGATTTACTATTTTTTGATATGGTCAATTACCAATCTACGGCTCGCCTGACGAGTAGCCAAGGCGACAATTTGACTGCAGAAGCAGCAGGGCGTGGCACAATCGTCGAACCCGATTTGACCATTCCAACAAAAGAAGTAGCAGCGTCTATTGGTGTCAATGTTTTTCCGAATCCGACAAATGATGTAGTGAATGTGGATATTTTGACTGAAATACAACACGCTACCATTAGTTTGATGAGCATTGAGGGCAAAGTCTTAGTGCAACAAAAACTTGGGAAAGCTCAAAATTGGACACCCCTCAGTATGCAAGGGCTACCAAATGGTTTGTATTTCCTAAAAGTTGAAACCGATAAAGGTTATGTAGTAAAAAAAGTAGTGAAAAGCCATTGATTTTGTTAAATCTATTAGAATTTCAATACTTCGGTAATTTTTCAGATACAAAACGGCAGCTTCGCTGCTCAAAAGCCTCGCTGCCGCTCTTTAACTCAAATACTCAGAAGGCGACTTGCCAAACCGTTCTTTAAAATGTTGAGAGAAGTTCTGCACTTGGCGCATACCAACTGCCGCAGCTGCCGCTTTCACGCTGCTCACTGTGCGTTGTTCGAGTAGGTAGCGGGCGTGATTGAAACGCACTTCTTGGAGGTATTCGATGGGTGTCAGACCTGTGAGCATACGCACGCGGCGGTAAAACTGAGCACGGCTAACGAACAACATCTCCGCCATGCGGTCAGTTGACAAATTGTAGTCACTGATATTGTCGCGCACCATATTTTCCAACTCAGACAGCCATTTTAAATCATCTATACTGAGGGGGGGACTAAGTGTATCGGATGTCGGATTGTCGGTTTCGGTGGCTTCCAGTGTTGTCACGCTGAGATTTTCTTGCTGCATGACTTCTCGGTTTTGTGCATTTTTCAAAAGATTTTCAATACGCACGAGAAGTTCTTCTTCCTCAAATGGTTTTATCAAATAATCATCTACACCAATGCGTAAGGCTTTGAGTTTGTCTTGCAATTCAGCTCTCGCCGTGAGCATCACGACAGGTATCAGGCTGAATGTTGGGTTGGTTTTTAGATAAGATAAGAGTTGAAAACCATCCATCATAGGCATCATCACATCCGATAAAATCAAATTTGGGTTCACACCTTTTTCTAAAATAGTCAAAGCAACTTGTCCATTTTCTGCTTTTAAGACGGTGTAGTATGGCTCTAAAATCAAAGTCAAATAGTCGCGCAAACTTTGGTTGTCCTCGACAATCAAGACTGTTTTTCGTTCGCCGTTCTCGATCGTTTTAGGTAGAAATACTGAGGGGGTCAATTGCATGTCCAAATGCTCCTCTTCGATTGCACTATTTTGATTATTGATAATTTCTGCTGCATCTGTTACTGTTCCTAAAACCTCTTTTTTGGGTAGGTCAAATGTAAAAACAGAACCTTCGCCCAGCGTACTCTGTACTGTCAATTGCCCGCCCATGAGTTTTGCCAACTCCATCGAAAGTGACAATCCGATGCCTGTACCGCCTTCGGTCAAAGCATCGGCCTGATTGGATTGGTAAAAACGGTTGAAAATATGCGGCAAATCATCGGGGTGAATACCACGTCCTGTATCAGCAACCGATATTTTCAAGGTGATTTGTTCTTCTGTTACAGTCAAGGTAATTGTACCATTGGCTTTGGTAAACTTACAAGCATTGGACAACAGGTTATTGAGTATTTTTTCAAACTTATTGGTGTCTAAACTCAATTGCAAATAGCTATCGGCGCGATAATCGAAGATAAAATGAATGTGTTGTACCTCCGCTGCCGACTCAAAGCCAGCAGCAATACGCCGAATCAGATTGTAAACCACTGTTTTTTCTTCTTTCAATTCTAATTTCTTGGCTTCGAGTTTGTTCAAATCCAATATTTCATTCACCAATTTCAACAAACTTTGTGCATTTTGTCGTGCCAATCGCACCAAAGTAAAATCGCGGTTGTCGAGTTTCCCATTTTTCAAAACAGTACTGAGGGGGGCTAAGAGCAAGGTCAAGGGAGTGCGCAATTCGTGTGAAACGTTGGCGTAGAAACGGGTTTTGATAGTATCTAACTCTTTCAATCGCTGCGTTTCGGATTGCTCCATTCTACGTTTTAGTTGATACAAGTAATACTGATAAATGCCATAACTTAAAGCACCTAAATAGACCAACCAAGCCAACCAAGAACGATACCAAGGCGGTTGAATTGTTATTGTAAGTCTTGCACCTTCTTCATTCCATATACCATCGCTATTCGCCGCTTTTACTTGCAAGTGGTAAGTGCCTGGTTCGAGATTGCTGAAATTGACATTGCTTTGATAACCCAAATTGACCCATTGCCCATCATTGAAACGATATGCAAATTGATTCAATGCTGGAATTGAAGAACCCAATGCTGTAAACTCCAACGTAAAACTTCGTTGTGCGTAAGGCAGGCTAATAGCTGAAATCAAGTGTATCGCTTCCCCCAGTTCGATAGGCTGATTGTTGTACTTGATAGAAGTGATTTTTACATCGGGTTGAGGCGCATGATACTGCATTTTTTGTGGTTGAATAACCGTAAAACCTTTTGACCCACCAAAATAAAGGTTGCCATCCGCATCTTTGTCTATGCGATACTCGCCACCCCATTGGAAAGTATTATCACTCAGATAGTGTTTAGAATCATAGAAAAACGAGGAGCTACCTGTGCTATTTGTTCGCAGGATACCGTTTTCTGTAAGCAGCCATATCCCCCCCTCAGTATCTTGTATGATTTTAGTATATTTTTCGTTGCTTTTCAATATCAACAAAGGCACAGCCTCTTGTTTTGACACATTGATGGTATAAGGTTTTCCGTTGACAATAGCCATTAAAAAACCATTAGAGGATTCGAGACTGGTAATAGAAATATTGTCTTTTTCCTCCCGAAATGCGATTGGGAGCAATTGAAATGACTGCGTGTTGTAATCATATTGGACAAGTCCGTTTTCAGTACCGATGTATAAATAACCGCCCCATTCTAACAAACAATTGGACAAATCATTTTTATCGTCGTTGTCTTGCATGAGTGTCTCAGATATTTCAAACGAACGATTGGAGGGCGTGCCCGTCATTTTGCCCAGCTTCAAATCTTGATTGATAAACCATACATTGTCTTTTTTATCTCTTAAAAGCTCTTTTATAGCGTGTATATCCATACGCTTGACCGATTCGGGGTGGTTTTCTCCTGCATTTCTGAAGGTGATATAGTATTCCAAAATACTCCCCGAGTTTTTATCCAACCGAAAAAGACCCGACCATGTGCCGACCCAAAAACTACCCACCTCACCAGCTGCAATAGCATTGATATTGTTGTTGTAGTTGTTGCCGTTGTACAAAGGCAGGTTGATATTTTTAAAGGTCTTGTCCATTCGGTCATAGATACTCATGCCCGAAAGCGTACCTAAGATAACCTTTCTATCATCTAAATTAAAAACGGAAGTACCAAGATTTGAAATCAAACTATTGCTAATAAAAGGATTATGCACCAATGAAACGACCTCTTTCCGATGAGCTTGTTGTAGATGTAAACCGTTGGTTGTGCCGACCCATAGATTGCCTTGCTTATCTTTCTTAGCGCAAATCGCTGTTTCTGATTGAATACTGAGAGGGTTCTTAGGCTCGGGCAAATACATATTAAACCCCTTGCTTTCAGTATCAAAAGTTATCAAACCACTTGAATTGGTAGCAATTAAAATGATTTTGCCCAAAGGAATAATATCGTGTGCATCGGTACTGGCATTTGGCGCAATCATTTGTTTATTGATTTTATGCAGGATTTGACGCTGATTTGGGTCATAACAAACTATACCTGACTCCTTACTATACCAATTAGACAACCAAAGGTTTCCTGAGTCATCGGTAGCTAAGGCTGCTGTTCTGGAATCTAAGTTGTTTAAGCCTTGTTCTCGTTCATAAATATTCTTTTCCGCATCGAACCGATAAACCCCGCCCGATGTGCCTACCCACAGAAAGCCCTGTCCACTGTTGCAGATGCGGAGAATTCTGTTGTTAAAGTGTTCAGAAAAGTCAAAAAAAGAAAATTTACTCTCTTTGTGTTGCCATTTGATGAGACCTTTTGAGTTGTAAAACCAGACATTACCTTCTTTATCTTCTGTAAAACTGGGGTTAAAGCCCATGTTAATATCTATGTAGTCTTTATTGATAAAACGGACTTTATATGTTTTTAAATCAATACAATAAATTCCTTCATTGTAAACGCCCACCCACAAGTGGTTATGACTGTCTGCAAAAACGACACTTCTGAGCGTCTGAGGTATTGTCGAAAGCCCATTTATGTCCCTTGTTAAGACAAACCGTTGCCCATCGTAACGTGCGATACCATGATTGGTACTCACCCACACAAAACCATCTGCATCCGTCGCGATACCATAAATGATATTGCCGGGCAAACCATTGCTCATTTTGTACACCAAGAAATGATTAGGAATGGTTGTCTGTGCCAAGCCGCTGAAGCACCCCCTCAGTATCCACCAAGCTATAAAGAGTTGTCGTAAGTGTTGAGTGTAATTTTCTTTTAGTCGTTTGATTGTCATTTGATTATTATATAGCGGTCTTGTTGTAGATTGTACCGCGACAATAAGTTTTGTTCAATAATATTTTTCACCTCTAATGGGCAAATTTAGAGCCTTCTTGCTAATTCACACACGATTTGCAGAGGGAAAAAGCCAAATGTTCAAATTTAAAAGGCTAATTTGTTGTTTTTATACACCTTCCCAAAGGAAACATCTTTAAAAATAACAACAGTTCAACATAATAAAATATTAAACTATTGGAAAAAAATCTAATTTTGCAAGACTGTCTGATGCAACAATTATAAAACTCATTGATGAAAAACCTTCTATTTCCAATTATCTTATTTTGCACTTCCTACTCGATAGAAGAGGTGTTTGCCCAACACATTGTCACCCATGCTTTTTTCCCACAGATTGGTGACCAACTCTTGATGGCTTCCGCAAAACGTTCAACAACTACCAATATCAGCATAACACCCAGTGGTGGCAACCAAATTTGGGACTATCGCTCACTACAAGCGCAAGCGATTGATACACAAAGATTTATTACTGTATCGGACACGACAACACGTAGGTTGTTTCCAACCGCCAATCTAATGAACCCTTATGATTCGACGAAACAAGTGTCTATTTATCGGCGCACTGATTCGATTTTTGAACTATTAGGCTATCGGGGTCTTTCTTATCAAGGTTATTTTGTCAAATGGCATGCTGTATCGCATACGCCGCTAACAGAACGCCGTGCGCCGATGAAAATGGGCGAAAGTTTTCAGACAAAAGGAGGTGCTGTGACAGAATTTCCAGCGAGTGCTGCACCCGATTCGTTGTTGCGGCAATTGCCCTTTCTAACGCCTGATTCGGGGCGATTGGTTTACGATATTAGACGGATAGATACAGTAGATGCTTGGGGCATCATGCGGTTGCCGATGGGTGATTTTCCAGTTTTACGCGAACGGCGACATGTGTTTCGGCAACCCAAAACGATTGTTAAATTTAATCTTTTAGGCGTTTGGTTGGACGTGACGACATTGGTGGTAACGGGCTTAAACGAGCCTTTTCGGAATGAACAATTTTTCACGTATTATTGGAGCAACATCTCAAAAGAGCCGATTGCAATTGTCGAAACAGATTCGTTGAACAATATTGAAAGTATTCAATACAAATTCGACTCACGAGTACCTGTCCAAGAAATTGCGCCATTGGACGACCAAATAACCATTTCCCCTAATCCAGCACACGATATTTTGACGATAGACCTAAAAATCGCTTTGCCTGAGGTGGTGTCGGTTTGCCTTGTTGATATGACAGGGAAAATGATTGTAAAACAGGCTTTTATGCCTAAAATGACGGTTCAGAGTTTATCGCAAGGTGCGTATTTGTTGTATTTGACGGATAAATATGGTCGGATTTTAGGTCGAAAAACGGTGGTCATTCAAAGATAGATATCGGACATTTAGGTTTTACCCCCCCTCAGTATAAAATCGTTTTTTGTACATTATTAACTTTCATAAAACCAAAAAACAACCAATGTCACTCCAACCTTACACGGGCGTTTTTGGCAAAGAACAACTTATCTATTTATTAAAACGCACAACATTTGGTGCGAAAAAGCGCGATATAGATGCTTTTTCCAATAAAACGCTTACTGAAACAGTAGATGCGCTGCTGTCACCCTCTGCGGCATCACTGACACCATTTCCACCTGTAAAGAATTATTATGATCCAGCCAATAACACTGATGCAGAAGTGCTGCCAGGCAAAACATGGGTGGATACGCAAGATAATGCACGCAGCAATTTTCGCCGTTCACAATCTTTTAGGGCGTGGTGGTATGGTTTGATGCTACAACAAGAAGCGACAATCTTGGAGAAAATGACCCTTTTTTGGCACAATCATTTTCCCAATGACATGGACGAACGTTCAGCAATTATGGGATACATCAACAACAAAACGCTGAGAACCAATGCTCTTGGCAATTTTAAGACGTTCGTTCGCACCATAACGCTCGACCCAATGATGCTTCGTTATCTCAATGGTGGTGCCAATAATGTCCTCGCACCCGATGAAAATTATGCACGTGAGTTGCAAGAACTTTTCACGCTTGGCAAAGGCCCTAACTCAAAATACACCGAAGACGATGTGCGGGCAGCAGCGCGAGTTTTGACGGGTTTTCAGATTTTACCTCAAGTCATAGGCTTTCCTTTTCAAGCTATTTTCAATCCAACACGCCACGATACAGGCGATAAACAGTTTTCTGCATTTTATAACAACCGTATTATTCATGGTCAATTGGGTGCAGACGGGGCCAAAGAATTGGACGAATTGTTGTCCATGATTTTTGAGCAACCTGAGGTTTCCTTATTTATATGTCGGAAATTGTATCGTTTTTTTGTCTATTATAAAATTGATACGGTGGTCGAGCGCGATGTCATTGAACCTTTGGCTCTTATTTTCAGGAATGCTAATTATGAACTGAAGCCTGTTTTGAAAGCTCTTTTTACGAGTGCTCATTTCTTTGACACAGCATTTAAAGGCGCGATTATTAAAAGTCCAGTTGATTATGTCGTCGGTTTGGCGCGCGAATGTGCTGTTTCTTTGCCGCAAATGGACTTGATGGACTTTGATTCCATTAAAAAGACGTATGAAGTATGGCTCAGTTTTCACGAAGACACAAACTATGGCGCAGCCGCACAACGGCAAGCTGTGGGCAATTTACCCAATGTGGCAGGTTGGGGTGCCTATTATCAAGAACCCAATTATTATCGTATATGGATTGATTCTGAAACATATCCCAAACGCATCAAATTTGGCGAAATTATGTTGAATGACGCAAATTTGGTCAAGATTGATGTGATTGAAGTCGCTAAACAATACGATTCAGTGCGTCAAATAACGTCCTTCATTAACGATGTTTTAATGCACTTTTATAGCGTTTCCACATCACCCACTTTCAAAGACCGCTTGCGGAACATTTTACTATCGGGTCAAACCGACGACCATTATTGGACAGATGCTTGGGATGCTTATATTGCGACCCCCTCAGTAACAAATAAATCAGTGGTAGAAACGCGATTGAAAGCATTTTTCCGGGCGATTATTTTGCGCCCTGAGTTTCATTTGATGTAGCAAATATTATTCACATGAAAAGACGCGATTTCATTCATAAAGCCTCCATAGGCGCAGTTTTACCAGCCTTTTTTGGCAGGTACAATGTTAATACCCTCGCCACATCGCCTTGGCTCAATAGCTTAATGGCAACCGAAACCGACCACGTACTTGTTATCATTCAAATGTTTGGCGGCAATGACGGATTAAATTGCGTCGTACCTGTTGACCAATATGACAATTTGGCGACAGCGCGGAGCAATATTTTGATACCCGAAAATAAACTGTTGCAGTTGAACGGTATTACCCAAACAGCCTTTAATCCTGCGATGGAGGGTATGAAGCAGCTTTTTGACGAAGGCAAAATGCACATCGTTCAAGGCGTGGGTTATCCAACACCTACTTTTTCACATTTTCGGTCAACCGATATTTGGATGAGTGCGTCGGAGTCAACCGAGAATGTATATTCGGGTTGGATAGGTCGTTATTTGCAATCGGAATACCCTAATTATCCAACGAATTATCCGAACACTGCGGTCACAGACCCTTTGGCTTTGCAAATCGGGGCGCAAGTATCGTTGACTTTACAAGGCGTACAAACACCGATGGGCATGAGTGTTTCGGCTGATGGGGTATTTTACGATATAGGTGATGAGTCAGATTTATTCGATGTTGCAGGGTACGCAGGGGGGCAGTTGGCACACATTCGACAAGTCGCACAACAGACATTTAAATACGGTGGGGTTATCAAAGCAGCTTACAATCGGGGCGAAAATAAGACGACTTACCCAAGCCAGAACCCACTCGCCGACCAACTCAAAATGGTCGCAAGACTCATCAAAGGGGGGCTGAAAACACGCGTTTATACAGTCTCTATGGATGGCTTTGATACGCACGCCGACCAAATTTTGGCGGGTGATGTAACGGCTGGCAGGCATTTTACTTTATTAACAACGCTTTCGACAGCTATAACAGCTTTTCAACGTGATTTGGAACAATTGGGATTGGCTGACCGTGTTTTGGGCATGACATTTTCAGAATTTGGTCGCCGCATTCGTTCCAATGCAAGTCTTGGAACAGATCACGGCACATCAGGACCGATGTTTTTGTTTGGTTCACGTCTTTTTGGCGGCTTCACGGGTGTCAATCCGACGATTGAACATAACCCTGATATTTCCGCAAATGTGCCGATGCAATATGATTTTCGGTCGGTTTATGCGTCCGTTCTAAAAGATTGGTTTTGCGTAGATTCGACGACGTTGCAGACCATTATGCTCCGAAATTTTCAACCTTTACGGATTGTCAACTCTCCTTCGTGTATTACGCCGACGACTGATTTGGGTCAAAAAGGTACGATTTTGATAGAAAACTACCCCAATCCGTTCACTTTTGGGACGACAATTCACTTTCATACTGAGGGGGGGCATACGATGATTCAAGTTTTTGATGTAGAAGGTCGTTTGATTGCTACGCCCATTAATGCCGATTATTTGGCAGGAGATTACAAAGTGTGGTTCAATACTGAGGGGTTGCCAACAGGCGTTTATTATGCACGTTTACAAAATGGCGCGACCACGCAAGTGCGAGCGATGTTGAAAGTGCAGGGATAATCACACTTTTACTGTTTCAGCATTAGGTGTAAGCATAAAACCTTGTTTTTTTCGCCAATACCTTTTTGAAAACGATATGCTTCTGTTTTGTAACTTCGCCCCATGGATTGGAAAATTGCTCTCGACGGCTTTCGCGCCTATTTAATGCTCGAACGCTCATTGTCTGCCAACTCTCTCGATGCCTACATTCGAGATGTCGCAAAATTGCAACAGTATTTGGCGTTAAAAAACCTAAATTACAAACCCACCGAAGTGCCACCCCAAGTCATCAGCGATTTGATGACCTATCTGTTGGATATGGGTTTAGAAGCCAGCTCGCAAGCTCGTACTTTGTCGGGCATAAAGACATTTTATAAATATTTGTTGCTTGAAGATGCGATTGATGTCGCACCGACTGACCTCATCGAAGCCCCCAAATTAGCAAAACGCATTCCAGATGTGTTGACAGTAGAAGAAGTGGATAGGATTTTTGCTGCAATTGACCTATCGCAACCCAATGGGCAACGCAATCGTGCTATTTTAGAGGTATTGTATGCTTGCGGATTGCGTGTATCGGAGTTGGTCAACCTCAAACGCTCCAATTTATACTTTCACGAAGGCTATATCACCGTCATAGGTAAAGGAGACAAAGAGCGTCTTGTGCCCATTGGAGCAGATGCGATGAAACATGTTCAATTTTACCTCGACCATGAGCGCAAGCAGTTGAAAAAAATATTGGCTGGCAATGAAGACTTTGTCTTCATCAATTCACGTGGCAAACCCCTCAGTAGAATTTGGATTTTCTTGATTATCAAAGAATTGTGCGAATTGGCAGGCATCGAGAAAAACGTTAGCCCTCATACTTTTCGCCATTCATTTGCGACGCATCTGATTGAAGGCGGCGCAGATTTGAAAGTCGTGCAAGACTTAATGGGACATGAAAGCATTACGACGACAGAGGTTTATACACACCTCGATACAGAATATTTGCGCGAAACCATCATCATGTTTCATCCACGTAACAAACGCAAAAAGGCAGATGATTCGGCTTTTTTGTAGTTTAGAAAACTATTCTGTTTCATCAACAAAGTACAAATTGGTCAAAATACCCGAAACACCCAACAAAAGGCAAATCCAAAATTGCGGATAACCCATCTTAACCGCATCGGCTAAAGAATTGCCTTTACCAAAACCCACAATGACCAAAACAGTGAGGTTACCCAACAAAAACATCAAAAAAGCTGAGGCAAAAAATAACACTGCTTGCTGTTTGCGTACTTCCATAATCAAATGATAGGTGATAAAATGATAACCAAAAGCAAACAAACAAACAGCAAAAACACCCAAAAGCCTAAATTTTAGACTGTCAGTAAAGGTCAAAAACTCAATCACAGGAGAAAATAAGTTTTTCAAGACCGCATCGCCCATATAATAGGCTGAAATATTAAGACAGATAAATGTTAACCATGTCAAAACCACTTTGCTGTCAATACGGCGATACTTGACCAAGAAGGGCAATAAATAAGCAGTTGCGGCACATATACAAACAAACCATGCTGAATATAAGTCTTTTTTCAACCAAATAAGGCTCACCCAATCGAACCTAACCTTCATTTCGTAGAGCCAAGTTGACTCCGACAAAGCTGCAAGTAGTAAAATGCCAAGTAGTGTGTGTTGAATTTCTTTTTTTGTCATACCCCTCAGTAAAATTTCAAGCTGTAAATATATTATGCGGTTTACGAATGATATTTGTTTTCAGATGAAAGTTTTACACTTCGCTCAAAATGCGTGCTTCGGAATAATTTTTCAGAACGAGGAGCTTGCGATGTTGCATCAAGCTGAAAGCATGATCAATGTTGTGTCTATTCTTAGCATTTGTCTATGTCGTTATCAAAGTGTTTTATAGAAAACTCTTTATGAAGTAGAAAACGCCCTCTTAGTAAAAACTCGGAATGTTTATATTTGTCTTCTTTTTCAATAGTGTACCAAAAACGATGAAATCAGATACGAAACCGCCGAAAGACTCCAACTTTATGAAAGGAGTGAAAAACACAGACCGCGTCTTGCGCTTGGCAGGTCGTATTTTTATTATACTGCTGATAGTTTGGATACTCTGGGCTTTTCGGAAAGCTTATCGCAACGACTCCTATACATTTGAGCCATTCAGTGTGCCACCCAGTTTGGTCGAGCGGGGTTACGCAGGTGAGGTCATTGTGGATAAAATTATACTGGAAATGAATGCGATTTTATCCAAAAACTACTTCGACGAACAAAGCCCAGAGGCTTATCGCAAAATTGTCGCTCAACCTGCTTTATCATTCAGCTCCAGTAGTCGTGCAGGATATTTTGATTTAGAATCTCTGTTCAAATTGGGAAAAGTAGCTTTGGGGAAAACAGATAAAATAATAAAAGGACATATCACTCGCGACGACAATGCGCTTAATCTGGCATTGCACCTATCCGATAAAACGACTTCTACTTTAAATATGCACAGTCAGAGCGATTTGGATAGTCTGATTCACGGGGCCGCTTTGTTTCTGATTCGGCAAACCAATCCACAGTTTTTGGTTTATTACTACTTGAATAAACAAGATTTTGAAGCAGCCCAAACACTATTGGATGAAATTAATTTCAAATTGAATAATAATACCCAAAACCCTGCTTATGCTTACGAGCGCATACAATGGGGTATTAGTATGTCCAATCTGAAATTGGCACAACAAGATTTTGAGGGTGCACTAGCGGTTATTGAAAATTTGCAAAAAAGTTTTCCGCAAGATTTAGCTACTGATGTGCAAAAAGTAAACATCTTGATGTCACAAGTTCTGCAATTAGAGAATGCCAAAAGCCCCCCCTCAGTATATCGTCCCATCGCTCAACGTGCCACACAGTTGGCGGCACAAATTGATAAACATCCAAAAGGCAGTTTGTTTCTCGACAAGCAAAAAGCAATGGGTTGGCTCTATGCTAATTGGGCATATTTAGAGCAAAAAATAGACCTCAATGCGCCCAATATTCTATCAAAATACCAAAAAGCCATAGACATATTGCCCAATGCGGCTTTTGCCTACAACAACCTATCTTACTACTACATGGACAAAAAAAACTATAAAGAAGCCGAAGAAACCCTCAAAAAAGCCCTATTTGCAGAGCCTAAAGATGGAAATACACTTGACACATATGCCGAAATCATGTCCCTAACGGGCGATACAACGCGTTTTTACCTCTATCTCGAAAGGGCTTTACAAAATCCCAATCCGACAGAGGGCATCACTGCCGATTTGTACGCCCTCGACAAACGGTGGGATAATTTTAAGCATCAATCACGATTTCAAAATTTGATAAAAAAATACAAACCACAGAAATGAAAACAAGTAAACGCGCCAAACCTGTACCATTTGTGAGTGCCGATATTCTTGAAGCTGGCTTAGACGAAGCAGGACGTGGGTGTTTAGCAGGTCCTGTATTTGCGGCAGCAGTCATATTGCCCAAGAATTTTGACAACGATATTCTGACTGACTCCAAATTGTTGTCTAAGAGAAATCGCTACCAATTGCGTGAAGTCATTGAAAGCCAAGCCCTTGCATGGGCAGTAGCTTATGCGACCGAAGAGGAAATTGATGCGTTGAACATCTCCAACGCCTCTTATCTCGCCATGAATCGAGCCGTCGAGAAATTGCGTTTGCAGCCAGAAATTCTTTTGGTGGATGGTAAATATTTCAAACCTTTTGACTCGACCATACCTTACGAGTGCATCATCAAAGGAGACCAAAAAGTGGCATCCATTGCAGCGGCTTCGGTTTTAGCAAAAACTTATCGGGACGATTGTATGCTCGCCTTGACCCCTCAGTATCCTGACTATGGTTGGGAACAGAACAAAGGTTATCCGACCCAACAGCATCGAGAAGCTATATTTGCATTAGGTCTCACTCCACATCATCGGAAAACATTTAAATGGAAATTGGCATAAAAAGCCATAAAAAAAGCAGTGAATGAATCATCATCCACTGCTTTATCCCTATGAACAAGTCTGAAAATATTATTTTCTCAAAAGTAATTTGTTATTTCAATTCAAAGGCATTCGTACCAGCGAGATAGCCTTTGTTATACACTTCAAGTGTGTATTTGCCTTTTGGCAAATTTGTATTGCCTTTTGCATCCCAAATAGCACACACATCTTCACCTTGGTTTTTGAAATCAATTTCCTTAGTAGTGGTGTACTGAACTTCTTTGCCGTTGCTGAGTTTCAAGACACCACCACCGCTTGATTGAGTTGCAATAGCCACACCTGTTGGGTCAATGATGCGAAGATAGAACGTCTCACGACCTGGATCAACCACTTGATTGTCAACTGCTTTGAAGCAGAATTTCAAACGGTCAATGTTTTTAGCGTGTGTGCGCTCTTTTTCTTTACCACTTTCGCGCACTTTGAACCCTTGGATTGACAATTGTGCTACTTTCACAACAGAACCCATTTCTGTTTTCTTTGCCAAAACAGCTCTTTCAGCTTCAACTCTTGACTTTTCAGCTTCTACAGCTGTTTTCTGTGTGATAACTTGCTCTTTTTCTGCTTTTTCTTTTGTCAAGTCAGTTTGTAACGCTGTTTTTTCAGTCGTCAACACATTTACTTGCTCACCCAATGCTTTTTTCTCAGTTTGCAATTGAGCTACTTGAGCCAAAAGGTTATCTGTTTCAGCTTTGAATTTTGCCAACTCAGCTTTGACTGCATTAAAGTCTTTTTTGCTAATCATGCCAGCAATTTGACTTTTACGTTTCGTCAATTCTTCTTTTTGATTGTCAATGAGTGTGTTCAACTCAGTGTTTTTACCTTTCATCTCTTCCAATTGAGCCACAGCATCTTTATATTGTTGCTCCAATTGAACGTTAAGTTCTTCTTCTTTTTTCAATTCCGTAGTGAGTGTGGTGGTTTCACTTTTTTTGTTGCTCAAACCAACCCATGTTGCGACGTTTGTACCTACTAATGCAACAATAGCAGCAATTGCCCAAGGCAATAATTTTTTCGCTCTTGATTCAGAGCCTTCATTTTGATAAGTCATACCCGTTTGTTTTAAAATTGTTCTTTGAATAAATGTTTTTCACTTGCGTATTTCAGAAAACCGTCAAAAAGACGTTACAAGATTGTTTCAGTCACAAATGTAATTCAATGCACTCAACGTTTTTAAGAAATTGTAAAGTTTTAAACCGATATTCGACTCGTTTTTTATGAAAAATGTCTAATTAAAATTGCTGATAAGTTGTTCAAAGATGAGAATGAAAGCGTAGGTTTGTCCCCTCGTGCATGTTCAGTTTAGAATTTGCTTATACAAACGCCGAGTGTTTGGGTTTATTATTTATTTTTTACTTTTTTTTGAAATTTTTTTTCTAAAAACCTTTAAAATATTATTTATCAATAAATTATAAAAAAACGACCAGGCAGATTTTTTTCTTTAATCCATAATATCGCCAACGATGATTGACTTAATCAATATTACCGACATCCTTTTTTTCGACATTGAAACTGTACCCGCTACCCCTCAGTACAGCGACCTCAACGAGAAATGGCAAGAGCTTTGGCACACCAAAGCGGTACAAAAAGAAATAAAGAAACCTAAAGAAGACATCACCGAAGAAGACGTAGCTACTGTCTATGAGCGTGCTGGCATCTATGCCGAATTTGGGAAAATCTGCTGCATTTCGGTTGGCGTTTTTTATAAAAGCAAAGAAACGGGTGAATTGAAAACACGTCTCAAATCCTACGCCTCTGACGATGAGGGCGAATTACTGAGGGGTTTTGTGGATATGCTCACCAAATCGTTCAATTTCCCTGAAAGACAGTTTTTGTGCGGACACAATATCAAAGAGTTCGATGTACCTTATATCTGCCGCCGCCTCTTGGTGCATCAGATTCCGTTCCCACGCATGTTCGACATCACAGGCAAAAAACCGTGGGAAACCAAACACCTTTTGGATACCATGGAGTTGTGGAAGTTTGGCGACAATAAGAGCTTTACATCTATCAAACTCCTAACGGCTTTGTTCGACATACCTTCGCCCAAAGAGGACATTGATGGCTCACAAGTGGCGCGGGTTTTCTACGAAGAAGGCGATATTGAGCGCATTGCACGCTATTGTGAAAAAGACGTAGTGGCTGTCATGCAACTCATGTTGCGCTACAAACGTATGTCTTTGCGATTGACCGTTGATGGTGACGTGATAACAGACAAGTAATTTTTTAAGATAAAAAATGTGATAAAAATATGAAAATCAAAGCCTTAATCATTGTTTTCATCTTAATTTCTCTACAAATCAGCTTTGCTCAAAGTTATGCTTTTGGCGTTAAAGGGGGGCTGACAGCAGCCAATCAGCGATTCAATAGTGGTGGCTCTTACGACAATGGTTTGTTGTTCAAATATCATGGCGCATTGTACATCGAAAATGCGCCTGACGACCCTACTTCAGTCTTGTTTGCCCAAGTTGGTTATCACACACGCGGTCATGCACGCCGCTATCGCCGAGGTGTTTCGGTCAACTATCAAACCAATCAGCTCTTCGAAGTCCCTGCTTTCACTGAGCAATTTGTATTCAACAATGCAGCACTCATTGTAGGTGTCAAACGTCGTGGTGTTTTGAATTCCGATAGAGCCTATTATGCTGTCGGTTTACGTGGCGAATATACCGTAAAAACCAACCTTGCTGACAATACAGGTAATTTGCCGCTACTTTATTCGCTCTATTATCCATCAAAAGACTTTGTGAAAAAGATAAATTATGGCTTGACACTGAGTGGTGGCTATGAGTTTCCCTTTTCAGAATTGTTTGGCGGCTTTGTAGAGTTGAATATACATCCCGATGTGTCGCGCCAATACTATCAGCCGCCAATAACCGTCAATTCAGTCAATCCTTTCACAGGCGAACAAATTGGTACGATTCCAGAGCAAAGTATTCGCAATTTGACCATCGAAGTCACTTTAGGCTTGCGTTTCCTCCGAAAAATCATTTATACCGACTAAGTTTTATCAAAAACGGCAATAAAATACCGCTTTTGAGCGCATATTTTTCAACATTTATAAGGTCAACGCATATAGTTTTGTATATTTGTGCCGCTTTTTACACCCCCTCAGTAATTCATTCTAAAAAACGATATTTCTACTTAAAAAACTCATCATTCGACATGACTGGCTCAAAAGTTTCGATTAAAAACGGCAAGTTGAAAGTGCCAAACGACCCAATCATCCCATTCATCGAAGGCGATGGCACAGGTCCAGATATCTGGCGTGCTTCTGTGCGTGTAATTGACGCTGCCGTTGAAAAGGCTTATAAAGGCAAAAAGAAAATTGTGTGGCAAGAAGTGCTTGCAGGCGAAAAAGCATTCAATCAGACAGGTAACTGGTTACCCGACGAAACCCTCGATATTATCCGTGATTGCCTCATCGCTATCAAAGGGCCATTGACAACACCTGTCGGTGGTGGCATTCGTTCGCTCAATGTGGCATTGCGTCAAATCCTCGATTTGTATGTGTGTTTGCGCCCTGTGCGTTGGTTCGAAGGTGTTCCTTCACCTGTAAAACACCCTGAGTTGGTGGATATGGTTATTTTCCGCGAAAATACAGAGGACATCTACGCAGGTATCGAATACTCAGGCGGCTCAGAAGATGCTGCTAAAGTATTGAAGTTCTTGCAAAAGAACTTCCCTAAAGCATTCGATAAAATCCGTTTTGGCACATCCGCAAAAGTGAAGTCTTACAACAAAGCTGCACGTTTGAAAGATGCATCAAACGATGTTGTGGTTGGTTTGGGTATCAAACCTGTTTCAAAAGCAGGTACTGAACGCCTTGTTCGCTCTTCATTGGAGTATTGTATTGCACAGAATCGCAAATCATTGACGATTGTCCACAAAGGCAATATCATGAAATTTACTGAGGGGGGCTTCCGTGATTGGGGTTATGCTGTAGCTGAAAAAGAATTTGCAGACAAAGTTTTCACTTGGCAACAATACGATCGCATCAAAGCTGCGAGCGGCACAGCAGCAGCCGATGAAGCGCAAAAAACAGCTTTGGCTGAAGGCAAAATATTGGTAAAAGATGCCATAGCAGACATCGCCTTGCAACAAGTATTGACTCGCCCTACGGACTTCGACGTGATTGCGACTTTGAACTTGAACGGTGACTACCTTTCTGACGCTTTGGCAGCGCAAGTGGGCGGTATCGGTATCGCTCCAGGTGCCAATATCAACTACGTCACAGGTCACGCCATATTTGAAGCGACTCACGGTACAGCACCTAAATATGCGAATCTCGACGTAGTGAATCCATCTTCTGTTATTCTTTCAGCTGTAATGATGTTGGAATACATGGGTTGGAACAAAGCAGCAGAACTCATCGTGAAAGGTATTGAAAAATCAATTACGACGAAACGTGTCACTTACGACTTCGAGCGTTTGATGGAAGGTGCAACAAAATTGAAATGTTCTGAGTTCGGTGACGAAATCATCAAAAACATGTAATTTCTAATACTTTTTTTATAGAAAAGCCATTCTGAATCATCAGAGTGGCTTTTTATTTATAGGCTATTTTTTTGATACTCACACTGAAAAAGATTAAACGCTTACTATTTTTCGCATCAAGAAGGGGCAAGCCTTTCCCTATTTTTATCCTCCACACTTTTAGAAGCTGTTTTAAAACTTACCACTCACTGTTTCTCGCTGCGCTCGAAATGCGTGCTATGAAGAGAATTTTTTCAGAGCGCATGTCAGTTTTGCCTCGTTAACGAGACAAAACTGACATGCGCTCTATAAAAATTCTTCTTTGTACGCTTTTTTCTGCTTGCAGAAAAACAGTCAGTAATTGTACTTTTAAGTTTTAAAACGGTTTCTTAGCACTAATACCATGCGTTTGCCCTATAAGGCAAAAAAGTCTCGAATACAATAGTGATTCGAGACTTTTTTGTAGGGTATATATTATTTAATCCGTATCGCTCGTATTACCAACATAGATTTTCTCTTTGATACGCGGTGAAATCAAAGCGAACAATACTCCAGCTGTCGCACAGATGCCTGCGAACAACCAAAAGAAGGAAGCCCCATGGAATTGAGCGAAAAAGCCTTTGTTTTCAATATTTTTTTGAATGAAAGACACAAGAACATTGCCCATCGTGACGGACAATAAATAGCAAGCCATGATGGTGGACTTCATAGTGGCTGGCGAGCGTGTATAAGCATATTCGAGACCCGTGATTGAAATCAAAATTTCGCCAGCTGTCAAGATGATATATGCCAAAAGTTGCCAGATGATATTGGGTTTGTCGCCGCCGTCAATCCATGTTTGTATCACAGCAATAACCACAAACGACAAAGCCGTGACAAAAAAACCTGCACCCAGTTTACGCAAGGATGTGACTTTGATACCCATTTTTTCGACCATCGGATAAATACCAAATGAGAAGAGTGGAATGAATAACAAAATCAAAAGGGCATTAAAAAGTTGCATTTGCTCTGCTATAAACTCGATACCGAAAAGGTTTAAGTCCATTTTTGTCGCTTGAACGACCCATTCTGAGGTACTTTGATCCCACAAAGCCCAAAAAAATGGAATAAAAGCAAAAATTGCCAACACACGCCAAACAGCTTGGATGCCATCAATGGTTTCTGCACCAAAGCGGTCTTCTGCTTTTTTGAAGCCGCCATTGAGCAATGCATAGAGATTGATACCGATGAAATTACCTGGTGCCGCAAACCATTGTTTTTGGAAAATCAAAGCCACAACGATCACAAGGGCTGCCCAAACCAGCATCACAGGCAACATTCCCATACCTAAAACACCGTCCATGTAGTAGTAGCTAGCAATCAATGTCAGTAATGAAGTTGCGAAAATGACTTGTTTGTTGCTATCGCCTTTAGGTGGTACTTTGATGTATTTGTTGCGTCCCATCCAAAAGACAATGGTTGCTGTCAACATAGCAACAGCAGGCACCATGAAAGCGATGCGTGGTCCAAAATGCTTGTTGAGATAAGGAATCAAAGTAATAGACAACAAAGAGCCTGTGTTGATACTGAAATAGAAATAGTCAAAAGCCCGTGGTATCAAATGTGTATTTTCCTCTGTGAATTGGTCGCCCACATTAGCTGAGACACATGGCTTAATACCTCCTGCCCCAGTGGCAATCAAAATCAGACCGATGCCCAGCATCTGCAAATTGGCAGGGTCGGTAGCATTACCACCAGTCGAGAAAGCAAAAATCAAACAGCCCGCACAATAGACCAACGACAACCAAAAAATGGTTTTGTATTTGCCCCAAAACCAGTCGGCAATCATACCACCAAACAAGGGTAAAAGATAACTCAATGCCACAAAATCGTGGGTTTTTGCATTCGATGCGGCTTCGGCGGTTGGTTTGTCCATACCACTTTGGAGCATATATTGAGCCACAAGGTACGTGGTGAGAATGGCACGAAGCCCGTAATAGTTAAAGCGTTCTGCCGCTTCGTTGCCAACGATGTACCAAATGCTGTTCGGCATTTTGGTGGATTTAGGTGTACTGTTTTTTACCTCTGCTGTTTCAGCCATAATTTGTATCTGGTTGGTGATGAAATTTATTTTTAAAAATGAAGGCTAAATATAGATTTTTTTTTACCAACTTTAAAAGACGAGCAATTTTTATTTGTCTCAATAGACATTTTAAGGCTATTGAGGTTGTTTAACCGTTATTTTTACCATAATATATTTGCTAATTTTCTAAAAACCAGATTTGTAATGCAAATAAAAACCGCCTTTACCTATGTGATTGAAGCTGTATTCAAACTGCCATAACATGCCGTTGTACGCCAACACATCTAAACCAACACCAGTACCATACAACAAGCGATTGTTAAAGTTATTGACGGCTTTATACTGAGGGGTATGAACGTAGGCTAAATCTGAGTTGAATGACAAAAAGCATTTGACAGGGAGTGTCTTAAAGCCACTGAGCGGTTTATATTTTTGGGTATAACGAGACAAATCATAATCTTTGTCAATCAGTTGGAAGCGAAAGCTGTTCTTTAGCACACCAAAATTGTAGCCATCAACCACAAAAAGCTCATAACCACGCAGATAGTCCGCTCCATAGCCAATAGCACGCTGAAAATTGTAGGGCAAAACATCAGAGCTTAAAGTCGTTTTGCCCCGAACGATGGTTTCTAAAAGCAATTTTTTGCTTAAACGGGTGTATTGTGACCATTTGGCACTGATGCTCAACAAATTGACATCATCGGTTTTGAAAAGACCTGACTTGCCGATATTTAAGTTAAACAGATGTCCTTTGGTTGGATATGGTCTGAAATCACGGTTGTCGTGAGCAAAGTCGTAGGAAGCCCAAAAGTAATTTTGCTCTGTTTTCCGATTCAGAAAATAGTCTTGGTTTCGATTTTCTGAAATGGCAGTATCCAAAGTCTGTTTCGAGTAGCCGAGAGACCAATTGTGACCTTGAAAAAGCCCCGGTCTGTAGCCAACACCAATATTGGTCGAGAAACCTGTTAACACATTTTTGTCGGGTTTTTTATAGAAAATGAGGCGATTATTGAGTGTCGTGTAGCCAATTTCACGATTAGTCCAATAGTAAAAACCGACTGAAGCACCCACAGTTTGTTTTTTATCGAGATAAGGAAAACTATAACTTCCCGAAAATCGTGGAGTATAGCCAAAGCGAATCAGTGCTGAAAGTGGGTCACGCCGTCCTGTAAAATTGCTGTGGACAAGTCGAATACCGTAGTTTGTGCGGCGCAAATCATGGTGTTGCTCTTTCCACCAGACATTAAAATCTCGGTCAGCAATTTCAAAAATGGGAATAGGATAGAAATACCAGCGTTCGACTAGGCTGATGGTAATAGTCACTTTGTCATCTAAGCTCCAATTTTTGACATTTATTTTTACCTCATTAAATAGGTTTGTATTTAACAACCGCAGGCGATTTTCTTCCAACACGACTGCTAATTTACTGAGGGGTATAGTATCACCAATTTTTATGGTCAATTCGCGCGTCAATACAGCGGTTTTTGTTTTACGATTACCTTCAAAAGCGAAATCGCGAATGATCGCCGCCGTAGGAGTATTTTGAGCACAGATATTTAGGCTTAGAAATAGAAAGGTTGTATATAAAAGTAATCGCATTTTGCAAAGAAACAAACTAAAATGGTATTTTCAAATGTGAATTGCCTTTGTTTTGAAATCTTAATGCCATATTTGCAACCCAAACACTTTTTTCCAAAGAAAATCTATTGGATTAATATTCTGAAAGATACTGAGCAAAATCAACAACTATGACAAGGCTAATAGTATTTTTTTTACTTTCAATGTGTTTAAATTCAAATATTTATACACAAAACAGTACTTTCCTTAAACGTCAAATCGAGCGTGCTATTGCCTATGAGAATCGCTACGATTCGCTCAAAGCTTCGGGCTTTATCATTGGTTGCATTGATCATGATTCGACCTGGATTTTTCCAATTGGACAGGCTTCTGATACTCAAAATCAAGCTTTTGGAGCCAATACCTATTTCCAAATAGGCTCATTGACACAGACTTTTACGGCGGCTAATGTTCTTTTTTTAGTCAAACAAGGCATTTTAAACTATGACTCAACAGTCAATACATACTTAAAACCTACTCAAAGGTTTGCAGCAGGTGACCAAATAACTTTACTCAATTTGGTCACACACACAAGTGGCTTACCCAAATTCCCTGACGATTGGGGCGAAATAGAACAAGAAAAAGAGCAACCTTTTGGGCATTACACTGAGAGAGCCTTTTTTGATTTTTTGAAACGCCAAGATACAACTCATTGGCAAACAGGTCATTACCTTTTTTCTAACCTCAACTATGTGTTGGTGGGCAATATTTTAGAAAATGTGGACGAAGAACTCTGGTGGCAGCCTTTTGCAAAATTCGGTGATGTCCCTTTAGTGCATGGCTACAATTTGGCAAACAAACCTGTTGAACCTTGGCAGGTAGCTTCTATTTTTCAGTCTGCCGTAGGCGGCTGTACCAATATGAATCAGTTACTTGGTTTTGTACAGTGGCAATTAAATGTGGACAGTTTGGACAAAAAAGGTTACCTGAAAGAGATGCAAAAGCCCCTTTTTCCAACTAAAACCAGCAAACACACATTGGTGGGCAATGGTCTGCACATTTTTAATGAAAAAAAACATTTCCCTATATGTATGTCATCAGGTGCTACAAGCGGACACTCAGTTGCTCTAGTTTTTATGCCACAAACGCAAACAGGTGTGGTTGTACTGTCGAACAATCGAGCCATTCAAGGTGGTTTGGCGATGGCCGTTCTGAAAGTTTTGAACAATAATTGGAAACGGAGGTCATGAGTAACCGTTGAGCATTATTCTCAAGCCATTATTTATCAATTACTTATGCTAAAAACTATTTCCTACAATGACGAATGTCTTATCGAGAGATGATAGATGAAAAACTAAAAAAATGGCGACTCATACTGGGAAAAGATGCCGATACTGAGGGGGTACCTAAACTCGATTTGGAAGATGCTCCGCAGAGTGATTTTGGGTTCAATGAACAAGAGCAAGGCATGGATGAAACCCTCGAAGCCCTTTACGGCGGCGATGCAGACCGCAAAGGAGGTTTGGGTAAGTCAACACCCTTTATGAATCGTTGGTTGGGTGATATTCGCAAATATTTTCCAACGCCCATGGTTCAAGTCATGCAGCGCGATGCACTGGAACGGCTTGACTTGAACCAAATGCTGCTGCAACCTGAATTATTGGAAAGCCTACAACCTGATATTCATCTCGCTACCACTATTCTATCGCTCAACAAAGCCATGCCCGACCAAACCCGAGAGACAGCGCGGTTGGTAGTCCGAAAAGTGGTTGAAGAGTTGGAAAAAAAACTGAACCAACCTTTGCGTGAAGCCATTCGTGGCGCATTGAGCCGAGCTGTTCGCAATCGCCATCCGCGTAGGAATGAGATAGATTGGGACAAAACCATCCGTGCCAATCTCAAACACTATCAGACTGATTTACAAACCATTATACCCGAAACGTTGGTTGGGCGTGGTCGTCGCGGGCAATCTTTGCGGCATGTGATTTTGTTGGTTGATGAAAGCGGCTCGATGTCCACGAGTGTGGTGTATGCTTCTGTTTTTGGGGCTGTCATGGCTTCGTTGCGCGCCATCAAAACGCAGATGGTTGTTTTCGATACAGAAGTTGTGGATTTGACAGCTCACCTGAACGACCCTGTTGAACTGCTTTTTTGTACCCAATTGGGCGGTGGAACGGATATTACTAAAGCCTTGCATTTTACTGAGGGGGTTATTTCAAACCCTTCGGATACGATTCTTATTCTGATTTCAGACCTTTTTGAGGGTGGAAATAGTGAAATCATGTTCGATAAAATGTTGGAAATCAAAGAGTCGGGTGTCACTATTATCATCCTATTAGCTTTGAGCGATGAAGGCAAACCCGTTTACGACAAACACAATGCTGCCCGATTTGCCGCTATGAATCTCCCTGTTTTCGCTTGCACGCCCGACAAATTTTCAGAACTGATGGCAGCTGCCATCAATCGGCAAGACCTGAGTGCCATTTACAAATAGAATACATTAACCGATACTCGATGTCCAGCCATCAAAAGGTGGAAAATGTCTCATGCGTTCTTCCTGTTCGAGGCGACGGCGTTCTTCTTCTTCAAACAACCGTTGTGCTTTTGTTTTGTCAAAAACATCGGGGGCTAAAAAAGCAGTTTTTGACTCATCGGATACTGAGGGGGTCTCAAATTCATCGTGTTCGACTTCTTCTTTGTAAAAATAAGCCGTAATGATGCCGATAATCGCCCCAATGAGATGGCTTTCCCAACTGATATGGCGTTGTAAAACCTCTGTTGTCGGCAAAACACCTGAAAACATACCACTATAAAGCGTCACAATGATGAGCGATAAAATAATGCTGCGCAAACTGCGACGAAACACACCCGTCCAAAAAATGAAAGAGACCAAACCATAGACTACATAACTCAAGCCAATATGAAAAACGCCCGTCCGCGCAAAAACCCAAACGCAAAAACCCGTTACGAAATAAATAACCATAAAAGAACGCAAAGCAACACGGGGAAAAAAATAGACAATCATGGTCGCACACACCAAAAATGGGACAGAGTTAGAAGTCAAATGCCCCCAATCGCTGTGTAGAAGTGGCGCAAACAGAATGCCGCGCAAACCAAATGCCTCACGCGGATAAATACCCCACCAACCTAAGTCAATATCTAAAAGCACTTGGACAAGGTGAATAAACCAAATGCCAATGGTAAAATACAAGGGAAAACGCAGACTTTCCCAAAAGGTAATATGCTTGGGTTCTACATTATGTGTGGGTTCTAAATAATTGTATTCCATCCTATTCAAAAAAGTATGAGAAGCTGTTTTAAAACCTATAAACACTATTTTTGACTGTTTTTCTGCTCCGAAGGAGTCCTTCGGAGCAGAAAAAACAGTGCGTGATTGTTCGATTAGGTTTTAAAACAGCTTCTGAGTGCAAGAAAAAGAAAAACGTCGTTGATACTCTATACCAACGACGTTTTGGGTAAACGCATATTTTATATGAATAGTTCTCTAAAACACTATCATTGTAACGATTTTGATAACGACTCGCATTTCTGAGTCATTTCTGTGGCTTTCGGGTTATTAGCTCCAGCGTAGGCTTCCGCCAAAAGACAAACCACTTTAGCGTTATTGGGTTCGATTGTCACCATTTTTTCCAAACGCCCAACAGCTCTGTCAAACTGTTTTGTTTTGATGGCCAACCGTGCCAATTGATAGTTGACCGCCACATTGTCAGGATTCTGCGCATCTAACTCGCGGAGCAATAAAATACCCTTCATTGGATTGTCCTGCGGCGGATTTTCAGTGTAGCAGAGGGCGAGATTGATGCGGTGTTCCAATTTAGTTGGATTGAGTGATGCCGCATTTTGGAAAGCTTTAGTCGCTTGATTGGTACAGAAGTCGCGCAGTGGCTTATCTTCGGCTTTCTGTAAAGCGAGGTAGTAGTTTGCACCTGCAATAGACCATGCTTCATCCGTTTTTTCCAATTCAGCAACCTGCTCGGCGTAGTGAGCCGCCACTTCGTCGTGTCTTGCATTGTGCCAAGCTGCCGACAATTGCTTCAATACTGAGGGGTCTTTAGCCGCCTCAGACTTTTGAGTAAGTAAGTGAATATCAGTGGCTTGTGCAGGCTTCAATGATTGTGTGGCTTCTTTGATAAGCGTAGCAATATCGAGCGTCGTGCCTGTGAGCGCGCGCGCCGTTTCGATGGTTTGTTGTTCCTTCGACTGAACATCACAACCAAAATAGAGTACAAAAAATAAGACTAAAGCAGACGCAATGGCGATGATTTGTTGTCTGTTCATTTTAAGGAGATTTGAGTCGGGTCTATTCCATACGGCGAAACTTCAAAGTAACAAGGAATGCTACTTTGAAGTTTCGCCGCTTTTAGAATATTGAAGTTTTAAGCGTTGTTATTCTTCATCCTTGTCATCAGGTAAAGAAGTTACGCTGGTTTTCACATGCTCAGTGAAAATTTTTGCAGGTTTGAAAGCAGGAATATAATGTTCAGGAATCTGAACTGTTTTATTACGCTTAATGTTACGACCTGTTTTTGCGGCACGTTTTTTAATTACAAACGAGCCAAAACCACGGATATAGACGTTTTCGCCGTTACCCATTGTTTCACGGACTTCGTTAAAAAAAGTTTCCAAAGCAACTAATACATCTACTTTGGCAAGTCCCGTTTTTTCTGAAATGGCTGCTACTATATCAGCTTTTCTCATTATGAATTGATTTAGAATGAGTTATGAATGATGTTCTCGCTTTTCTTTCGTTTCGTCAAAAGTGGGGCAAATCTCTGTTTTTTATTCTGAATTATAAAGCCCTTTTTGAATCTTTTTTTATAAAATTTATAATTTACTGAAACTTACGTATCTGAAAATCAATACTTTATACGGACAACAAATCAAATTGTTTGCCAATTTTTCTATTTTTCTTAATATTTATAGAAAATTGCCTTCTTTTTTGTAAAAAAAAACATAAAAAGTAAGGCTTTCCTATTTCAAAAACAACTAACAACGCACATTCTCTCAATTGTAAAACGAAAATACAAGTATTGAATTGATTTTCAATAGTTTAGACAAAAAAAGTTTAAAAAAAAATTTTTAACCCGATTCTCGTTTGGGTTTTAGTATATTTGCCGTTCTTTTTCTACATAAAACAGACTTTCCTTTTTTGGATACAAAATTCCCAATAATATGCTCTTTTCAATGACTGGTTATGGGCGTTCGACACGCTCTTTTGGTGACAAAACTGTAACAATTGAAATTCGTGCTTTGAACTCAAAGATGACGGATATTCGTTTCAAAATGCCTTCTAACTATAAGGAGAAAGAAATTGACTTACGCCGCATTCTGACCGAAAAAGCAGAAAGAGGTAAAATTGATATGAGTATCCATATGCGTTCTATGACGGGTGAAGATGATTTTGTGCTGAACCACGAGCTGTTTAGACGCTATTATAAGGAGTTGTCACAACTCAAAACCGAGTTGGGTATCGAACACGGTGATGTCTTGCAAGCTATTTTGCGCTTGCCCAATGTATTAGGCTCAGATGAAGATTCGGTGCAAGAGGAACAATGGCAAGCCACGCTCGAAGCCATCAACGAGGCTTTGGTAGACTTCAATAATTTCCGACTTACTGAGGGGGGGGCTATGGAAAAAGACTTGCGCCTGCGTGTGGACATTATCAGTCGTTTATTAACAGAGGTTGAACCCTTTGAAAAAGAACGTGTTGTAAAACTCAGACAACGCATGAAGCAAAATCTCGAAGAGTTTATGGGTAAAGAGAATGTAGATAAAAACAGGTTTGAACAAGAAGTGCTTTTTTATCTCGAAAAAATAGATGTCACTGAAGAAAAAGTGCGTTTGACTCAACATTGCCGCTATTTTTTAGAAACTTTAAATGATAAAAAAAGCACCTCTAAAGGTAAAACTTTGAATTTCATCTCACAAGAAATTGGGCGCGAAATCAATACTTTGGGATCAAAGGCTTATTCTGCCAATATCCAGCATCTTGTGGTGCAAATGAAGGATGAATTAGAAAAAATAAAAGAATTGATTGCTAATCTTGTTTAATTGGATGATTGTTGGCTGATTGGTTGTTTTCAATTAACCAACAACAATTCAACCAATAACTAAAAATCAATCAACACATGAAAAAACTCATCATCGTCACAGCACCATCTGGTGCGGGCAAAACGACTATTGTTCATCATCTTTTGAGAACATTTCCAGGATTGGCTTTTTCTGTTTCGGCTACTAACCGTGCGCGTCGTTCGCATGAGGTTGACGGTTTGGACTATTATTTTCTCTCAACCGCGGAGTTTAAACAGCGTGTTACTGAGGGGGCCTTTTTGGAATTTGAAGAAGTGTATGACGACCAATATTATGGCACTTTGAAGAGTGAAATGGAGCGTTTGTGGTCATTGGGCAAGTGCATCATCTTCGATGTAGATGTGAAAGGAGCGACAAATATCAAAAATGCTTATCCCAATGAGTCGCTCGCTATTTTCATCAAACCACCATCGAAAGAGATTTTGATGGAAAGGTTGAAAAATCGTAAGACTGAAACGACTGAAAGCCTCCGCAAACGCATCGCAAGAGCCACCGAAGAATTAACTTATGAAGAGAGGTTTGACAAAGTCGTGGTGAACGATGTGTTGGAGCGAGCCTTTAAAGAAGCTGAAAATGTCGTGAGAGCATTTATTGGTCAAAAAGACTTGACTGCGGCATAGCAGAGGTTGTCACGTTTTTCTTTCTTTAACCAAAAAGAAACCTTCTGTCCCATGTTTCTGATACAAAGGCATGAGCAAAAGGCAGTCTTCGGGTGCTTTTATCTCTCCGTTTTTGTCGTCTGCTAATACGTCCTCTTTTTTTACAGGCTGAAAATTCACAAAACCTTCGCGCATCAAAAACTGGTCGTGCGGCTGAATGTGATGTACATCAATCAATTCAACAATTTTGGGCAAATTTTTAGAGTAGTTTTTCAGTACAATATCGTGTCGGCTCTCGACATCTTCTGGCGCAACTACCCCCTCAGTACGCAATAGGTTGACAAGCCACGCAATGGTTCTTTGCACCGAAAAAGCATCTTCATGTTGACCTGCTTCAAAAACAATCGTCACTGTCGGGATTCCTGTATTGTCCTCCTTGAAATAGTGTAAAGTTGTGCCACCTGTGTTGCCTACCATACCCAATACGACGGGTGCTTTAAGTTCAGCAGCCATTCTCAAACTTTCTTCATCATCACTCACAATGCTAAAGATACCGCCTGCCGCAGAGGTCGTATGCAAGTCGAGTACAATCAAACGGCTCGGTTTGTAGTCGTCAATCTCATATCGGATAGTATCGAGCAGTTCGATGAGTTCCAAATCTTCATAGATTAACCGTTCGGTAGGTATTTGCAACGCTTTTTCATAGTTTTCAAGAGTCAAATGACGATTTAAATCTGTTTTCACATAGCGTAGTCGGCGTTCATAGGCTTGAATATTGCCGATTAACCCCACCAATCGTCCTTTAAAATTGAAACCCCAGTTGCGTTTAGGCTCTTCTTCGAGTAATTGAAAAAGGTCGCGCAAGGCTCGAATGCCTGCGGGTTCATTGCCGTGCATAGCCGCTAAAGCAATGATGAGTGTGCCTTTTTCTTGACCTGTATATTGTCCGATTTTTCGTTCCAAGTTCTTTTTTTGCAAAGATAAATAAAAAAATAGCCATACAATACATACAGTCTATTGGAAATCAATACACTATACGTACTATATGGCTATCTCATTGCCCTATAAAATCTAACCCAATGACATAGGTATATCCATGATTAAAATCTCTGCATCTGAGTCCGCTTTTATATGCACACTGTCTGTATCCCAAACACCCAAAGCATCGCGTTTACTGAGGGGCTGTCCATCTACTGTGGCAGAACCTTCGATGACGAATACATATACGCCATTGCCTGCTTTTTTCACATTGTATGCCTCCTCGAAACCTTGTTTGAGCGTCCCCAACGAAAACCACGCATCTTGATGAATACCCACAGCATCACCTTTTTCTTCTTCTGAGCCAAGTGGTGCCACCACGACTTGAAGCTGATTCACGCGATCTTCAGGCAGAAAAGTGTGTTGTGCATATCGCGGTTTGACGTTTCTAAACTTCGGAAACAACCAAATTTGCAGTAAATTGATGTCTTTGTCGCGGTTGGCATTGAACTCTGAATGTTGAATACCCGTTCCTGCGGACATCACTTGCACCTCATTTTGTTGAATCACAGCTTCATTGCCCATTGAGTCACGATGGCGCAAAGCTCCCCGCAATGGAATCGTAATGATTTCCATATTATCGTGCGGATGCGTACCAAAACCCATCGCAGGTGCGACAATATCATCGTTCAGAACGCGCAAAACGCCAAAGTGCATTCGCTCGGGGTTGTAATAGCCCGCAAAACTGAACGAATGACGTGCATCGAGCCAACCATGATTGGCACGTCCACGTGTTTCCGATTTGTGTAAGATTGAGTTTGACATTTTCTTATTTTAGTTTTGGATACGCTATTTAGATTTGGCACATTTCTGAACCCAAAACAACGCATCGAATTATGCTGTTTTTACCAATTGTACGCTGGCTATCAAACGGACATCATCTGATACTAAAACACCACCCGCCTCTGTGGGTGCATTCCACGTTAAGCCAAAATCTGAACGTTTGATTTTACCCTCTAATTCAAAACCCGCTTTCACATTACCCCAAGGGTCTTTGGCAATACCTAAAAACTCAGCGTCCAGAGCCACTTCTTTAGTCACACCGTGCATCGTCAAATCACCTAACAATTTACCACCACTGAATGTTTTACTTTCAAAACCGAGTGTCGGAAATTGTTCTGCATCAAAGAAGTCGGCACTTTTCAAATGCCCATCGCGTTGCTCATTGCCTGTGCGGATGGATGCAATTTGAGCAGAAAAATTCACATTTGCACCTTCAAAATCATCCCCCTCAGTCGTCGCCTCGCCCGAAAAGGCATCAAAATTGCCCGTGACAGTCGTAATCATCAAGTGTTTTACTTTGAATTGGATTTCTGTGTGTGTTGGGTCTATTGCCCATTTTGTCGTTGCCATTGATTCTCTTTTTAAAAGTTTATAAATGAATTTTTAAAGTCGTAAAAATTATGTGTTGCAAATTTAAGTGTATAGACACATATTTTTCAAAAAAGTTCTTGAAACTTTGAAATTTTTTTCTAAAAATTTTAAAAACCTCACAACAGCCTGAAAATCAATGCAATAAAAAAGGTCTGCAAAATGCTTTCGCATCTGCAAACCTTGATGTTTTTAACCCCACTCAGTAAAAAAAGGAGGCAACCAATCTAAATACTGAGGGGGCAACCAAAATTATTGAGAGAATACCAAAATCAAAAAAGTGAGGAGTAATATTCTGCTGTTAGCTTTTCAAAAATTCCCAATCATCTAAAACCTGACTGCGGGTGTCACGACGCTGACTGAAGTTTTGTTTTGACACTTTAAAAGCTATTTCTACTAAAAGCCACATGGCTAAAAACATGAGAATTTTCATAAGTCAAAAAGTATGTTTGATGATAAAAATATAAAATCTATGTCATCATTCTGATTACAAAAATGTGTCCAATTTTAATTATGCCGCAAATTAGTGAATATTTTACAAATGAAAACAATTTGATAATATTATTTTCAAAAAATTTCAATTTAAATTAAAAATAAAATCAAATTAGTTACAAAACAGCCCCTAAAGCTACTGTTAAAGCATTTTTAGGCCCATTCGTACTGTTCTTGTGAAGCGTTTGAAGTAGTTGAGAAATTAGAAAAAAAAAATTTGGCCTGGAATTTGGACTATTTTATCTTTCTTAGCGTTCAATATTTACATTTTACAAAAAATTAACGTCCAACATGAACCGTCGAAACTTCATAGCTCATACGCTTTTGTCTGCTGCTGCAACATCGAGCGTAACAACTACAAGTGCAATGCCCGCAACTACCCCCTCAGTAGTAACGACCGATGCCTCAACACTCATGAGCGAATCTGTACCACCTAAAAAGAGAGTTTTGCGCATCGCACACTTGACCGATATACACGTTAAACCCGATAAAACGGCTGAAGAGGGTATGGCGCGTGCACTCAAAAGTGCCAATTCACTCAATCCAAAAGCTGATTTTATCATCAACAGCGGCGATTGCATTATGGATGCCCTCGAAAAAACGAAAGAAGAAACCGAGGCTCAATGGAAAGTCTATAAATCAATATTGAAGGCTGAAAACACACTTCCAGTCGTTCATGCTATTGGTAATCACGATATTTGGGGATGGTTTAGTAAATTTAATGGTTTACAAACTGAAAAATTGTATGGAAAACAGTGGGCAATCGAAGAATTAGGGTTGCCCAAACGCTATTATAGTTTTGAACGGGCGGGTTGGAAATTCATCATTTTGGACTCTGTGCAACTCAATCAAGCAGGCGGTTATATCGCTTATTTGGATGTGGAACAATATGCTTGGCTGGAAAATGAACTCAAAACGTGTGCGCCTAATAAGCATATTTGTATCGTCAGCCACATACCAATTCTTTCCATGTGTTCAGGCTTATTTTATGGCAAACATGAACCCAACGGAGACCTTCTCACTAAAAGAAACCTCATGCACACCGACTTTTTTAAGTTAAAAAACCTGTTCAAAAACTTTCCTAACATTCGCCTGTGCTTGAGTGGTCATATTCATATGCAAGATGAAGTCAAATATTTAGGCATCACTTACTATTGCAATGGCGCAGTGTGCGGCGCATGGTGGAAAGGTGCATTTCAAGATTTTCCGCCCGCTTATGCCGTCATTGACTATTATGACGACGGTAGTTTTGACCGCTATTTTGTGAATTATTGATTTTACTCCAAAAAAATAACGCTCTGGTTTTGAAACCAGAGCGTTATTTTTTTACAAAATTTGATAATCAATTGTTTATACTATTAGACTTGCTGTAAATTGAAAATCAATTTGTTAGCTATTACTCACTGTTTTGCGCTATGCCCAAAAAGCGTACTTTGAAAGATTTTCTTTTGGAGCGAGTGATTTTTTGAGGAAAATTTTGGCAAAGCCAAAATTTTCCTCAAAAATCACTCGCTCCTCAAAGTTTATTTGCCGCCAAAGGCGGCTAAAAATATAATCAATACGTAACAAGTCTATTGTTTAATGAATTCAAATTCATAAATATCATCACCACCAGAGCCTCCTTTTCTATTGGAAGAAAAATAGCCTTTCGTTTCACTTTTAGGCAAAAACATGATACCAAAATCATCCCCCTCAGTATTGAACGGCTCACCCAAAGGAAAAGAGCGTGCTGTGCGATGCTCAATTTCAATGCGATACAAATCGTACCCCCCTTTGCCATTGGGCATGCCATCGGACGAGTAATAGAGATTGCCTTTTTCAGACATATACGGAAAAACTTCATTTTTGGCAGAATTAACACGAGCACCTAAATTAATAGGTTGTGACCAAGATCCGTCTTTCATTCTACGTGACACCCACAAATCCATGCCGCCAAAACCACCTGGCATATCCGAAGCAAAATACAACCTGTTACCATCTGCAGACAATGTGGGGTGACAATACGAATAGTTTTCACTTTCAAATGGCAAAATTTCTTCACCAACGAAATTACTTGATGTATCACGCGTTTTGATATAAATTTTTAGCGTTGCTTTACCACTTTTATTCAATGTCACGACACCTCCTTTTGATGCTGTCCGCGACAAATAAAGTGTATCCTCATTAGCCGTGAAACAAGAAGGGCCTTCGTTAGTCTTCGTATTGGCACGATGACCAAAATTGGCAGGCTTCATCAAATTACCTAAAGAATCGAACAGCGCATACTTTAAGTTTATATCTTCGGGTGCATCATTATCATCTTTTTTTGAAGATGCTTTTTTCGACCCTTTTTTGGCAGTTGAACAATAAATAAGTCCATTATTATAAAAAACAGGTGAAAAATCGTCCTTATCGCTATTCAACATACTGGCATTTTTGATACTCGCATTAGTACCAGATGCGACTATGCGTCGAGGTGTTTTGTCGGTATCTGCGTTGGATTCTGTTTTTGTATTCGGTTTTTGTTTTTTGTCATTAACAGAAGCCGTCGCGTCACTTTTACTACCTTGGGCAAAAATAAGACCGACAAAGGCGCATAAAATAAGAGTAAAACACAGTTTTCTCAGTTTCATTTTTTGATATTTATGTGTATGGTGAATGATATTTACTTTACGAAACAAAAATTTAATAAATCGTACCAAGTAACAAGTTTTCCGATATTTGAAAATAAAATAAAACGCAAATTCTGTGACTGGGCAATAAAGAGAAGATTCGTTTTTGATATATTTGACACCCTAATGATGTAAAGTAAGAAAATTTTATACCAATTTTTCATCTTTCATGTCTTTCAACAAATATTCTTTCAAAATTTTGTCATATCTTTTCAAGATTAAACGAAATTGCAAAAAGCCTGTCTAAGTGTCAGCAAAACAACTTATCTTTGTTCTCAACAATTTAGGAGTTTTAATTTTCATAATTTTAAATTCAATAAGACATGAATTCACTATTTTTGATATTCGGTTTGGGCGGTCAAGAAATCTTTTTCGTTTTTGTCATCGTCCTTTTGCTATTTGGTGGCAACAAAATTCCTGAACTCATGCGTGGGTTGGGTAAGGGCATCAAAGAGTTCAACTCTGCTCGTGCCAATGTAGAAGATGAAATTCGCAAAGGCATGGAAGACGTAGATAAGAAAAAAGTAGAAAGTGGCAGCTAATTCCACTGACTTTTCAGTGCAGTAGTTCTCTCACAGCTTCCTCTTTTTTAAAATAAAAAAGGTTATCGCAGTATCAAAACTTATGCGATAACCTTTTTTTATACCCCTCAGTATATAGCTTAGTTTTTCAATAACTCTTTGATAATCAAGCGCATTTTAGGCTCTGCTTGCGTTGCCACGGCTATCACATCCTCCACTGTCGTCTCTTTGATTTCTTCAATCGGAAAACATTTATTAGAAGCTATCGAAATCACCATTGTCCGTAAATCTGAATGCCGAGCCACCAAAACCTCTGGCACTGTGGACATACCTACTAAGTCGCCACCTATACGGTTAATGAAATTATACTCAGCGGGTGTTTCCAGATTCGGTCCTTGCAAAGCCACATATACACCTGTATGAATACGAATACGATGCGCTTTTGCGATTGATAATCCTTTGTTTATCATGGTTTTATCATAAGCATTTTTCATATCAGGAAAACGTACACCCAATCGTTCATCATTGTCTCCACGCAATGGATTGTCTGGTTGTAAATTAATGTGGTCACGTACCAAAACAATATCACCTGCCTCGATGTCTGCATTTGTGCTACCTGTTACATTTGTAATAATCAATGTTTCGATGCCTAAAGCCTTCAAAACACGTACAGGGAAAGTCACTTGTCGAGCCGAATAGCCCTCATAATAATGGAAACGCCCTGCCATGACGACCACAGCTTGACCTTCTAAATAGCCAAAAACGAGTTTCCCTTTGTGGCTTTGCACCGTCGAAACAGGAAAATGAGGAATATCACGGTACTCAATCTCACAGGCTATTAACAAGTCATCGGTCAAGTTACCCAAACCTGTACCAAGTATGATACCATACTGAGGGGTGAAGTCGGTATATAATCGTATATAATCAACAGCTTCTTGGATTTGTTCGTAAAGCATATTTTAGGTGGATTTTTGATACAAAGTAGCAAGTTTTACAGCGTTGAGCGTAATGCCAAAGCTTCATCTTCTTTTTTTCGCATCATTGCTTCTTCTTCGTCGGTTTCGTCGAGGTAGCCGCAAAGGTGTAGAACACCATGTATTATCACACGATGCAATTCATCTTCAAAAGACACCTCTAAATCGTTTGCATTGTCTTTGACGCGGTCAATACTGATAAAAATATCGCCTTCGAGTGGGCTGCGGCTGTATGGGAAAGTCAAAATATCGGTCAGTGTGTCGTGGTCGAGATATTCTACATTGAGTTCGTGCAAGTAATCGTCACTACAGAATATATAACTAATCGCCCCAATCCGTTTTTTTTCTAAAAAAACAACTTTTTCAATCCAACGAATGACCCCCTCAGTATTATCCAATTCAAAATCAATGTCTTCGACATTAAATATGATTTTTTCTTCTTTCATACCTCATTTCTTATTGATACAGAAAACGGGCTTTGAACACAGTCAAAACCCGTTTATAAACTCGTTTTTAAGCCAACAGACGCTTAACGATGCCCGAAACAACAGCACCTTCGGCTTGACCTGCAAATTTTTGGTTGGCAGCCGCCATCACTTTGCCCATGTCTTTCATACTCGTTGCACCCAACTCCGCGATAATATCTTTTAAAAGTGCTTCGATGTCTTCTGGACTCAGTTGTTTAGGCAAGTATTGTTCGATGACTTCTATCTCTTCTTTTTCAGTTTGTGCCAACTCTGCACGACCTTGTTGCTCATAAATAGACAACGATTCTTTACGCTGTTTGACCATTTTTTGCAGCATTTTGATTTCAGCTTCTTCATTAAGCTCTACACCCGAACCACTTGTTTTATACAATAAAATAGCAGATTTGATAGAGCGTATAGCTCTCAAGGCTTTCTCATCTTTGGCTTTCATAGCCGTCACGAGATCTTTCTGAATTCTTTCTTCTAAACTCATAACTAATTGATAAATAATAATTAACGAATTGTTGTTCAATAGGTCATTAGTTAATATTAACTCTACCCCTCAGTAAAATGGCGTAATGACACTAATGCCAACGGTTATTTTTTATCACCCTTATTGACAACTTCTAAGCTGATTTTTTCAATACCTACCAGCGACTCCACACGCATCAGTTGCTCCAAAACAATGGTGTGTTGCCCGATTTGATTGAAAAACGCATTGTTCTGTATTTTGACTTCAAAATTGTAGCCACTACCACTTTTTTTCCCTACCCATTTGCCCGTATTGTCCGCTAAGTCAAAATTGAGGGTTTGACTTCTTCGATCTCCTTTCGGAAATTGGGTATGAATGCGCGTGTAAAGATTCTGAAACCCGTAGTCTGGTTTGTGTTTGATATGAACGACAATATCGTACAAAGCCGTGGTATCGGTAATATCAAACGCAAATTTCAACGTATCGGCATAAGTCCACGTACTATTTTGAATCGGATATTCTTTTTCAAAAATGGTTTTCTCTTTACCACAGGCAGTCAAAAACAGAAAAGTCACCAAAAAAAGTGCAGCTAAAATGGTATTTTTCATAAAAAGGAAAGTCTTGAGCGTTTAAAAATGACACGAAGATTCTAAAACGTCAAAAACCATTTTAAAGTACGAAGACGATTTTTTATGTGCTGTACAAGATGCCGAAACGTTGAATTTCCCAATCTTATACTAAAAAAACATCAGTTCAATTTATAAGGTGCAACTAAGTGAAACTCAGGAATTATCACCTTGAAAGATTCGCTATCAATTTGTCTAATAAACGTGTAATATCCGTGCATTTTCCCCATATCGGTAAATAAGTGTGACCACGAAATGTATTGATGCGTCTCGTTAGGTGCTAAAATTGGTAACAATCCAATAACGCCTTCTCCTTCCACCTCCCGCATAACACCATTTGAGTCATAGACATACCAATGGCGTGTCATCAATTGCACCGTATAGTCGCTGTTGTTTTTAATCGTAATACGATAAGCGAAAATATATTTATGCTCAAATGGGCGGCTGTAGTCGTCTTGATAAAAAGTTTCAACGCTTACAGTGATACCATTGGTTGTTTTGCTGGTCAATAGGGACACGATACTAAGGGTTTAAGTTTGACGAAATTATTTACTTCACTACGCAAAGTTAACAAAGTCTGTTTTAAAATGTTGCACAAATTTTTTACCGATATACTACGGTATCTCTAAAATTTTATGCGTTTGCAGACTCAATCGCCACTGCGGATTTTTCAAACAATAGTCCAAAGTCATCTGTGTATTTATTTTTTGAAAAGTATTGTCCATCGGCTGCAAATAGAAGTAATCAAAATCCAAATCTTTAAATAGTTCAGGTTCAGCCCCTTTCTGCGGAAAAACCAATTTCAACTCCGACCCCCTCAGTATCACCAATTCTGTTCCCGCTTTTGGACTCACACATACCCAATCAACCCCTTTGGGCAAAGGCACAGTGCCATTCGTTTCAATCGCCACTTCAAAACCTACTGCATGAAAGGCTTCTACCAGCACAGCGTCAAGTTGCAAAGCAGGTTCACCGCCTGTACACACCACATAAGGCTTACCTACTGAGGGGTCTCCCCAAACAGAGAGTACTTTAGCGGCTACGTCATTCGCAGTTTTGTAACGTCCACCATTTTCACCATCTATTCCCACAAAATCCGTGTCGCAGAATTGGCAAATGGCTTTTGAACGGTCGCGCTCGCGCCCTGTCCACAAATTGCAACCTGCGAATCGGCAAAAAACAGCTGGACGACCAGCTTGCGCGCCTTCGCCTTGTAACGTGTAAAATATTTCTTTGATTTTATAAGCCATTTCCTCTGAATATAAACGTATGAAATATGAAAAAAGCGACCTTTACTGAGGGGTCGCTTTTTTCATATCACACATTTTATAACTCAATATTAGTCTGCCATCTCTACTTGCATAATGCTTTCGTCCACTAAGATACGACCGCAATGTTCGCAAGCTACGATTTTTTTGTGCAAACCAATCTCTAAAGTTAATTGTGGTGGAATATGATTGAAGCAACCACCGCAAGAGCTACGTGAAACAGAAACTACTGACAAACCATTGCGGTAAGAAGTACGGATTTTGTCATATGATTTCAACAAACGCTCTTCGATGCCTTTTCGGGCTTTGTCCGATTTTTTACGGAGTTTTTCTTCTTCTTTTTCTGTTTTTTCAAGAATTTTTTGCAATTCTATCTTTTTGGTATCCAATTCTTTCAATTTTACCTCAAGGCGTTTTTTTGCTACATCAGTCACTTCTTTCTTTGCTTCGATGTTGCGTTGTGCTTCGCGGATACGTTTTTCAGCCAACTGAATATCTAATTGTTGTAATTCGATTTCTTTATTCAAAGCATCGAACTCGCGGTTATTTTTCACATTGTCGAGCTGCTTTTTGTAACGCTCAATCAATGCTTCCGCCATTTTGATATTTTCTTTTTGCTTTTTAATCTCTACTTCCAGCTCTCCAGCACTTTGGTCAGCTTTTTGGGTACGCGTTTCCAAACCAGCTATTTCGTCCTCCAAATCATTGACTTCCATGGGCAATTCGCCTTTCATGTTCTGGAGTTCGTCAAGTTCAGAGTCAACTAATTGAAGTTCATAAAGTTGGCGCAATTTTTCCGCCGTCGTCAATTCTTTGCTAATTTTTGCTGTAGCCATATTTTTTTCAAATTTTTAAGTCGTTGAAGTTCAGAATCATAAGTTCTTTTCTTTGAATGAAAAAAGACTCTGAAAAAGCCCGCAAATTTACAGATAATTTACTGGGTTTGTTATTTTTTTTGTCGAAAAAACATTTATTTTCTCAAATTCTTTTTGTAAAACCTCACTCAGCAAGTCAATAGTAAACTGTTCGCTCTCAAAATGACCAATATCGGCTATCACTATTTTGCCATCGGCATCAAAAAACTCATGGTATTTGTAGTCGGCTGTAATGAAAACATCTGCTCCAGCACCAATGGCATGATTGAGCAAAAAGCCACCCGAACCGCCACAAACAGCTACTTTCTTCACTTTTTTGCCCAAAAGTGCTGTATATTTTACACATGAGACTTGCATTTTTTCTTTCAAAAACTGTAAAAAATCCAACTCAGCCCCCCTCTCAGTATCGCTGCCAATGTCACCAATCATACCACTGCCCACTTCTGTATTTTCATTCTCTAAACTGTGCAAATAATAAGCGACATCCTCATAAAGGTGCGCCTGACGCAGCGCAGTCAAGACCTTTCCTTCTAAAAACTGCTCAAAAATAACCTCAATTCTATGTTCTCGAACCTCTTCATCTTTGTCTAAAACGCCAATAGTCGGGTTTGCCGCACCTGTTGGGCGAAATGTACCAACCCCCTCAGTACGGAAGCTGCAATTTTTATAATTGCCAATCTGTCCTGCACCTGCAGCATAAAGTGCGTCTAAAACCCGTTGCGTATCTTCAATCGGTACAAAAGTAGTCAATTTCATCAAAGTTTGACGTTTAGGGGCAAGTATGCGGCAATTGACTAAACCCAATCGTTCACAGATACGCGTATTGACACCTTGCCGCAGCACACTGTCCAAATTGGTATGAATGGCATAGATAGCTATATCGTTTTTGATGGCTTTCATCACCGTCCGTTCCACGTAATTTTTGCCTGTGAATCGCTTCAAACCTTTGAAAACAATAGGATGATGCGCCACAATGAGGTTGCAACCACGCTCAATAGCCTCTTCGACAATACTCTCAATGGAGTCCAAACACACCAAAGCACCCGTCACTTCTGCCATCGGGTCACCAACGATGAGTCCTGCATTATCATAACCCTCTTGATACTGAGGGGGTGCTATTTTTTCTAAAAATTGGGTTATATCTCTGATTTTCATCTCTTTATAAGTTCTTTCACAAAAAATAAGATGCAAAACTACCTTAAAATCAAGAAAAATGTATTGATATTCCTAAAAACAAAAAGCGTGTACCCAAGCTTTTTAGCTTAGATACACGGTCAGTTTTTCAATAGTTCGGTAATTGTTTAGTACCTAAAATAACTTAAAATAGCCGCCTTCGGCGGCAAAGAGACCTTTTGGAGCGAGATGTTTTATTTTTTCGGCGGCGAAGCCGCCGTTTTTCAACTAAAGAATTACCGAAGTATTATTTTTAGCTCCTAAAAACTATACCAAATACTTCGATAATTTTTATAATAAAAAAGGCGACAAGGTTCATGAATGAAACTTATCGCCTTTTTTATTATAAAAATTTGATTATCAAATATCTACTTTCGCATATTTTGCATTGGCTTCGATGAAAGCACGGCGTGGTGGCACTTCATCGCCCATGAGCATCGAGAAAATATGGTCTGCTTCGATGGCATCATCAATATGTACTTTTTTCAAAATACGGGTTTGAGGATCCATTGTTGTTTCCCACAATTGCTCGGCATTCATTTCACCCAAACCTTTGTATCGTTGCGTTTTGACCGAATCATCATGTTCGCCTTTCGAGTATTGGCTAATGGCTTCGCGGCGGTCGTCTTCTGTCCAACAATAGCGGAATTGTTTGCCTTTTTGCACCTTATAAAGTGGTGGTGCAGCTACGTAAATATGACCGTTTTCAACCAAAGAGCGCATATAGCGGAAGAAAAACGTCAAAATCAAAGTCGTGATGTGGCTACCATCAACGTCGGCATCGCACATGATGACTATTTTGTGATAGCGCAATTTTTCGATATTCAAATAACGCTCCCCCTCAGTATTTTCGGCAATACGCACACCCAGGGCGGTGAACATATTTTTTATCTCCTCGTTTTCATAAATTTTATGTTCGAGGGCTTTTTCAACGTTCAAAATCTTACCACGAAGTGGCAAAATTGCTTGAATATTACGATCACGACCTTGTTTCGCAGTACCACCTGCTGAGTCCCCTTCGACGAGGAAGATCTCAGAGTCAGCAGGATTTTTAGACGCACAATCTGCTAATTTGCCTGGCAACCCACCACCCGTCAAAGAGCCCTTGCGTTGCACAAGTTCGCGCGCACGCTGGGCAGCATGGCGCGCTGTTGCAGAAAGGATAACTTTATCAACGATTTTTTTAGCTTCGGGTGTATTTTCTTCAAGCCAATGTTTGAGGTATTCGCCCAAAATTTGACTGACAATGGCTGTTACTTCCGAGTTGCCCAATTCCCCTTTGGTCTGACCTTTGAACTGTGGTTCCGGCACTTTAACAGACACAACGGCAGTCATACCTTCACGGAAGTCATCGCCAGAAACCGCTTCTTTTATTTTTTTAAATAAACCATTGTCTTCACCGTAGTTCTTGAACTCACGAGCCAAAGCACGGCGGAAACCATTGACATGCGTACCACCTTCGCGCGTTGTGATATTATTCACAAAACTGAATACGTTTTCAGCATATCCTGTGTTGTAAGTGAATGAAATTTCGACTTCAACATCGTCTTTTTTGCCTTTCACGAACAAAGGCTCACTGATGATTTGGTCACGAGCTTCGTCCAAGAATTTGACAAACCCTTTTAAACCTTCTTCTGAGTGAAACTCCTCCGTCGGGTAGGCTTCATCTTTCGCATCAGGTCTTTCATCAATCAAGCGAAGGCGCAAGCCACTATTCAAAAACGCCAATTCACGCAAGCGGTGTGCCAACGTCTCGTGTTTATAAACCAAATCTTCAAAAATATCTGCATCGGGTTTGAACGTGATTTTTGTACCTGTTTTATTAGAATCACCAACCACTTGCACATTTGTCAAGGGTTTACCTTGCGAAAACTCTTGAACAAATATCTTTCCTTCGCGGTGAACCTCAGCACGGAGGTGAATAGACAACGCATTCACACAACTCACACCCACACCGTGCAAACCACCTGACACTTTGTAAGTGTCTTTGTCGAATTTACCCCCTGCATGCAGAACAGTCAAAACCACTTCAAGAGCGGATTTTTGCAATTTCTCGTGCATCCCTGTTGGGATACCACGACCATCGTCTTGGACAGAAATGGAGTTGTCTTTGTGAATAATAACCTCAATATTTTTACAAAAACCTGCAAGGTGTTCGTCAATCGAGTTATCAACAACCTCCCAAACAAGATGGTGTAAACCTTTAGAATCGGTCGAGCCGATGTACATACCCGGGCGCAAACGCACCGCTTCAAGACCTTCGAGTGCCGTGATACTATTGGCATTATATTCTCTTTTCGGTGCTTGTACTTCTAAGACTTCTGTTTCTTCTTTCATGCCGCAAATTTACATATTTTTGAGTGTTTAAAGAAGTTTTCGAGGGTTTAATATTGCATTATGCAATGTTTTAGTACCCCCTCAGTATGGAATGAGAATAGGGCAAAAATCAAAGGGCAAAACTGACTATTTTCAAGTTTTGCCCTTTGATTTTTGCCCTTGTTGAGCGATTTAATCCTCTTCTTCCTCTTCGGTTCGGATGCCTAAAGCCACCAAAGCCTTTTCGGAAGCCATTTGTTCAGCCGATTTTTTGTTAAAATCGTCGGCTACTGCGATTTTGTTGCCGTCCAACAAAACGGCTACTTTGAATCGGTCACGTTTCTCGAATTTGTATTTTGCGATAACCTTATAAGCCACTTGCTTACCGTTTTTCTGCGACCATTCGAGCAACTGCGATTTGTAGTTGTCATCAAAAGTCTCTAACTCGTGAATATCTAAATATTTACGTAAGAGTTTTTTGACAACATAACGTTTGGTTTCGTTGTAGCCACATTCGAGATAGATAGCACCGACCAATGCCTCCACAGCATTACCAAGCATCGAGCGACTGAGTCGCGTGTTGTTGTACTCCAACAAAATGGTATCGAGTGCCATTTTGTCACCAATCTTGTTGAGTGAACTCCGTTTGACGATTTTTGAACGCATTTTGGTCAAAAAACCTTCATCTGAGTTGGGGTACTTGTTGAAAAGATACTCTGCGACGATTGTTCCCAATACAGCATCACCCAAATATTCGAGGCGTTCATTGTTTTGTCCTGCAACACCATTGCCTTTTTCGGCATTGGTGGACTTGTGGAAAAAAGCCAATTTGTACAAAGCTAAATCCGAAGGCACAAAACCTAAAATCTGGTGTAATCGTCGTGCTAAGAGTTTGTCTTTTGAAAAATTGTAATTGTAAAATTTTCTGATGTAACCCAAAACCTTATATCTATTGAAAAGTGAGTGGTTGTTGGGTCGTTGAGCTATGCTCAAACATTAAAGATGATATTAAGTAGTAGGTACAAGGACAAAAGATTTTAGGATAAAAGGTTTTTCAAAAGTCTTTTATCTTAAAATCTTTTGTCTCTATACTTAATAATGTATCATTTTTAATGCTCAATTACTGAGGGGGTCAAAAGTGGATAACTCAAAAACCCATATTTAAATTCTCTTAAAAATCACTGTTGTATTATGACCACCGAAACCGAAGCCGTTGCTTAATACGACATTCAAGCTGCGTTGTTGCGCTTCGTTAAAGGTCAAATTCAAGCGATTGTCCATTTCTGGGTCGTCTGTAAAGTGGTTGATTGTAGGCGGTACAAAATCGTGCTGCATCGCCAAAATGCCTGCCACTGCTTCAATGCCGCCTGCTGCGCCCAACAAGTGTCCTGTCATGGATTTTGTCGAACTGATATTGATGTCATAAGCTTTTTCACCGAAAACACCCATGATGGCTTTCAACTCCGCCACATCACCCAATGGTGTAGAAGTGCCGTGTGTGTTGATATAATCCACTTGCTCGGGCAACAAACCTGCTTCTTTCAAGGCAATATTCATACAGTTGATAACACCTTTGCCTTCTGGGTCAGGGGCTGTCATGTGGTGTGCATCGCAAGTCATGCCCGTACCCACCACTTCACAAAGGATATTTGCACCACGCGCCACAGCATGTTCATATTCTTCCAAAATCAAAGCACCACCGCCTTCACCCAAAACAAAACCATCACGATCTTTGTCGTAAGGACGAGATGCTGTTGCAGGATCGTCGTTCCGTGTACTCATTGCATGCATCGCCGTGAACCCTCCTACACCTGTCGTTGTCACTGTTGCCTCCGAGCCACCTGTGATGATGATATCGGCTTTGCCCAAACGAATATAGTCAAAAGCATTAATAATCGCATGATTGGCTGTGGCACAAGCCGACACAGTCGCATAGTTGATGCCTCTAAAACCGTATTTGATGGCAATCAAACCAGCAGCAATATTAGCAATCATTTTCGGAATCAAAAATGGATTATAACGTGGCGTACCATTACCACGCGCAAAGTCCGAAATTTCAGACTCAATCGTTATCAGACCACCAATACCCGAACCAAAAATCACCCCCGCTCGGTCAAGGTCTATTTTATCCAATGCCAAACCACTCATTTTCAAGGCTTCGTCCACTGCGACTATACCAAATTGTGCGTATAAATCAATACGGCGCACTTCTTTTTTATCTATGGCAACTTCTGGTTTGAAGTTTTTGACCTCGCAAGCAAATTGCGCTTTAAACAAAGACGCATCGAAACGTGTAATTGTCGCCGCGCCACTCACTCCTTTTTGCAAGGCTTCGCAGTATTCTTGGACATTATTACCAATTGGCGTTACCGCACCGATACCTGTTACGACCACTCTTTTCATAAGCTAAATTTCAAGTTTTGTGGCAAAATTAGAAAAAATTAGTTATTCGGTTATTTGTTACTCGTTATTTGTTTTCAAACAGCCCAATATCAAAATCATCCACTATTGAATTTGTTTCTCAAAATTTTCGACATTGAAATTGCCGCGCGGGGCTAAAATACGCCAATGCGTCAATTTATCATCTGTCTGGAAATTAAAACCACTAATCGTTTCTTTAGCGCGTGTGATGCGTGTGAATTTTGTAGAACGAATCGTATTTGAGGCTTCGTCCCATATCAACTCACTCGTTTCCAAGCGACCATCTATTTTACTTTCCCAAACCACACTATCTCGGACAACGACTTGTCGTTTTTTTTCATCTCGAATGGCATATTTTCCAGTCAAAACACTCATTTCTTGCTGAAATTCATCATAAAAAAACGTCACTGTACCGTTTGGGAACTCTTGTTTAGGCGCATCTCTATTCGTGTAGTACAACATCGTGGGACCCGTCACACGGACGCGCACTTTAGCAGAATCTGAATAAATAATCTCAACATCTTTTCCTTTTTCGATACTCAATTGATCGCGCGTGATATTTGGTGCTTCGGATGGGTCGTTTTTACAAGCTATAAAAACTAAAAAAACATACGCTAAAAGCACCCCCTCAGTGTATTTCCTAACTAAAAGCTTGTTTTTCAATAATTTAAAAACTGTCATCTGCCAAGTGTTTTAAAATTTCGTGCAAAAATAAACCAATACCAATAGCTTACCCCTTTTTAAGTGGTAAGAATTATTTTTTAAGAAACGACATGCCTAATAACGTCTGGACTTTTTAAAGTGCATAGTGGAATCGGCTTTTTTTTATGGGTTTAGGTGTTTACCTTTGCGCCATTTTACAGGAGACCCCTCAGTATCGGTCTAAGCAATAGGTTGACATACAAAAGAAAATGAACAAACATACCAATCAAAAGTTATTCGATGCCTATGATGAAAACTGGCACAAGTTGTTCTTTGATATAAAAAGTGGCGGCTATTTAGTCGCACACAAACGACATGATTTGCGTGAATTATCTCAAAATATAGCTGTTGGCTTACGTTTGGCTCGTTTAGGAGAATGTGTCGAGTTACTACCTGATACACCTCACGCACCTTCGGCAGATGCAACTCGAAATGGCGAAGTTTGGGAAATAAAAACAACAAATGGCTCAGAATCAAGTATCCAAAATAGAATTCGTAAAGGAAAATCTCAATCAAAAAATAGACTATTGGTTTTCCCAGATAATTTTGATGAAGCAGAAGTCATTACAGCTTTAATAAATGCTATTAATATGGATAAAAGAAATGAAGTCAGTCTTTTGCATTTACTATTTGTCAATGACAAAATTGCTGTATTAACAAAGGAAGACATACGCTTTAGACGATTTGAAAAATTCTTTGACGCTCTAAAATGAGCAGTGGCTTAATCACCGAAACGATTAAGCCACTGTGTATGGTTCTCCGTAGAGATCCGCTGCAAAGATAAAAGTAGTTTTCATGGAAAGTCAAATTTTTGTTTTTCATATAAAATACCCCCCTCAGTAATTTTTATAAAAACTGATAACCACCTAACTATGAGCAAAACCAATCGAAGTATTTTCGATGAATATGATGAAACGATTTGGACAAAAATCCAGTTTAACGAAAACTCAAACGGCTATGTTGTTGTACATCAGCATCACGGGAAAGGTGAATTAGTGGTTAATTTACCGATTGCCTTGAAGTTAGCTGAATGGGGTTTTTGTGTAGAACTGTTAGCTGAGTTGAAAACAATGCAAACAGCAGATTCAACCTTAAATGGTGAATTTTGGGAATTTAAAACGGTCGTTGGTACAACGAGGTCTGTTCAAAATAGGCTGAGGGAAGGGAAAAAGCAATCAGATAAAGTTCTTTTAGTTTTACCTTCAGATTATGAAATCGGTGAAATACTGAGGGGTATTATTTCAGCTATTAACGTTGATAAATCTCAAGAACTAAAAATGGTCGGACTGCTTACAGAGTTTGAATTTATCGTTTTATCAAGGTTGGAAATACATAGGCGAGATTTCAGTAAACTCAAGCACCTTTTTTAAATAACCTGCGGCTGCCTGACCTCAGTCAAACAGCCGCCGCTTGTAGTCCCAAAAAGTATGGGTCTTTCTTCTGTGTTTTAAAGTGACGCAAAGTTAAACGTATTTTTCAAAATTAGTCAAATTTTTGTTTTTCATATAAAATACCCCCCTCAGTATAAACGCAACCCAAAGCACTAAATCACAGTAAAAAATAATTCAATTAGCAATAATCAATAAAAAATATGGCTCAACAAGACGAAATATTTAAGAAATTGGTGTCGCACTCAAAAGAGTACGGCTTTATTTATCCTTCTTCAGAGGTGTATGATGGATTGGCAGCGGTGTATGATTACGGCCCTTATGGTTCACTTTTGAAAAATAATATCAAAGAATATTGGTGGAAAGCGATGGTGCAACTCAACGAAAACATCGTGGGTATTGATGCGGCTATCTTTATGCACCCCAAAACATGGAAAGCGTCGGGTCACGTGGATGCGTTCAACGACCCCATGTTGGACAATAAAGACTCTAAAAAACGCTTCCGTGCCGACCAATTGATTGAAGGTGTGATTGAAAAATTGCAAGATAAAATCAATAAAGAGGTCGAAAAAGCTGCCAAACGCTTCGGCGACAGTTTCGACGAAAAAATGTTCCGCAAAACCAACCCTCGTTGTGTCGAATATGCTGCAAAAGCGGCTGATATTGACCATCGCATGAATCTGCACATGAAAAACGGGGATATGGTGGGCTTGAAAAGTATGATTGATGAGTTGGAAATTGCCGACCCCGACACTGGCAGCCGCAACTGGACAGAAGTACGCCAATTCAACCTCATGTTCCATACGCAATTGGGTAATATCGCAGGTGAAGAAAGTAAGCTCTATTTGCGTCCCGAAACGGCGCAAGGTATCTTTGTCAACTTCTTGAATGTGCAAAAATCCACACGTCAGAAAATTCCGTTCGGTATTGCTCAGATTGGTAAAGCTTTCCGTAACGAGATTGTGGCACGCCAATTCATCTTCCGTATGCGCGAATTTGAGCAAATGGAGATGCAGTTTTTCATTCGCCCTGGCACACAACAAGATTGGTATGCCAAATGGAAAGAAACGCGCATGGCTTGGCACTTGGCACTCGGCACCCCTCAGTCAAAATTGCGTTTCAAAGACCACGACAATTTGGCGCACTATGCCGATGCTGCCGTAGATGTTCAGTTTGAGTTTCCATTTGGCTTCCGTGAGTTAGAAGGTATTCACTCTCGTACAGACTTCGACTTGGGCGCGCACCAAGAGCTTTCGGGCAAAAAAATGCAGTATTTTGACCCTGAATTAGGTGAAAATTACGTGCCTTTTGTGGTTGAAACCTCAATCGGTTGCGACCGTATGTTCTTGGCGATGATGTCGCACGCTTTCACCGAGGAAGATGTGCCAGATGCGAAAGGCGAAGATGCAAAACGCACTGTTTTGAAATTGCATCCTGCACTCGCGCCCGTGAAATGCGCTGTGTTGCCATTGTTGAAAAATAAAGAAGAATTAACATCGGCAGCTATGAAGATTTTCAACGATTTGCGCTATGTCGTCAATTGCCAATACGACGAAAAAGATGCCATTGGTCGTCGCTATCGCCGTCAAGATGCCATCGGTACGCCTTATTGCATCACTGTTGACTTCCAAACTTTAGAAGACAACACTGTAACGATTCGTGACCGCGATACTTTGCAACAAGAACGTATCAAAATCGAAGACATCGAGCGTATTGTTTTGCAAAAAACGGATATGCGGCGGTTGTTGGAGAAGTTGTAAAAACGCCCCCCTCAGTCTAAAAGGTCAAAAGCCTTGCAAACGATATGTTTTGCAAGGCTTTTGTATATTGTTATAGTCTTATTCAAATCTTACCTCACTGTCTTCTGCCAACCCATACACATACTCCCGCACCTCCTGCGCCCATTCCCAATGGTTTTTATCCTTCGTAAAATGGTTTTTACTGAGGGGGTCTCCAAAAACATAATTTATCGTTTGATTGCGCTGTTTGTACATCTCATCTGCCAGATAGAGCATTTCGATATTGGTTTTGATGCCCACTTTTTTGCGAAAATTGGCTAAACTGTAGAAAAACGATGAGTTTTGCCCTCCGATGAAAGTCGGAATGATGGGTTTGTCGTATCGAATGGCTTTTGTAATGAAACTTTTTTGCCATGCCAAATCTCGAATTACGCCGTTTTTGCGGCGCGAAACCAAACCCGCAGGAAAAAACAAGACACACATATCGGATGCAAATACTTCATCCATCAAACGCAGGTTTTCCTTGGGGTTTTTGCCATGTTTATTCACGCCTACAAACAATTCGCCAAAACCTTGAAGGTTCAAAAGTATATCATTGACAAAAAAACGGATGTCGGGACGGCGTTGACCCACGATTTTCATCAAGCCAATGGCATCTAAGCCGCCCAAAGGGTGATTGGCAGCGATGATGCACCCGCCTGTCGTTGGCACATTCTCCAAACCTGTAAACGTGACCTTTGCGCCCATTTCCTCGAAACAAGCATGGACGAAGTCGTGATTGCGCAAATGCCCATTCTTTTCAATAAAAGCGTTGATTTCGTCCTCATGCACGATGCGTTTGAGGTAATTGATGACAAAATTGGGCAAAACCTTAGCAGCCGCCTTGTTTTTGTCTTCCAATATTTTTCGGACATCAATAAATGGTTTTTGATTCATAAGCTTATACAAAATCTTTAAAAATAGTCTGTTTGAGATGCGCCCATTCACTTTTCAAAATACTGAAACAGACGGTATCACGTCTGAATCCGTCGGACATAACGGTAAAGTGCCGCAAAATACCTTCCTCGATGCCGCCAATACCTTTGATGGCTTGTCGCGATTGCTGATTGCGGGCATCGGTATGCAACTCGACCCGTTCAAAATTCAATACCTCGAAGGCGTATCGCATCATCACAAATTTCATATGGCGATTCAACCCCGTGCGCTGAAAGGGCTTACCTATCCAAGTTGCGCCAATCGCGATGCGCTCATCTTTGTTTGAAACAGCATAAAAGCTGGTACTGCCAGCATACAGATTAGCTTGTTTATCAAAAACGGTAAACGTGTAACGGTCTTGTTTAGCCCGCAATTCAAAGGCATTTTGGATATAAAGGCTCAACTTTTCGGGTGTTTCGATGGTCATGGGCGAGTAGCGCAACAGATTGTCATCGCTGGCAGCGGCTTCTCGCAGATTGTCAAAATCTTCTACTTTTATGGGACGCAACACAACGCGGTCATTTTCTAAAACAAGGTGTTCCGTGAAACTAAAATTCATGGCAAAAGGTGTTTTTAACTGTGAAATCTTTATCCAAAACAACAAAATCGGCTCTGTAACCTACTGCGACACGCCCCAATTCTTTGTCCCATCCAACCGCTTGCGCAGGATAGAGTGAAGCCATACGCAACGATTCTTCCAACGAAATACCGACTTTTTCGACACAGTTTTGAACAGCTTTTGCCATTGTCAAAGCTGAACCTGACAAAGTACCATCGGCAATCACGTATTTATCGCCTTCCAAACGGTGCGAATAGCCCCCCTCAGTATTCTCGGTCACAGCATCGGTGATAAGGAACAAACGCTCGCCCATGAGTTTTTTAGCAATCTTAATGGCTTCAAAATCAACATGGTGTCCATCGGCTACCAAACTCGCTTTTACTGAGGGGTGTGCAAAAACAGCTCCCACCACACCCATCGCACGATGTCCAAACGGAGACATGGCATTGAACAGATGCGTTGCCAAACCAATGGTATCAAAAGCTGTTGTGGCTTGCTCAAAACTGGCATTGGTATGCCCAACAGACAGGATGATGCCATTGTCTTGCAACAAACGCACGATTGCGTCGCTGCATACTTCGGGTGCGAGGGTCATTATTTTGACAATGCCTTTGCCTTTGTCCAGCCATTTTTCAATATCGGATACTGAGGGGTGGTGTTTTATGAGTTTTTCAATATGCGCACCTCGCTTTGCGGCGTTGAGATAAGGTCCTTCGAGATGCAAGCCCAACACGCCTTTGCCGCCTTGCGCCCAATAGTCGCGCACAGCTTCGATGGCAGCCAACATCACCGTTTCCGAATTGGTGGCAACTGTGGGTAGGAAATGAGCCGCCCCGCCTGCCAAGCAGTAGTCATAAGTCGCTTTCAATGCCTCAACAGAAGGAAATTCACCGAAAAGATGCCCATTGCCACCATAAATTTGAATGTCAATAAATGCAGACGCGAGCAAATGACCTTGTAAGTCAATGCGTTCAGCTTCAGTTGGTGTCTCTTCGGTTTTGACGACACCGACAATTCGCCCATTTTGCGTTAAAACTGTATGATTGTCAAGGATTTCTGAACCTGTAAAAATATGTCCGTTGGTGTAGGCTGTCATTTTTTAATTTTTGGGATAAAAATAGCCCCCCTCAGTATAAGAACGTGTTTTTTTAGGCGAGATTAAAATCTTTTGGTGTAAAATTCTGAAAAGGATAGAGTTCAAAAATATCATCGTGCAAAACAGCTAAGAAAATACCCTTTTTGCGCAGCAAATTCTTGATACTTTCAGGTGCATGAACACAGGCGATAACACCATAGAGTTTTTTATTGGCGTGGTCGGGGAAAAATTTAGGAAAGACTTTCATCGTTTGCTCAATCTGTTCGACTGCCTCTTCGCGCACATGGCTCTTGATTTCGACAATCACTGCGGTATTGACTGTGCTGTTTTCATAGCCGAAAGCGTCTATCTCTATGGTTTCGCCATTCATGCGTTTGACAACGTTTTGAGACACAACAGGAATATTAAATTTTTCAAAAAGGATTTTCTGAATGGATGCAATAGCCATGCCTTCGGTAAAAGTTTCCCACTTATTACCCAATTCGCCGATTTGTTTGTTCACTTGTTTGATTTGCTGCCATACTTCAGCTTGTGCAGAGAATAAACTTTCGATTTGTTTATCTCTATTCTCTTGCGAGGTAAGTAAACTTTCGATTTGTTTATCTCTGTTCTCCTGCGATGTAAACAAGCTTTCGATTTGCTTATTGGTCTCTTTTTGTGAGACCGCCAAACTGGCTACCAAGTCTTTTAACTCCTTATCAGTCATAGTATTTTCGATTTTTCTACAAAGTTAAATACCTTTTTTGGGAAAAACGAATTAATATTTCATGTATAAATATTGTTTTGACCCCCTCAGTAAAACCTTATTTTTTTCAAAAAAACAACAAATCTTAGGCTTTGAAAAAAGTCGGATACCGTATCTTTGCGCCCAATTTGAACATCACCTTTTAATTATCAAATTGACAATGCCGAAAGATACTTCGATTAAGTCTGTTCTTATCATCGGTTCGGGTCCTATCATTATCGGTCAAGCCTGTGAGTTTGACTATTCTGGAAGCCAAGCCAGTCGCTCACTTCGGGAAGAAGGTATAGAGGTTATCCTCATCAATTCCAATCCCGCGACGATTATGACTGACCCAGTAACTGCCGACCACATTTATCTATTGCCACTCACGGTCGAATCCATTATCCAAATTCTTGAAAAACATCAAATTGACGCTGTTTTGCCGACCATGGGGGGCCAAACAGCGTTAAATTTAGCTATCGAGGCCGATAAGCAAGGTGTTTGGGAGCGTTTCAATGTGCGTATGATTGGCGTGGACATTGCTGCGATTGAATTGACCGAAAACCGTGAAGAGTTTAAGCAGTTGATGTTGCGCATCGGTATGCAGGTCGCGCCTTCTTGCATTGCCAATTCGTTCTTGGAAGGTTACGAAGCAGCGCAAAAGATTGGTTTCCCACTGGTTATTCGTCCATCCTATACATTAGGTGGCACGGGTGGGGGCTTTGTAATGAAAGAAGCGGACTTTGGTGCAGCTCTCAAACGCGGTCTCGACGCATCGCCTACGCATGAGGTCTTGGTTGAGAAGGCCGTTTTGGGTTGGAAAGAGTTTGAGTTGGAATTACTGAGGGATAAAAACGACAATGTTGTGATTATCTGTACCGTCGAAAACCTCGACCCAATGGGCATCCACACAGGCGACTCCATCACGGTTGCCCCTGCGATGACCTTGAGCGATACGGCTTTCCAACAGATGCGCTCCGATGCTATCAGAATGATGCGTTCATTGGGCAATTTCGCAGGTGGTTGCAATGTCCAATTTGCACAAAACCCTGTGACTGAAGAACTGATTGCGGTTGAAATCAATCCACGTGTGTCGCGCTCTTCTGCTTTGGCATCGAAGGCGACGGGGTATCCGATTGCAAAAATCGCCGCCAAACTGTCTATTGGCTACACGCTTGATGAATTAAAAAATCAAATCACGAAGACCACTTCTGCTTTCTTCGAGCCAACATTGGACTATGTGATTGTAAAAATGCCTCGTTGGAACTTCGATAAATTCCCTGGTGCGGACGACACTTTGGGTTTGCAAATGAAATCTGTGGGCGAAGTCATGTCTATCGGTCGTACTTTCTTAGAAGCCTTACAAAAGGCTTGTCAATCGCAAGAGAACGGTCGAGCTGGTTTGGGTGCAGACAAAAAAGAGTGGATTAGGACAGAAGACATATTGGGTCGCCTCGAAAAAGCATCCGACGACCGTATTTATCGTGTCAAAGATGCTCTGCGTTTGGGCATACCATCCAAGACGGTACAAAAACTGACGGGTATTGACCCTTGGTTTGTTAAGGAAATCAAACGCTTGGTCAGCTATGAAGAACGTCTGATGCGCTTCAATGTTGCAGAAGACATTCCCAAAGACTTGATGCTCGAACTCAAACAAGTCGGTTATTCTGACGCTCAAATTGCTTGGACTTTGCGCATCAAGGAACAAGAAGTCACACGCTATCGCAAAAAATTGGGCATTCGCCGTGTCTATAAAATGGTGGACACCTGTGCGGCAGAGTTTGAAGCCAAAACGCCTTATTACTACTCGTCGTTTGAAGGCGAAAATGAAAGTGTTCCTTCAGATAGAAAAAAAGTGATTGTCTTGGGTTCGGGTCCTAATCGCATCGGACAAGGTATTGAGTTCGACTATTGCTGTGTACACGGCATTTTGGCACTCAAAGAAGCGGGTTATGAAGCCATCATGGTCAATTGCAATCCCGAAACGGTGTCAACAGACTTCGATATTGCCGATAAACTCTATTTCGAGCCTGTTTATTGGGAACATTTGTTGGAAATCATCGAATTAGAGCAGCCCGAAGGCGTGATTGTCCAGTTAGGTGGTCAAACGGCACTGAAATTGGCAGAAGACTTGCACAAAGCGGGCATCAAAATCATCGGTACGAGCTACAACGACTTGGATATTGCCGAAGACCGTGGTCGCTTCTCCGATTTGTTGAAAGATTTGGGTATTCCGTATCCGAAATACGGTGTCGCAGCTGATGCAGACGAAGCTTTAGCTCTTGCCAATAATATTACTTACCCTGTTTTGGTGCGTCCATCTTATGTCATCGGTGGTCAACGTATGAAAATCGTCATCAACGACGAAGAGTTGGAAAAAGGTGTTTTGAATATATTCAAACACATGCCTGATAACCGTGTACTGATTGACCAATTCCTCGAACGGGCGAAAGAAGCGGAAATTGACTCCATCTTCGATGGCGAAAACTTCCACATCATGGGTATCATGGAACACATCGAACCTGCGGGTATCCACTCAGGTGACTCATCGGCGATGTTACCGACCTATAGTTTGTCACAAAATGTGATTGACCAAATGGCAGAACATGCAGAAAAATTAGCCCGTGCCTTGAATGTACGCGGTTTGCTCAATATTCAGTTCGCCATCAAAGACGAAATGGTTTATGTGATTGAGGCCAATCCTCGTGCTTCGCGCACGACACCATTCATTGCCAAAGCCTATCAAATTCCTTATTTGAACATAGCGACTAAGGTAATGATTGGTGCTAACAAACTGACCGATTTCACTTTCGACAAGTCTGCACTCAAAGGCTACGCCATCAAAGTGCCTGTGTTCAGCTTCAACAAGTTCCCGAATGTGGACAAGAAGCTCGGACCCGAAATGAAATCCACAGGCGAAGCAATTCAATTCATCAAAGACTTGAAAGATCCATACTTCCGCGAATTGGATAGAAACAGAAGTATGTATTTGTATCAATAAAGTCTAAATCAGACACCCCCTCAGTATAAAAGCCTTGCAAAACACACGTTTGCAAGGCTTTTTTGATGGGTTTTACTGAAAGAGGCAATGATTTTATAGAAATACCCCCTCAGTATATTTTCTTTTCAGACGGAGGATATCAGATAGGTCTTCTGAGCGTATTATGTGCGAGAGTTGGATTCATCGGAGATGTTTATATCCTTTCAAGTGGTTTTAGTATATTTATCATGTTCAATCTTCCCTGCTTTGAGAAAACAATTTTTCCATATTTAACGTTTCGTATGTCGTTTTTCTGAGCATTGAAAGGGGAAATCCCCTTAATTTTGTCCCATAAATGCTGAATAGGTATGTTGAGACGAAAGGTTTTCTTAAAAACAGTATCTATACATTATCCCTTTTCTCAACGGCAAAGAAGGCAAACGCAACACCTAACTGTTTAACTTTCATTTCTAATGAATTATTTAAAAACTGAAACACCATGCTGACGCTCAATCCAATCGAAAAACGAAGCGGTCTGACCCGCGACACTTTCGCCGCCGAGTATCTGCACCCGCACCAACCGGTGGTCTTTACCGACTTGATGGCTAATTGGAAAGCCAAAACCAATTGGACTATCGAAAATCTGAAGAAAAACTACGGTCATCTTGACGTTCCCGTCGTTTCGCCCAATTACTCTAAACCGGGCAAAGGCTATATGGAGCCTGAAATGTTTATGAGTTTTGGCGAATATTTGACGCTTTTGGAGCGTGGGCCTATGCCCTATCGTATTTTCTTGTGGAACATTTTTAAGCATGCTCCTCAGATGTGTCAAGATTTTGAGATTCCGACCATTATGGATGGTTTCATTCGCGATTTTCCATTCATGTTTTTTGGTGGTCAAGGCTCTATCACACCCATGCACTACGATGTGGACATGAGTCATGTTTTTCTCAATCAATTGCATGGCAGAAAGCGCGTAGTGATGTTTTCACCCGAGCAATCTGCATTTTTGTATCATTTGCCATATTCTGTTGCCAGTTATGTGGACATCAACAATCCCGACTACGACAAATATCCTGCTTTAGCCAAAGCACATGGTTGGGAAACGATACTTGAACCAGGTGAATCACTCTTTATGCCAAGTGGCTATTGGCACTATATCGAGTACACCGATGGCGGCTACTCCATCGCTTTGCGTGCCAACGAAAGTTATATTCGCCGAGCAAAAGGAGCGATTCAGATTGCCAAACACTATGTCGTGGACAAAGGTATGAACAAGATTTTCGGCTCACGCTGGCGCGAAATGAAAGAATTCATGGCACATAAAAACGCTCAGCATGCTTTGGAGGAAATATAACCCCCTCAGTATCGGCACTAAAAAAATCCTCACAACAGCTGTTGTGAGGATTTTTTTTTATTGAATCAGTCGATTTTTAATATAAAACCTTAGCTTTGAAACCATTTTGCAACTATTGAAAAATTAAGACAACAACCAATGGCTCATTCTACCAATCCTACAACCATCAAAGAAGTCGCTGACATACTACGCAACAAAGGTGTTAGGCTTTTCCTCATTTTAAGTGGCTTTTTCATTGCCAATGTACTTGTCGCCGAATTTATGGGGGTCAAAATTTTCTCCCTCGAACGCACCTTTGGCAGCGAACCTGTCAATTGGCTTATTTTCGGTGGTAAGTGGAATTTTGATATGACGGCTGGCGTACTACTTTGGCCTGTTGTGTTCGTAATGACGGACATCATCAACGAATATTATGGCAAACGTGGCGTACAATTTCTCTCGTGGTTGGGTGCAGCCTTGATTGCTTATGCGTTTTTTATGATGTACAATGCTCTACAACTCACACCTGCCGATTGGTGGCCAACCAGTCAAACGAGTCGTGGTGTCGCAGATATGCATGCTTCCTACAATGCCATTTTTGGGCAAGGTTTAGGTATTATCATTGGCTCGTTGTCGGCTTTTATTTTATCGCAGATATTGGATGTGACAATTTTTCATACCATCAAAAAACGCACAGGAGAACAACGACTGTGGTTACGTTCAACAGGTTCAACCATTTTCTCACAATTGATTGACACGTTTGTAGTCACCTCTATTGCTTTTTATTTTTACCCAATGTTGGTGTCTGGCAATGGTGAGCCTTGGCCCGTACGTCAACTCTTGACAGTCTGCACAGGCAGTTATATCTACAAGTTTACCGTTGCTTGGCTGATGACACCTGTCATCTACGGAGTTCACAAATTGATTGAAAGCTATCTTGGACATGAGTTAGCACAAGAAATGAAAAAGCGCGCTGCGGAGTAATATTTCACATAGTAGTAGGCTTCAAAAAAGCATCTCGACACTGAGGGGGTGCTTTTTTGTATAAAAAATTTTCGGAAACACTTCAGACCATAAAGTGTAAAAGTAAAATTATAGACACAGTTCCTCTTTCACCTTTAACTTTTTGATTTAAAATGACACTAACAGAGCTATTTGGAAAGACATTAATCACCGACGACGAGTTGGCATGGACGGACGTAGAAGAAGGCGTTCGCCGCAAAGTCATGGCGTATAACAATGCGTTGATGCTCGTTAAAGTTGCATTTGAGAAAGGTAGAGTGGGTGCCTTGCATCACCATCCGCATCTACAAATCAGCTATGTTGCCAGCGGTTCTTTCGAGATAACCATCAGCGGTGAGTCCAAAATACTGAGGGGTGGTGATGTGTACTTTGTACCCGAAAATGCTATACATGGGGCAGTTTGTTTGGAAGATGGTTTACTCATTGATGTGTTTTCTCCATTGCGTGAAGATTTTTTATAGCCAAAGTGTTACACTTGCACGTTCTGCATCCAAATGTGAAAGGGCGATAGGACTTCAACTATTAATCGAGGGGTGGGCACAACTATAAATCACTAAAAACACAGGTTTCGCACTGTTTCGCCATAGGCGAAAAGCGTGCATAAAAAGATTTTTTCGGAGCGAGCCTATATTTTTTTTGCTTTGCAAAAAAAATATAGACTCGCTCCATAAGAAAATAACCATGCACGCTTTTTTCCGAAGGAAAAACAGTCTGTGCCTATTTAAAAATGTTTTTAGTTATGCACGCCCCTCAACTATTAATTCGCATGACTCATCAAAAAATGTTACCCCTCAGTATTTTCTGCTATCTTTTTTTGATGTTCAAACAACGAAAAGACAACCATACCCGCAATACTTGCCAATAAACCGTAGATGATAGCAGGGTATTCTGTTTTCAAATAAGTCGTTATCAACCAGACCACAAGCCCAATCACCATAGCTGCCATCGCACCCCATGCAGAGGATTTTTTCCAATAAAGTCCAGCTATCAAAGGGACAAACAAGGAAACAAGGCTCAACTCCGACGATTGACGCACCAATTCATAGATACTTTGGTCTAACGTCGTGAAAAATACTGAAACCAACGTGATAAACACCACACCCAAACGCATGACAAACAACAACTGTTTGTCCGTCAATTTGGGGTACAACGGTTTTATGATATTCTCGCCAATCACCGTCGAAGGTGCTAAAATTGCGCCACTCGCTGTACTCATAATGGCTGACATCAATGCTCCGAAGAACAAGATTTGCATCCCCAGACCACTGTGTTGCATGACCATATACGGTATGATCATTTGTCGCGCTTCGTCACCTCCTTTAAGCAATTCAGGGTACATGATTTTTCCACAATACACAATCACAATCGGCATGAGCCCGACTGTCAAATACATCAAGCCTGACACATAAGCCCCCCAAATAGCCGCTTTTTCGGATTTGGCTGACATAACTCGTTGAAAAACATCTTGTTGTGGTACAGACCCTAATCCCACTGTTATCCATGCAGCAAAATAAGCGACAATACTTTTAAAATCAGGCTCGGGCAAAATCTTGAATTTTTCGGGTTCCTGGTACGCATGATTCATCAAAACATCCAATCCACCGACCATATTAATGGAATTAATCATAACGAACAACATGCCGCCAATAATCATCACGGTCTGCACAAAGTCGGTGACGGACACAGCCCACATACCGCCAATATAGGTGTAGAACATGACCATCAAAGCACAAATAAGCACACCTGTGAAAATAGGAATTTGTGTCAAAACATTCAAAATAGTCGCCAAAGCAATCAATTGTGCAGCAATCCACCCCCAATAAGATGGAATCATCATAATGGCCGACAAGGTTTCAGCTCTGTGACTGTATCGGCGACGGAAATAGTCGCTAAACGTGAATAAATTGAGCCGATACAAAGGTTTTGCCATAAAAACACCTATAAAAATAAGACATAAAGCAGCACCAAAAGGGTCTTCGATGATGCCCATCAACCCTTCGTTCAAAAAAGCTGTGGATGCCCCCATGACCGTTTCTGAGCCAAACCAAGTGGCAAAAAGACCTGCTGCAACGACTGACATCGGCATCCGCCGCCCAGCAATAACAAAGTCTGAGGTGTTCTTAACAAATCGCGATGCCCACCAACCTATTAGCACCGTGACAATCATGTAGATTAAAATGAAAACGAGTAGGATTTGGTTGTTTGTCAATGCTCTGTTATTTTAAAAGGTAGTATAATTGTTTTTTTGAGGGACGAATTTGGTAAAAATTATGCAGAGATTCAGCAATTTCAGTGTCAAAAAACAAAAAAGAGACCCCCTCAGTATGAGAGGCTCTCTTTTTTGTTTTTTGACACTGAAAGCTCAGTTTATGGTGTCAGCATCTGTGAGAAAATCGCTTTCAACTGCTCATTTTTCTCTTTTGATACGATTTCAGTCAGCATGTTCAACAAATCTGTATAACCTGAACCGCCTTTACCTTTAAATGACTTGCGCACATCGCTGATGGCTTTGGTGCAAGCGAAACGTCGCCAAGGTGATTGTGTTGGGTTGAGGGCAACATCTTTGAGTTTGCCCATTTTTGCCAACACATCACTGTCGCTTGTATTGAGTTTGTTCAACACTTTGACATAGTTACCTAAAAATCCGATACTCGGCATACCGTCTATTTTACTGAGACTGCGTTCAAAAAAGTCAACATGTTCTGGTTTTGGATTTTCGGAATAGATAGAACCCACGCCGTTGACCAAATCACTGTTGTCGTCGTTTTCATATCTTTTTGCTGCTTCCAAGGCTGCATTTGCATCTACTCTATAGAGTGCTTGCATAGCTGCCGAAATCACGGGGTAAGCTGGCTCTTTGTCCAAGATTTGGCGATAAGTACTTACCCATTTTGCGTCTTTTGTTGCTGCCAATTTCGATAAAGCTGCTGCACGGGTTGTTGAGCGCGTATCTTTTACGGCAATGCCTGCTATTTTGTCCAATACTGAGGGGTCCTCTTTGATTGGATAAGCTTGCACTGCATCTTGACGTATTGCCCAGTATTTATCGTTCAAGGCTTTTTGTAAAGTCGCTTGCGCTGCTTTTGTACTACTTTGACGCAAATGTTCGATGGCTTCGGCACGTGCCAAGTAACGTGGTGCATTTTCGTACATAAAAATAAATTCCTCCTCGGTGTGGTTGTCTTCTTTTTGTGCCAACAACATGCGGTCGCCATCAAAATCCACCAAAGCAGGTTTAGTCGGTGCATTGAATGTGAACTCTTGCTTGCGCTTAGTCACGCGAATTTTCTCACGTTTGGGTTTTTGATCTGCCGATTGATAGATATCCACGCTCACAGGCAAGTCAAAAATAGCAGGAACGCCATCTTTGGCTTCTTGTTTTTGTTCAACAGTCATCGTCACTTTTTTCTCTGCTTCGTCATAAGCGTAGCTGATTTCGAGCATCGGATGACCCGCCGCGTAGTACCACTGATTGAAAAACCAGTTCAAATCTTGACCACTGACCTCTTCCAAAGCCAAACGCAATTGATGTGCTTCACCTGTTTTGAATTGATTTTCACTCAAATATTTCTGCAACCCTGTGAAAAAAGCCTCATCACCCATGTAGCTACGCAACATGTGCAAGATGCCACCACCTTTATTGTAAGAGTGTGCATCGAACATCGCTTCACGGTTGGTGTATTTGAAATCCACTAAGTTATGCACATTTTGCTCAGATTGACCAAAATAACCCTCCATCGCTTCGCGACGGTGATAATCTCCTGCGTCTATGCCATATTTGTGTTCCAACCACAAACCTTCTGAAAAGTCGGCAAACGACTCATTCACAGTCAAATTCGACCAACTTTCAGCCGTTACTAAGTCACCAAACCAGTGATGGAACATCTCATGCGCCACGACAATTTCGTTATAATCTTTGTCAATCAACTCACGGTCAGTACCATTCATAAATTCGCCATAGATGATAGCAGTTGTGTTTTCCATTGCACCTGATACATAGTCACGAACAGTCACATGAGCCAATTTTTGCCAAGGATATTTAACGCCTAATTTGTCCGAAAAAAACGTCAGAATCTCTGGTACATGCTTATAAATCGTCTTAGCATACTTTTCATATTTCGGCTCCACATAATACATCACATCTTTACCTTGCCATTTTTCAGTGACCACGGCAAAATCACCAATAGCCATCATCACCAAATAGGGAGCATGAGGCATATCCATCAACCAATGATCGGTGCGCGAGCCATCCGCGTTTTTCTTAGAATCTTTCAACAAACCATTGCTCAATGTTTTGAATTTATCTTCGACTGTGATGTAGATTTCACTCGTCATTTTCTCATTCGGTTTGTCAAAAGTTGGAAACCAGCGACTGTTTGACTCAGTTTCGCCTTGTGTCCAAATTTGGCGCGGTTTGTCAGGTTCTGACTCGTCAGGATTGATAAAAAACAAACCTTTGTCGCTCGTAATCGCCTCCGAGCCGCCTTGCTCACCTTCGTTTGGCTTGGCCGTGTACTCGATATAGACCGTATATTTGTCATTGCGCGTATAAGTTTTACCCAAATCAATGGTCACTTGATTGTCCTTGTAGGTGTATTTCAAAGGCGTCGAAGAGCCATCAAGCGTAATTTTATGAAAATCAAAATTCTTCGCATCAAGCGTTATCGAATTTTGTGGATAAAAATACGGTTTAGCTGTAATCCACGCTTTAGCCAAAACATGTTGTTTTTTATAGTCAAAACGCACATCTAATTTGGTATGAATGATGTCGTTTGCTAAATCAGCTGTGGCACGATATACGGGCAATGTGTCAGGTAAAGCTGCGATGTTTTTAGCCATATCACCCTCTTCTTCATCTACAGAATCCACTTCCACTTTAATATCATCTGCTTTAACGACTGTAGCGGCAGGTGTCGGTATGTCTTTCGCAGGTGGTGTCTGTTTGTTGGTCATCGTACCCTTTGAGGCCGTACAGGCAGCGATGAAAAGAAGCACTGAACAAAGTGCAACCCATTGTTTTTTCATTATTACAAAATATTTAAGTAGTTGATTAATATAAAAATAAGAGGTACAATCCGAAGATTTTTTTGTTCAAAAACCTAAAATCTATGGATTGTACCTGCTTTTAATTTTTTTAACCCCGTTTTGGCACAACAGAATCTGCTTCTATAACGGCTTCCATTGGTTTTAGTTTGCCTTTTTGTGGCAAAGTTTTTTTCTCGTATTGTTGTGTTGGCAAAGCTTTCAAATCAGATTCTTTCATTTCGCCTTTTTTAGGTTTTTCTGGTTCAGCGACAGGAACTGGCGGCTCAGATGTTGTTGTTACATTTCCACCTTTTTTTGATGTGTCGCAAGATGCTAAAAACAAAAGAGTCAATAAACTGAATGAAGCCACTATTTTTTTCATGGTTGAAATGACAATTTAAATGATGAAACGATGCATATTAGTTAATTGGTCATTGGTTGATCAGTCATTTGCCTAAAATGACACAATGATTATCAACTGGTGACCAATCAACTAATTAACGTGCAAATGTAAGGAACGTCACATAATTTTCAGTTTATTAAACGTGAGATTTCACCCCCTCAGTATTTCATTGTACAGAATGCTGTTTCAATTTTCAGCATATAAAAAAACTGCCTTGCAGAATCTCAGTTCTACAAGGCATATAAAAAATAAGGTTCTAATAATAGAAATTCATCACTCTTTTACAACCTTTTCAGTAAAAAGAATACGGTTATTGCTTCTCAATTGAACAAAAAATACACCATTCGACAAATTGTGAACAGGCATTTGAATTTGATTACTACCCCTCAGTATATCCACATTTTTAGACATCAAAGAGCGACCCAACAAATCGGATACAACAACTTGCGCCTCAAAAGCATCATTACTGTCAAAAGCTACATTCAAGGCATCAAGCAGAGGGTTTGGATAAACTTTGACAGTCAACGCTTCGCCATTGAGTTCGAATGTACCTGTTGGTAAACATTCGCTTTGCAAATCTTTGGCAATTTGCCCACGAATTTCACCACCTGTATTAGCACTCGTATGCACATTGTAATACATCAAGCCGTTGGTGAGCGAGTCCGCAAAAGTCGTTCTGGGTATATTAAATATGCCCGAAGCCCCATTAGCCGAAGCCCCCGTAATACTCAGATTGACAACAACACCACCTGATACGCCTTTTGCACCTATGTGTATGTGTCCTGCCGTGGCGTTGCCTGTCAGACCAATAGCTTGCACTTCGGCGTGTCCGAGCGTTTTGTTTCTATCAATGGACAATAAGCCTGCGCCCACACCCGTCACACCGAGAGCTGGCACTTCTTGTTTACCACACAAATTGGACACCAATCCTTCCCTAACAACCGTATTGGTCTGACCACGAATCTCACCACCTGGATTAGCCGATGTGTGGATATTCATATAAATATCCCCCCTCAGTATTTTTGCTAAAGTATCAGGTTTGATAGCCACTCTCGCCGAATAAGCCTTCAAACCGCTCACTGGAGTAAATCCTACCACAACACCGCCATTGACACCTGCCGCACCAATATGAAAATGCGCAGCAGTAGGTGTAATACTGTCATAAACGACCAAGTAGTCCAGAGAGTCCAATGACGAGGTCATCCAGCCTATTGCCAGTGCTTTGCCTGTTGATGTTGTAGCAGGCACTTCATTTGCCCCTATTGCCCATGCGTCGAAAGCCACTTGATTAGAAAAAGTAAGTTGAGAACGAATCTCACCTCCTGGATTGGCAGCCGTGTGAACATTCACATACACTTTACCGCTGAACAAGCTATCTACAAAAGCTGAATTGACATCTACAAACCCTGTCAATGTATTTCCTGAAAAACTAAGAGGATAAGCCACTGGTCCATTCGCACCCAATGCCCCAAAATGTAGATGTGCAGCCGAAATATTCCCCGACAAACCCGTCACCAGTATTCTATACTCAAGGCGGCTGTAAGCATAGTTCAATACAAAACTGCCTAAACCCAAACCCGATGTTGTCACAGCAGGCACTTCATTCGCACCTCTCATCACAGCGGCGAAATGCAAATCGGTTTCAACGTTGACTTGTCCTCGGATTTCACCACCTGGATTGGCAGCTGTGTGGACATTCATATAGATGCCAAAGTTGTTGATGGCAGCCAGAATATCTTTGGTGATGGTCACTTTGCCACTAATGACATTGCCTTTCACCAACGAAATAAGATTTACAACCACACCACCGTTGACACCTCTCGCGCCTGAGTGAAAATGACATCCCGTTACAGCTCCGCTCAAACTATCGAAAACGCCATAAACCGAAAGCGTTTTATAGTCTTCTTCGAGTGTAAAAGTGACCAAGCCTTTGGCTTTGGTACTGACGGCTGGTACTTCATTGGCACCTGATAAACGGGCATACATCAATATGCGCCCGTCTTTATTGCCAGCTGAAAGCGTGTTGAGTGATAAAAAAGAAGTTGCTACCAGAAGTAAAAGGTAAAGTTTTTTCATCTGAAAATGGTTTTCTGATTAATTAAAAGACGTTTTGATTGTAGGAGAATACCTTTTAGGAACTACGAAAAACACAAACAGTCGGTTTTCTACAAAGAAAAAATAAACCGTTTTATTTTTCAACCAACCCCTCAGTACCTGACTGTTTTTCGGCATTAAAACTTAATTTTGTCCCTCCAATTCAATTATCATTCAAAAATTTTATTTAATGGCAGGAAATACATTCGGGCAAGCTTTTCGCATCACAACTTTTGGCGAATCACATGGTGTCGCTATTGGTGTCATCGTTGATGGCTGTCCCGCAGGCGTACCCATTGACGAAAACTTCATTCAACTCGAACTCGACCGTCGCCGTCCAGGGCAATCCAAAATAGTCACCCAACGCAATGAATCGGATACCGCCAAGATACTGAGTGGGGTATTTGAAGGCAAAAGTACGGGGCAACCAATTGCCATCGTCATCTACAACGAAGACCAACGCTCGAAGGATTACAGTCATATCGCCGATAAATACCGCCCAAGTCATGCTGATTTTACCTATCAATCGAAGTATGATATTCGTGACTATCGCGGAGGTGGTCGGTCATCGGCTCGTGAAACAGCGGCTCGTGTAGCCGCAGGGGCTATTGCGAAAATGTGGTTGCATACTGAGGGGGTATCAGTCAATGCTTATGTGAGTCAAGTAGGTCGTATAAAAACAGAACAATCGTATAAAGAACTGGATTTCAACGAAATAGAAAGCACTCCTGTACGCTGCCCCGACCTTGCAGTAGCTGAACAGATGATTCAATTGATACAAGAAGTGAAAAAAGCAGGCGATACAATTGGCGGCGTTACAACCTGTGTGATTCAAGGTTGCCCCGTTGGTTTGGGCGAACCTGCATTCGACAAACTTCATGCTGATTTGGGTAAAGCCATGTTGTCTATCAATGCTGCCAAAGGTTTTGAGTATGGTTCTGGTTTCGATGGGGTTGCGATGCGTGGCTCAGAACACAATGACGCTTTTTATACTGAGGGAGGTAAAATTAGAACCAAAACAAACCACTCAGGTGGCATTCAAGGAGGCATTAGCAATGGTGAAGATATTTATTTTAGAGTAGCCTTCAAACCTGTGGCTACCATCATTCCTGCACAAGAATCGGTGAATATGGCTGGCGAATCAGTAGAAGTAACAGGGCGCGGGCGGCACGATCCTTGTGTACTACCTCGTGCTGTACCGATTGTGGAATCCATGGCCGCATTGGTCGTAGCAGACCATCTATTGCGCAATCGGTTAGCAAAGGTTTAGAAAAACAAAGCCAAGCTTTTAGCACATCATGAAAGCTTCTACAATTCATACTTTCATACTTTGCCAATGTATATGTTGCACTGTCTTAGCTCAAATGCAAATACAAGGTGGTGTACGTGTAGGTGGTATAAAATACGAAGGAGATTTGGCTCCCAATTCATTTGTCATCAGCACTTCCGCGCTGCGTTTTGATTTTGGGGCCTTTACAACCTATAAACTAACCAACTGGTCAGCACTCATGGTAACGTATCATCACGGAAACCTAGGTGGTTCTGATGTGCTTTCTAATAGTAGTGGTCGCCGTGAACGCAATTTAGCATTTTGGTCACCTGTTGATGAGTTGAGTATGTCAGGTATGTTTTTTTACGCCATCAAACACAGGCGACGAGAACGCACCTTCAAACCTTATCTAACGCTTGGCGTAGGTCTTTTCCGTTTCAATCCACAAACCCAATACAATGGTGTATGGTATCATTTACAACCCCTCAGTACCGAAGGGCAAGGTCTGAGCCAATACCCCAATCAGAAGCCTTACAAACTTGTGCAACCCTGTTTCCCATTAGGGGCAGGCTTTCAAACTTCCATCAGTAGAAAATGGTTTTTGGCTTTTGATTTAACGCTGGGTAAAACGTTGACGGACTACTTGGATGATGTGAGTTCCACTTATGTGCCTTTGAGTGATTTGTCGCAAGAGCGTGGTGAAATTGCCGCTATTCTATCGAATCGCTCTTTGAATACAAACAGAGAAGTCCAAAGTTTACAATTGTCTTTGCGGGGAGATTCTACACAAAGAGACTGGTATATCACTGGTTCGATAAGTCTTGTTGCGAATATCTTCGGTCAGAGTAAACGCGAGAATTTGTGGCAAAAGAAAGTTAACTACAAAAAATGCCCTAAGATTTAAAAGCTCTTCCCAAAGTTAAAACACCATAAAAAACTCGTTATCAGCATTTTATAATTTTACAATTATACCATTGAACGAGTCAAAAAATCAGTTTGCATAAACTTTGGGTAAGGTAAAATGGAAGGTCGTACCGACCCCCTCAGTACTTTCCAACCAGATTTTGCCACCCGCGCTTTGCACAATCTTTTTACATGTGGCAAGACCTATGCCCGAACCTTCATAGTTGGTTCGTGTATGCAGGCGTTCAAAAATTTTGAAAACACGTTCCTTGTGTTGCTCAGGAATGCCGATACCATTGTCTGCAACCGTGAAGACAAAATCGCCTGTCAATGTCTCAACAACTCTTATTTCGATGGATGGGGGTGTGTCTGTTCGTCTGAATTTAATAGAGTTAGCAATCAAATTTTGAAATAGTTGAATCATTTCAAAAGAAGAAGCCTGAATTGTGGGTAAAGGATTAGAAATGATAACAGCATTTGTCTCTTTCATCCGCGCTGTCAAGTTATGAATGACCATAAAAATAGTATCATTAAGGTTTACTTCGGTCATATCATCTTTGTTTTTACCCAAACGAGAATAATCTAGAAGCGAATCTAAGAGATTTTGCATGCGTCCAACGCCATCAGTTACATAGCCCATAAATTCTTTTGTCGAGCCTTCGAGTTGCCCATTCATCCGTTTCTGAATCAACTGTGTGTACATGCCAATCATACGAAGCGGCTCTTTCAAATCGTGACTGGCGGCAAAAGCAAAATTTTCGAGTTCTTGATTCATCTCGCGCAGTTGTTCTTCAATGATACGCATTTCATCATTTTTGCGAGCAATTTCCTGTTTTTGCTCTTCCAATACTTTTTTTTGCTGAGTTAGTAGTTTGATTATTAACAGTTGCCCTGTTTCAAAAATAACTACAACCATGAAAATAGCTACAAATAAGGTGGTATAACTGATGAGATAATATTCTGGTGTTTCTGGAGTTGTTATATTGCTATTATTCGGATTGGAATGAAAAAGATACAGATAATAAGTATAACACAGTAGAAACCCCAGCCACAATAATCCCCAACGAATGTTCGCAAAAAGCAAAACACTGAGGGGAGCTAAAAAAAGCCACAACAGATTGTCTGAATAAAATCCTTTAGTCTGAGGTATGGCTTGCATCAATGGCAATACCCAACACAATGCCAAGAGGTTGCTCACAAGAACACTATTTCCTGTTTTTTTAAACAAGTAAAGCAGCAGAACACCACCTAAAAGCCCCACAGGAACAAGAGTAATTCCGTTGTCTGTACCTGAAAAAGCAGCAATTACTTCATTGAAAAGAACGGTTAAAATTAAATAAAAAATGACTTGAACCAACACTTTTGCTTTCCGATGGACAAAGGGATCGTCTTTCAGATTGCTTGGGATGAAGTAATTTAAGAAAAATGTAAACTTTTGCATATAAATAGGCGATTGTTGGGTTGTAAACCTATCCAACAATCGCCAAAAATTATACCATGTTTTAGTTATTTTGTAACGGTATTCCGAAGGCACGACGAATATCTTGACGACTCAATTTTTTTTGTTGCTCCATTTCATTCAAATGAGCAGAGAGTGTTGTCAACATGTCTCGGATATCCTGCTCTGTATGATGCGTGGTTAATGAAATACGAATACCTGTATGCTTATAGGAGACGGAAGGAAAGGATGATGGATTGAGCAAATACCCTGAACGAAGCATACGCAAAATAATTTCAGCACCCGAATCAGGTGTTCCAACACCAATAAAAAATATAGGTGTTTTGGACTGGCTCACCAAAGGCAAATGCAAAGATTTGGCGGTGAGTGTAAAATAGCTCATCAAGTGACGTAAACGGTCTTGTCTATCGTTGATTTCGGGCGATAAGTGAATTTTTGCTGAAGCAATCATTGACCCAAGAGCGGCTGGTTGCACAGGACCCGATGCGCGCAGTGTTGTACCTGTGTTTAGGATAATACGTCGGATATCTTCATTAGGTGATACAATCGCTGCTCCACACGACCCAAAACCTTTCGTAAGTGATGTCAATAACATCAATTTATCGTGAAAACTGGGCAATTGGCTGAGTGTGTAGCCATTGCCGTGGTGACCCGCCCAACTCATGCCGTGCGCATCGTCAATATAACAATAAAATTTATCGTAACGATTCATAAAATCCCATAATGTACTGAGGGGGGGTACATCTCCGAACATAGAAAAAACCCCATCTGTCATCAACCAAATACGGTCATATTTTTCAGACAATTCCTTGATACGGCTTTCGAGGAAGTCCATTTTGTTGTGGCGCAGTATTTCAACATGAGTGCCAATGTCTTTTGCCAATGCAGCAGCATTGTGCATACTAGAATGGGCTTGTTGGTCAATAAGAATGGCATCATTGCGCCGCATAAGAACGGGTACTGTGGACATGTGAGCCAGCGTCGTTGTTGGGGCAACAATGGTGGGTTTATCAAAAACTTGGCTCAATAAATGTTCCAACTCATCGTAAAGAGGTAAGCTTGCATAGGTGCGCGAACAAGGGAATTGAGTACCATATCGTTCAATCGCATCAATAGCAGCTGCTTTCAAACGTGGGTCAATCTCTAAACCTAAATAGCTACAATTGCCGAAATACGTGACATTTTTTCCGTCGAGCAAAATGGTTCTGCCGTTCGTAGCTTTATCCGAAATAGTGTGGTGAAGAATGCCTGCTGACCGTCCTTGTTCTATTATTTTGTTAGCCAACTCGACATAGGGGGATAGATTATTTTTCATGTTTAAATCAAATAAAATGTGTTTAAAGTGCGAAAAATATTGTTTACAAGATGTTTGTATGTTATTTCAATGTAAATTTAATTGACACGACGATTATAAAAAAATTTTTATGCGAAAATATTGAAAAAAATTTTAATCGTTAATCTTAATATGTATAAATTCATACCTATTACATAAAAAATGCGCCTAAACTTTGGAGCTTAGACGCTCACATTTCGATAAAAAACTATTATTTTATTACATTTTCACAAATTTTGTCGGCACATGCTTACCCAACTTTGCTACTGGTACAACAAAGTAAACGCCCGTTTCTAAATCTAAGACATCAAAGAATACTTTGTTATACCCTGTATTGAGTGCAACTGTCTCTGTTTTAACTTTTTTACCCAAAGAGTTGAAAAATTCGAAGGTCGTTTCACGACTATCCAAGCTTTCTAACTCTACTGTAATAGACCCCTCAGTAGTTGGATTGGGAGAGATTTTCTGTATAATGATTGGAATCAATTGAGTGGTTTTTTGTGCCACACTAACCGCAACAGCCGTGCGCGGTGGTATGGCTACGCTGGCTTGGTTGTTGGCTGCATTGGTATCAACTGGCGATGAAGAAATAAGTTGTGTCGAAGCATTCAGTATGGTAGCTGTGTTGGTCACATAAACAGGAATGGTCACAGTTGCGGTTGCCCCCACAGCTAAACTTGGAATGCGCCACTGATTACATTGCGTTGAGCCACAATAGGAAAACCATGTGCCTAATGTCGCTGTCGGTGCGCCACCATAGGCAACACCTACTGGATATGGTACAGCTATATTGATATTGTTCAATGCCTGATTCCCTATGTTGCGTGCTGTCACTTTCAGATTGAGTGTCGAAAAACGAATATAGCTGGCTTGGTCAGAAGTAATACTTAGAGCTATATCGGCTGTATTGCTATTCACATTTTGTTGAACAATAATATTGAAACTACATGTCGCACGGTTATTTTGTACATCTGTTGCTGTATAAGTGACTGTCGTCGTACCTATTGGAAAACAACTACCAATAGAAAAACTGGATGATACTGAGGGGGTCGCTATACAATTGTCCGTTACAGTTGGCGCAGTCCATGTGACTGTGGCACATGTTTGAGTGGCTGTCACAGTCGTGTTTTGAGGACAATTTGAAAAAACAGGAGCTTGCGTATCTGTGTCACAAGGGTTTGTATTGCCGCAAGCTATTGCTTGTTCATTTTTCAATAGAATATTGAATTGCCCAGTTGAAAGACCTCCAATAATAACTTTTGCACTCGCGCCTAAAGCCGTTGTATTTTGCTGACCTGCACCAATACCTACTTGGAATGGACTACCATTCAAGGCAATCGGCAGAGCCGCATTTGTTCCAAATTTGTAAGTTCCTGTCATTTGGGTATAATAAATCCAGTTGCTGGTAGCAGATATGGGCTGCGCTTGCATACAGAAAGTGCGATAGGGCGCGTTGGTAGGTGGTGTTGTAACCTTGCCTGATAGATTGACATCGATTTCAATGGGCATCCAGTTAGCGTCCCTGAACATACCTTTGAGTGTAGCCGTGCCATCTCCATTTTGTTGAAAAACAACTGATTGTGTAATAATAGTCGCTCCTAAACAATTGGTCGCTGTTGGGTCAAACACAAGGGAGTAAGGCATCCATTGTTTAGCTGGACAGCCACAAACATTATTCACATCCGCAACAATGTATTTTTTACAGTCATTAGCAACAGCTTGCTGATTAATCTGAATAACAAACTGGCAAGTAGCCATATTGTTCGCATTATCAACGGCCGTGTAAATCACATTTGTTGTACCAATAGGATAACAGCTACCGTTGGAAAAGTTGCTACTTACTGAGGGGGCGGCAGTACAATTGTCCATTGCAGTTGGCGCAGTCCATGTGACTATTGCGCAACTTTCTGTCGTTGTTTGAATGATATTAGAAGGGCAGTTTTGTAAAACAGGTTTTACGGTGTCTGTGGCACAAGGATTTGCTAGCTCAAAAATAGCTGTCAAGTTTTGGGTTGCCGACAAACGTACATTTATTGTTGGAGACGTACCTAACGAAGCATCGGACCAACTTCTAAAGACATAACCATTGGCGGGAATGGCCGTGACAGGTATGTCAATACCTGTAAAATAAGTCCCTGTGAATGGCATTACTGAGGGGGTCAGGTTGAGTGTACTAAATGAAATTGAGCCGCCCGATGCAGGTACACAAGACAGTGTAACATTTGCTGTTCCTGTCACTTCCGAAAACTGCTGTTGAATGTGTTTTGTCACTTCAGATATACGCTGATTGCCAAAATTGCGCATTTTTTCAATGTTTTCTGACCACAAAATACCAAATGGCGAACCCCAGCGGTTGGCATGGCGTGTCATTTCAGGTGCATATTGTACTTTAAAAGCATCTATTTTTTGAGAAATCCGTGCAGGTTTGAACAGTGTGTTCATCATATCAGCCATGCGATTGATAAAATCGCGACGGAAAGTTGCATTATCCATACATTTCCGAAATAAAATTGTCGCTGGATATGGATTAGGCCAGTTTAGACCTGTGGTATTGAATAAGCGAGCCAGCGAGTTTTGAGTGGCATCACCTGTGTTCCAACCTCCTGTTTGATACAAGCCCAAGCTAAAATCATGGTCATAGCTGATAAAACGCCATTTTCCTGAAGGCTTTGGGCGAAAACAACGAACATTGTTACCAGGCCAATCGGCATTGTCTATGAAAACATTAAAAGCCGTATAATCAAGAAAGTTAGATACATCCAACTCAGTTTTCAATTGTTCAAAAACGGTATTGTCTGCCGTATTGCGGGCAGCTAAACTATTGTAAAAGGTTGTAAAAGCAATAGAGTCGCCATTATTAATTTCGCCTCCCCAATTTTCAACCATATCGTAAGCTGTACTTTTGAGGTTATAATGTTGCTCAACATAAAATCTATTCATACGTTCACGGATGCTGTGAATGCCCCAATATTCGCCATTGAAATAGACGACCGAAGGTCTAAAATCTTGCATAGACAAGTCTGGTGTACGTATAATACCACCCAAATCTGAAACTTTAAGTGCCAAACTGGTCGCTAATTCGTCACGAAACAATGTGATGCCCCAATCTTGACCTCCATTACGTAACACAAATCTTTTATACGCTGTAAAAGGTCTTTCTGGGAAAACAGGATAAGAGACAGATGAAAAAGCACCGCTTCCTCTGATTTCAAGCGATTTTTGTGGCAACTGAGCGGATGTAGAACCTTGTATCTGAACACCAACCATCTGATTGATGGCAGCTGTTTTTGCTCCTGCTTCAAAAAGTTCTATATTAACAGGCACTTCCAAGCCATTTTCATACTTGACGTAGATACCTGTTGTGTCATTAAAAAAATCGGATTTTTTAAAACTAAGAGCTATAATGGGAAATGTGTGAGAAGAATTGATAAAATAAGAATGAGTCACCGTCGCACTCGCTGTCATGCCCACAGCAAAAGCTTTTATTCGTAAGGTTGTGTTTTTATCAATACTAATAGGCGACAAGTATAGATTGGTCAACTCAGTCGGCTCACTGCCATCGAGCGTGTAGTAGATAGCAGCATTGGGTGTTGTAGTCGTCATACTGAGGGGGAAGCCGTTGTCGTATTTACCACCTACTGTGGACACAGTCGGCACAACAACTTGGGTTTGAGCAAAAAGAAGTAAAGGGAATAAGAGTAGGGACATCGTCCACATGCGTAGTACAAAAGCGCGGTTCATAAGTAAGTTTGTTTTTTGATTTGAAAACTTATAAGTTCTGTGTGTGTCAGAGCAAAAGTGGTGGGAGGTATTGTTCAGGGGTCAAATATAGGACGGCAACTGTCATTTTTCAAAATAAAACTCCACAGACTTAGGTGAAAACTTTATATTTCTAACCCATATTGGGTATATATTAAGCGAAATGGCAATTGTATTATTTTTAGTTTTAAAGTCAATATTCTTTAAATCCACTTCAGCTATAAACTTATCTGCATCTAAAAGAGGATAGTGACTGAGGGCAACTGTACAATCTAATTTAATTTTATTAGGAAAAATACGCAGGCTTTGTGGAGCATTTTTGATGACTATCGGGACAAATAACGATTTTTCAGTAAATTGCTCTGCTACGATTTTTGCGACGATTTCAGTAGTTGATAATTTGAATAAAGGCGGTTCGTGTAGCTTTATTTTGGTCAAAACGGAATCTTTAAACCTATCGAAACGTAGCGTGTCTGTTTGAATAAAAGCCAAATCTTCCACTAAAGATTTAGGTCCTTCAATTTCAATGACTGAGGGTGTCACCTCGATACTGTCCGCTAGATCAAAACCTTTTACAAAATTAATTTGTGCAATGGCTTCCACTCTTACCCATTTTTTCTTTGTTGGCTCAATCCACGCATTCACTTGGTCGGGATTGACACCTATAACATCGCTTCCCAATTGCTGTATAGCTAAATCTCGAAACGATAAATGTTGCACACTGTCAGCCCCGATTTGGATGAATAGACGTTGCTCTCTATCCGTCAAAAAATCCCAACCCGTACCTTGCCGAGTCACCTGCACATACTGAGGGGGTAGTTCAGAGAAAGCCTTGCCTTGGGGCAGTAGATATTCGATTCTGACCGGCACTGTTTTTTTAGAATACTTTGACAACCGATTCAGTACCCAAAAACAAAGGGCAATGCCGATACATGCCATCAGCACAGCCCTTTCGTGGGTGAAAAATTGCCTTATATTGGGCAGTTTTAAAGTCATTTTTAGGCTTTTGTTGTCAAAAACGCTTCAGTCATTTCTTTTGAAATCGAACCTTTGGTCACACGGATATAAGTATTGTTTGCTACCTCAAGAGTGACAACTTGACCTTCAATCTTATTGATTTTTCCTATAATACCTGAACTAGTCACTACTTCTTTACCTTTTTCGAGAGATTCCGCGAAAGAGGTTTGTTCTTTTTGTCGCTTCATCTGCGGACGAATCATAAAGAAATAGAAAACGACAAGTATCATTGCCAAAGGCAAAAATTGGGCTACTCCGCCCAAACCACCTGCTTGTAAAAAAAGCATAGATTATTGATTTTTAATAGTTTGTAAAATATTTTTTAGTTGCTCGTTTCAAAAATGGATATTTGTTTCCTTGATGTCAATGTTTCTAAATAATTGGGTTCTATCATACTCACAACACGCTCCCAACGTTTGACCTTTGGAGCTGCTTGTATTTGTAATTTAGCCAAATCTGAATATATTTTTTCTGCTAATACATAAGCCAAATGAACAGGGACAGCATTTCCAATCATCTTATACCCTGCCGCAATATTTTTATAGAAAAAATGGAAATCATCAGGAAAGGTTTGAATCCTTGCGCATTCGCGCACGCTCAAACGACGATATAAATGCTCTTGCTCGGGTACAAAAACCCGAATATCGGGCGAAACAAGTTGCATTTTTGGTGCTTGTGGGTGTATCGGCGCATGACGACCTCCTGCTTGAATGGTAAAAGATACTTCATCCCAGTGTCGGACACGATTTCTTGACATAAAAATAGAAGAAAAACCGCCTGTCATATACTCATGATTTGGTACAATACATTTGTCGCCATTGGCATAATGTCCATCAACTGCAGGCAGAACAGTATCTGTCAAATCACCAATTGCTTCTTTTAAAGAAATTTTATTTTTAGGTGTTGTGGGTTTTGGAAACTCAAATTCAATACCTAAATCGCTTCTATAACCGACAAAAAACACCCGTTTCCTATCTTGTGGCACACCATAGTCTGAAGCATTTAACATCTGAAATGATAAAGTATAACCACACTCTTTGAACATATTTTTTATATTTTCTAAAGCTTCTTTGTGAACAGGCATCAGCATACCCGACACATTTTCGGCTAAAAAAAACTTAGGTTGCTTGTCGGCAAGGATGCGTATGAAATCGTAAAACAACTGCCCTCTTTTGTCGCCAATACCTCTCAATGCTCCAGCTTCCGACCAACTTTGGCAAGGCGGGCCGCCTATAATGCCATCACAATCAGGCACCTCGCCAGTTGGAATATTCGTAATACTTCTTCTGTCTAAATATACGTTTTCATGATTTTTTTCATAAGTTTCCCAAATATCTTTATCGTATTCATTTGCCCAAATGATGTCGAACCCTGCTTTAGAAAACCCTAAATCTAAACCTCCTGCGCCAGCAAAAAAAGTCGCTAATTTCATTCTAAATCACTTTGAATGTTATTAATATACAATCCATCAATTGAGCAGGATTGTTGGGATTTTTAATTTTTACTTCTTTCAAAGAATAGTTTTCTTTTTCAATATCTAACAAGGCTGTTTTATCTTCCAATGCGAACGTTTGAAATTTCTCTGTTTTCATCAGGCACAAAAGTTGAAATTGGGTATCTGCATTCGATTTAGTCAAGTATGAAAACACTCTATGAGGATTGTCAATATGCCACATACCTCTAATTCTCAAATCCGTTATGCCCAAAGGGTCAACTTTTTTAACTTTACCCAATTCGTTTGTCTCTGTAAATTCGACGTCAGGAATCTCTCTTATACCCGATGAAATTGTCTTTTTTATTCTTTCATACACCTCAATATCGGCGCAAAAGCAATCTCCATATATAAACCACAAATATTTTATGTCTGCATCAGTCGTATGTCCAACAATATAAATAATATCTTTTTCATACCAATCCTCACAGCTCTTGCAAGCCTTTGTCAACATAGGGCTATCTGAAAAAAGTTTCGCTTTTGGATACGAACTATTTAATGCCAACGCACTTGTTGGATTTTGCACTTTCTTAATTTCGATGGCATCCCCCCCCCTCAGTATTATATCAGGTGGATTATTTTGATTACCCAAATAAGAAAACACCCGACTAAACTGAGCCAATCTTTCCATTTCTGGTAAGTCGAATGAATCTGCAAAAACGTCTTTCACATAGTTTTCTAACGCCTCTCCGACTGAATTAGCTCGATTTCGACCCACATAGTAGTCTTTAACTCGTACTATCGGATTTTCGACGATTGACTTTATCGCTTTTAGCAAATTTGACATAGCTTGATGATTAAGATGGCAAATTTATGGTGCAAAATTAACAATTTTTCACACCAAACTACCCCCCTCAGTATTTTGAGCAATCAGCAGCTTGTTTATTCGTGGTTGTAAAATCCAAATGCCGATTGGAAAAAACCAAAACAAGAAAAATTCACCAATATAATCACCAAAGCTCACTTTTTTTTGCATTTCTACAGTTTTAAGCACTTTTGCATTATAGTAAAAAATATAAAAAATACACAACATGCTTGTGAAATGAGCTGTCAAAATTAAAGCTAAATTTTCTTGAATGAACAACTCCGACATTTCGTTTCCCCACATCAATTTTGCAATAAACCAACAAATGAAAGCAATATAAATAACTGGCACGATGACAGCCCCTTTAAACAAACCTTCGGGCATAGACACATCTGATGGCAACTTTTTTGTCAAAAACGTGCCAACCGACCACAACCAACCAAACAATGTGCCTGTGTATAGAACCATCAAAATCGGGAATACTTTCAGTAATTGTTCAATCCCTTCTGAAGCATCGTCGGCTTTAAAAATAAGGCTCAAGGCAAAAAATTCAAGAATAATCGGCACACCAATTATCAAAAGAAACAGTTGCCAATGTTTGAGTTGCAGAAAAAATTTCATGCGCTATCTGGTTTATATGTGAAAAGAACTTGTAAAAATACGAACTTTTAGCCTTTGTGGCTACCCTTTGCTGCTTTATTGTTGTTTTTAACAGAAGTAAACGATTTTTTTAGTTTTTTTGCAAAAAATCCGTTTGATACATCCGCACCAACATGAACGGCAGTAAATTATTGCAACTCATCAAAAGCCTTGACCGTCGCGACATTCAGCGCATCGGCAAGTTCGTTCATTCGCCGTTTTTTAATACCCGCGACGATGTACGGAGGCTGTTCGATTATATCGAAAAGAACTTAGATACACCTGTTGCTAATCTGCGCAAAGAAAAGGCTTTTAGCTATATTTTTCCAAAAGAGAAGGTGTACGACGGTCAAAAGCTGTTGTATGCCATGTCGTTTTTACTACAAAATATTCGTCGTTATCTATTGATTGATGCCTTTGAAAATGATGATTTAGAAGGTCAAAAATACCTTTTGCAAGCTTTTCGAGTCCGTAGTTTGAATCGCTTTTTTGAAAAAGGATTGAAAGAAGCACGCGAGCAAGCCCAAAAACAACCATTGCGACACGCTTATTTTCATCATTCGCAATACCGTTTGCTGGTCGAAGAATATGAGTTTCAGCATCGCTACAAACGAGCCAGTGACTTGAAACTACAAGAGTCCTCGGATGAATTGATGTATTTTTACATTGCCGATATGTTACGACAAGCTTGCGCTGCCATGGCATTGCGCGTTGTTGCCGAAAAAAATGAATACGAAACACCCCTTTTAGAAGCTGCATTGCACATCATAAAAGAGAAAAACTTGACCCAATTGCCTGCCATCGGGGCCTACTACTACGCCTATCTTGCCCTAAAAAGTGAAGATACTGAGGGGGGGATTTTCCAATCGCTGAAAGCTATTTTGGTCAATCAGTGGCAAGCTTTCCCAACAGCAGAGTTACGTGATTTGTACTTAGTCGCCATCAATTACTGCATTCGGCGCATCAATCGAGGTATAAAAGAATATGAGCAAGAATCGCTATCACTCTATAAATTCGGTTTAGAGCAGAGCATTCTCTTCGAAAACAATACTTTGACGGCTTACACTTATTTCAATATTTTGAACGCTAGCCTCAAAGTAGGTGAATACGCATGGGGCAAGCAGTTTTTAGACGATTACAAAGGCTATTTATTGGAATCTGAGCGCGAAAATGTCTATAGTTACTGTATGGCAAACTTTCATTTTAGGCAAAAAAACTACGAAACTGCCATGCTTTTGCTACAAAAAATCACGCTTCGAGAGGTACTTTTCAACCTCGATGCACGCCGTATGTTGATGCGGATTTACTACGATTTCGCAGAATGGGCAGCTCTCAATTCACTTTTGGTCAGCACCAAAACATATATTGACAGGCAAAAAAATATGGGTTATGGGCGAGAGCACTATCTAAATTTAATTGTTTTTTTGAAAAAAATGCTTAAAATTGACATAAAAGATCCCAAAGCTCGCTCTTTACTGAAAGGGGAGATTGAAGCAGAAAAAGCCGTTGCGGAGAAGGAATGGTTACTTGAAAAATTAAAATAGTTATTCGTTATAATAAAATTATTTATGATTGATTGTCAACCTTTTATACAACTTTTGAAAGATCTAATTGCTCAACCTTCTTTTAGCAGAGAAGAGGATAAAACGGCAGATTTGATTCAACAGTTTTTAGAAAATAGAGATATTCCGACTGTACGGAAAGGCAATAATATTTGGGCAAAAAGTAAAAACTATACTGAGGGGTTGCCCAATTTGTTGTTGAACTCGCACCACGACACGGTGAAACCTGTTGCAGGATGGACACGCAACCCTTTTTCGCCAGACGTTGTGGATGGCAAATTGTATGGTTTGGGTTCAAATGATGCAGGTGCTTCTTTGGTTTCGCTGATAGCCAATTTTTGTTATTTTTACGATAAATCCTTGCCTTTCAATCTCTTAGTTTTAGCTTCTGCCGAAGAAGAGATTTCTGGGAAAAATGGTGTGGAAACGATTCTGCCTGACTTACCGCCCCCCTCAGTAGGTATCGTCGGTGAGCCAACTCAAATGCAGATGGCTGTGGCAGAAAAAGGTCTCATGGTTGTGGATGGCATCGCACGAGGCAAAGCGGGTCATGCGGCGAGAAATGAAGGCGTAAATGCCATTTATAAGGCACTCCAAGATATTGAAATGATTCGCCAATACGATTTTGAGAAAAAATCAGATTTTTTAGGGGCTGTAAAAATGTCGGTGACTCAGATTCAAGCAGGCACACAACACAATGTCGTGCCCGATGAATGTCGGTTTGTGATTGATATTCGGACGAATGAATGTTACAGCAATCGAGAAGTCTATGATATTATTCAAGCTCACGTGAAGTCTGAGCTTTTACCACGCTCGTTTCGACTCAATTCTTCGAAAATTGCGCTCAACCACCCGCTTGTACTGAGGGGTCTCGAATTGGGTTTGTCTTACTATGGTTCACCGACATTGAGTGACCAAGCTTTGATGTCATTCCCTACTTTGAAAATGGGTGTAGGTGACTCGGCACGGTCACATACGGCTGATGAATATATATATATAAAAGAAATAGAGGAAGGAATAGAGACATATCGTCAAATGATTGGTGGCATAAAGCTATGATATTGAGGTGAATCCAGTACTACCATATGTCTAAAATAAAGAAAACCCTTGCCACGAAGGAGCAAGGGCTTCTAACCCAAACAAATAAACACAAAAACTATCTTTAATGTCACAGAAATTAGCAACTTAAAAGCTGGTTGAAATTAGCTGTGAGACTGTTATTTCAAAATGATTGGGTAAAAGTATAGCATATTATTGAATTTGCCAAGTTTCTAAGAGCATTTTTTTTATGTTGCAACAATAAATACCGTAATAATGGTGTCCAAAGTGTATGATTGGATGATAAAATATAGCTAATTGAAACACAACGATTTAAACAAAAAAAACATACGTCAATTTCTTGAACAATCTCTTCAACTTTGCTAACAAGGCAGCAGAATATCGTTATTTCAAGTGAAAATATCGAAGTTTCTATATGTTTTCAGAAAATAGCTTTATTTTTGGGCGTTTTTCAGATGTTTGAGTTCTTGAGGGTCTAAAAGCACCCCCTCAGTATCTTAAGTTGGCAACAATAGATTTGACGAAACAGCACATCCACGATGCATAAACTTTTGATTATCAAACTTTTTAAACCAAATTATCTCGTACTTTTAAAAAAAATACACGATTATGGCTTTTGATATTAAAATGATTAAGGCGTTTTATAAAGATTACGCCAATCGCGTGGAAGCCGCGCGACAAATGTTGGGTCGCCCCATGACTTTGGCTGAAAAAATTCTTTATGCCCACTTGCACGAAGATTCTGACCTGAAGGATTTCAAACGTGGCTCTGACTATGTTTTTTTCTCACCTGACCGTGTGGCTATGCAAGACGCTACGGCGCAAATGGCACTTTTACAATTCACAACCTGCGGCCGTAAAAAAGTGGCTGTGCCTTCAACAGTTCACTGCGACCACTTGATTCAAGCAAAAGTAGGTGCTTCGGCTGACTTGCAACGTGCCGAGACAGAAAACTCTGAGGTGTATGCTTTCCTTCGCGATGTTTCTAATAAATATGGTATCGGTTTTTGGAAACCCGGCGCGGGCATCATTCACCAAATCGTTTTGGAAAACTATGCATTCCCTGGCGGTATGATGATTGGTACGGACTCTCACACAGTAAACGCAGGTGGTTTGGGTATGGTAGCTGTCGGCGTTGGTGGCGCTGATGCTGTGGACGTGATGGTAGGTTTGCCTTGGGAGCTCAAAATGCCAAAATTGATTGGCGTGAAGTTGACTGGAAAAATGAAAGGTTGGACTTCTGCGAAAGACGTTATTTTGAAAGTAGCTGGCATCTTGACTGTAAAAGGTGGTACAGGTGCAATTGTTGAATATTTCGGTTCGGGTGCGTCTTCAATGAGCTGTACAGGCAAAGGTACAATCTGTAATATGGGTGCTGAAATCGGGGCTACAACATCTACTTTCGGTTATGATAAGTCAATGGAGCGTTACTTGAAAGCAACAGGTCGTGCAGATGTGGCTCGTTTGGCAAATAAAGTGAAAGCTGAGTTGACAGGTGATGCAGATTGCTACGAAAATCCTGAAAAATACTTCGACCAAGTTATTGAAATCAACTTGTCGAAACTCGAACCACATGTAAACGGTCCATTCTCTCCAGACTTGGCTTGGCCTATTTCTCAATTGGCAAAAGCCGTTAAGAAAAACGGTTATCCTGAGAAATTGTCGGTCGGTTTGATTGGTTCTTGCACCAACTCAAGCTATGAAGACCTTGACCGTGCGGCTTCACTGGCACGTCAAGCGGTGGAAAAAGGTTTGGTTGCTGGTTCTGAGTTTACTATCACACCTGGTTCTGAACAAATCCGCTATACCGTTCAACGCGATGGCATTTTGACTGATTTTGAAAAAATGGGTGGTGTTGTTTTGGCAAACGCTTGTGGCCCATGTATCGGTCAATGGGCGCGCCACGGTGCTGAGAAAAAAGAGAAAAACGCCATCATCACATCATTCAACCGCAACTTCTCGAAGCGTGCAGATGGCAATCCGAACACACACTCATTCGTCGCTTCGCCTGAAATCGTGACAGCTATGGCAATCGGTGGTAGTATGTTGTTCAATCCATTGAAAGATACTTTAACCAATAACAAAGGTGAGCAAGTCAAACTTGACCCACCTAAAGGCGAAGAATTGCCACCAAAAGGCTTTGCAGTTGAAGATGCAGGTTATCTTGAGCCAGCCAAATCAGGCTCAAAAATCAAAATTGTGGTGGACAAAAAGTCAAAACGCTTGCAATTATTGAAACCATTTGTGCCAACTACTGAGGGGGACATCACAGGTATGCGTTTGCTCATCAAAGCAAAAGGCAAATGTACAACTGACCACATTTCTATGGCGGGTCCGTGGTTGGAGTTCCGTGGCCACTTGGAAAATATCTCTAACAACTGTTTGATTGGTGCCGTCAACTACTTCAACGACGATACGAACAAGGTATTGAACTTAACCAAAGGCGAGTATATGGCTGTGCCAGACTCAGCTCGTACTTATCAAAAAGCAGGCATCGGTACAATCGTCTTCGGCGAAGAAAACTATGGTGAAGGTTCAAGCCGCGAACATGCTGCGATGGAGCCTCGCTTCTTAGGGGTGCGTGCAATTGTTGTGAAGTCATTTGCCCGTATTCACGAGACAAACTTGAAAAAACAAGGTATGCTTGGCTTAACTTTCGTTGATGCAGCTGACTATGACAAAGTACGTCAAGACGATGCCATTGACATCAAAGGCATTGACACTTTCGCACCAGGCAAAAACTTGACCATCGTTTTGCACCACGCTGATGGTACAACAGAGTCGTTTGAAGTGAAACACACGTACAACGAGCAACAAATCGAATGGTTCCGTGCAGGTTCTGCATTGAATAAAATTCGTGAGGACTTAAAAGCGAAATAATTGATTTATAAGATTTTGTGAAAAGAAAAAAGCCGCTTCGATTTCTCGAGGCGGCTTTTACTTTTTTACTGAGGGGTATATTTTTCTCACATCTTCGTCAATTTCAACTGATACGTTCTACTTTCTGTTTGCACTTGCATCATATAAATACCTGCCGACTGGTCGCTTAAATTCAAAACTTCCTGTTTGTCACCGATAATGTGACCCAGTTGTTTTATGAAAACCTGCCGTCCCGAAGCATCGAATATCTTGATATCCAAGGTTTTAGTGTCAAAATTTTTCATGGCTAAAGTAAAAATGCCTTCTTTTGATGGATTCGGATAAGCTGTCAGCATCGGAATACTGAGGGGGGTATTTTCAGTCGCTGTCGGTATTGAGCTACTAATATTGATGTTGTCAATATAAAGCCGATTGTCATTATCGGGATAAAAAATCAATCCTACCATCACAACACTGTCTTTGTAAGCTGCCAAACTCACCGTATCGCGTCGCCAGTGGCTGGTGCGTGAGGGCAGCCAAATCGCCCCTGTGGTGGTTGAATTTGTGAGTTCAAACCGTGTTTTCAGATAGTTGGTCGGTGTAAAATTACGTCCGCAATTGGTTGATACTACAACGGCTAAACTTGGTGAACGTGTAATGACGCGAAGCTGATAAGACAAATCAAAACTAAACTGTGCATTGGTAACGCCTTTCAAATCGCATAACCATGTCAAAAGCGTATCTCTCACACCACGAGTGGGGTGCAAATCACCTTCAAAAATCGCTGTTGTCGTCCGTTGACCGTCGCTGCCCAACACATTTGTTGCTTGTGACCAAGTGATTGGACCTCTTGATGATGCTATTTGAAATCCATCAGGAGGGAAAGGTTTGTTGTCGAACGCTTCTTGTAAGGGTGCAGCGAATTTATCTCTGACGTTGACAAGTGTACTCAATGTGTCGTTCGAGGTGTAGGTATCTCCTTCCAATTTCGTCCAAACTCTGAATGTATGCGTCCCGCTTGCAGGAAATGTGACACGTTGAGGTAAAGTGTATAACACAGAATCTCCTGATTTTATTTTTTGTTGAATCACAGATTGAACAGCTGCACTTGAACCAATTTGATAGCCTAAACGGAACGAATCAATGTCTGCAACACTGTAATTTTTGACCCAAATACTGAGGGGTCTATCCAAGCCATCGCGACAAGCATAGATTGTGCCACCGATACCTTGCCCAATGCGCAGAGCCTGTAAGTCTTTGATAGTGGGGCAAACGGTGAGAGTTTTAGGCTTGTTTACGGCAACAACCCGACGACCTAAGCCACCATCTGGCAAAACAGGACGCACACTGAACCAAGCTGAATCCGACCATTTGACTGGTACAGCGACCAAATTCGTGGTTGCTGTCATTATTGAATCCATATATTTTGCTCCTAAACGAACGATTTGGTAAGCTTTTGCCCTTGGTACAGTATCAAAACTCAAATACGCCGAATCAGGGCATATGTATTTGACTGTCAATTTATTAGTTAATCGAGAAATAGAAAATAAATTATCACTCAAATCACTTGCAATCGAATTATCTGCTATATGGCGCACACGCACGCAAGCTTTACCTGTGGCTTCTTCTGGTACTGTCCAACGCAGAGCGCGGACATCTTGTGGCACTGTTGACGCGATTGGCGACCAAGTCACACCGCCATCGTTTGAAAAGTCAACGCCAAAATAACTGTCTTTTATATTGGTCGCCTCCCAACGAATGACCTCGCTGCTGCCCACAGCCAACGCTTCGCCCCCATTTGGATAAGTGATGGTTACTTCATGTTTATTGAATTCATACACCAAATAGAAAGTCAAATTGTCGCTCGGTAAACTGAAAGGTTTGATGATGATGTCCAAATTTGCTGTACCTAAAGCTGGCAATGAAGTCGAATCCACAATAACTTGCTCCATATTGTTCACTCTATCGAAGCCTTTGGTAGCTTTTTGACTTAAACTATCCACATTGAAAGCCGTATTCAGTGTCCAAGGCAATGAAATTTGACCTGTTTCTGTGTTTTTGACTGACAAATCCAAGTCATTCACTAAAGAGCGCGAGGCGTTGACTGTTCCCGCAGGGTCGCTCCAGTAGAGCATCACTTTTACTTGTTTTACACCCGCTGGAATACTGAGGGGTATGGTTTTAAGGGTGTCAGTACGTGCAATCGTACCTTTGATGAATTTTTTATCGCGCAAAGTCACATACGCTCGCCACGCATTGAGCCTGCCCCAACCGTAGAAAAAATCGGGTCCGGGATTGCCCAAATCATCGGCTGTATTCAACATGGCTGCTTTGATGAGAGCCGCATCGGGAATTTGTCCGCTATTCAAATCACTATAAGCATGGTACAATTGTGTCGCAACAGCGGCTGTTGCAGGACACGAAAAACTTGTACCACTAATGATTGTTGTCGAGTTATTGGGAGCCGTTGTATAAACGCTCGTTCCAACGGCGCATACATCAGGTTTGATGCGCCCGTCAACTGAGGGACCTCGACTACTCGATGAGGCGAGACGGTCATTTAAATCCAAATTACCAACAGTTACAAGATTTTTCCCTAATTTGAAACCACCTGTGATGCTACCATAGTTGGTCACATTGATACAAGTACCACCACCACTATTGCCTGCTGAAAACACATGAAACAATTTGGGATTTGCAAAGCTCTGTGCATCAATTTGATTCGCAAATGTATTGTACACATTGCAACCTGCTTGCCCTGGCGTGCCTTGTCCATAACTTGTGGAAGTAACGTAGGCATTATAAGTAGATTGATTATTAACTGCGTTCTGTATTTGAGGATAACTATCAATAATGTGAGAAACCACTGTCGCACCTGAAGCGCCGCTTTTCAAAGCAGGGTCGAGGTTGCCCGAAGCAGCTCCTGCACCCGCAGTTGCATCCGCATGGTCAATGTCGCCGCCCCCGCTGCTGTAATTTTGAACTTGAATCAAGCGACCTTGGAACTCAATATTAGGACCAACAGGACCATCATCGGCGTAAGACAAACCGAAACCGCGACCGTCGTATTTCAACCCCACGGTGCCGTCGGAGTTGAGCGCGTTACCACGGTGCAATTGATTACTTTTTTCATCTTCACGAATAGGTGGACTGTCTATAAAATCCACAAATTGCACAAAGGGAACAGCCATTAAGCGGTCAATATCTGCTTTTTTCGCTCGAATTGTCACTGTTTGATAAAAAGCGTCAGGTAAAGCCACTGTTTCAAAACCCATTTTGAGCAAATCGGTCGCTGCTTGTTGCAACGGAACATTGGCAAAAGGTTTGACAATCAAATCGTATTTGCCAACCATTTTTTGAGCAAAATCAGGGAAAATACCATCGCGTAAATTATTGCTCAATTTATCAGCCCCCCTCAGTATGGTCACGGTTTTGACATCGTATTTTGTTAAAATGCTAAAATCAAAACCTTTTGGGAAAGCCATAAAAAAGGCGTTTATTGGCATGTAATCCAAAAAATCAACACCTTTTTGAGTCAATTCTGCCTTGTCATTGGGCATCGGCAACTTATTAAATTGCACAATACGATAAAACTTATCCTTATAAACTTCTGTATCACCTGGGCGAGCGATTTTGGTAATATCAAAATCCTGTACCGTTTCGATTTTGCCCGAGTTGAAATAAAGTGCCTCTTGCGCCATTATTTTTGGCATAAAAAAGAGTCCCAAAATGGACATTGCATTGTAAAAAATGTGTTTTTTCATGTAACTGATTGGTTTAAAATTGTGTCATTAGTCATCGTAAAATAACAATGACTTAATGATCAATGACGTTTAATGACTACTTATAAAAGTTTTTCTAAATGATGGTAGCTGATACCATAGTGTTTTTTAATCGCCTCCACTTGTTCTAAAGCGGTGGGTTTAGGTTTGTCAGTACGAATGCCGACAATCATCACATTTTTCGGTGTGTGTTCGGTCGAAACAAACTCGAATACCTTAGTTCGGTAGCCTTTTGACTCCAAAAGTAAAGCGCGAATGCCGTCTGTGAGCAATTCGGCTTGACGCTCTTCCAAAATGCCGTGCTTCAAAATGGGCTGCATTTCGTTTTTCACATTCAACTCTTTGCGCACCTGTTTGTGACAACAAGGTGCGACAATGATGACTTTCGCCTTCGCTTCAATGCCTTTTGCTATGGCCACATCGGTGGCAGTGTCGCACGCATGAAGAGCTATGAGCATATCCAAACGGTCTAAAACCACCTCGTTGATGTCTTTTGCAAAAAATTGTAAATCGTCGAAATAGCATTTTTGCGCCAAATCGTTACAGAAATTGACTAAATTTTCACGCAATTCAAAGCCAGATACTGAGGGGGTGGTTTTTAAATTATTTTTCAAATAATCGTACAAGGCAAAAGTCAAATACCCTTTGCCACTGCCGAAATCAGCGATAACAGCATCGTTGGGCAAATCGGCTTCTCGCAACAAAGCTGCAATTGTCTCGATGTATTTATCAATTTGTTTAAATTTTTTCTGTCCATTGGACGTTATATTGCCCTTAGCATCTGTGATTTCAAGGGCATGAAAGTACGGTTGTGTGGGAGTGAGCAGGCGTTTTTTAGTTTGGTCATGCGGTGAAATCCCCCCCTCAGTATTTGGGCGTTTTGAGTTGGTTTTTTTAGTCAAAAACTGCGCATTATCCGCTTTTTTATTAAATTGCAGTGAAAAATCAAAGTCGGTCGTAAACAAATCGGCTGTTAAAAACACAGTTCCCATCTGATCCTGAATGAAAACGACCCCCTCAGTAAAATCAAAATTTTTCACCTCATCGCGTGTGGCATAACGAAAGGTGAATTGAATTTTGGGCTGCTTTTTGATACTTACCAAACGTGCATAGATGTTTTTGACATCCGACGGATGACGCAATCGCGACAAAGTGAGTTTGACAAACGTTTGTTGGTTGAGACTGTCTTTGAGCTTATCAAAAAATATGGGAACGGCAGAAATATCCATGCAATAAAGTTTTAGTGGTGAAATTACAAAAAGTCGCAAGGTTTATCACAAATGCTCTAAAATTTAAAGAAAAACTCATTCTTGCTCATGCAATAAAAATTAAAAACTGGAATTATATTTGCAGTTAAAAACAAGATTTTCAATCAGTTAAAAATCTGAAAAATATAGATGACTCGGACCTTAGGTATATTTTTTCTGTTCATCGTGTGTGGTCAAATGGCTCGAGCGGATACCGCTGCTCAAATCATTATGAACCGTCGTGCGGCTGTCACCGTCAGCCCTGTCCGCCTATTTGATGATTCGAGTTATACAAAACAAACAGAAACGACTTTTACTGAGGGGGAGCTTGTGGAAGTGATTGGTGAGACGACACAAGAACATTTGGACAATACGCAAAATCAGACTTTCAAATGGTATAAAGTTCGCACAGCGACAGGGCAAATTGGTTGGATTTTTGGCGACAATTTAGCTGTGGTTTTGTCTGAATTTTCAATTGACGCGACATTGCGTCCGTTTTACAAAAAATCAGCTCGATTCGACAATGGTTTTGAAAAAGCAACAGTTTGGGTGGCTGGCACGAATGGTCATGATTGGAAAGATCCACGCTATCCACAAGATAATCCGAGTTACAAAGAATTTTATTTAGTGGTCACAAACGAACGTGGCAAAAGTGTCGTATTGAACTATGCTAATGAAAGTGAAACATCAAAAAAAAACTTACAAAGTCTTTATTTTCAAGACCTTACAGAAAATAAAATTGATGAGATTATTATAGAAACCGCTTCTACTCCCGCCGGCGGCACAGTCGAAGAGCGTATTTTAGAAGTGTACAGTTTCAAAGCGGGTGCATTGTCCAAAATATTTGAGGAGCGATTGACTCTGTTGTGGGAAAAAGATGTGCCTTCGCCAGCCTTGTCTAAATTCGTTGAAATCGAAGGCTCAACAATTCGTATGGCTTATTTGGACTTTATTGATTGCGATAAATATGCGCAAGGTTTACCAACCGATTCACGCAGTAAAACCCAAGAGCGTTGTATCGAATATGTCACTTATAGTTTTGTCTGGGATGCGGCGACTCGACAGTTCAAACCACTGTATCAGCCCACACGTAGAACGGTGCAAGCCGTTGTCAATCAACCTACTATCTTAACTGCGACCCCCTCAGTATCTGCTGCTCAAACAGCGTACATACAGCCCAACGACCGTTTACAAATCATCAAACATTATGAAAACATCAAAATCCAAAATGGTGTCAAAACAATCGAATCGTGGTTTTATGTCAAACATCCTGCGGGTGTTTTAGGTTATATTCTAGCCCCAAAAGTGAGTTTAAAAAACATCGAACACAGCTCATTATTGAAAAGTTACTACGACAACCCACCTTTGATGAAGCAAGATTGGCATAGTCCAAATCGTTTTGTTTCAATCCGAAATCCATAGCTCAATAACCCGTTTAGGTTAAAACATTTGAAATCAATGCTTTATCTGTGCTATTTTTTGACAAAAAACGAGAAATAGTTCGCATAAAGATAGGGCATTAAAAAAAAGTTTGTAATTTGGCTCGTTGAAAACAAAGTCCATTAACAGCACTGTAATTTTCAAGCGAATCAAACTTTTTTATCTAACTTTTTAATTCTGCCACACTATGGGACCTAATTCATTCCGAAATCTCACCTATTTAGCCGTTTTAGGCGTTGTAGGTGCGTTGGTCTATCTGATTTATCAGTCCAGTAAAAAGAAGCGCGAACGCCTCAATCCGAACATCGAAACAACGACGGGCTTAGGTAGTTATGCTGATACACTCAGCAGTATCGCGGGTTCATCCACAGCAACGCTGCCCACTTCTGCAGCTATGGCGGGTGACACTGTTCACAATTCACTCGATGGTACATTGACAAGCCCTGCCAGTGCTGGCACAGCAGCAACGTCATTGGCTTCACCTTCTGATGTGAAAGATGTGACGGTTGACGACCCAGGTAGCATTGTGGGTTCGAGCAGCAAATCTGCTAAAAGCACGAGCAGTAAACCTAAATCGCCTGCAACCACAGCAGCAAAAGGCGGTAGTTCAAGTAGCGCAAGCACACAAAAATTCAATGCAGGCGATGGTAAAGGCGACTTTTTGGTCGTTGCAGGTGCTTTCGCAAGTAAAGACAATGCAGAGGCTTTAGTCGCTAAATTGAAAAAATTAGGTTTCGCGAAGGCAGAAGCTGTCAAATTGGAAAACTCTGCCAGCACTTATGCAATTGCAGGTTATTACCAATTTAAAGGAGGTGCAGATGCGGCTGTCCGTACTTTGAAGGCAAACAAAATTGATGCTTATGCGAAAAAACGCAGCGGCGAGATTTATAAGCCTTCTGTGCCTGCGGTTACACCAAAACCAGCTGTCGCTAAACCCGTTGCTAAACCTGTTGCTAAACCAGCCACGGTCACTAAACCCAGCTAATTGAAGTGAGCCTTCTTATGTCATTCGTCATTGAGCTATTCATCATTCCCCCTCAGTAAAATGACGAATAGCTCAATGACGAATGACATAATGACCTTCTAACTTATTTCAACTTCATATTGATAGGATCCCACTTTACAATCTTTTTCTTAAAATAACTTTCGTTGCAAGCCAAAGCGGGAGCAGCAGCCCTAAATCCAAATTCGGCATCTTCAACCACTTTTTTACCCGTTCTGATAGCATCAAAAAAGTTGGTAAAATGATCTAAGTGGTCGCTATATCCATCAGGTGCTTTGAAAACAATATCTTCTTTTGTTTTTCTTTTTCTTTGCTCAGGTGTCCACCTCGCATTATACTCCTTCTGCATCTCGTCTTGCATACTTTTTGAAAAAGTGAACAATGAATCGTAGCCACCAAATCCCGGTGCTTCTGGCATAAGGCTGTGTTTAACGGTAATGCTATTTCCTTTTACGTCAATAATACCCTCAGAACCAATCAATCTGATAACTTCTTGACCACCTGTACCACTAATAAAATTCACCTGCAAAGTCATCTGAAAAGCAGGATGTTCAGGACTATCAGGATATTGCATTACTCCAGACATGACATCGGGCAAATTGCGCCCATCTTTCCAATAACTGAACTGACCTGTACTATAAATACTTTCAGGCCCTTTCGAGTTGGTCATAAAATGTGTACCACTCAGTAAATGGATGAATAAATCGCCTGCTACACCCGTACCAACTTCTTTGAACGCCCGCCACCAAAAAAATTTTTTGGCATCAAAAGCCATTTTTTCAGTCACTTCTATAAACCTATTCCAATCAGTCGTCATAGCATCTGCATCTTTCGGAATTGTATACTCCCACGCACCTATCGAGCTTTGGCGGTCATAGACAGCATTCACCATGTTGAGTTTGCCGATCTCACCTGCTGCCAGTAATTCTTTGGCTTTGGCAGAACCAATACTACTGACTCTTTGGCTGCCTACTTGCACAACTTTACCCGATTTTTTTGCCGCTTCTATGACAGGATAACCTTCTTTGATTTTATAAATCATAGGCTTTTCGCAATAGACATGTTTGCCTTTTGCTAAAGCGTCTAAAGTGATGCGTGCATGCCAAACATCGGTTGTACAAATCAAAACAGCATCAATATCAGGTTTATCTAGCAAGTCTTTATAATTTCTGGTTGTGAAAAGATCTTTACCGTATTTTTCTTTGGCATTTTCGATTCTACCTGTATATAAATCACAAATGCCTGCCAACTCAACACCAGGCACTTTGAGTGCTGTGTCTAAATCAAAATGTCCTTGAACACCGTAGCCAATAACCCCAATTCGGATTTTATCATTCGCTGAAATAGGTCTTTCGTATCGCAAAATGCGCTCCTCTGCTTTTTCTTGATTGGCAAATGAGGCAAAGGGCGATGCTACCGTTGCTAAACTGGTTGCACCAATTTGCTGTAAAAATTTTCTCCTTGAGTTTTTCATAAAATAGTTTTTTAAAAGTGAACCGATTATTCAACAGAATAGCTGACAAAATTTCAGAACTCCTCATTGCGCCTTGTACATCACAAAATACAGGTATAATATTCTTTATAACTTTAGTTTCAAGATTCATAAGGCGCAATCTGACATTTTTACCGAATAAGTGAGGCTGCGTTTCATCAGAAGTATAGGCAATATACACAATCCATTTATTATTGGGTGAAGGATGTCCGAACCCGTCGGAATTTTCGTCAAACGTCAATTATTAAGGCTTTGAAGCATCTGCTAAAATGTGTCGAATCTATATTAAGACCTGTGTAATAGGAGTTAAAATAAATGTATTTGCCATCAGGTGGATAATCAGAATTTTCTCTCAACCTCTCAGTATTGACCCGTCTTTTTCCTGCTTAATCTTAGCACAAATACCTTATAAATAATTGATTATAAAATTTTCACAAACAAAACAATCGCTGTTTACAATTTACAAAACTATCATTCTTACTCAAATATCTTACCGCACCCTCAAAAACGCCTCTGCCAGTTCCAAACCTCGAATCTGCATTTCGACAAATGTTTTCAAATCCGCATAATCGCCTTGTGCGTGTTTCAAAAAAGCGGAAGCTTGACCATAAATGGCAGGTAAAGCCAATTTTTTGATACAATAAAACCCATCGAGAAAGTCTTGGATACCACCCGATACAATGACCTGTTGGCATTTCAAGTCGTCGCCTAATTCGGCAACGATGTGATTGGTAAAATCCACCATTTCTGTTGCTGAATGACCGATATGTGCCAACGCACCGTACATTTTTTGCTGCTCCGATGCCCCCCTCAGTAATTCGAGCTTTGAGAAGCTCGTACCACCTGCTGCGGCAAAATCCACTGCTGCCAAAGGTAACTGCAACAAGGCTTTGAGACTTTCATAGCCAAAGCCCTGTCCTACTTCTTTGACTATCAAAGGATAATTTAACTCTGCAATCAGGGTTTTGATGGTCTCAATCGGTGGTTTTTGAAATCTATCGCCTTCGGGTTGCAACCATTCTTGCATCGGGTTGACATGAATGATTAAACCATCGGCTTCTAATTTCTCTAAAAGTTGTGTAATGAGGTGTATGTCGTCGCGTTCAATCAAAGTTTCCAACTGTGCAATACCCAGATTGGCAAACAATGGCACACCGTCACCCATGAGCGAGCGCACGCGAAAGTCGTCGAGATGCTCATCAGAGTGCAACAATTGCCGACACGAACCTAAACCCATACCAAAGCCAAATTCACCACATGCGCGTGCCAAATTGCGGTTGATGATGCGCGCCATCTCTGTTCCGCCCGTCATACTGCTGACCCACATCGGCACTTTCATCGTTTTCTTCAAAAAAGTAAAAGGCTTCAAACTGTTTTTGTCGGGATGTGCCGCAAAAAGTGGCTCATAGTAAAAGCGTGTATCGAGCTTATTGATTTGCGATTTGAGTGCCAACTCAATGTGGTCTCGTTTGCGATTGACCGCATTTGGGTCTTCATTTTTTAGTTCTAAATGATCCAAGTTGTTCTTATTTTGGATTTAATAAATTTCTGACATCAAAAAACGGTGCAATAAAGTTGTCAACTCTCTCGGTTTGTCAGCATGAACCCAATGTCCTGCACCTTCTATGGTTTCTATCTGTGCCTTTGGAAATAATTGTTTGATGGTTGCAAAATCAGCATCTTTAATGTATTTCGACTCTCCACCACGTATAAAAAGAGTTGGTTTCTCAAAAGGTTCACCCACAGGAGCTTGCAAGATATTGTTATAGTTATCGAATAAACCCTGCAAGTTCATTTTCCACTCAAAACCGCCCCCCTCAGTATTATCCGTGCTATTGAACGGATTATTACGTGTCAGATTTTTCAACAAAAACTGTACTGTCCCCACATCGCCATTCAATTTATCCATCAAGATGGCTTCTGCCTCTTTTCTATCTTGCAAAGTCGCCAAATTCACTGCAAACAGGGCGTTGAATACGTCCTCATGTCCGCTTCTGTACAATCGTGGTGCGATGTCAATCACCGCCAACTTCTTCACAATGTGCGGATGCGACAAAGCGAACTGCATCGCCAACTTACCGCCCATCGAATGACCAATAATGCGAGTCTCATAAATCCAATGGTCGAGCATAAACTCAGCCAGTGCGTCCGCCATCATTTCGTAGTCAATCTCCCCCTCAGTATGCGGCGAGCGACCATGATTGGGCAAGTCAAGAATGAAAACCGTGTATTCTTCCGCCAGTTTTTTAGCGATTGTTTGCCAATTGTCAAGCGTCCCGAACAAGCCATGCAAGATGACAACTGGCTCGCCCGTCCCAAATTCTTTATAATTCAGCTCCATTTTTCTTCTTTTTGGTTGTGTTGGGCAAAAATAGCGTTAAAAATCGGTTTTCTTTTAACCTCTCTTTAACGGACTTTAAAATTGCTTTAACCTTAGCCTAATCTTTTACGACCTACCTTTGCTTTATAAATCACTTCTAAATACTTTCAACATGAAACATTTAACTACTGTTTTAAATTCTTTGTTTTTTCTTTGCTTCTTTTTTGTCCAAAATGTGTCGGCACAATTGGTGCAAGTGAGAATTGGTGCGCCGCCACCGCCTCGTGTGGTCGTTGTCGAACGTCCACCCTGCCCAGGTCGTGACTATGTTTGGGTCGAAGGACATTATGTTTATGACCGCTATACACGGCGTGATGTTTGGATTCCAGGACAATGGGAATATGCGCCTCCTCGTTGCGACTCAAGAGGCAACGACAGACACCATCACGGACGTGGTCGCGACTATGCCCCAGGACAAAGAAAAAAATACGACCGTTACTACGACAGATAAAATGTTATGAAATCATCTTATTTAATCAACTTTTTAATTTAAATTTTTATGAAACAATTACTCACTTTAATCGCCGCTGTTTTGAGTTTTTCAACCGCTTTTGCACAAATCGAATTGAAAATCAACCCTATTGGTGCTATATTCTCAAGCCCAGACGTGTCAGCTGAGTTTGCTGTCAAAGACAATATCGGTATTGAGCCATATTTTGGCGCAAGTTGGTACAAACTTACTATTGACAATCAAGACTTTAAATCAACAGGGGTTGGTTACGGCTTTTATGGCAAATACTATTTCTCACCAGAGAAAGGTATTGATAAATTCTATGCAGGCGTTTATTTACGTGGTGGTTCGAGCAACTTTAAAGCAGACTCAGTCGGGTCAAGTGCCAGTTTCAAACGTAATCGCATGGGTGCAGGTTTGGCTTTGGGTTACAAATGGGTCTCTCGCAACAACGTCATTTTTGAAGTAGGTGGCGGCATTGGTCGCAAATTGTACAGCAAATATTCGAATGAACAAGGAAGTGTGAATATTGCTGATATTCCGATTCTAAACATTGACGGCTACTTCAAATTCTCTGTCGGCTATCGCTTCGGTGGCGGTGAAGCGGCGGATACGGGCAAGAAGAAGACAAAATTCTAAGGCAACTCATTGTTTTTGCATATCGAAAGGGGGAGTTCCGATATTCGGGACACCCCCTAAGTATTTTTTACCCCAGCATGAACATAAAAACGTCAGAGGTGTTCTATTCTCAAAAAAGACATGAAAAACATATTAATCGCAGGCGGAACAGGTCTAATTGGGACAAAATTGAGCCGATTACTGAGGGGGCAAGGCTATCATGTGACCCATTTGAGTCGAAAAGGAGACTTGAATGCCGAGTTTCCAACCTATGCGTGGCAACCCGAAAAAGGTATTTATGACAAAAAAGCTTTCGATGGTGCAGATGCCATCATCAATTTGGCGGGTGCAGGTATTGTGGACAAACGTTGGTCGGATGAGCGAAAGCGCATCATCATTGAAAGTCGCACTTCGGGTAATTTATTGATTGACAACTATTTGCGAACGGTCAATCACAGTATCAAAGCCTATATATCAGCTTCTGCAATTGGTTTCTATGCCGACCGAGGCGACGACTGGATGACCGAAGAAGATGAAGCTGGCACTGGTTTTTTAGCAGAAAGTACCGTTGCATGGGAAAATGCTATTGATGAAGTGCGTAAGGCAGGTGTACGGACAGTCACTTTGCGCATCGGTATCGTACTGAGTACTGAGGGGGGTGCATTAGCCGAAATGTTGAAGCCGTTTATGGCGCGTTTAGCCGTTTATTTCGGCAATGGTAAGCAGTATATTTCGTGGATTCACATCGAAGATATGTGTCGTTTGTTTCAATTTGCCCTCGAAAATGAGGCAATGAACGGCATTTACAATGCTGTTGCACCCAACCCAGAGACCAATTATGATTTTACAAAAACCTTATCAAAAGCGAAAGGCGGTGGCTATTTACTTCAATCTGCGCCTACTTTCGCTTTACGGTTGGCAATGGGTGAAATGGCGGCTACGGTTTTAGGTAGCACGCGCGTTTCTTCTCAAAAAGTTGAAAAACAAGGATTTAGCTTTAAATTTCCTATATTAGATACTGCATTAAAGGATTTGCTTCAATAGGTAAAAATATAAGATAATTTGAAAACAATCTATTTTCAAGTTCTTTTAAATTCAAATCAATAGTCTTTTTATCAAATCTTATCCATTTATCAAATCCAAAAATTCTTGTTCTGTCAAAACTTGAACAGTGCCTAATTTTTTAGCTTTTTCCAATTTAGAACCTGCTTTTTCACCTACGACGAGAATATTCAGATTTTTTGACACGCCACTTACCAAGCTTGCTCCTGCATTAGCAGCTGCTTTTTCGGCTTGGTCGCGGGTGAATTGTGTCAAACTGCCTGTGAACAAAATCGTTTTACCTGACAACACCCCCTCAGTATTTACCGCTGTTTTGCGGTCTTCGTCGGTTGGTTTCATGTTCACGCCGAGGCTTTCCATTTCTTTTAGAATCTGAATATTGCGTTCATTCTGAAAATAAGCCATCACATTTTTCGCCAAAGCCTCACCGATGCCTTTGATGGCTATAAAATTTTCGACTGTCCAATTTTGCAAATCCAAAACGTGTTCGAGTTCCGCAGCAATCAATTTGGCGTTTTCTTGACCTAAAAGTTGTATGGATAGTGAATTCAGAAGTCGTTGAATCGGATTTTTCTTCGCATTTTCAACAGCTTTTTGAATATTATCTGCCGATTTTTTACCAAAACCTTTCAAAACAGCAATTTTATCATAGTCCAAACGATAAAAATCTGCCAGCGTTTTTATCCAACCTTCTTCTTGAAACCGCTGAATAGTGGCTTCACTCATGCCATCAATATTCATCGCATTTTTTGACACATGAAAAATAAATTTCTGAAAATCTTGTCGCCCACACGTGCAGGTTGGGCAACGCCATGCAGCCTCCCCCTCAGTACGCAGCAGTTTCGTCGTCTTTGTCTCATCAAATGGACAAAATTCAGGGAAAGTAATTTCTTTTTCTGAACCATCGCGCACTTCTGCCAACGACCTCGCCACATATGGAATCACATCACCCGAACGCTCCACCACTACCGAGTCACCAACCCGAATATCTTTTGCCCGAATCACATCTTCATTGTGCAGTGACACATTCGATACTGTCACACCTGCTAATTGCACAGGCTCAAGACGACCGACAGGCGTGATTGCCCCCGTTTTACCGACTTGAAATTCGACATTCAGCAATTTCGTTACAGCGGCTTTTGCTTTAAATTTGAAGGCAATAGCCCAACGTGGATGATGCGCAGTGTAGCCACAAGCATCCTGAATTTTCAAATCGTTGACCTTGATCACCATGCCATCAATTTCGTAACCATACTCATCGCGTTTGGCTTGCCATTCATTGCAAAACTCAATGACTTCCAATATGTTATGACAGACTTTACGCTCGGCATCAGGCACTTTAAAACCCAAATCCTCTAAAATATCGAGTGAATGAGAGTGATGACTCATTGATAGTATCGCATTGCCCCCCTCAGTATTTTCGGCAAAACCAATCTGATATACAAAGGCTTCTATATGCCGCGAAGATGTATCACGTGGGTCTTTTGTCCGCAAACCACCTGTGGCTGCATTGCGTGGATTTGCCAAAAGCTGCAAACCTTGTTCAGCACGTTCTTGATTGACTTTTTCAAAATTGTCTTTGTGTACCAATGCCTCGCCGCGCAATTCTACTTTGCGCAAACCATATTTTGAAAAAGCCGCTCTGTGTGGAATACCTTGTATTACTTTCGCGTTTTCGGTTATCAACTCGCCAATCGTACCATTGCCCCGAGTCGCTGCACGTACAAGTTGGTCATTTTCATAAATGAGAACAATTGTACCTCCATCGTATTTAGGCTCGACACAATATTCGATATCCATGTCGGTATCCAAATCCGCAACTTTTTTAACAGAAGTGTCAAAATCTGTCAATTCCTCCTCTGAGTAAGCCTTATCTAGTGATAAAGTAGGAGTCAGATGCTGTACTTTATCGCCAAAACCACCCAAGTCTGACCCGACCGCTTGCGTCGGTGAATCCGCTGCTTTGAGTTCTGGAAAACGCGTTTCGAGAGCTTTGAGTGCATCGAACAATTTGTCAAAATCTGTATCTGGAATTTGAGCATCGTCCAACTCTCGATAACGCCACTCATGGTAGCGAATCGCAGCCGTCAAATCTGCCACTAAAACGGAGGCTTCGAGTGCAGAAGCTACCCCTTCAGTATTGGTTTTCAAAAGTTGAGTTGTGAAGTCAAAAAGGCGGCGTTGTTCGTCGGTTGCGTACATGTATGTTTAAAACTTTTTATTTTAAATAAAAAACAAAATTTATTATTTTGCAAAAATAATGTACTTTTTGTTTGTTTTCTGTTTTCTGATGTAAATCTTAAAAAATTTTACCCCTCTCTTAACAAACAAAAGCCTAACTTGGGGAACAAGTTAGGCTTTTGACAAATTTTGAAATAAAAATAAATGGTTATGATATTGCTGAACGTAAAATTTATCTTCTTGCAAAATAATCATCTGATTTGTCCATGATAGAACCTGCGATGATCAAACGGTCGCCAATGCGATATAAAATGCCCGAACAGCCGCCTCCTTCAAACAACCAACCTGCTTCGGTTTTAGTGAGTGTATAGCTTTCAGAAACAGTTTGTCTGCCGTTTTCGATGATGATGATATTGTTGTTAACAAGGCTGATTTCTTTTTGAATGCCTGAAGTAGCAGGTGAAGTCGTAACAGTTTGTCCTGTGCGTTGTTTGACCACCGATTCTGTCCAAGCCCATTTGCCATTGACGAAGTTTTTCACAGCATCCACTGTTGAGAAAGAAACCAAGGTTTTGGTCACTGATTCAGTTGGTGTGGTTTCAGTAAACGCTTCTTTTTGGCAAGAAGTGAGTGATAGAAGAATGATTGACAAAGCGAATATAAATTTCATTGATTGAAGACAGAGATTTTTGTTTGATTGAATTATGCTTCAAATAAACAATCACTCGATTTTTATTGTAAACAAAATTTCAAAAAAATGTGACATTCTTTTTCAGTCAAAATAAAAGTAAACATTATGACTTGAAATAAAGGTTAAATCAAAATCGTGAAAAATTATTTTTTTTATAAAATATTTGTGATTGGAACAATAATTTGATGGTATTTCAGTTTTTATAGAGTATTTTGAAGCAAACATATTTTCATCATCATCAAACAAGTTTAAATCTGCGAATGGATAAAATCTCTACAAAAAACAACTTAGTGAGCCTTATTTATAACGATTTGTCGTTGAGAGAAGAATTAGCTTTGCGCAATGAACTTAATACAAACGACGAATTAGCTTACGAATTAGAAATGTTACGTGACGCAAAAAACGCCTTGCCGAAAGTCTTATTCAACCCTTCTGAATCTGTTCTTGACCGCATTATGGCTTACAGCCGTCAATCTGCACACCAGCCGCATTTCTAAATTTCTTATAAATAAGTGACAAAAGCCTTTGATTCTTTGTTGAGTCAAAGGCTTTTTTCGTGTTGTGTCTGAACTTTTTTAAAGATCGAAATCTTATGAATACTAAGGGTGTTGTTGCCAAATCAAGAATTATCAACCAGAGATAAACCCTAATAGAAACGTTTTGATATTAATTTTGCCTCCTAAAATTCAAACAGTCCATGATTTCACAAGCTTTTACACATTTTCTCCAATCTTACAAGGGTATCTCTCGCACCATTTGGCTGTTGTCGTTTGTCAGTCTCATCAACCGCATAGGAACAATGGTTGTGTGTTTTATGACGCTCTACTTGACGCAACATTTGCATTTTAGTATTCGGGATGCAGGCTATGTTACGGGTTTCTATGGTTTAGGCTCTGTTTTTGGGCAGTACGTAGGGGGCTATTTAACTGACCGCATTGGCTATTATCGTGTCCAATGGCTAACACTTTTGACCAGTGGTGTGATTCTTTTTTTTGCTGTTTACTTAGAATCCTTTTTCCCTCTTTGCACAGCAATGTTCTTATTTAGTTTGACAGCAGAAGCATTTCGCCCCGCCAATCAAGTAGCTATTCGGTTACATAGCGATGAAACGACACGCACTCGGGCATTTTCATTAATGCGGGTATCTGTCAATCTGGCCATAGGTTTAGCATTAGTGATGGGTGGTTTATTGGTGTCGTTAGGCTGGCATTGGCTGTTTTGGGTAGATGGTTTCACCTCTTTTGCAGCTGCCATCATTTTGCATGTATATTTGAAAGAACAAAAACAGCCACTTCAAAAAAACACTTCACACCGCTCAAGCACCCCCTCAGTATCAACGTCTCAAAAATCACCTTACAAAGACAAAGAATATTTAGGGTTTATATTCCTAACATTGATTGGTGCAACAGTTTTTATGCAATTGATGTGGACTGTGCCTGTTTTTTTTAAGGAAGTCTATGGTTGGTCAGAAGCCCAAATCGGCGTTATGTCTGCCATCAACACCCTCACAGTGATGTTAGTAGAAATGCCTATGGTGTTTCGCATTGAGAACAAACGACCTAAAATGTGGTTTGTTCGATTGGGTATCTTACTCTATGGGGCATCTTATTTACTTTTCCTTTTGCCGCATTCATGGGCATGGGTTGTCGCTGTGTTGTACATGGTGGTTATTTCTTTTGGAGAAATTTTAGTCATGCCTTTTAGTACTTCGTGGGCTACTTTGCGCTCTGGCGATACACGACAAGGTGAGTATATGGCATTGTATGGCATGGCTTATTCGCTCACAAGTATTGCATCTCCTATGTTGGGAACGCAAATTATTGCGGCTTTTGGTTTCACAACCCTATGGATTGTCATAGTTGCTATGTCCGCACTTGCTTGGTTAGGATTTTATTTATTGAAAGAATAAATGTAATTATCAGAATTAACCTATGTATTCATTATCAACTATACAAAAATGGCTCGATGCAGAGTGGTTGTTGCAAAATGACGCTGCACAAGTCATAGAACACTTGGCGTTTGATTCACGCCGCATTGCTTTTCCCGAACAAACTTTATTTTTAGCATTGACTGCACAACGCGACGGTCACGACTTCATCACTGATGCTTATCTGAGAGGTGTGCGCAACTTTTTGGTATCTAAAAACATTGATACACAAGCTTTTAGCGACGCTAATTTTCTAAAAACAGACGATGTACTGAGGGGGTTGCAAACACTGGCAAAGCAGCATCGGGCGCAATTTCCGCACCTAACGGTTATAGGTATCACAGGTTCTAATGGCAAAACGATTGTAAAGGAATGGTTGTTCGAGTTGTTGCGCGACGATTTCAATATCGTACGTTCACCCGCCAGTTTCAACTCCCAAATTGGCGTACCAATGTCCGTTTGGCAGATTCGTCCAGAACACGATTTAGCAATCATTGAAGTCGGCATCTCAGGTGTTGGCGAAATGGCAACCTTGGCAGATATTGTGAAACCCACCATTGGCATTTTTACGAATTTGGGTGCTGCACATGATGCTGGATTCAGTTCACGGCTTGAAAAACTACAAGAGAAATTCAAACTTTTTGATAAAGCTAAATATTTGATTTACAATAAAAACGACGTAACCGAAACCGTTGCAACGGCTTTGATAGGTACTCAAAAAATAGCTTGGTCTGAAAATGAAGAAGCGGATTTGTTCATCAAATCTAAAAAAGTATTGACAGATGGCTCTACCCTCGTCAAAGCCATTTTTCATAAAAAAAATCGAGAAGTGCAACTGCCTTTCAGCGACAAAGCAATGTTGGAAAATGCTTTTTCATGCTGGTTGACTATGTTGCATCTCAAAATACCCCCCTCAGTATGCGCCTTGCGTTTGGCACATTTGGCAGCACTGTCAATGCGTTTGGATGTGCGGTCGGGCATCAATGGTTCAGTTATCGTCAACGATTCGTACAGCAACGATTTGACTTCGCTTCCCATCGCGCTCGATGTGTTGGTACAAAAAAGTCGCAATTTGCCGCGTATGGTTATCTTGAGTGATTTGATGCAAACGGCAGGCGATGCCAATGCCATTTATAAACAAGTGGCTCATTTGGTGGTCGAAAAAGGTGTACAAAAACTGATTGGTATCGGCGATTCGATTGGTTTGATACAACAATTTTTACCTCAAAATCTTGATTTTAGGCATTTTAGAACAACAGCAGCATTCTTGTCTCAAATCCAAAATGCAGAATTTCAACAAGCTGCTATTCTTATCAAAGGGGCGCGTTTGTTTGGTTTTGAACGCATTGCCGCACGTCTGTCGGCTAAGACACATAAAACAGTGCTGGAAGTCAATCTTGACGCGTTGGCACACAATCTGATTGTTTTTCGCAATTTACTGAGGGGTATCAACCCTCACCCTGTGAAACTGATGGCGATGGTCAAAGCCTCCGCTTATGGCAGTGGCTCGGATGAAGTGGCACACTTGCTGGAACAACGTGGCATTGATTACCTCACTGTTGCCTATGCCGACGAAGGTGTGACTTTGCGCAAAGCGGGTATCAAGTCGCCTATCATGGTGATGAATCCCGAAATTGCGAGTTTTGACACCATGTTGCGTTTTGATTTAGAACCTGAGATATATTCGCTGAGTGTGTTGACTGATTTTGTTCAGTTTGTGCAAAATACTGAGGGGGAGTGGCGGTCTAAAATTCACCTTAAATTGGATACGGGTATGCACCGTTTGGGCTTCGATGCTGTGGATTTACCAGAAGTGATTCGTATTCTGACAACGCATCAGTATATAAAAGTGGCTTCTATTTTCACACATTTGGCAGCAACAGATGGTCCCGAACACGATAGCTTCACGCATTTACAAGTCTCTCGTTATCAAACCATGTACGCCACTTTGACTGAGGGGTTGGGCTACAAACCCATGCGCCATGTTCTGAATTCGAGTGGTATCGTGCGTTTTCCTGAATATCATTTCGATCTGGTGCGCTTGGGTCGAGGTATGTACGGCGTGGCCAGTTCAGAAGAGATGCAGCAGAAATTACAAGTTGTACAGACCCTAAAAGCGACCATTTCGCAAATCAAAACCATCCCAAAATCTGAAACCATAGGTTATTCGCGCAAAGGTATTTTGCATCGCGACAGTCGCATTGCCACTATTTCCATCGGTTATGCCGATGGTTTGCGGCGAACAGCGTCGGGTGGTCAGTTTTCGGTTTTCCTCCACGGCAAACTCGCACCCACGGTTGGCAATGTCTGTATGGACATGACAATGATTGATGTAACGGATATTCCAGAAGCGCGAGAAGGTGACGATGTGGAGGTTTTTGGTCCCAATGTGTCTATTCAAACCCTTGCGGATGCAATTGGAACAATTGCACATGAGGTTTTTACAAGTATTTCGGAACGGGTGAAAAGGGTTTATTTTCAGGAGTAGTGAAGCCCATTAAAGCAATAGAAATAACTTAATGAAGTATGAATTTCACAATGTTGGTATCAAAATAATGATTAAACGCCTTTACGTTTTTGATATAATTGCTTGTCGGATGTTTATGACTTTAGGAAGGAGGAAATTTTATCTTTTACTAAAAATTCATGCTATAAACCTTTACAACGGATTTAACACAAAGGATAAACTATAAAACAGACTGTAAAGAAAAGTAAAATCGTATTTTTGCGGCTCGAAAATCTAAAAATCATTTCTCAATGGCAGAAAATTTCGTTGATTACGTCAAAATATTATTCCGTTCGGGCAAAGGGGGCGCAGGCTCGATGCACTTTTATCGAGGCAAATATGTCCCAAAAGGTGGCCCCGATGGAGGTGACGGCGGTCGTGGCGGCAATATCATACTGAGGGGTAATGCGCAGATGTGGACGCTGCTGCATTTGAAATATCGCAAACATATTTTTGCGCAAGATGGCGGAAATGGAGCGGGCGCACAGATGCACGGTGCTGACGCTGAGGATATTATACTCGATGTACCGCTTGGCACAATCGCACGCGATACCGAAACAGGCGAAATACTCTGCGAAATCACGGACGACGGCGAAGAACGTATTTTGTTGCAAGGTGGTCGCGGAGGTATGGGCAATACGCATTTCAAATCAGCCACCAACCAAGCACCCAAATTCGCTCAACCGGGCGAAGCTGGGTTTGAGCAATGGATTATCTTAGAGTTGAAAGTATTGGCAGATGTGGGTTTGGTCGGCTTCCCCAATGCGGGAAAATCCACTTTATTGGCAACGATGACGGCAGCAAAACCTGAAATTGCCGCTTATCCATTCACAACCATTGTTCCCAATTTGGGTATTGTGAAATACCGCGACTATCGTTCATTCATCATGGCAGATATTCCAGGTATCATTGAAGATGCACACAAGGGCAAAGGGCTTGGACACCGTTTTTTGAAACATATCGAACGCAATGCCACTCTTTTGTTCTTAATCCCTTGCGATACAGAGCGCGGTATCAAAGCCGAATATGAGATTTTGCTCAATGAATTGGCACAATACAACGAAGAATTATTGTACAAACCTCGCCTACTTGCCATCACCAAAACCGATATACTCGGCGAAGATATGATGGAATTGGTCAAACAGGAAGTACCAGAAGGTGTGGACTATGTACTCATCTCTGCTGTTGCTCAAAAAGGCTTGGTCGAACTGAAAGATATTTTGTGGAAAAAAATAAATGGGTGATACCTCTCAGTAAACAACTTACGCGAGTCAGTATGTCTCCAAAGATGTTCCAGATGGGTATCAAACGACCTTTACCACTTTCAAGCTCAAATCTAAACTGATGACTGAGTGCGTCAAAGCACCTGATGAGATGTAATCAACACCTGTGAGCGCAATTTCACGCAAGTTTTGCAGCGTCACTCCACCAGAAGCTTCAACTTCAAATTGGTGATTGACGATGCCGACGGCTTCTTTCATCAATTCTGGCTTGAAATTATCGAGCATAATGCGTGTGACAATGCCTTTTCCTGCGTCCATGGTTGATTTCAATTCCTCCAAACTTCTTACTTCGACGGTTACGCCATAGCTTGATACTGAGGGGTGCATTTTTTTGTAATCCGCAATTTTTTGAATGGCTTTGGCGACACTGCCGCCATTGGCATCAGTGTGGTTGTCTTTTATCATAAACCAATCGTACAAGCCGTAGCGATAGTTTTCGCAACCGCCAATCTTGACTGCCCACTTTTCGAGGTGACGAGTCAACGGTGTGGTTTTACGGGTATCCAGTATTTTGACTGGCAAATCTGCCACAGCATCGGCATAGGTGCGACTCATAGTAGCGATGCCACTCATGCGTTGCATGGTATTGAGTACCAACCGTTCGGCTTTCAAAAGGGCTTGAGTGCCACATTCGACCTCAAAAGCGATGTCCCCAAAAGTCATGGCATCGCCATCGTGCATGAAAACCTTGATGGATACTGAGGAGTCGCATTTTTTGAAAATCAACTGCGCCAATTCCACACCCGCTAAGATGCCATTGGCTTTGACTTTCAGTACGGCTCTGTCTCGTTTGTCGGAAGGGATGGTGGCGAGGGCTGTCACATCACCTTCATGCACATCTTCCCAAAGGGCTTGATCTATGAATTGGTCGAGATAGGTATAGTCGGGTTTGAATGATGCCATAAATTTTTACTTTTTAACCTCAAAATGAGGACAATTACAACCTTTTTTGAACATACCACAACCGCTTGCAGTCAGAGCAACTATGGATAATAAAGCGAAACCCAAGAGAATCTTTTTCATTGATTTGAATTTTTTAGAAACGATGATACGATAACTTTGTCGCCTGTTTTTAACGAAACACACGACACAATCAAACGTTTTTTTTGTTCTGTCATTATTAAAAAACCTGCATTGAGCCAAAAAAAAATACTCGTTGCTCCCCTCAATTGGGGTTTAGGACACGCTACACGGTGCATTCCCATCATCAGAGCTTTGCAAGAGCAGGGTGCAGCAGTCGTTTTAGCATCCGATGGCGTGGCTTATGACCTTTTGAGGGAGGAATTTCCCAATCTGCCCATTTATCAGTTGCCCGCTTACAATATTCGCTATCCGTTTCGCTCCATGATGCTCTCGATGGCGATTCAGATGCCAAAGATACTGAGGGGGTGCATAGCAGAGCATATTTGGTTGAAAAAATTTCTAAAGATTCAGACAGTGGATGCGGTTATTTCAGACAATCGTTTTGGTTTTTTCAATCGCAAGATTTATTCCGTTTTTATGACGCACCAAGTCAATATTTTAGTGCCTATCCCCTTTTTTCAAACTTTAGCAAATGCAATTAATCATTTTTTTATTCAAAAATTTGACGTTTGTTGGATTCCAGACCAACCAGATGTACCCAATTTGGCGGGGCAGTTGGCACACGGCATTTTTTCAAAAGGTTTGAACACGCGATACATCGGTGTACTGAGTCGTTTAAAACGGTTGAAGATGGAAAAAAAATACAAAGCAGCTATCATTCTATCGGGACCAGAACCTCAGCGGACTATTTTAGAAAAAAAGCTTTGGCAACAGTTGACACAACGGATGCGCGATGAGCCTTTTCTATTCGTCAGAGGTACTCGAATACAGGCTGATTTTGATAAAAATACTTTGAAAAACGTTGAAATATACGATGTACTGACCAGTGTACAACTCAATGAAAAAATAGCCGCCAGCGAAGTCGTCATTTGCCGCAGTGGGTACAGTTCGGTTATGGATTTAGCGGCTATTCAGAAACCTGCGGTCTTGATTCCGACACCCAGCCAGACGGAGCAGGAATATTTAGCCCGTATGTTGATGCAGCAAGGGCAATGTTTTAGTCTGTCACAAGACACGTTTGACTTAGAGAAAGCATTGGAAATGTATCCTAAATACAAAAATTTCTCAAATTTTGATATAGAAAATAAGGCACTTGCAGAAATAATAAGTGAATTACTGAATTTTTGATACTTTTACGGCACTAAGCCAAGCCACTGTCGAACCAAAATAGCCAATTTTAAAGCCATTATGTTATCATTTTTTCGTACAAATCAGCTTTTTCTCAACGTACTGTTGCTTTTATACCTTGTGGTGATGCGCGTGAGTAGCTTCATCCACCCCATTGAGGTTGCACCTTTAGAGCATGGCATATTGACTAAGTGGATTTATACTATCTTCCCTCCCCTCAGCACATCGGCGTTTGTTTTAGGATTTCTGCTCATTTTTGTGCAAGGCACACTCATCAATGTGACGATGGCCCGATTTCGCGTAGCTGCTGAATTGTCGTTGTTGCCTGGGTTGTTTTACTGCTTTTTCACGAGTATGATGCCCGATTTCTTGCCTCTGTCTTCCATTATTTTGGGCAATACATTTGTGATATTGGCATTGAGCAACCTCTACGATACATACAAAAGTAACACTGTGGCAGGACGCATATTCGACACGGGGTTGTGGTTGGGTGTTGCCAGTCTATTTCATTTCTCTTTTATTTTTCTGGTCTTTTGGGGCATTATTGGTTTGGGTATACTGAGGGGTATCCGTTTGAAAGAAGTTTTTATGTTTCTCATTGGATTGTCTGTTCCAATATTCTTAGAGTTTGTTTATTGTTTTTGGACGAATAATTTGCCTTCTTTTAGTGAGCATTTTACCAAAAATATAGGGCTTATGAGTGTTTTCAGGTATAATGCAACAGATATTTACCTCAAATTGGGTCTCACAGTCTTATTTTTAGTGATGACATTGATGGCAAGTAACCAATTTATGAGTCGGCGCAATATGATGGCACAAAAGTATATCAGCATTTTGTACTGGCTTATGCTGATTTGTGGCATCACATCGTTGATTCAACCCGGCGTTAATCTGAGTCAACTGCTCATCATCTCCATTCCCATCGGCATTTTACTCTCCATGACATTCCAACGGATTACACCAGCCATTGCGGAAGCCTTGCATTTGCTCTTGGTGATGATTGCACTGATTCTACAATTCTTCTATCTACTAAGTTAAAGTTTGTTTCGTAAAACCAAATTTATAAATCCAACACATGGAAAATCTATTCGCTACCGATAAACTCAACGACTTGCTGCCCAGAATAAAAGCCTTCGTTGAGACTGAACTGTATCCGCTTGAGACGGTGGAAAATCTGACAAAACCTTTTTCTAAAATCGAAAAAGTGCTCAACAAAAAACGAGAACTAGTCAAAGCAGCAGGCTTATGGGGTTTGCAGCATCATTTGACACTCGTAGAATTTGGTCAAGTGAGCGAAGTGTTGGCAATGACTCCTTTAGGACATTATGTTTTCAACTGCCAAGCTCCTGACATTGGCAATATGGAGTTGATGGAAAAACACGCCACAGACCAACTCAAACACGATTGGTTAGTTTCTTTGATGAAAGGCGAAACACGCTCTTGCTTTGCGATGACTGAGCCAGGTTTTGCAGGTTCAAACCCCATTAATTTGGGTACAACCGCCGTAAAAGAGGGCAATTACTACGTCATCAATGGTCGAAAATGGTTTACAACGGCGGCTGATGGCGCACATTTTTGTATCGTCATGGCCATCACTGATCCCGATGCACCACCCCACAAACGTGCTTCGCAAATACTTGTGTCCACCGATACTGAGGGGTTCAAAGTAGAGCGCAATATCAGCATCATGGGCGAATCGGGCGATGGATGGTTGAGCCATTCTGAGGTTACATTCACCAATTGCTGTGTTCCATTGACCAATCTCATTGGTACTGAGGGGGCTGGTTTTCAGTTGGCACAAGAGCGTTTGGGTCCAGGGCGGATTCACCATTGTATGCGCTGGATTGGTATTGCAGAGCGGGCATTCGATATTATGTGCCGTCGAGCTATTAGCCGCGACATGGGCGATGGTCAAAGACTGGCAGAGAAGCAATTCGTGATGGGCTGGATAGCTGAAAGTCGTGCAGAGATTGATGCGGCAAGGCTTATGGTGCTGTCAACGGCGAAGATGATTGATGAAGAAGGTGCAGCAGCGGCACGTAATCGCATATCGAGCATTAAGTTTTTCACAGCAAAAATCATGTTGGACGTTGTAGATAGAGCCATACAGACCTGCGGGGCAGCTGGATTGACCGACGAGTTTCTATTGAGCTTCTGGTATCGCCACGAACGGGCTGCCCGCATCTACGATGGAGCTGATGAAGTGCATAAGATAGCTTTAGCGAAGAGTATTTTGAAGAAATATGCTTGATTTGTGTGTCGTATGTGGTGTTTAGCAATACATTCTACCCACTAAACACCACATACGACGCACCAATTCGCCTTATCAAATCAAGTCAAACAAGTCTTTAACGCCTACCGTACGTGCCACATTATAACCTTCAGCATAAGTGACGCCAATATAACGACCATAGACGGAGTCCTTACCGCGCACCGACTCCAAAAAGGACTGGCTGGCGATGGGTGTCATGGGTTCATCGCTATTTGGGTCATAGAACTGGCTTTTATAAGCCATGATAAGTTCAAATTTTTTATCAATATAGTCTGAAATATCCACCGCGAAATCGGGTTTCAAAGCCCTATCTTGAATGTAGTGATACACCGCTTTGGGTCGCCAAGGCATTTGTTTGCCCCCCTCAGTATCCAGCGTTTCTATTTTCACTAAACCACTCAAAAAGCAAGCATCCGCTGACAATTTTGCAGCTCGCCCATGATCAGGGTGACGGTCTTCAAGGGCATTCATCAACACAATATCGGGGCGGTATTTGCGAATAGCTCTAATGACTTTCAATAAATTATCTCTATTTTGAGTAAAAAAGCCATCTTCTAAGTCTAATTGCTCGCGCACAACAGCACCCATCAACTGTGCAGAAGCCATCGCCTCTTGTGTGCGTATTTGTGCATTGCCACGTGTGCCCAACTCGCCCAGAGTTAAGTCCAACACGCCCACAGTATAGCCTAAATCAATCTGACGCAACAATGTGCCAGCACAAGATAGTTCTACATCGTCGGGGTGAACGCCTATGGCTAAAATATCCAGTTTGATGTTGGTATTTGGATTCATAAAAAGTTCTTTTTGTCGTCAAAAAAATGGGCTTTAGTCGAAAGACTAAACCGAGTGTGAATGATTTTTAATGCAAAACTGTTTTACATTAGCTTTGCAAACTTCCAAAAACTTATTCGTTTTGTGGAATAATTTTAAAAGAATTAAAATCTAAACTAAAAATGGCGTATCAATCCAATAACATGCCGACTACTGAGGGGGTAGCTCAAAAACCAGAATTCTTTCGCGATTTTTTTGATGGCATTGCGAGTTATTTCAAAGCCTTTCAGCTCATTGCGCGCCACAAACTGTGGTACTACATGGTCGTGCCGGGGTTCGCAAGCGTAATTTTGGGGTTATCCATTTTTTATGCCGCTTATATTCTATCTGATGATGTCACCAGTTTGCTGACAGCCATCTACCCTTCGACTTGGTGGGGCGCGGGTGTTGTGGCGAATATTGCAGCTGTTTTCAGTTGGATTTTGTTGGGTATTACAGGTATTTTGGGTTATCGTATTGTTTTGATGGCGTTGGTGTCGCCATTTATGTCGCCGTTGGCAGCGCGTATTCAGTCGGAAGTGACAGGCAGACCTGTCTATGACCCACCGTTTTTCTCGACTACGAATATTCGTTTGATACTGAGGGGGGCCACTTTGAGTTTGCGCAATGTGCTGAAAGAATTGTGGTATGTCTTGTGGTTGTTGTTATTGGGTTTGATTCCTGTTATTGGTTGGTTTTCTGCCATTGCTATCTTTTTTGTACAATCCTTCTATGCTGGTTTTGGCAATTTGGACTATTCGCTGGAGAAATATTATGGTCTGAAAGAAAGTAAAAAATTTGCTGCCCGCTATCGCGGTTTAGCTGTCGGCAATGGTGCTGCATTTTTGACGCTTTTGGCGGTGCCTATCATTGGTTTTTTTGTTGCGCCTGCCTTGTCTGTGGCGGCGGCAACTGTGGAAAGTACCAAACGCATTGATACGCCCCTGAAAAATGTGCAACAGTTAGAGGAGTTTATTTGATGGTAGGCGGTGCGGTTGCAAGAGATTGTATCAGAGATAAAAGGACAAAAACTCTTAAATTATCAGTTACTCACTGTTTCTCGCTGCGCTCGAAAAGCGTACAAAGATGTTTTTCTTAGAAAACGAACGTCACTCTGATAGATTTTTCTTAAGTAATCAGAAATAAGTTTTCGCGTGTTTGATACTCACTGTTTTGCGCTACGCGCAAAAGACGTACTTTGAAAGTTTTTCTATTGGAGCGAGCGATTTTTTGATTACAATTTTGGCAAAGCCAAAATTGTAATCAAAA
>JAEUUP010000044.1 GCA_016787525.1 Saprospiraceae bacterium | reverse complement strand
TAAAAGAAAACCGAAAAAGAAAAATGTCGAAATTGAAAAACCTGTTGCCCCTCCAATACCTAATGATAATACAGAATCTGCGAAAAATTTAACTGTTCCGCAATTCACTTTAAAGGCTGAAAATTGAGTAATTGAAAAAGTAAAGCCCATTGATTCTGATGAGTCAATGGGCTTTTTTGTCTGAAAAATAAATCTAAAGTTTAAACTATGTTTAAACCGAGAATTTAGGTAAAAATAAAAAAGCCTTAATAATCAATATAAATAGTTGATTATCAAGGTTTTTAAAAGTGGTCCGTGGCGGATTCGAACCGACGACCCCCTGCTTGTAAGGCAGGTGCTCTAAACCAACTGAGCTAACAGACCTTAGTGCCGTAAAGCGGTGCAAATATACAAGCATGAAAGTCAGAATAGCAAATTTTTATGTGTATTTTTTTGAAAAAAATATCCTGCTTTGATTTGTTCAAAGCAGGACGTTTCAAAATTATATATTTTCGGCTTCTTTTTCGCCTTTTTTAACTTCAAACGTGAGTTTATCGCCTATGGCGTTGACCAATATTTTATCGCCTTTTGAAAATTTGCCCATTAAAATTTCTTTCGATAGCTCGTTTATCAATTCTTTTTGTAGAGTACGACGTAGAGGTCTTGCGCCAAATTGTGGATCGTAACCTTCTTTAGCTAAGAAATCGAAAGCGGCATCTGTTGGATAGACAAACAATTCTTGTTTTTTCAACATCTCGTTCAAGCCTTTTATCATCAATACCAAAATGGCTTTAATATCCGACTTACTGAGGGGATGGAAAACGACAGTTTCGTCTATCCGATTCAGAAACTCGGGACGTAGGTTGTCTTTCAGAATATCCAAAACTTCTTTTTTGGTTTCTTCGATGATGTCGGCTCTTTGTGCTTCTGTCACGTCTTCTAAACCATCGAAATTGTCCAGAATTTTGTCTGAACCCATATTTGAGGTCATGATGATGAGCGTATTTTTGAAATTGGCTACTCGTCCTTTATTGTCCGTCAAACGACCATCGTCCAGCACTTGGAGCAAGATATTGAATGTATCGGGATGCGCTTTTTCAATTTCGTCCAACAAAATGATCTGATAAGGACGACGACGGACTGCTTCGGTCAATTGACCACCTTCATCATAGCCTACATAGCCTGGAGGCGCACCTACCAAACGGCTAACTGTATGTTTCTCTTGATATTCGGACATATCAATACGGGTCATCGCTGATTCGTCGTCAAATATGACTTCAGCTAAGGCTTTTGCCAATTCCGTTTTGCCGACACCTGTTGGCCCCAAAAAAATGAACGAACCGATGGGACGTTTTTCATCTTGCAAACCAGCTCTTGACCGACGAATAGCATCAGACACCACCTCTACTGCCTCACGCTGACCAATGACACGTCCGCCGATTTCGTCTTCCAATTTGAGCAATTTATCTTTTTCGGATTGCAGCATTTTGGCAACGGGTATGCCCGTCCAACGTGCGACGACTTCGGCAATATCGTCTGCGGTGACTTCCTCTTTGGTCAATCGGTTTTCGGGGGCGAGTTCTTTCAGCTGTTCTTCTGCACCCCTCAGTATTTTTTCTTCTTCTTTGATTTCACCGTATCGAATTTTGGCAACTAGCTCAAAATTGGATTCACGCTCAGCTCGTTGGGCTTTGAGTTCCAACTCCTCAATTTTGCGTTTGGCAGTCTGAATGGCTTCTACAATCGCTCTTTCTTCGTCCCATTTGCCGCGTACGCCGTTGAGTTTTTCTTGCAAATCAGCAATTTGACGGTTCAGAATCTCCAATTTTTTGGTATCTTTTTCGCGTTTGATGGCTTCGCGTTCTATTTCCAATTGACGTAATTTTCTGTCCAACTCGTCAATTTCTTCTGGAACACTATCAAGCTCTAAACGCAATTTGGCAGCCGCTTCATCAATCAAGTCAATCGCCTTGTCGGGCAGATGACGATCTGCAATGTAGCGATGGCTCAACTCAGCCGCAGATACCAAAGCCTCGTCTAAAATCTTGATTTTGTGGTAGTTTTCATAGCGTTCTTGCACCCCCCTCAGTATCGAGATGGTATCTTCGACGCTCGGCTCATCCACGATGACGGGTTGGAAGCGGCGCACTAAGGCTTTGTCTTTTTCAAAATACTTTTGATACTCGTCCAAAGTGGTCGCGCCAATCGTCCGCAATTCACCACGCGACAAAGCAGGTTTTAAGATGTTAGCAGCATCCATAGCACCATTGCCGCCTCCTGCACCAATCAGCGTGTGGATTTCGTCAATGAACAAAATAATTTCGCCTTCCGATTCCTCTACTTCTTTGACAACAGCTTTCAGGCGTTCCTCAAATTCGCCTTTGTATTTTGCACCAGCAATGAGAGCCGCCATGTCGAGGCTCATGATTTTTTTAGTTTTCAAACTTTCTGGCACGTCGCCACGCACGATACGGTGTGCTATACCTTCCACAATGGCAGTTTTGCCCACACCTGCTTCGCCAATCACAATCGGATTGTTTTTTTGGCGACGGCTCAAAATGTGTAAGACACGTCTGATTTCTTCGTCGCGCCCAACGATTGGGTCGAGTTTGCCTGACTCGGCTCGTTCGTTGAGGTTAATGGCATATTTGCCGAGCGCATTATACTGGTTTTCTGCGCCCGAATCTGTTACTTTTCTACCTTTTCTCATGTCTGTAATCGCTTTTTTAAGGTTTTCTTCATTTGCGCCCAACTCACGCAGCGTTCTTGCCGTTTTGTCGCTGCCTTGTAGGATGGCTAACAAAACGAGTTCGATGGGTATGTATTCATCGCCAAATTCTTTGGCCAACGATTTGGCTTTACTCAGCACTTTGTTGGCTTCGCTCGACAAATATTGTTTTTCGACACCGCCTTGAATGCGTGGAATGGCAGCAATCAGTTTGTCTATTTCAGATTCTAAGGCTGAAACAGTCACACCAATTTTTTTAAGCAACACACCAGCAACACTCTCATCTTCCGTTAGGATACCCCTCAGTAAATGCGAAGTATCTACCATCTGCTGGTTGTTTTCGCCTGCTAATTGCTGTGCTTTAAGTATGCTTTCTTGTGCTTTGATAGTGAAATTGTCGTAAGTCATTATTTTATTGAATATTGATTATTGTTGATGGATTCTTGTTTTTTTGAAAACACAAATTTGAAGCATCAAATTAGAAACCAATCCGCTTTTAGTGAAGAAATGACGGCTTTTTTTATTCTTTTATGGCTTGTGTTGAAAAACTGTCAGTAAAAATGCGAAAATATATGACAAAACGTCACAATCTCCGTTGGTTGAAATTTTCTGACTATTCATTGAAAATATTTATCCTTTAGGACAGACCACAACTAATTTCGCTTCATCTTTTGAATAAAAATTAGGATACATTACAAAAAGCCAATCATGGAAAATAATCAGATGACCATCAAAGGTGGTGAATTTACAGCAGCAACTCAGTCAATTATAGACGATTTGCTACTTTATTTCGAAAAAAACAAGAAATCCTTCGACTTTTCAGACGTCCGAGACGACAAAGGTCTGCAATATGTCAACTTGGTGCAAGAGGGCGGTGGTGTATTGGGTATCGCACTTGTGGGCTATACCTACATTCTCGAAATCATGGGCATACGGTTTTTGAGTTTGGCTGGTACGTCGGCGGGTAGTATCAATACACTGTTTCTCGGTGCTTTGGGCAAACCCAATAGCATCAAAAGCCCGATCGTTGTCGAATTGATTGCCAACAAAGATTTTAACGAATTTGTGGATGGCGGCAAAGATGCTCAAAGGCTTGTGAAAGCCCTTTTTTCGGATAGAAAAGCTGTGCAAACGGTCGGTGGCACGTTGTCCACGTTGCGAAATATTGACGATATCAAAAACAAAATGGGCTTAAATCCGGGTAATGATTTTTACAATTGGCTTGATACGAATATTGGCCATGCGACCGTACAACAAGTGTTGGACAATATGAACGACTTGCCTGAATCGCTGAAAAAGCAAAATATCAAAGCTAAAATGGCGGTTGTCGCTGCCGATTTGACTACCGAAACAAAGGTCGTATTTCCAGCTATGGGCGATTTGTATTTTAAAAACACAGCGCAAGAACCTGCCGCCAAATTCATACGTTGCTCAATGAGCGTGCCTGTCTTTTTTGAACCCGTCAAAGTAGATATATCAAAAATAGAAAAAACAACAAATTATAAAGAAAAATGGATAAAAACCGCAGGCTATACAGGTGAGATCCCCCCCTCAGTATATTTTGTGGATGGTGGCACTTTGTCCAATTTCCCGATTGACGCTTTTGTCAATGATCCACAAACGCCTGCACGACCGACCTTCGGCATCAAATTAGGTTTCGACCGCAACCGCTACAATACCCTCGACTCTGCGCTCGACATCTTGGGTGTGAGCTTCGATGCTGCGATGCAACTCCGCGATTTTGAATTCATTCAAAGCCATGTCGCCTACAAAAACAGTATCGGTTATGTGGATACGGGTACTTATCATTGGCTCGACTTTGATTTGACCACTGCCGAAAAGATTGATTTGTTTGTCCGTGGTGCAAAAGCGGCAGCTGATTTTTTGAAAAAATTTGACTGGGCGAAAGTGAAAGGAAGTTAATCGTCAACTGATGTATAGTTTGTTTCTAAATTGTGGCAATAAAAGCTAATTTCTTGAGATAATATCTGAAAAATAGAGCCGTCAATACGTTATAGTATGTGTGACACGTTTAAAATGCCGTACCTTCACGCCTTAGTTTTTTAGTTTTTTAAAAGAAAATATGAGATTGAATATAAAAAACAGTGTCTTCTTCCTTGTTTCGATTGCCCTTTTGCAAAGTTGTGCCAATATCGTCGCGCCCACAGGTGGTAATAAAGACACAACGCCGCCCAAAATCGTGGAAAGCAAATCAACGCCTAATTTTCAAACGAATTTTAAAAAACAACGCATCGAATTGACCTTCGATGAATGGGTTAAGTTGGAAGATGCTTTCAATCAAGTCGTAGTGTCGCCGCCTTTGAACGAGCAGCCTAAAGTAGAGCAGGTCAATAAAAAAATCGTTTTTGAATTCGGAAAAAACGAAGTCTTGCGTGAGAACGCGACTTATACCATCAATTTTGGCAACGCTGTGAAAGATTTGAGTGAAGGCAATCCTGCTAAAGATCTGCGCTTTGTGTTTTCAACAGGGGCTATCATTGATTCTCTGACGGTGCGTGGACGGGTGATTGATGCTGTGACGGGTGTTCCTACTGAGGGGGCCGTTTTGATGTTGTACGACAATTTGGCAGATTCAGTGGTCAGGAAGATAAAACCTTTTTATTTTGGAAAAACCGACAAGAACGGTGAAGCCATCATCGAAAATGTGCGCGAAGGTAAGTTTAAGGTTTTTGCTTTGTTGGATAAGGATTTGAATTATTTGTTCAATCAAGATGTAGAAAAAATTGGTTTTCCCGACGATTTCTTTAATGTCACAGCAGAATTCACAGCTTCAAAACTGCGTTCGGATACGGCTAAAATAACCAAGCGCGACTCTCTAAGCAAAGCCGACAGTTTGAAAAGGGTCGCGCAAGCCAACTCGGGATTGATAAATATCCGCCTGTTCGACCCGCCTAAAAAATGGCAACTGTTGACCAAAGAAACAGACAAATATGGTGTCATAAAACTCATTGCCAATCAAGACCCAACGGGGTCAAAAGTGACTTTCGACAATGTGAATCAAAAGATAGCGACTGAAATCAGCAAAGACACGATTTTGCTCTACTACGATTTGCCTTCGGGCGATGCGGCTTGGAATGTCTATGTCAAAAACGACACCTCGCAAACCGATACGATTCGCATTCGCCCGAGAGGGCGTGTTGACTTTTTCAAAAAGAACAAAACGCTTGTACCTCTCAATATGCAGTCCAGTTTTGCAAAGAATCCTGCCAAAGCATTCAGTCTGACCTTTGCCAATCCGATAGAAAACATTGACAATCAAAAAATTATTCTTTTAGATTCGGCTAAAAAAAGCACCCCCCTCAGTATTCGTCGCGATTCATCGAGTCAACGCAGGCTGATTTTTGAAGCCAACTGGGTGGAAGGTGTGCCTTACAATCTGACTGTACAACCCGATGCCTTGACGGATATTTTTGGTCTGAAAAATGATACCGTGACGACGAAAATCCAAGTGCAGAAAAAAGCAGAATTAGGCACAATCATCATCAAAGTCAAAGGTTTGGACAGTTTGAAGCACTATGTCGTGCAGGTTTTGAGTGGTTCGGGGCTTGTGGAAGCCGAGTTCTTTGTGGATAATAAAACGGCTCTTGAGAAACGCATCGAAATGATGCAACCCGACGAATACAAACTGAAAGTGGTGGAAGATACCAACAGGAATCGCCGTTGGGACACAGGTAATTATGACAAAAAAACGCAACCCGAACGCATCTTTTGGAAAACCATCGAAGGTTTGAGAGCGGATTGGGAAGTGGAGACGGAATTCGATATAAACCAATAAACAATGAGCTTTTTTGACATCAATAATATCGCCTTTGAACTGCTCAACTACCAAATGAGCTGGCTCGAATTGATTGCCACGGTGGCGGGTTTGCTTGCGGTGTGGTTGAGTGCGCGCGAACACATTGCCAATTGGGGCATTGGGCTTATCAATGTCTTCCTATCGGGCATTATTTTCTATAAATTGAGTTTGTATTCAGACTTTTTCCTTCAAATTTACTTCTTCTTGACCAATATTTATGGCTGGTGGCTTTGGTCGAAACGAAAAGCCAACACGAATGAGAAAGAAGTGACCATCAAGTGGTTGTCGCGAACGCAACAAATGTGGATTGCCGTAGGTATTGTGATTTCGACGATTGGTTTGGGCTGGGTTGTCACGCATTTGCATACGTGGTATCCGAAACTTTTCCCCACCGAGGCGGCATTTCCCTATGCCGATACGCTGGTGATGACGATGAGCATCGTTGGCAATTTTTTATTGACCATGAAAAAGATAGAATCGTGGGTGTTATGGGTTTTGGTGGATATTCTCGCGCCTATTCTCTACTTTCAGAAAGGAATTTTGCTCATTACGTTTGAATATGTCATTTTCTTAGGGTTGGCTTCGTTTGCTTTGTACAACTGGTTGCAGATTTATGCGCAAAACAATGCAAAAAGGCTCTGATACTGAGGGGTAGGTTTGCGTTTTGACAGCACCCCCTCAGTATCGCTCGCCTCAATCAAAAAATTTTCAACATTAAATAGAAGCCCAGTTTATGTAAATGGGTTTTGAATGTCTCTTTGAAATAGTCAAAACCCATGGAAAGAGTCTTTTAATCTTCTTCAATGACGATGGGCTTGCCTGCATCCACCATAAACCACAACAATCCACCCAAAGAGACAATCACACCGATGATGCGCACGGGCAATTCATAGTCTGCTTGACCGTACCAGCCTTTAGTGAGGCTCAAGATATAGCCAAAAGCGGAGGCCATCACCACAGAACCCAACTGACCTGCCAAACCCATCGTGCCACCGACAGAACCTGCGTATTTGCCACCAATATCCGTCGCTGCGGCCCATGCAACAGGTAGCGTAAAGTCTTTGAACGCCAGACCCAAACCTAAAAAGATGATGGCAGTCGTGTTATCCTGCGAGAAAGAACCTAAAATCATACAAATACCCGCCATGACCAAGCCAACCATACCAACATAACGCCGACCAAACGTCAAACCACGTTTTTTAGCAAAATAATCGGAGGCAAAACCGCCCAAAAGGCAACCTCCCATGCCCAAAACGAAGGGCAAAGAGACCATCCAGCCCAAATCGGCTTTAGCGATGTGGCGACCTTTTTCGAGGTACTTGGGCATCCAGCTCATATAGAAATAAGCTCCGTACAACAAGCAATGATACATCAACATTAAGCCCCAAACGCTCTTGTTTGCAAAGACGGTTTTCCACGGTAGGAGCGTGTGCGAGGGTTTTTTGATGCTGCGCTCGCTCTCTATCAGCTGTACTTCGGCTTCGCTGATGCCTTTGATGTCGCGGGGTTCGTCTTTGAACCAAAACCACCAGTAAGCAGCCCAAAAAAGACCCAAACTTCCGAAAAGCCAGAACACACCTCGCCAACCAAACTGGTCAGCCAACCAAATAGAGGAAATCGGGGCGAGCGCACCGCCCAAACGACTGCCCATCCACATGATGGATTGAATACCGCCGCGCTCTTTCAGCGGAAACCACCGCCCGATGGCGACTGAGGCTGTCGGGAAAGCCCCTGCTTCGCCCGCACCAAAGAGAAAACGGACTATCAAAAGGAAATATAAGCCCGAAGCAAAGCCTGTGAGAATCGTGAAAACAGACCACCAGATGACAATACGGAACATGGTGCGCCGAGGGCCGATTTTATCTACCATGATGCCCGTCGGAATCTCAAATGCACCGTAAGCAAATGAGAAGGCAGACAACACTAAGCCCCATTGAATATCGGTTAAGCCCAGTTCGTCGGTAATCATCGAGCCGATTGACGAGATGGAGTTGCGGTCGAGGTAAGTGATGACCGCAAAAACGACGAAGACAATAGCAAGTTGGTATCTTTTATTCATTTTGTTTTGTTTAATAGCGAAGGTTTCGCTGGTTGCATTAATATATTAAAAACAGAAGAGGACCCCCTCAGTAGGGTTAAGCATTTTCGATGCTTTTTTCGATTTTTTCTTTCGATTTGAGGCGAATGGTTAAGATGAGGCTTGTGAAAATGAGGACTATACCCAAAAAGCTCAACACAGTATAAGCCTCATCGAACACAAAATAGCCAATGATGATGGCATAAGCAGCTTCTAAATACTTGAATTGGGCCAAAAAATTGGCATCGTCTTTCTCCTGAAACGCTTTTGTCATATAAATCTGCGCAATGAAGCCCGCAATGCCAATCCCCAGAAACACCAAACCGTCTTCCATGTTCGGTGTGACCCAATAAGGGAGCATCGCCATCGCCGATAAGCCGCTTGCAATCAACATGAAGTAAAAAACAACGGTGAAAGGGTGGTCATCGTCGCCAATTTGTCGCAAAATGATATAAAGTAAACCGCCTGTTATCGCAGAAATCAGAGCAATGAACAAATCCATCGTCGCTACACGGCTGTCAAAGCCTTTGAGTAAAAGAACACCGACGAATGCCATGACGATATAGACCCATTGTCGCGGTTTTATCACCTCATTCAGCATCACTCCTGCAAAAAGAGCCGTAAAGACGGGCGACAAATACTTGACCGTCACCGATGTTCCTAAAGGCATACGCGGCAACACGTAAAAAAAGGCGAACATCGAAAACGTTCCGACAATTGAGCGTATCCAAATCAGCTTCATATTTTTTATTTTGAATGAAATCTGATTTTTGACCATAAAAACAGAACAACACACGGCTGGTATGATGGAACGAAAGAACATTTGTTCCACCGTTGGGATACGATTTTGCGGCAAATATTTGATAAGTCCTTGCATGACTGTGAAACAAAAGGTGCTTATCAGCATGTATTTGACCCCGTCTCCGATGGAGTCCTTTAGGACAGTAATTTTCATAAAACAATGCGTAATTTGTAATAAACAAGGCTCGGTGAGCAGCCATTTTTGATACTTAGATTCCTCAAAAATAAACAAACCTCAATCATTATCTCTGAAATGACTAAAATACTTTGCCTTCCATAATCTTGCGCACGGTGCGTACTGTACCCACCTTTTTGACATTTATCGTTTCACCTTTTTTCTCTATCTCGATATTGACTTCAATCACGCCCGACGGATGTTCTATCACGACCATCTCTTTGTCTTGTCCATTCGTCACGCCGACTTCTGCGGCTATTGAGCCTTTTATCTTTAAGGCTGTGCCGATACAAATCGCTCCTGTGACCGCATGAGACGGATGCAGCGTGTGTGGTGTCAAATAACGCGACGTAATATTGCCACCTGTCTTGCGGGGTTTCGAGAGGATGCCCACTTTGGGGAGAACACTGTTGCGGACATCGCCCAAACCCATGCGTTGACCTGCTTCGAGGCGAATGTTCTCGATTTTTGTCATCAAATCTTTATTCTTTTTGAAAAAATCCTCCCCCTCAGTACCGTCCATGCCCAAATCACTGGCTTTCATCAGCACCATCGTCGAGCCTGCATCCAATAAGGTGACATCTATGCCCTGTATTTGTTCTTTGATTTTGCCCGTTGGCAGCAATTTGCCCGTCTTACCGCCCACTTGGTCAAAGAGATTCATCACCACAGGGGCAGCTGTGCCGGGTACGCCATCAATTTTCATCGTACCGTTGTATTCGACTTTGCCATTGGGCGTTTGGACGATTTCCTCGATGACTGAGTTGGTGTTGATATTGTACACCATCACCCGCGTCTCAGGACTTGTCGCCTTCACCCAGCCTTTTTCGATGGCAAAAGGTCCCACGCCTGCCATCATATTGCCACAAGGTGGTGTCGTGTCCACCACAGGGTTCTCAATGTCCACTTGTGCGAACAGATAATCCACATCTATGCCCTTGCGCTTTGAGGGTTGCGCCATCACGACCTTACTCGTGACGGTGACAGTGCCGCCTAAGCCATCAATTTGCTTTGCATCGGGCGAACCCATGACTTTTAGCAAGAATTTATTGCGTTCATTCACGTCTTGTGGCAAATCTCGCATGTCGAAGAATGGACCTTTCGATGTTCCTCCGCGCATATAGGTGCAAGCTACGCCATCGTCGAAGACAGTTTTTCTGACCCCCTCAGTATGGACGGCTGTTTGGGTGATTGTTGGTGTTTTACAACCTATTGTTATAAAAATGGTTGAGATAACAACAGCAAACATTAAGGTCTTACCACTCTGTCTTTGTCTTTTAATTAAAATTGATTTATCCATTGAAAATATATAATTTTGCCCAAAAAAGAATCAGCTTATGCGAAATTTTGAAAACTGGGAAACTCAAGATTTAGAAACAGAATTTGGCTTAGTACAAGATTACAATTCAACATTGCTAAACGATTGGCTCAGTGCGACGGCTACTTTTGATGATGTAACTAAAAAACGTTTAGATAAACTGAGCAATAAATATTTTGAGTACGCCGATTATTGGAATGAAGACGAACTCAAAATGCAGGGGATAAGCCCTATTTTAGATATTGTTGATTATTCTTCAAGAGTCTATACTGTTTTTTCACAACGTCCTTTGAGTGCCACCATCAACGGCATAGAAATCGGAGGTCGAGTTGATTTTATGATTGCGAAAGGCAAACAAAAACCTATTCAACCTTACTTTTTTATTCACGAATACAAGCAAGAAACTAAGCGGGGGTCAAGTGATCCAAAAGGTCAATTGTTATCTGAACTTTTAGTGGCACAACACCGCAATAATGTTGAATTTCCAATGTATGGCTGCTATGTCATTGGACGAAATTGGTTTTTCGTTGTACTCAATGGAAAAGACTATGCTGTAAGTGATGCTTTTGTAGCGTCTCAAAAGGATATTTATCAAATTGTCGCTATTTTAAATCAAGTAAAGACATACATCAATCAAATAAACGGAAACTAATATTGTCAATCACCGTCATCGAGGTTCAAAACCTCGATGACGGTAAACTTTCGTCATATCAAAGAACAAAATTGAGCTGCCGACTGGCCCGCATATCGCCCGAAAATAGTCCCTGATGTCAGACCCGAGCCGCCTGGATAGCCGTGAAAGAAAACACCTCCGACCATTTCGCCACAAGCAAAGAGACCTGCAATGGGAACCCCCTCAGTATTCAGCACTTCTCCTCTCTGATTGACCTTCAAACCGCCGTAGGTGAACGTGATACCGCCCGTGACAGGATAGGCTCGGAAAGGAGGTGTGTCCAACACGTTCGCCCAATTCGTTTTGTTCAGCGTCAACCCCTCAGTACAGCGACCATCTTTGATGGTTGGGTCGAATGGTTTGTCTTGACGGACAGCCGCATTGTAGTTTCTGAGGGTTTCGAGGGCTTGTTGTGGGTTGACATCGGTGAGTTGTGCCACCAACTCTTCTAAAGTGTTGGCTTCCACAAAGCTGGCATCCGAGGTTTTATATTCCCCATAGAGCAAGTGCCAGACTTTGGCATCGAAGATTTGCCAAGCGATACTGAGGGGTTGCTCCAAGACGGCTTTACCGAACTGGGCATAGGTGTAGTTGCGGAAATCTGCGCCCTCATCTACGAATCGCTCGCCGTTGGCATTGAGCATGACCCCGAATAGGTAGCTGATTTTGCGATAATGTTTGCGCTCGATGTGCGGAATGTTTAAGTTACCATATTCGGGCATGTATCTGTCCATCGGTGTCGCATGACAACCACCGAAATAACCATTCAATGCCGCCCCGAGTTGTGTCGCCATCGTCAGTCCATGACCAAGATTGTGGCGTGTGCCACGTACTTTCGCATCGCCCCATTTATCGCCCAAGTATCGGATACGTAATTCTTTGTTGGCTTCAAAGCCGCCACAGCCTAAAATGACTGAGGGGGTCTCGAAAAATGCGTCTTGACCTTGGTAGTGGCATGTCAGACCGACGATTTTACCCTTGTCTGTCACGATTTCTGTTGCGGCACAGTCGTACAATATTGTACCACCTAAGTCCTGAAACCGTTTCAGCTCGTCCATCACCAAACCATTGCCTTCACCTTCTGCCTCAAGGGTCAAACCGCCCCAAAAGATGTATTTGCCGTCCTTCATAAAAGACTGACGGCTGTAAATCGGCGCGAATTTGATGTGGTGTGTGGCCAACCATTGTAAAGCAGGCAGGCTTTCGTCCACCAGAAACTGTTGCAGTTCCGTAATGGGTTCGCCTTCGTTGAAGTGTTTGAGGTCGGCGAGGAATTTTTCTTTAGGATAACTGCCAAAGTCTGTTATCGCTATCCGTTCATCGTTGGGATCTTTCAAAAGCGGCAGCAGGTCTTCGTTGGAGTCGTAAGCGAAACGCATCGCGCCTGCTGTGTAGCGGCTGTTGCCGCCCATTTCTTCAAAAGTGGCTTTCTCGACGATGAGAACTCGCGCACCATGTTCGAGTGCTGAAATGCCTGCACACAAAGCGGCATTGCCACTGCCCACAACGATTACATCACATTTTTGCATTGCATCAAGTGTTTTTATTGTAACGAAAAGTTTTTAAGTTGTTCTTTCTTGTTTTTCAATATGGTCAAAGTATGTTATAAAAGTTATGGTGCTGCGCACCGATGAATGTCGCTTTTGGTGCTATTCTACCAACGTTTAGCACCTCTGGTGCTTTAGATTTCGTTGTCTCATGCACCAGAGGTGCTGAACGTTGGTAGCTTTCTGTTTTGTTTTACATCAAAATGAGGGCGTAGCTCTCTAATTTAAACCCGTAGGGTCGGCATTTGGGTAGCAATAAAGCACCTGTTTGTTTTCAATGCCGTAGGCATGGTATTTTGTGAAGAAAATGAGTGATTAAATCCTTTGTAATGCCATGCCTACGGCATTCAATAATCGTATTTATTGCTATTTTCTACCAAAATGGCAACCCTATGGGTTTTAAGAGCACCCCCAATTTGAAATCCTGATTGAGCTTTTCTAAAATGCCTATGTAGTGTTCAATTGTTCTTTCGGATTTTCAATTCTGAACAAAGGAAATCGGAAAAAGACCTCTGAACATTGCAAAAGTCAGCAAGAAAGTTTCAAGGTTCGGAGGTGATTTTGGAAAAAGACCTCTGAACATTGCAAGAATCAGCAAGAAAGTTGCAAAGTTCGGAGGTGATTTTTGGAAAAAGACCTCGGAACATTGCAAAAGTCAGAGAGAAAGTTGCAAAGTTCGGAGGTGATTTTTTAAAAAAGACCTCTGAACTTTGCAAGAATCAAAGAGAAAGTTGCAAGATTCGGAGGTGATTTTTGGAAAAAGACCTCGGAACATTGCAAAAGTCAGAGAGAAAGTTGCAAGGTTTGGAGGTGATTTTTTAAAAAAGACCTCGGAACATTGCAAAAGTCAAAGAGAAAGTTGCAAGATTCGGAGGTGATTTTTTAAAAAAGACCTCGGAACATTGCAAAAGTCAGAGAGAAAGTTGCAAAGTTCGGAGGTGATTTTTGGAAAAAGACCTCTGAATGTTGCAAGAATCCTTCAAATCAATGAAAATACTGAGGGGGCCTGTTTGGGGAACGTTGTGCATGATGCGTTCCCCAAACAGAGAAGTCGTTTAGAAATTGTAAGTAGCGGTCAAACTGATGAAGCGACCTTGTGTACCGAACTGGTTGGTGCGGCGTGAGAAGACAACTTCGTTGGTCGTCTGCGGCACAGCCAATAAGTCGGGATAAACATCGGTCATATTGTTGACAGCCAATTGAAGAGACAGCTTATCCAAAGGTCTGTATGTCAAAGCCACGTCGAACAAGGTCTTGGCAGACAAAGTTTGGTATTTCAGACCTGTTTTTGGGTCAGCAGTTGTCAATGTTGCCAATGGGTCAATCACTTCACCAAAGCGTGTGGTGCGGAAAGTGATGCCGAATTTTTTAAAATCGTAGCCAATTGAGCCGATGAGCTTGTTGCGCGGTTGACCATCCGTGATGTATATCAAAGAAGCATTGTCCACCACGTTTGTGCCTTGACTTGTTTTTTTGATGCTGCTGGTGTCCGCCTCAGTATTCATCGAAGAAAATGCCAAGTTGATGTTCAAACGGCTGTCTGTGCCTATCTTTTTGTTGTAAGCAGCGACCAATTCGATACCATTCGTGGTGGTATTGAAGGCATTGACAAAGACATTGGCTGTTTGATTGAAGCCTGCTGATACAAAAGCGGGAATATTGGCAACATTGATACCGCCCGACAACTGAATACGGTCTTTCACTTTGATATTGTAATAGTCGGCTGTGAACAAGAAGTCTTCACCGAGTTTTAAAGTCAAACCTGTTGAAATGTCGTTAGAGGTTTCTTTTTTCAAACCATTGTCCAGACCCAAACCCAAGGCAGCGGCTAAACTACCATCTGCGGGAATGATGGGGTTGAGGATCGAATTACCTGCATTGTCGAAGGAAATGTTGACATAGTTGCTGTAATGTGACTGTGTGATATTGGGCGCACGGAAACCACGGCTGAACGAACCACGAACAGAGAGTTGGTCAATGATTTTGATGCGTGTATTGAGTTTGTAAGACACGTCAGAGCCAAAATCACTGTAATTCTCAAAACGAGCCGCTGCACCCAATAGGATGTGTTTGTTCAAATCACTCTCACCTTCGACATAGATGCCTACATTGGTTCTGTTCCAATTGCCAGCTGTTTTGTCACTAAAGCCTTCACGACCGCTTGAACCCACATCTTTGGTTGTTTTCAGTGGGCCTGCCTCGTAAGCAGCTTTGTCACCAGCCTTTTGACGGAAGTTTTCGCGGCGAGCTTCCGTTCCTGCGGCGATGCTGAAGTTGGGATAGCTGCCTTCATTGAAAGTTTTGGAAAGGTCGGCGTTCAAGATGGACTGCATAACACGAGTTTGACCGACGTAAAATTCAGTTGGAGAGGCATCACCTAAACTTGGATTGACTGTATTCTCCGCATTCCAATCCACTCTGTTTGAACCTTGATTGACACTGAGGTCGAGATTCCAGCCATTGCCCACTTTTCCCTTCGCACCTGCTGTCAGAGCGAAGTCATTCATGTCAGCAGGGGCAATGGGGTTGTAACCATCGGGGAATTTAGACAAAACAGAGCGGCGTGTATTGGAAGGTGGACGCGTGAAAACGAAGGTTGTCACGTGTTTGAATGTATAACCACCAAAGGCATACGCATCCCAGTTCTTGTTGATAGGCAAACCTGCATTGATAAACGCACCATAAGTCTCGCTTTTTGCAGAACCCAAGAAGGCTCTATCCAAATTGATGCCTCTGGCTTTAACCAAACTGTCGTCGGTTGCTTTGACCTTTGTGTAGTAGCCATTCGACGAAGAATAAGTACCAGAACGGTCGTAGCCATCGTGTTTGTTGAATGTCAAAGTTGTATTCAAAAAGCCTTTTTGAGCTAATTTCAAACCAAAATTGGCAGCCATACTGTAGGTTTTACCATCTTGAGTCAGTTTGGGTGTAATGACGTTTTTGACATCTAAATTGGGTTTGCTGTAACCTTGACCATAATAAGCGGTCACTGTACCACCCGAAGAGGCATTGTTCAATTGCATATTGATAACACCTGCGATGGCATCCGAACCATACTGAGCAGCCGCCCCATCGCGCAAAACTTCGACCCGTTTGACGGCTAAAGACGGGACAATATTGATGTCTGTACCCACTTGACCTTTACCAACACCGTCGTTGATACTTAAAAACGAGACTTTGTGGCGACGTTTGTTGTTGACCAAGACCAAAACTTGGTCGGGACCGAGACCCCTCAGTGTCGCAGGGTCCACGAAAGGCGCGCCATCATTGATACCGAACTTATAAGCATTGAAAGAAGGCGCAGAATAGTGCAATGATTGTCCCAAATCCACCTGACCTGTGGCTTGTAACTCCTTGATATTGATGACATCAATCGGCACAGGGCGTTCCACATCGGTACGAGACTTGGTAAAACGAGAACCCACGACCGTCACTTCGCCCAAAGTGGATTGGTCTTCTTTCAGAACGATGCTCAGATTCGATTGATCTTTGCCAGTGACCGTAATTTCTTGCTTAGTATAGCCCACAGAGCTAATAACAAGCACATCGCCCACATTAACTTCCATTTGAAATCGCCCGTCCATCCCAGTTTGGATCCCTTTAGTTATTCCTTTGACGGTGATATTGACACTTGGAATGGGTTCACCTTTCTCATCGCGCACTGTTCCGCCGATAGTGACCGCCGCTTTGTTGCTTTCGAGGCGGCTATTGCCCAACTCTGTACTGAGGGGGGGCGTTTCGCTGCTGTTGATATTGGTTAAGATGATTTGATCATTCACCACTCTGTAAGAAATACGCATCGGGTTGAAAATAGTATTCAACACTTCTGCCAAACGTTGGTTTTGAGCGTTGACAGAGACCTTGCGCTGCACCTTGATGGCTTTTGAAGAGTAGCCAAATTGGACATTGGCTTCCTTTTCAAGCTCCTGTAAGGCGTTGCGCAACTCAACATTGTCCAGACGAATCGTTACTTTCTTCTCTAAAATGTCTTGCGCTTTAGGACTTGCGAAAGAGAGTGTCGTGAACAGAAGAGATAGGAATAGTTGTGATAGAGATAGTTTCATAAGCTGTTCGAGCTTGCTTGTCATACATTGTTGTTGTTTTTCCATCTGAAACTTGTTTTTAGTTGATATAAAGAGTTGAGTAAAAAGAGTTGAGTTGACACAATAAACTGGCTGGATTCCAGAAGGCAGAGCCTCCATGAAATCTGAAATTCTCGTTAGAAAATGATAAATGAAACGGGTTTGTTAATATATAAAAGAGATAAATTGCTTCTTCTGCCCGATTGTTAAAGACTTATTCGCAACCACGTCCTGTTATCAATATTTGTGTGCCTTGCACCTCATAACTCGCTTTCAAAATCGCACACAACAAGTCCAATTTGCCAAATAAAGGCTGCTTACCCAAGTTGGCAGTGATGGGACATTCATTCATCTTGTCATTCGACAGAACAATTTGAATCCCATAAGCCTTTTCCAATTTCGTCAAAGCCTCCGACAAAGGTGTTTCATCGAAACGGAACTGCTCCACGTTGGGTTCTTTGTTCACCTTTTCGATAAGAACAGGCTTGGCAACGAGTCCCACCACAAAGTTTTTCTTTTCTGCCCAATAAGTGACCTTTTGATTCGGTGTCAAAATCACACCGTTCTCGATGGATTCACTCGTTTTGCTCGTTTTATCCTTTGTGAAAACAGAAACTTTGCCCGTGACGACCTCAATTTCGATGGCTTTACTGTTTTTGTCGCTCTTACCGCCCGCCCCGTTCTCCTCAATAGGCGATTTTACAAAAAAACTCGTTCCCAAAACCTTGGTGACGATATTATCAGTGATGACAAAGAACGGCTTATCGGGATTATGCGCCACTTCAAAGAAAGCCTCGCCGACTAATTTGACCGTTCTGGATGTCTCATTGAAATTTTGGGCAATTTCCAAATGACTTTTGCCCATCAAAGTCACTTTTGAACCATCTTTAAGTGTATGAATCGCTGGCTTAGACGCATCACTGTTCTCGACAATCCATTGGCGTGCCACCCGATTGTCGAGGTACAGACCAATACCCAAAGACACCACAATCAAAACAGTCGCCGCCGCCACCCATCTTCGCCAATAAGAGGCGACAAGAACAGGTCTGTCCACCTCTTCCAGCACAGCCTCTGGCTCTAAGCGGTGTTTGAGTTCAGCAAAACGCTGTTTGATTTCCGTTTCATTCCACTTCAACGAGAGTCGGTCCAAAAGGTCAAAGGCTTGTTTGATCAATTGCTCATTGTCAGGATTCTCGTCGCGCCAATCTTCCCAATCCAAGATGTCATCCTCATTTCTTTGGAAATAGAAATTCAAAAACGACTCGTTGGTCAGAAGATCTGGAATTGTATATGTATTTTTAAAAGTCATCTTATGGATTGAAAGGTGAAAACAGCCCCTAAACGAGGCTGTGACACTCACCAATTATAAAGTATGAAAACTTAAATGCCGTTGTTTATTGGTATAGAGGACAGTCTCAGACAATTTCTTCCTGCTTTTTGAAAAAAAAATAAAAAAAAATTTGCTTTGCTTGATGTGCCACTACAAAAGTCTTGCTTTGTCGTGCTTTTACTGAGGGGGTAGGATAGCCTTCAATCTCTTGATGGCTTCGTGCAGTATCTTATAAATGGTCTCCACCTGCAAAGACGTGCGCTCGGCGATGTCCGTGTAAGACAATTCTTCAAAGTATTTCAACATGACGATTTCTTTTTGGCGAGGTGTCAACTGTTCGAGCAATATCATCAGACGTTGTTTGACATCGCTTTGTGTTTGTTGGGCTATGAGTATCTCCTCGTATGAAGGCACAGACAAAACGTGTTCATTTAGCTCCGATTCATCCGTGATTTTGATTTTTTGTTCTTTGGTAAGTTCCTTAAAGATGCGACGTTTCAAAGCCGCCTTCAAATAAGCCTCGAACGATTGAATATCTCCTAAGCTGTGCCGATATTGCCACAAGTCTTGGAAAACAGCTTGGATGCTTTCTTTCACCAACTCCGAGTCTGCCCCCCACTTGACACCACTGCGAAAAAGCCGATTGTATTGGCTTTCAAACAAATGGCTCAGAGCTTTGTCGTCATCGTCGCGCAAAGCCTTGAGTATGAGCCGATCCAGATAGTTTTCGTTAGGCATTTTATAATTTGGTTGCTTAGTGACAGACAAATATAGTGTGCTAAGTTTGAAGCCAAGCGTTTGCTACATGATTTTGTAACAAAAAAGGCTGCCCATGCAGAGCAGCCTTCATTAATCGTTTTTGATTGTGTATCAAAAAATGGAAATTTTTAGAAACAGAACTCGTTTGCTGCAATCATAGCGGCAGCAATAGTACGACGTTCCTTTTTTACATTGACTGGTGGATATTTCGTAAAACGTTTCAAGCCCATCAAGAAAGTTTTCAACAAGTCCCCTTCTGCAAAACCGCACAAAGCATCGGTTGCCCATTTAGAAATGCGTGTCGTCGCATCTGCAAATTGAACTTTTAGGATGGCTTCATAAACCTCCATACTGAGGGGTCTGTTCATCATGCCTGCCAATTTGTGAACACGCAAGAGCGTTGATTCGCAGTTGAAGGTTTCAGCTAACATATCAGCGACATTCATCAAAATCTCTTGTTCGGTTTGAAGATTGATTTTGCCGTCCATCTGCATCTTAGCCGCACCACCAGCTACCATCAAGATGATTTTTTTGAAATCTTTCAAGGCTGTATATTCCTCGCCATATTCGCCATCGGGACGACCGAATGACGGCATCGAAGCCAACTCTTTCTGAACAGCCCAAGCGGGTCCAACGATGTCGAGCTTGCCTTTCATCGCTTTTTTCAACAACATATCAACTGACAAAAGGCGGTTGATTTCGTTCGTGCCTTCATAAATGCGGTTGATGCGGCTGTCACGATAAGCACGTGCAGCTTGACCTTCTTCCGAAAAGCCCATACCACCGTGAATTTGCACATTTTCATCCACCACGTAACCCAATGCCTCTGAGCCGATGAATTTGATGAGCGCACATTCGATGGAGTATTCTTCGGCAGCATCAAGCGTAGCTTCTGAGTAAGATTTGCCATTTTCCAACGAATTGTGGATATGTTCTTGCATCAAGTGAGAAATACGGTATTGAGACGAGTCGCCCACGAAGATTTTGATACCCATTTCGGCAATCTTGTGCTGAATTGCGCCGAAGTTGGCAATAGGTTGTTTGAATTGTTGACGCTCATTGGCGTATTTGATGCCCATCGTCGCGACAGCTTTCGCACCACCCAAACACAATGCACCTAATTTGAAACGACCGACATTCAATACGTTGAAAGCAATCAAGTGACCTTTGCCGATTTCGCCTAAAACATTCTCAACAGGGACTTTCACGTTTTCAAAGAAAATCTGACGTGTTGATGAGCCTTTGATACCGAGCTTATCTTCCTCTGCACCCAAAGTGACCCCCTCAGTATGGCGGTCAACCATGAAGCCCGTGAACTTCGCACCATCAATCTTGGCAAAAACAATGAACATATCGGCAAAACCACCGTTTGAAATCCACATTTTTTGACCATTGATAACATAATGTGTCCCATCAGCCGAAAGGTCAGCACGTGTTTTAGCTGCCAAAGCATCTGAACCACTGCCTGGCTCTGTCAAGCAATAAGCCACTTTAAGTCTGCCACTGATGGTTTCGGGCAAGTATTTCGCCTTTTGTTCTTCAGTACCGAAATAGAAAATCGGCAACATACCAATACCCGTCTGAACCGCATACGATACAGTGAAACCGCCCGCAGGGCCGAGTGCGTCGCAAATCATCGTATTTGTATTGGTGTCCATAGCTGTACCGCCGTAGATTTCAGGCATGTGTGTACCGAGCAGACCTAAATCACCCATTTTTTCGAGTAAGCTGGGTGCTAAACCTTCTTTTTGTTTTTCGAGAGCAGCGCGATTCGGGTCAATATCATTTTTCAGAAAGTCTTGAATCATCGCTTTTACCATGAGTTGTTCTTCGTTCAACTCTTCGGGAATGAAAGTTGAGTCGGGCGTAGAATCTTGAATAATAAACGCCCCGCCATTGAGGACTTCGCTTTTTTCAAGTATATCGGTCATGTTTTATTAGTTTTAATATTTTTAGAAAAATACTGAATTGTTGTAAAATATTGATTTTAAAATACTTGCAGAATTTACATTCAGCGAAAATTCGCAATTCAGCGAATTTTCGCTAAAAGTACAATCATAAAACGAATTGCGCAAGAGAAGAGTTTTAGTTTTTGCAAAATTTTTTTAAAAAACTGAAAATTTTGTAGCGACACAGGAAAAGTGTTCTACGACTGAACGTAGAACCTCGGGTAGGAAACGACTTTTAGGAAATACAACAGTTGTGTCAGGTATCAAGCAAACAACCATTTAGCAACAGCTTTGGCAACGTTCTGACCGTCCATAGCGGCTGAAATGATGCCGCCCGCATAACCAGCCCCTTCGCCAGACGGAAACAGACCCGCCACCTCGTCGTGCATAAGCGTTAAGCCGTTTCGAGGAATGCGAACGGGTGCGCTGGTACGGCTTTCTGTACCGATGACATTGGCTTCGGCGGTCATATAACCACGCATCATTTTGCCGAACTGTTGAACACCATTTTGTAGGCGATGAAATACTGAGGGGGGTAATAATTCGTGCAAAGGCGCACTGAAAAGCCCTGGAATATAGGAAGTAGGCGGCAAATTTGCCGATATTTTGCGGTGAGCGAAGTCTGTCAAACGTTGGGCAGGTGCTTTTTGGCTGCCATCGCCTGCGGTAAACATCTTTTGTTCGACACTTTGCTGAAATGCCAAACCTGCAAAAACGCCGTGTTTCTCAAACCCTTTCAAGTCTTCTATTTCGATGGCGACAACTGTACCCGAATTGGCAAAAGGCGAATCGCGACGGCTCATACTCATGCCATTCACCACAATCTCGTTGGGCGCAGTAGCCGCAGGCACGACTAAGCCGCCTGGACACATACAAAAACTAAACACCCCGCGCCCATTGACTTGACAAACCAACGAATAACTGGCTGCGGGCAACAAATCGCCACGCTCGCGTTTTTTATATTGCACTTCATCAATAAAGGCTTGCGAGTGTTCGATGCGCACACCTAAGGCAAAGGGTTTTGCTTCGATTTTGATGTTTTTACGATGCAAAAGGTAATAAATATCACGTGCCGAATGCCCTGTGGCAAGAATAGTGGCTTCGCCAAAATGCTCGTCTTTGTCATTGGTGACGATACCAACTATTTTTTGACCCCTCAGTATAAAGTCTGTGACAAAACTATCGAAATGTACCTCGCCACCAAAATGAATGATGGTCTCACGAATGTTTTGAACGACTTGAGGCAGTTTATTAGAGCCGATATGTGGGTGTGCGTCTATTAGAATGTCGGATGTTGCGCCGTGTTCGACTAATAATTTGAGTGTTTTTTCGATAGAGCCGCGTTTATGGCTTCGTGTGTACAGTTTGCCATCGGAATAAGTGCCTGCACCACCTTCGCCAAAGCAATAGTTGGAATGTGGATTGACGACACCAAATTGTTGGATGGCACGCAAATCGCGCCGACGAGCGCGCACGTCTTTGCCTCTATCAAAAACGACGGGTTTGAATCCCAATTCAATCAATTCTAATGCTGCAAAATATCCCGCTGGTCCTGCGCCGATGACGAGGACACGAGGCGCATTGTCCACGTTTTTTAGATTTTTTAATAAAGCAGGTTCAGGTTGGTAAACAGACCCCTCAGTATAAACGGCCACACGGAGTTGAAAAACAACATCACGACTTCTGGCATCAATGGAGCGACGCAGTACATGCACATCGTTGATGGTTGAGGGATTGATGCCGATTTTTTGAGCTGCTGCACGTCGGATAGCTTCTGGGTTGTGCGCCTCTTGAGGCGACAAGCGGAGTTCAATTTCTATCATTTTTGACCAATAGTTATTTGGTAATTATGGATTGTGACGTATGAAAAGCGCACAAGCTTTCATACGTCATATCTTATCGTGGTGTAATATCGTTGACGATGGCAATCTTGTCTTGGTCGCGGCTGATAGCAAGGCGTTTGATATTGGTTAGACCATATTTTGACAAATCTACTAATTCGCGCCATTCTTTGGTCGCGTCGGCAGGATTATACCCATAAAGTTTTGACGCGTAGCCCATGATGAAAGTCCCATCAGGCAAAAGGGCATAATCTTCTGCATTCGGCAATGTTTCGATTAAGATTTGGCTCTCATAAGTATTTGGGTCGAGAGATTTGATATACCATGTTTGAGCAGTGGCTTTTTGTACAAAAGCCAGTTTGCCATCTTTCATACGTGCAAGACTGCGACCAATGCCTTTGGTCAATTCAATTGAGGTTTGGTCTTCAATATTGGTTATTTTCAGATAGTTTTCTTGTCCATTGACAATAAAAAGAGCTACTTTTTTATCTGATAGCCAACAGTGATAGCCGATATTTTGCTGCAAAGGCAACAAGTCGCGTCCACCATTTGAACGGTCAAGTGGGTAAGCCCACAACCGCTGCGTTCCACCTGCTGCAGCAACATCAGCGCGGATGCAAGAGAATGAACGACGGTCGAGCATTGGTGTAGGTGAATATTCCGACTCAGCCGTTGCTGTGACACGAATAGCCGTATTGTTGAGCAACGAGAGAGAGAGAACTTCAGTTTGGCTTGTATCCAAAGGGGTTTGTACGGATAGGTACAACTCGTTATTGTTCATCCATTGTGGTTGATTATTGTAACCACGAGGATTAAACGCCGTCATATATCGGGCGTTTTTGACATTGATGCCTGCGCCGTCACGCTCCATGTCGAAACAAAAGACTTGCGTTACAGGTAGCTGCGATACTGAGGGGGTAGCTTGAGCGGCTAACAAAACTAAAATAGCTGCCATTTTTGAGCAAAAACTCATAGTGTTGGATGTTTGAAATGTGAAAAAAGAATTGTACAGAGCAAAATTAGCAAATTCCTTTTGTTATAAAAAAGTAAATTGTACGAATCTGAATAAATATTTTAACAGTTGCGTGTATTTTAAGGCATTGTAAAACAGACAGATAAGAGTTTTCAAGTATGGATTTTGTCTTTTTGAAATCTTAAAATCTCACTTATCTTTGTCGTTGGAAAACAGGGAAATGATATTTTTTTATCACAACTATAAAATTAAAATTGGCATAAAATGAGTATTCAAGAATATCAAGAAGGGCTAAAAAGTAAAGTAGCATCATGGCATTTAGGTCGCAAATTGATTTGGGCAGGAGTGATTGTACTTTTATTTTTCATCGCTTATGCGGCGTTTTATATTTATTACCCATACAGCGAAGGCACACGAACGGGCTATATCCGTAAATTGAGTCACAAAGGCATGGTATTTAAAACATGGGAAGGTGAACTCCAAATGCCTGGTATCACTTCTGCTGCAGATGGCAATCAAATGGTCACAGGTGGCAATATTTGGCTTTTTTCGGTCAAACGCGGCGAAGATGAAGTTGTAAAAGGTTTACAAGAAGCTGAAGCCACCAATCAGCGAGTGACCTTGCACTACGTCCAGTATCTCAAGCAATTTCAGTGGCGTGGCGAAACGGTTTATTTTATTGACAAGGTGACAAAACAAAATTGACTTCAAAATCCTATTCTCTTAATACTACAGTGTGAATTTATTATGTATTTATTTTGTTTTTATAAATTTTTAATCAAAAATTAAAACGAATAGATATGAGGTTTGTATGGATTAGGCTACTTTCGTCGCCTAATTCATACAGACAAGTAATTATTCAATCATAATTTATGACAGTAAACATCATCAATCGCTCTAAAAACCCTCTTCCTACATACGAAACAGACGGCTCTGCTGGTATGGACTTGCGTGCTGATATAGACTCTGCCATCACTTTAGGCTCACTTGAGCGCACTTTGATTCCAACAGGACTTTTCATCGAATTGCCATTAGGGTTTGAGGCTCAAGTCCGACCACGGAGTGGCTTAGCGGCCAAACGAGGGTTGACTTGTCTCAACTCACCTGGAACAATTGACGCAGACTATCGGGGCGAAATAAAAGTTATATTAGTTAATCTTTCAAATGAAACACAAACAATTGAGCCAGCCGAACGTATTGCACAAATGGTAATTGCCAAACATGAGCGAGTGACGTGGCAATCGGTCAACGTTTTGAATGAGACTGAACGAGGCGCAGGCGGTTTTGGAAGTACAGGAACTCAATGAGGTTTTGTACAATCAAAACCATATAGTATTTACAAAAGAACCTAATTTTTAAACCAACTATACCTGATTATTTTTCAAGTATCACAAACTCCCGCATTTCAAGCTATGAAAATTATCATCCCAATGGCAGGCAAGGGGTCTCGTTTGCGCCCACACACTTTGACCATACCGAAACCTTTAATTGCTGTTGCTGGCAAACCCATTGTGCAACGCTTAGTAGAAGATCTAGCACAATCCTTTAACGGTAAAATTGATGAAGTCGCATTCATCACAGGTGATTTTGGTGAAGATGTTGAGAGCCAATTGATGGATGTGGCACAGTCTGTCGGCGCAAAAGGGACGATTTACAAACAGGACGCACCGTTGGGCATTGCTCATGCCATCGGTTGTGCCTCGCCCAGTTTGTCAGGCAATTTGATTGTGGCGTTTGCTGATACCTTGTTTCGTGCCAATTTTCATTTCAATCCAAAGGAAGATGGTATCGTCTGGACTCAGAAAGTAGATGACCCTTCGTCTTTTGGGGTCGTCAAATTGGACCAAAACAACCACATCACTGATTTTATTGAAAAACCACAGTATTTCATTTCCAATTTGGCAATTGTCGGTATCTACTACTTCAACAGTGGTGAAAAATTGCGCGATGAAATCAATTATCTCATTGACAACGACATCAAACTGAGGGGGGAGTACCAACTGACCAGCGTTTTGGAGAATATGAAAAACAAAGGGGCAAAGTTCCGTACCGCCAGTATTGATGAATGGATTGACTGCGGCAACAAAGAAGCTGTCGTACATGCCAACAAACGCATGTTGGACATCAAAAAGAACGAACCCATGGTGGCTGCCTCTGCCAAAACCCGCAATTCGGTCATCATCCAACCGTGTTTCATCGGCGATGGCGTGAGCATCAAGGATTCTGTGGTTGGGCCTTATGTTTCGATTGGGCGCAATACGACTATCGAGAGCAGCATTGTCGAAAATTCAGTTATAGGGGAAGAAACCACGATAATTGACTCCAATTTGAGCAACAGTATGGTCGGAAATTTCGTTGAGTATGTAGGACGTAAATCGGAATTGAGCATCAGCGATTACTCCAAATTTGCATCCTAAGCCACCTTTTATACATTGATTTGTCATTTTTAAGAAAATACGAAAATGAATTTTCTATCCGATTCGATTACTCATCGCACACTTTGCAAGCGTTTCAGACACCTGCAAAGTGTTTTATTATGTGCCATACCCCTCAGTATATCGGCACAAATCACCAATCAAGCCCAAGCGGCTCGCATCAGTGAAGCAGAAGTGCAACTGCAAGAAAAATATATGGGTGCTGTGGTGCAGCAGCAAATTGGCAAATTGGACGGTGCCGCTAAATTGTTCAACGAAGTGTTGGAGAAAAACCCCAAATGCGATGGTTGTGCCTTTCAGTTGAGTCGCCTGTACGACAAAATGGGCGACAACCAGCGCGCTATTGATTTTGCTAAAAAAGCGGTTGCCATTGATGTCAAAAACAAGTGGTATCAAATCCAACTTGCTGAAACTTACGAAAAAATAGGCAAAGACCGCGAGGCGATTGATGTCTATAAAACCATCGTTGAGAAAAATGATTTTGAGATGGATTTTTCAGAAGAGATGTATTTCCGTCTGGCTCATGCGCATGTACGCGTCAACGAACCCAGCAAAGCCATAAAAGTTTTGGAAGATTTGGAGAAAAAAACGGGCATCAACGAGGACATCACAGACAAAAAACGCTTGACTTATGAAGTGATGAATGACCTCAAAAAAGCCGCAGGCGAACTGAAAAAGCTGGCAGATGCCTACCCTCAAGTCATCGAATACCAACATCAGGCGGCGGAATATTTTTTGAAATTGGGCGATAAAGCCACCGCCATGACCTACTACGAGCGCATCTTGAAACGCGACCCCAACGATTCGAAAGCCCGCATGGCTTTAGCCGTCAAACAAGCCCCCTCTCCAACGGAGTCCTCTCGGACAGTATCCAATGCTTCTAATGGCAATGCGGATGTGGCTTTTTTGAACTCACTGCGCGATGTGTTCCAAAAACCTGAGATAAAAATTGATGAAAAAATAAAAGCCATCTTACCCTACGTGAACAAAATCGCTGAGGGCAAAGACAAACAATTGGCGACTGCAGGTTTGCAATTGGCGGAAATAGTGGAAAGAGCGCACCCAACTGATGCCAAATCCTATTCCCTTTTGGGCGATATGCTCTATCACAACGGGCGAGCAACGGAAGCATTGGCAAAATACAAAAAATGCCTCGAACTCAACAAAAGCATTTACGCTGTTTGGGAACAAAAAATGTACACCGAAGAAGAACTCGGCTTGTACGACGACCTCTTGAAAACCAGCGAAGAAGCCGCCGATTTGTTTCCGAACCAAGCCATTGCCTTCTATTTCAACGGTTTGGCAAATGAGCGAAAAGGGAAATACGAAGCTGCTGTGTCATCGCTCGAACAGGCTATTTTGATGTCTGCCAAAAAGCCACCTTTGAAACTCGATGCTTTGGTGGAGTTGGGTATCACTTATTCAAAATCAAAAAACTATACACAGTCCGACAAGACTTTTGAAGATGCTTTGAAGCTCAATGCCAAATCACCCATCGCCATGATTCGCTACGCCAACGCCTTGGTTGGTCGCGAGGGTTTAGGCGAAAAAGCCAAACAAATGGCAGACGAAGCCCTCAAACTCACCGCCGAATCGGACCCCTCAGTATTGGAAGGCTTTGGCGACTATTTGTTCAAATCGGGTGAGAAACAAAAAGCCGTTCAGTATTGGCAAAAAGCCAAAGAACGCGGTGCCAAATCGGCTGTTTTGGATAAAAAAATTACTGAAAAACTGTTTGTTGAATAAGACATCCTCGCTGCTAAAAAGCCTCTAACGCCACGACTGCGTTAGAGGCTTTTTCTTTATTCACATTATTTGTGACATAAACGCCTGAAAACACATCTTTTGGGCAATCAAAAATAAAAGAATCCATGCCAGCGTTGAGAATAAGATAATTTGTGTCATCTTGCACGGGTTTTTGAATGTGAAAAAGAGGTTTTTACTTTCACTCAAAAATCCAACTTGATACCACATTAGAAAAAGATGAATAGACCACCGATTCGACCGATTGGCACATCGCCGATGCCGCTTTTCCCCTTTGGAAGGAGAAAAAATGCGACGGCATCCACCGCCTAAGTCCTATTTGCGGTCTGAAACTATCCACGAACTTTTCATACGATTTACAAAAATGGCTTTTAAAAACATCAGTTTCATTATTCTGTTTTTTCTAACGGCTTGTCACACAGCCAAAAAATCCACGACCACTGCACCACAACCCACTAATGCAGCCCCCCTCAGTACAGCCGCTGTTTTGGACAAACTAACAGCCAATGCCGTGGACTTCGAGCGCATGAGTGGTGAGGCGGGCATTGACTACAAGGGCAAACCGATGAATATCGCTGTCTCCTCGTCTGTTCGGTGGCGACGCGATTCGCTGGTTTGGCTCAATGTGAAAAAAATGGGCTTCAATGTGGCGCGTGTGCAGGTGACACAGGACTCGGTTTTTGTCATCAACTATTTGCAAAGTAGTTATTTGATAAAGGACATTGCCTATGCCGAAAAAAACTTTGGCGTACCGCTGAGTTTTGCCACGATGCAAGATATTTTGCTGGGCAATCCCGTGTTTTTGACAGACAAAAACAAACTAACAGTCGAAAAATCGTCTGAAGGCGACATTATACTGAGGGGGTCTGATGCGCGCTGGAAAGCAGTTTACAGGCTCGATGCCACCAATTTTGCTATCAAAGACATGTTGTTTGAAGAGCCAGCGGCGAAACGCTCTTTGAAAATATCGTATAAAAACTACGCTACTTTGAAAGTGCCTAACCAAGCGGATAAGAATTTCTCGTATCTTCGCACCTTAGAAATGGAAAGCACGCAGACAGGCAAAGTGTCTGTCGAAATCGAAGTAGATGCTGAAAGTCTTGAAGTCAATGTACCAAAAAATATCCGTTTTGAGATTCCGAAAGACTACGGAAGAATGGATTGAGTCCGCCATACCCGCTTTTTCAGGCAGTTTTAGGAACTGCCTGAAAAGGATTGTGGTGTGTGTAGGGACTTTGTTGTTGATTCACAACACACTTTCGGCACAAAATAAAAGAGCCGAATTGGAGAAAAAACGGCAGCTCCTGTTGCAACAAATCACCACAAAAAATCAAGAACTCGGGAAGACCCAAAAAGAAAGAACCGCCGCACTCGACCGCCTCGAAATGCTGCAAGACCAAATCGAAACCCGCGAGGCACTCATCAACAATCTGCACGACGAAATAGAAGAAACGGACAGAATCATAGACCGTACTGAGGGGGTCATCATTTCGCTCAATGAAGACCGCGAACGGTTGCGGGTGGAGTACAGCGCGATGTTGCGCCGTGCCTACAAGATGAAATTGCCCAACAGCAGTTTTGTCTATATGCTCTCTGCCAAAAATTTTGAAGAATCGTACAAAAAATGGCAGTATTTCCGCCAATATGACAAATTCCGAAAGCGTCAAGCGCGATTGATTGCCGAAACGCAACAGGCTTTGGAAGAAAAAAACAACCAATTGATTCAACAAAAAAACGATAAAGAGGCTCTTTTAGGCACAAATGAAAATCAAAAAGCCTTTCTGAACAGCGAAAAAAAGCAGAAAGACGCACTGATACAAGAGTTGAAAAATGAAGAAAGCCGAATCGCATCCGAACTGAAAACAGCGGAAAAGCAATCCGCCAAACTCAATGCGGCCATCGCCAACCTCATCGCTGCCGAAATCGAAGCCAAACGCCGAGCCGCCGAAGAGCGTAGGAAAAAAGCCTTGGCAGAAGCCGAACGACTGAAACGCGAGCGTGCGAAAGCGCAAAAGACAAGCACATCGAAACCGACGGAGGCTAAAGAAAACAGCAAGAAATTGGATGTGTTGACTGATTCAAACGAGAACTTATCGCTGTCGAGTGATTTTAGGTCGAACAAGGGTAAACTGCCACCGCCTGCCATCGGCACAATTGTGCGGGGTTTTGGCAAACAAAAAGTGCTGGACAAAGTAACGGCGGTGAACAATGGTATTGACATTCAGACTGAAAGCGGTGCGACAGTGAGTGCCGTATTCAGCGGTACGGTGTCGGTGGTGTCGAGCATTGCAGGTTTAGGAACGGTGGTTTTGATTCAACATGGCAACTACTATACAGTCTATTCCAACTTAGCTGGCGTTTCGCTCAAAAAAGGGGACAAAGTGGCAACACGCCAAACGATAGGTCGAGCCGCCACCAATACTGTGACCAATGAACCCGAAGTGCATTTTGAAGTCTGGTTGGAGCGCACCCAACTCAACCCCTCAGTATGGTTGGCAAAATAAAAGCTGCAAACCACCATGCACGCGCAATCGAAACAGCGTCGCTCGGCAACGAACAATCCGTCACTATCCGTTCAACTTTTTAGTGAAATGGTGCGATGAAATCGCAAAACCTTTGTTCAGATACAAACGGTGCGCATCGTGCCGATGATGACCCGAATCGAGCGTAACCACATTGAAACCCAAGGATTGCGCTTCTGCAATGACAAAATCAAGCAACACTGAGCCATAGCCTCGCCCTCGAAATTGGGGCAAAGTCGAAAGGTCATCAATGTAGAAATGTTTGCCACAAAAAAGAAACTGTAAATAGCGGTAGCCACAGATAGCCGCCGCTTCGCCCTCTTCTGTCTCCACAAATGCCAATTTATAACCTTCTGATTGAATCTCTTTGACCAAAGCGACCAAATCCGCATCCGTCAAATGAGGACGTAATGCCAGAATGGCAGACCGACACAAGGCAATATCGGCTTCTGTTTGAGCGATTTTTATTTTCATTGCACTAGTTTTTAAGCGACAAAAATACAAAGCATGCGCATCGAACCAAATATTTCCGCTGCTATCTTGTAAAAAATATATTCTACAAGTCTTTGTAAGTCAGTAGTTTATGACCTGTTTTTTAATAAAATAAAAGAAAAAAAGATAAATAGCTTAGTCACTCTGCCCCTCAATGTTAACTTTGCATAATCAACCAAGACAAAAAATAACCAATTAGTTATGGCAAAACAAAAATATATCTGTATTCATGGACACTTTTACCAGCCGCCCCGTGAAAATGCTTGGTTAGAAGTGATCGAACTACAAGAATCAGCAGCACCCTTTCATGATTGGAATGAACGCATCAATTTTGAATGTTACGCAACCAATGCTGTTGCCCGCATCCTCGATTCTAATCAGAAAATCGTTCGTATTCTCAATAATTATTCCCGCATCAGTTTCAATATCGGTCCAACGCTCATGTCTTGGATGGAAAATGAAGATGCCGACACCTACAAACTCATTCAAGAGGCGGATAAAAAGAGCCAAAAGCGTTTTCGCGGACACGGCTCGGCTGTTGCACAAGCGCACAGCCACTTAATTTTGCCGTTGGCAAATCAAAATGATAAAGTCACACAAGTCGTTTGGGGCATTCGCGACTTTGAATATCGTTTTGGACGCAAACCCGAAGGCATGTGGCTGGCAGAAACCGCTGCCAATACCGAAAGTTTGGAAGTCTTAGCGGCGCACGGCATCAAATACACCATTCTCGCGCCTCGACAAGCCAAAGCGTTTCGGCGCATCAACAGCCACGATTGGATCAATGTGGTCAACGAAAACATTGACACCCGCCGCCCGTATCTCTGCCGTTTGCCCTCTGGCAACACCATTGCTTTGTTTTTCTACAATGGCAATGTCTCGCAAGCAGTCGCTTTTGAAGGACTGTTGAACAGTGGCAAGGCGTTTGTCAACCGCATTATGGGCGCATTCGACCACAACAGCGACGAACCGCAACTGGTCCATTTGGCAACCGATGGCGAAAGTTATGGGCATCATCACCGCTTAGGTGAAATGGCCTTAGCCGATTGTTTGCACCGCATCGAGAATGAAACGGACGCTAAGATTACCAACTACGGCGAATATCTCGAACTGTTCCCCCCTCAGTATGAAGCGCAAATCCACGAAAATTCTTCATGGTCTTGTGTGCATGGCGTTGAGCGGTGGCGTTCCAATTGTGGGTGCAATGCAGGTGGCGGCTACGGTCGTTGGCATCAAGAGTGGCGCGGTCCTTTGCGCTACGCGCTCAACTGGCTGCGCGACCAACTCATTCCCGTTTTTGAGGAGCAAGCGAGGCAATATGTTAAAGACCCTTGGGCTGTTCGCAACGACTATATCTCAGTTCTTTTAGACCGTTCGGAAGAAAACATTGATGCATTCATCGAACAACATGCCAAGCGCGAACTATCCGAAACCGAGCGTGTCCATCTGTTGCGCTTGCTCGAAATGCAGCGCAACGCCATCTTGATGTACACATCGTGCGGTTGGTTTTTCGACGAGATTTCGGGTATCGAGACAGGGCAGATTCTCCAATACGCCTGTCGGGCCGTCCACTATGCCAAACAAGTGGCTGACCTCGACTTAGAGGACGAGTTTATATTCCGCCTCTCGCAAGCACCCAGCAATTTGTCGCAATACGAAAACGGCGGCGGGGTTTACGAGAAAAATGTCAAACCTGCACACGTTGACTTGACGCGTGTAGGGATGCACTACGCTGCCAGCTCCTTGTTTGAGGAATATCCCGACCGTTTGGAGTTTTTCAATTATATTGCAACCAGCGAGTTCTTCGACCGCATTGAGTCAGGTATTCAAATGTTGGCTTTTGGACGGACGATTGTGCGTTCTAAAATCACACATTCCGAAAAACACTTCAGTTTTGCGGTTTTGTACCTCGGTCAACTCAATATTATTGGCAACATTTCGCTCGATATGGAAGCCAGTGTGTTTGATGAAATGTATCAAAAAGCAAAAGCCGCTTTCCAAAGTATGGATTTGGCAACGGTCATCAACGCATTTCAACAATATTTTGGTCCAGATAAATTCACGATTGGACAATTGTTTAAGGAAGAAAAACAACGCATCATCAACATCATCATGGCGCGGAGGTTGGAGTCTGTTGACTCTTCGTTGCGTAAGATTTATACAGACAATTACGCGCTCATGTCGGGGCTTTTGGCAACAGGCATTGCCATTCCAGAGGTGTTTATGAATGCTGTGCAATATGTTTTAAATAGTGATTTGAAAAAATTCTTCTTAGGCGATTCATTGAAAATTAATGAATTGAACAGCATTCTCGATAAAGTCCAAAAATGGGGCGTTTCCGTTACCGACGAAAACGCATTCAAATTGGCCGCCAGCGAGCGCATTTATTCCGAAATAAAAACGGCTGCCCACGTCGGCATACCCCTCAGTAGAGTGCAGGGTTTGAACGAGATTTTAAGCATTCTCAATGCGATGAAAATCAGACCCAATGTGTGGAAAAGCCAAACACTTTATTTCAACCTGTTGAAAGAATATGAGTCGGGCGAGCGCAGCTATTTGAGTTCTGAATGGGAAAAAGAGTTTCTGCGTTTGGGCAATTTGTTGGATGTCAAAACCAAATAGTGTGTGTTGTGCTTTTGGCTCGTCTCCCTGCTCTGAAGTCCTCAACAACTGTGTCGAAGGCATATTTGAAGCAAGCACATAAGGGATAAAAAGCCTCAGAGGAGCGATGTTTTGGTAACGGCACGTTTTGCGTGCCGTTTAAGCCCCCTCAGTATCGAACGCCTTAGAAGTGGCAGCTGACACGTGTTAACATGCTGCCTTTTTGGGACTCGAACGGGGGTGTTGTCTGGCGGCGGGCTTTCCCATCGTTACCAAAACGTCGTTCTTCTGAGGCTTTTTGGTTTGGCTCAATGATGATTTCAAGTTGCTGATATTCTTTAAACCCGTAGGATTGGCAATTTGGTAGTAATAAAGCCGCCTGTTTGTTTTCAAACCCGGAGGGTTGACATTTTGGTAGAAATGAGTGATTAAATCCTTTATAATGCCCTGCCTACGGCATTCAATAATCGTATTTATTGCTATTTTCTACCAAAATGCCAACCCTACGGGTTTAAAGAATATCAGCAACTTGAAATCATAATTGAGCCTTTGGTTTATTAGGTGCATGAAATTGATTGAAAATGAACTTAGAGGTCGGGGAGAAAGATTCTTGGTTCGGGGAGAGAGATTCTTGATTCGGGGAGAGAGGTTCTTGGCTCGGGGAGAGAGGTTCTTGGCTCGGGGAGAGAGGTTCTTGGTTCAGGGAGAGAGGTTCTTGGCTCGGGGAGAGAGGTTCTTGGCTCGGGGAGACGGATTTTGGTTCGGGGAGAGCGATTCTTGGCTCGGGGAGAGAGGTTCTTGGCTCGGGGAGAGCGATTCTTGGTTCGGGGAGAAAGCAACAGAGGGCGGGGAGAAAGCGTAAGTCGTTCTTCAATTGATTGAATAGCAAAAGAATAATGAGAAATGACTAAATTATGATACCGACATAAAAAGTTACTAAAGCGTTGGGAGGATTTTGACAATTTCCCCAACGTGATTATTTGATTGTCAATGATTTAAATTTAGGGAAATTTCAAATTTTTCTAAATCTGGGTAACACTATTCAATATCGGTATCAAACTATGTGGTTGAAATGCGTGTCAAATCCAAACTTGCAACGTGCGTAAAGCTATTTTTCCTTACTTATAGCCTGTTGTCGTGTCAAAAAGAGAAAGTACAAGCCACATGGCACAATCTTGAAAGCCATGTGCGTTTCGACTTACGAGCAGTTCACTTTTTTGACGCACAAAACGGACTCATATGCGGCGGCGACACGTGGACAAGCGGTTATGTGTTGCGCACAGCCGATGGTGGCGCGACTTGGCGAGCCGATAGCCTCTTGAACAAAGGTTTTTTTGGTGTGGGAACGCTCCCAAAGAACGCCTTTGGCGGAACAGGCAGTCCATGTTGGGTTGTGGGCAACAGCGGTCATGTCTTTGAGTTTTCACAAAGGGATTCGCTCTTTCGTTGGGTGGGTGCGCCTTACGATGCGTGGTTTCGAGATGTAGCCGTCAGCGGCACAACGGGGCTGATGGTCGGCGGACAAGCTTGGCAACATGGCAAATTGGTGCGCTTCGACCTCAGTACAGGTAAACGCTGCCAACTCGACACATTCCCGCAGGAGTTATCCGCCGTTTGTTTTTCGGATAGTTCAACGGCGCATGTTCTTGGCTACGGTTTGGTCTTGCGTTCCACGGATGCGGGCAAAACATGGCAGCCACACAACCATTTAACAGGTGATTTTTATCAATCTGTTTGTTTCCCATCCGAAAAAATTGGCTATATTGTGGGACTAAACGGAAGCATTTTAAAAACAGAAAACGGGGGAGCAACTTGGTTTTACCTCAAAAAGAGCCGAAACATCGGCAACCCGCGTTTTCGAGCCGTCTTTTTCAGCGATATACTGAGGGGGTGGATTTGCGGTGAAGGCGGTGTCCTTTGGCACACAACAGACGGCGGCAAAACGTGGCAACCCGTCGAAGGCTTGCCCGAATCAGACTTTTATGATGTGTTTGCCTTCGATACTGAGGGGGTACTTGTCGGACAAAATGGGACAATTCTAAAGTTTGTGGTACAATAACCAATGCTCATCTAAAAATGGAAGCTTTACTTAAAAAACTGAACTTCAAAGAGCAAAAACAGGTGGTTCTGTACAATTTGCCCGCCGATTTGGGCGAATTGGCACAGGCTTTTGCCGTTTTTGCTTCTGTTTATGACCAATTCCACAAAGTCGAAAAAACAGACTTCAGCCTATCATTTTGCCAAAAACAAGAAGAAGTGGATGCGGTGGCAACTTTTCTTGCAGTCCATACTGAGGGGGATGCAGTGGTATGGGTGGTTTACCCAAAAGGCACATCAAAGCGCTACAAATGCGACTTCAATCGCGACACAGGTTGGGCAAAATTAGGCGAACTGGGCTTTGAACCTGTGCGTCAGGTAGCCATTGATGCAGACTGGTCTGCCCTACGCTTTCGCCGCGTAAGTTTTATCAAGACCATGACACGTTCTTTTGCAATGACCGACGAAGGGAAAGAGAGAATAAAAAAGCCCCCTCAGTAGAGGAGGCTCAAAAGCTGTTAAAATATATGAAAAGAATTTTTACGCTTATTGTTTTACAAATTTAACCACTGTTCTATCAATCCCACTTTCAAAAACAAGGAAGTAAATGCCTTTGGACAATTCACTGACATCAAACTTGGATGCGGTAGAATCTACTTGCAAGGTACTCGTTGCGACAGCGTGGCCGTCAATAGATAAAATGCGCACCAAAGTATTGGCTAAAGCTTTAGGATGTTTGACAATTAATTCGGTCGTAGCTGGATTAGGAGACAATTCGACGCTTTTCAATATACTATTGTTGATGGCAACGGCTTTGCTGTAATGGGTGGTATCGTCGGTATCAACCATTTTTAAACGATAATACACCACATCCTCATTCAGAGGCTTCTCGTCTTGATAGCTGTATTGCGTGATGCCTCCGTAGCCCTGTGCTGCGACTTTTCCGATGGTTTCAAACCCTTTGGAAGGATGCGTACTGCGTTCGATCTCGAAATGACTAAAATTCACTTCGCTGGCAGTGGCCCACCACAACATGGTCTTTTTATCCTCCAAACCTGCTTTGAACGATAACAACTCAACAGGTACGGTATAGTCGAGTATAAACGTATGCGTTGCCGTATAACCAGCAGCCACGCTACCTGAGAGCGTCAAAAGTTGTTCGGTATAGCCATCACTGAACACATTGTCGCCAGAGTAGGCTGTGATGGTGTTATTGCCTTGTCCATTTGCAACATTCACCAAACGAGTTTCTGAACCCGCGACACTATCGAGCGGGAAAGCAAACTGCGAAGTGCGTTTCAGCACACCACCAATGTACACCTCAACGTGAATGTGCGTCAAACGACCTTGATACCAGCCTGGGAAAATCGTATTGAACGTGACTTGACCGTTGCTATTGGTTGTAGCGTAGCCACGGCAGTATGATTTGCCCGCTTGCCCAGGGTTATTGGAGACACTGTAGCCTGAGTATTGTCCACTTTTGTTGCAATGCCATACATCCACACGTGCATTCGGAATCGGTGTACAATTAAGGTTTTGGACTGTAACGGTTAAAGCTAACGCAACGCCCGTTTGGTCTTCGTTGATGGTCGTGCGATTGAGACTGAGATTGCCACTATATGAACCATCGGATGGAAAAGGGCCTCTGGTTTCACTTGGAATCAATGTACATGCCACAGGCAGTTCGCCAATGCTTTCGGCATTCAGTACACTGCCTATTTTACTGAGGGGGAGTACAGAACCTGCACCAATGACACCGACTGCTTTGATAAATTGTTTACGCTTCATATCTATTTATGGTTATTTTAGATTTTATTTCAACAAATAATACCAACCGTAACCTTGCTGACGCATGAGTGTCAGCAGTTTTCCTTTCGGACAGTCGCGCTCATCCAATAAAACTCAATTGTGTGAATGAGCGCAATATGTTTTGGTTAGTGAAAAAATAAGAATAGAAAACATTTGGGTTACAAGCAAAAAAACACAGACTCAGCAAGAGAGCCACCACGATTTGCCGATAGAGTAGTAGTGTTGCTGATAACCCAAATGAAAGGCGAAGGCGTAGTCGTTTACTGAGCTGCCGTCATCATTTTGACATCCGTAAACTTACCTTCGCTATTGGTCACTTCTATCTGATAGGCATAGTTGGCAACAGCCAAGCCCAAATCTTGGAAGTTGACAGGGCAAAGATGGTCGCCCACGCTCAAATCCTTGTTCAGAACGGTCGCCACATTACGCCCATTGAGGTCGTATAAGTCAATTTTAACGTGGCCGCTGTTGAGCAATTTGAACGGAATAGTCGTTTGTTTTGTGAATGGATTTGGAAAATTCTGCTCCATAGCAAATTGTTTGGCAGCTTGTCTTTCCAAATGACCGACACCTGTTGTGCCAGTGCCATTCACAGTTACTTCCAAATAACTTTCATAACCACCGCCCGAAACGGAAGTCAAAGTGGCTAATTGAGAGTCGTAGCCATCCGAGAAAATATTGTCAGAAGCCAAAGTCATGGGGTCTGCCCCTTTGGTATAGAGAGCTGAGGCCGCCGCGTAAATCGCATTTTTGGTCGCAACAGGGAAAGTCAATTGAGAAACAACGGAGTAAGACGTACTAACCGTGATTTTGAAGTGAATGTGGCAAATGCGACCTGAATACCAACCTGGGAAAATCGTCGTGAAAGTCGCCACACCGTTATTGTCCGTGAATTGATAGCCACGGCAATAAGTCAGACCCGCTTGTCCTGCGTTATTGGTTTGATTATAACCTGAATATAAACCGTCCTTATCGCAATGCCAAATATTGACCCGCACGTTTTTCATCGGTAGGCAGTTTGCAGAACCAACGACTCTGATTTTTACAGTCAAAGGCGTGCCCGTCTTAGTTTCGTTGATAGCCTTGCGGAAATAAGTGGTGTTTTCAGTCAAATCCAAAGGGAAAGGGCCTTCTGTTTCAGTGGGAATGAGTGTCGGGCAGGCTTCTGGACCACCCACCACTTTTTTTGAGTTGGCCAATACCTCTTGTGGGGCTACAACTGTCCCTATACCAGCTAAACCCAGTCCTTTGAGGAAATCTTTTCTTTTCATACTGCAAAAATTTTAATATTGAATAATGGTTTCGATAGAAGCCCAATGAGGGCTGATACGTTGCGTTCCTTAATGGATGAAAAATATCTAATGATAGGATAGTGAAGTTGGAATAGATACGTAAAGTTCTTTTAAAAAAAGATGATATAAAAAAAACTGAGGTGAACGAGCCTTTTTTTGAGGTAAACAAACTATTCGCTGTCAAACAAACGCAATAAATCAGCCTCATAACTTCGGCTCACGGGTATTTCTTTATCGCCTAAAAAAATGGTTTTGTTGCGAATCTGCGACAAATGGTTAATGGAAACGATATAAGACCGATGCACACGGATGAAATGCGCTGCGGGTAGCTTGTCGAGTATGGATTTCATCGTCATACGAGCCACGACTTGTGTATTGTCGGTCTGAAAAATACGGATATAATCGTCCAATCCTTCGATATAAAGAATATCCGCCAGATTGATTTTTATCAAACTATAATCCGCTCTGATGAAAATATACTGAGGAGTCTCCTTCCGACCTTTTTTCTTTGCCTCGAACAATACTTCAGCCTTCGCAATGGCTTGTTTGAACCGCTCCCATGTAAATGGTTTGAGCAAATAATCTACGGCATTGAGATTAAAGCCTTCGACCGCGTACTCACTATGTGCCGTCGTGAAAATGATTAAAGCTTCTTGATTGAGCATTCGATAGAAATCCAATCCCGAGAGCGAAGGCATCTGAATATCGAGAAAAAGTAGGTCAATCGGATACTTTTTCAAGTAGGTTAATGCCTCTTTGGGCTGCGTAAATGTTTTTTCGAGCGAAACAGTATCTATTTTGCTGCAAAAGTGTTGAATGACTTTGAGTGCAGGTGGTTCATCGTCAAGGGCTATAGCTGTCATCATGTTAGAGTCATTTTTAAGCAAATCAAATAATCAGTGTCTTCATCTGCTATCATCAATTCATGTTTCGATGGATAGAGCAGTTGCAAACGGTGGCGTGCGTTCTCGATGCCTAATCCACTTTTCAGATACGGGTCGCCTGCGATGACACCCACTTTCTTATTGTCCACCGTCAATACCAACTCATCTGCGATTATATCAATCCGAATACTTATTTTCGATTCTTCTTCTGGATTGACACCATGTTTGAAGGCATTTTCGATAAAGGTAATCAAAATCAAAGGGGCTATCTGCTTGCCATTGGGCTGACCATTCACCATGTATGTCAGGTTGAGCGTGTTGCCAAATCTCAATTTTTGCAAATCAATATAGTCTGAGATATAGGTTATTTCTTTTGCAAGTGGTACAAAATCTTTTTGCGTTTCATTCAAAACATAGCGCATCATACTCGATAGTTGCGCCACTGCGTTGGGCGTTTCATCCGATTTTTCGATGGATAAAGCATAAATACTGTTCAACGTATTGAACAGAAAATGAGGGTTTACCTGAGCGCGTAGGTACGAAATCTCCGTATTGAGTTTTTCCTGCTCGACCTCGCGCCAACGTCCATTGAGTCGCATGGCCAAAGAAACGAACAACACAACCGAAAACATCGGCAAATAGTGGCTAAAGATGAACCCAATAGACCTATCTTGGTCATGTGGCTTCGTAGAAATAGGCTTGGGCGGTGGACGAAAACCCTCCGAATACTGAGGGGGTGGAGGGGCAGTTGTATTATGATTGTGCGGCGGTCTATTCTCACCTTCAAACGCCATTTTGATGGGCAGAATGCTGATAACAGCAAAGCAAATAGCCAGAGCCACACTATAGAAAACATATTTTTTAGTGAAAAAATAGCGTGGGACAATGAAATCGGAATGAAGAAAAAAGAAACACAGGTAGAGTGCATACGTCACCACTTCGCTCAACCCCTTTGGGTTACTCAAATTAGCCCAAATATCCATCGAATGATTGGGCGATGACAAAATCGGTAACAGCATAAAAAGAAATCCACCGACTGTACGCAATATTATTTGCCTCGTTTTACGCTTCATAAGTGGCAAAATTAGGAGAGGTAGTCTAAAAGGGAAATTATTGAGGTAAATTATGTGTTTTTATCGGTGAATAGTGCGAGCCACTCCATTATTTTGATTTTCGTTGTCACGAATTTTAACTCTTTTATTTGTAAAATTGAGCTTAGGAATAGACTTTTGCAAGAAAAACTCATGAAAAAACATTTTCATCTAATCTTGTTTCTAACCAGCTTAAACACTCTCATTAGTGCTCAAAATACAGAGCTTTATGAACCTTTTAAAGCGAGTTTTCGCCCTGTTTACCACGATTCTTTGCCCGAATTTGTAAAAATGACCTTCAAATCGAACATAAATATGTCCGAAATTGAAGAGGTATTTGAAGTGTATGAAAAAACGAATAAGCATACTGAGGGGGAGGTTGAAGACCGTTGGACTACCTTCTTCCATCGGTGGCGAAGAGCTTATGCCCCATTTGTGCAAGAAAATGGTGACATCAAATTGCCTACCAATCAAGAATTTCAAGCACGATTAGAGGCGGATAATGCTCAGTACGTCTTGCGCACCAATCGTCCCGAAAGTACAGCTGCGAATTGGACTTGTATCGGTCCCAATGAGACATATTGGCTCAAAGACCACAATTCTTCACAGCCTGCTTGCCCTTGGCAGGTCAATATTTATGCATTTGATGTGTATAAGGCGAACACCAGCATTATGTATGCGGCTACTGAGACGGGGGCGGTTTTCAAAACATCGGACAAAGGTCAAAACTGGACAGTCTGTGCCAATGGATTCAATTTTGGGGGTTCGAGTGAAGCCATTGCCATTCATCCCAGCGACCACAATACAGTATTTTTAGGAGTCAATAGCAATATTTACAAAACAACGGATGGCGGCGACACATGGACATCTATCTACAATTTTACAGGGTTAGGGGCTTATACAATTGCTATTTCGGCAAGTGACCCGAGTCTTATACTCATAGCTGCAGAAAAAGGATTATTCCGTTCAACGGATGGTGGCTCAACTTGGACACGTATTTATACAACGGCTTGTTATGATGTTAAAATTAACCCCCTCAGTAATAATCATGTTTTTCTTCTGAAAATGAATGGTTCTTATGTTGAATTTCTAAAATCTACTGACAGCGGTGCAACGTTTTCAACCAAAGCCATGAGTATTTCAAATGCAACATCAGGACGTTTGGCGGTCACTGCGGCAGATGATTCACGTATTTATGGTTTGTTCACAACTGACTCAGGCGCAAGACTATTGAAAAGCAGTGATGAGGGCGAAACTTGGACCACCTGTACCGTATCATTTTGCACGGGTGGCATCAGTGATGCCACAAATGGGCAGGGTTTCTACGACCTCTCAGTAGCTGCTTCGCCAACCGATGCCAATAATATCTTATTCGGCTTATGTTCGATTCATAAATCAACCGATGGCGGTACAACGTCGAGTTATTTGGGGGGATATTGCGGCTCATTTCCATTGCACCCCGATTTGCAACAGACTATTATTACCGATACAGAAGCTTGGGTTGCAACCGATGGCGGTTTGACAATCTCAACCGACTTTTTCACAAGTCAATCAGAATCTCGTAACAATGGCATTTTTGCAACGGACTTTTGGGGTTTCGGACAAGGTTGGAATGAAGACATCATGGTTGGTGGTCGTTATCACAATGGCAATACTGCTATGGCAGATTTTTATCCTTCTGGCAAAGCTCTCCGTATGGGAGGTGCAGAAGCGGGTACAGGTTATGTGTTGCATGGGCGAACGCGAGCCGTTTCATTCAGCGATTTAGGAGGTGGTTGGACGCTGCCCGAGACATTTTATGACAATGCAGGGGCAGGTTTTAGTTTTACAAAATATCCCAACGAAGATGGTTATGGCTACAACTCAAGTCCTGTGATTATTGACCCACGTTATGCAAAACACATTTACTTAGGTGAAGGTACAACACTGTGGAAAACGATCGATGGTGGGGCAACTTTCAACGCACTCTATAATTTTGGAGTAACCGTGCGTCGTTACGACATTTCGCGCAGTAATCCGAGTGTTCTGTATCTTACCACAACAACTAATTTCTACAAAAGTACCGATGGTGGTGTCAGTTGGACGGCTAAAACACTTCCTGTTTCGCGCAATGCGGGCAATATGCGCTTTAGTTTGAGTCCGACAGATGAGAACGTAATCTGGGCAGCTTTTGACAATATTGGTGGCACGCTCTTAGGCAAAGTGTACCGCAGTACCGACGGCGGCACATCTTGGACAGATATGACCACTAACGCACTCGACAATTTGAATATCAAATGGGTTCAATTTACAGGCAATACTGAGGGGGGCGTTTACATCGCTGCTGTAAACAGTAAAGGTCGTGTGTTTTACCGCGACAACTCAAAGTCAACGTGGGAAGATTTTTCGACCAATTTGCCTGCGTCTATGGATATTATCCGCATGTTACCGTTCTATCGAGATGGCAAATTGCGCGTTGCAGGCAATCGGGGTGTTTGGGAAACTACCCTCTATAACACCAACTTTGCTCCCATCGCACAACCTATGTCAGACAAACAGACGAGCCGTTGCGTACGCGATACATTTTATTTTGACGATTATTCTATCACAAAACACGTGGGTACATCGTGGTCATGGTCGTTTTCTCCGACCCCTCAGTATATCAGCGATGCCAATAGCCGCAACCCAAAAGTGGTTTTTGGCAGCCAAGGCAACTATTCAGTGACCTTGACTGTGACGAATGGTGACGGAACAAGCACCAAAACGATCTCAAACATGGTCAGTATCGTTGCAGATGAGTGTAGCCCCGAAGTTGTAGCGGGTAAAGCTATGAGTTCGACAGCTAATGGTGACCATTTTTTGACCCCCTCAGTAGATTTGGGTTCAACAAATACCATTACCATCATGGCTTGGGTGCGCCCAACTGGTACGCAAAGCAGTTATGCCGCAATTTTAAGTTGCAACGGAGTGAACGTCAACCTCAATCTGCGCGACAACAATGAGTTAGGCTTGCACTGGAATGATTCGCAATGGTGGTGGTCAACAGGTTTGGTTGTGCCTGCCGACAAATGGTCGCATGTTGCCCTCGTGGCTACGGCGACAGACATGACTCTGTATCTGAATGGTAAAGCAGCCGTGAATACAGCTGACCCCGTCGCGATGGATTTGAGCAATCGCTCATGGTACATCGGTTGCGACAGAGGGCGTTCCGACCGTACTTTTAAGGGGAAAATAGATGAAGTCGCTTTTTTCAATCGTTCGTTGACCCAAAACGAAATCCGAGAACAGATGCACTTAACCAAATCAGTATCCGATGCCTCCTTGAAAGGTTATTTTCAATTCAACGAAACATCGGGCGATGTGTACAATCGCGTTGTAGTTGGTTCGGCAGCTTTTGTGGGTTCTGCCACAAGAGTTACATCAACTGCACCAGTGGGTGGTGGTGTGAGTGAAAGGCAAACAGTAACGACAAGTGGTGTCAAAAACTTTTCGACAGCAGGCTTGTCTTTAACCTTTCCAAGTGGTACTTTACCGAATGGTGAACTGTGCGTCACACGCATCAGCAATGCACCCGATGAATTGCCCAATGCCAATCAAAGTAGCGCAAAGTATTGGATTATAAGCAATTATGGCTCTAATGCAACATTTGCTAATCTGACAAATATGACTTTTACGGGCTATGGTGCAGTGAGTGCAGGCGAAGCGAGTACACCCTCTGGCTTCAAATTGTACAAACGCGAATCTGGACAAGATGCCGCTACATGGGGTAACAGTGTAGGCTCTGCGGGTTCGGCAACGTCGGGTACTGAGGGGGTCATCGGTTTCAATGCGCCAGCAGTTACATCTTTTAGCCAGTTTATAATTATGCGCGAAACAGTTTTACCGCTCACGCTGAGTGCATTCGATGTGCAAAAAGTTGGAAAAAAACAAGCAAAACTCGATTGGTCAACCGAATACGAAGAAAATATCGCCTATTTTGACATAGAAAAATCAAAAGATGGACGGTATTTTGAAAAAATTGGCACAGTCAAAGCCGTAGGTCAGTCAACAGAAAAAAGAAGCTATTTTTTCAACGACAATGAAGAAATGGCAGGGCAAGTGTATTACCGTTTGAAAATGGTGGACAACGATGCGCATAGCAATTATTCAAAAATTCAATCTCTAAATTTTGACAGAACAGTAGCTGTATTCATTTATCCGAACCCTGTGGGTAATGGTAAGTTGTTGATTGTCAATACCAATTTAGAGGAAAAATTTGATGTTACTTTGACAAGCATTTCGGGTAAAACAGTGTTCTCATCGTCTTCAGAAACGCCTGAGATGCGCCTTAATACTGAGGGGTTGCCCAAGGGTTTGTACATTCTTGAGTTGAAATCAAAAACGCATTGGCGATTTGAGAAAGTGGTGATAGAGTGATGGTCAGGACACTTTTCGCCCTTTCCAAGTGTAAGTTTTTTTTACATTGGCCAATGCACCAACCACCATAATATACGAAATATGTAGTAACTGAGAAAGCAAAAACGGGCGCATCAAATCGCTGCGCTTGAAAAAACGAGACATCTGATTCAAAAAAATATAATCTGCGCCCGTTTTTGCACCCAACTGAAGGATAAAAACAACGATGAAAACCTGATCATAAAAAATTGATAAACAAAAGTTTATGAAAATTGACCAACAAAAAACAAAAACACTTGCCAACTGAAAAACAGTAAAAAACTCCGTATAAGAAGATGATTTTGAAGCCCAACGAAGCCGTTGACTCAAAAACTCGGAGAGAGTCGGTTTGGCTTTTGTAAAAACAGTTGCTTCTGGATTTTTCAAAAAACCCAGAGCATAGGGATAAAAACGAGCAATTTTCTGCATCAAAAGCATATCATCACCACTGGCTACGTGGTCAATGCCTTTGAAGCCGCCCACTTCATAAAATATTTTCTTGGTATAGGCTAAATTTGCGCCATTGCACATATTGGTGAACTGACCTTCAACTCCAGCACCTGTGATACCCATCATACCGATATAATCCAACGATTGAAAACGTTCAAATAGCGACCGCTCTTGATAAAAATTGACAGGGGCAGCGATGAATTGTTTACCCGTTTTTTCATAAAATTCGGCTATAAAGTTGAGCCAATCGGGTTGCGACAAGCAATCTGCATCGGTTGTGACAATCAATTCTCCTCGGGCTTCACCAATGGCAGCTTCGATGGCTCGTTTTTTAAACGGCTGATTTTCAGATAATTTGACATAGTTTTTTAGTTCAATCAACCGAATATTTGGATTTTTTGCAGCAAAGTTGCGCACATACTGAGGGGTTGCATCGTCGGAATGGTCGTCAATGACAATGATTTCAAACAACGGCTTTGGGTAGTGCCCTTTGACGATGGTATCGAGGCACAAACCAATATTGTCCTGTTCATTGCGTGCAGGAATAAGTACAGAGATAAAAGTCGAAGGTTGATACCCCTCAGTATTTTTGAAAAAAGAGAGCTTGTGCCACCATTTTATGTACAAAAAAATGAAAGCGATATAGAGGCAAGTGAGAAGCAAGGCAATGGCCCAAAGAATCGTATTGAACACAAAAACTATTGTTTAAAGTATTGGTCAAAATCGTCGCGTAGTTTATCTTTAGGCTTGGGTAGTTCGATTATTTTAGGGGTTTCAGTGGGTTCATTCGTGTTTGTGTCAGAACTAATTTCTTCATAATCAGTGTATTGCGTTTCTTGATTGGTGTTTTGGAACGTATGGTTTAGTGACCCCATTTGGTGTTCCATATCTTTCTGCAATTGATTCATTTTACGATGAAACATAGCTTTTGCAAACAGCCAACCGATAACAAATGGGTAGCAAAAGACAGAGAAAAGCACTTTCACTACACCAAAAAGGACATCCGTTTGGAACGTTTCAAAAACACCCAACACATAGTCTGCCACAATTTTATAGTTAATCAAAAGTGTGGCAATCAATAAAACGGGTGCGACGAGATAGAGAAGCTTAACAAAACCTGTCACCATAAAAAAGAGTGCCACCAAGACACCAACAAAAATCAGTAACGACAGAAGTGACCCGAACGGATTGTTCGAACCTCCTCCAAAACGGAAAGTGCGTTGATAAGACATAGTTGATGTTTTTAAGCATTGTTAAGCAAATAGGAGGCTATACATGCAGCCTTGCCTTCCGAGCCAATAGAACCTCTTGATCTTCCTCGTGGTCAGGGTCGGGAACACAGCAATCCACTGGACAAACCGCAGCGCATTGTGGCTCTTCATGAAAACCGACACATTCAGTACATTTATCAGGTACGATATAGTAATATTCGTCAGAAACAGGTGTTTGTGCTTCGTGCACATCAATTATTGTTCCGTCACCTAATTCATAATCGCCACTCACACCAGCCCCATCGCTGATTTTCCATTCTACACCACCTTCATAGATTGCATTGTTCGGGCATTCTGGCTCGCAAGCCCCGCAATTGATGCAATCGTCCGTAATCATAATTGCCATAACTTATCTCTAATTTTTATTTTTAAACCCCTCAGTAAACAAACACCATTTTTGAGTATTTAGTTTAGCATAAGGTCAAATGCGGCGCAAAAATAAAGTGTTTTGGCTTGTTTCTGACAAATTATACCAATCATTTTGAGGATATTTATCAATAAAACGTCAACGCCGATTGACTTATGGAAAAGTCAATCGGCGTTATTGATTGATGCACCTTTTTCATTACATCGTAGGGCATGTACCACTGTGTGTTGACGAACCACCACCGCCTGGGCGCGGACGACGTTTTTCATCCTCAGCTGCGTCAGCACCTCCTCCTTTGATAAGGTTAGCTTGTGCAGGTGTTAAAATTTCTTTTTCGAGCATTTCACTACGGATTTCATTGAGTCTTCTCATCTGTCAGATAATTTGAAATAGTTAATTAATGAGTTTTTATAATCACATTTCAAATATATGCAGACATCGGTAATCGAAAGTTGGAACTTACTCAGTTTGTTGACCTTTTATTGCTTGGATTTATAGTCTATTTTTGGTTTAAAAAGCTGATAGTCAATTTTTTATAACTCAGTTTTTTAAGAAAAAACACAAAAATGTGACACACAAACGGCTGCTCTTCAATGGGTGCAAAGGACAAAAACTACCCAACTGGGTTAATACTCGCATAGTGGTTTATTCTTTTATCAAACCGTCTTGCATCGTCAAAGTGCGGTCGCTCATAGCTGCCAATTCGTCATTGTGCGTCACAATCACAAAAGTCTGTTGAAAATCCTTGCGCAGCTGAAACAGTAAATCGTGCAAATCTTTCGATGAAGCTGAGTCTAAATTACCTGTTGGCTCATCCGCAAACACAACAGCAGGTGCATTCATCAAAGCGCGTGCGACGGCCACACGTTGTTGCTCACCGCCCGATAGTTCCGTTGGTTTGTGCGTTGTCCGATTGGCTAAACCCAAATAATCGAGTAATTCTGCGGCTCGTTTTCGGGCTACGGTGTCTTTACCGCCACTTATCAAGGCAGGAATCATCACATTCTCCAGAGCCGAAAACTCAGGTAGTAGGTGATGAAATTGAAAAATAAACCCAATGTTTTTATTTCTAAAATCAGCCAAACGTTTACCACTGAATCGCGACACATCTTCGCCATTGATGACGACTTGTCCTTTGTCTGCTTGGTCGAGTGTACCTATGATGTGTAACAGTGTACTTTTGCCAGCCCCAGATTTGCCGACAATAGCAACTATTTCACCTTTTTCAATCGTTACATTGACCCCCCTCAGTACTTTCAGAGAGCCGTAGCTTTTTTCGATATTGATTGCTTTTATCATGTATGAATCATTATGCTGTTGTTCATTGTCGCTATTGTCCCATCAGTTGGTATAGAAAAGACCTTCTATATCAAACTAAAAAATTCTCCTCGTCCAGCACTTTCCCATTTTGACAACGAATGATGCGAGCTGGAAAGTGTTGCAAAATACGATAATCATGCGTTGCAAAAAGCACGGCCGTATTGTTGTGAATGGACAAATCGCGTAGCAAAGTTAATATATCGTCACTCGTTTCAGGGTCGAGATTGCCTGTCGGTTCATCGGCAATGATAAGTGTGGGTTTGTTCAACAAAGCACGTGCAATGACAATGCGCTGTTGCTCGCCGCCCGAGAGTTGGTGTGGTTGTCGCTCATGTGCATCAGGCATCCCAACCGACAAAAGCACTGTATCAATACGTTCTTTCATCGCTTTTTTGTCCTTCCAACCCGTCGCTTTCAACACGAATTCGAGATTTTCACGCACATTTCTATCTGTCAAAAGGTTAAAATCTTGAAAAACGATGCCTAATTGTCGGCGCAAAAAAGGAATCGTACGGCGATTGAGCTTAGCCAAATCGTGACCACACACCGTCGCTGCCCCCCTCAGTAGAGGCAACGCCCCATACAAAGTTTTCAGAAGCGATGATTTGCCACTGCCTGTTTTGCCAATCAAGTAAGAAAACTCCCCTTCGGATATAGTCAAGTTTATATCGCTCAGAATCAACGATTTGTCTTGAAAAACAGCAGCATCTTTAAGTTGAACAACGATATTGGATTGCACAATTGAATGATGAAATATGAATAATGAAATGTGAAAATGCGATTTTGAATACAAATGTAGGTATTAAGAGGCAGATTTAAGAAAGTTTCACATTTTCCTATACTTTTCCATAATCTATGCCTTATTTCAAATTGAAAAACGGATAACGAATATCCGTCAAAAACAAACCCGTCGGTGGTACTGAATAGCTTTTTTTCAAAGGTTCTTGGTTGTCAAGGGCTTTTTTCACATCGTCAATAGTAATTTGTCCCAAACCGACATTCACACATGCGCCCACAATCAAGCGCACCATTCCCCGCAAAAAACGATTGGCGGAGATATGAAACACAGCTCCGTTTTCTGAAAAAATCCACTCACTTCGAGTCACTGCGCAACGCATTGTTTGGGCATCAGAGTGTGTTTTGCAAAATGGTGCAAACTCTGAGTACCCCCTCAGTAAATCGGCTGTTTTTTGCATTTTCTCGAAATCTAATTGGTCTTTTTGTGTAAAAAACCACGCTGTTTCTGAAAAAAAAGGACTTTTTTGAAAAGAAATATGGTATTCATAACTCCTTGACGTGGCATCAAAACGCGCATGAGCTTCGTTGTTGACAGCCATAATTTGCCGTAAAGCGATGTCTTTGCCGACCAATTTATCGGCTCGGTCAAGAAAGTTTTTAGGGAACTTATCGTCGAAATCAAAATGAGCAAAATATTGTTGTGCGTGAACGCCTGTGTCAGTCCGCCCACAGCCTGTTATTTCAACGGGTTGCCGCAACATCATTGAAAATACATCTTCAATTGTCTGTTGTACTGAGGGGGCATTGGGTTGACGTTGCCAACCGCACAGTCGAGTTCCATTGTAAGCCAATTCGATGAAATAGCGCATTAAGGTATGGTTCTAAAAATAGTATAACGCAACAGCAATTCTAAAGCTATCAAACAAAGTGCCGCCAATACCCAGTTTTTGAAGGCTTCGCTGCGCTTTTTAATAGTTGTCACATCAATTCTGGATTTTTCGAGGCGGTCAATCTCGTCATAGATTTGTACCAATTCGCGATTATTGGTTGCACGATAATATTTACCACCCGTGTTGGCTGCAATATTTTGTAGCAAAACTTCGTCAATTTCGACAGGAACGAGTCCGAAAACATACTTGCCATCGGCACGACGACCTACGGGCGACATGGCTTCGCCTGTTGAGCCAATGCCGATTGTATAAGTCTTGATATTCAATGTTTTAGCTAAAGCCATCGCGTCTTCGGGCTTGAAATAGCCAGCATTGTTGACACCATCCGTCATCAAAATAATGATTTTTGACTTCGCAGGACTATCTTTCAAACGATTGACTGCCGTTGCCAAACCCATACCGATTGCTGTGCCATCTTGCAACATACCACTTTGTAGATTGTCCAAAAAATCTTCCACAACTTTGTGGTCAGTCGTCAAAGGGCATTGCGTAAAGGCTTCGCCGCTAAAAACAACTAAGCCAATGCGGTCATGTTCGCGTTTTTCGACAAAATCGGCGGCTACACGTTTGGCTACCAATAGGCGGTCTGGCTCAAAATCTTGCGCCAACATACTACTCGATAAGTCCATTGCCAACATAATGTCAATGCCATCGGCTTCTACATTTTCTTCGCTCAACAAACGTTGTGGACGAGCCAAAGCCACAACTAAGCAGATAAAAGCAAGACCTCTCAGTATGGGCAGCAATGCTCGTGCCTGACCTCTCCACGATGATTGCCCTTTGAACATGGCAATATTCGACATCGTTATCGGTGCATAATGTGTACGATAACGACCGCGATACCACCATGCTATTGCAGGCAAAAGCAGCAATAAACCTAAAAATTCTGGATTTGCAAATTCGATATATTTAAACATAAGTACAAAGACGCATGATTTTAAGATAAAGAGCTTTTGAAACTTTTGCTTTTACCCCTCAGTAAGTTTGGTTTGCAATATCGTGCTACTTCATATTCATCAAGCATTTTCTTTCACAATATTTTGATTATCAACACCTTCCACCACAGGTTTAGGCTTAGTCGCTTCCACAATCACCGCCGCATCGTGCCAAAAGCCATCATGCACGTCGGTTGCAGGTTCAACTTTTGCGAATTTTACTAAGTCGGCTGTTTTGAGTAAATGGCGCATTTGGGTAATAATAGCCTCTTCAAAATCCCTTTTTTCCAAAATTGTTATTAATTCATTGGTGGTGCTTTCAAGTGCAGGCATCGTAAATTGGTCTTCAAAATACCCCCTCAGTATATGGCTCAATTCAGAATAATATTCTTTGACATTGCCTTTTTGCCACAACTGTTTGGCTTTTAACTCCTGTAAAAGACGTTCAGCAATGATGTGTGGCGGTTGTACAACTGTTTGAACAACGGGCTTGAGGTCTCGATTTTTCCATTTTTTATAGAAAAACCAAGCTAAAAAGGCAATTCCGCCTATCAAAACCACACCTAAAACATAAGGCAAAATATCTTCTGCTGTCAATTCTTCACGCTCAATATCTTTGATACCCACAGGAGCGGCCATCGCATCAATGCCAATCGGATTATTGACAGTCAACAAAACGGGTGGTGTTTGTGCTTGACGGGTTTCACCATTTGCCATCTGAATCGTAAACACAACAGGCTCGATGCGGTACAAGCCCGAATCCCAAGCGACGAAAGCAATGTCGCGTTCCCATTTTAAGGCACGACTTGGATTACCCCATTTCCCAGCGTTTGGTATCTCAAAATGGGCTGTATCCAAAGGCATATCGGGTGTAGCTTGAACGACACGCTCGCCTCCATTCAACTCAACTGACAAATGCAATGTGCCTTTGTCGCCTATAAGCATCATGTTGGTATCGAGTGTCGCATAGGCTTTCGGTTCGGTGTTGATGTGCTGTGCAAAAACAACAGTTTTGAAAAAAATGAAAAATAAAAACAGAGCAATTTGACGCAAGTTCAAAATGCTTATCCGATTCGTTTTTCTATATAAATTATTGACTATCAATTTTTTAATAATTTTCATTTGAAGTACCCCCTCTCCAAAGGAGTTCTGTGAACAGTATAAAAGGTCATTTTCCTCTTTGTTGAAAAAATTTCAAAAGTGCGTTGACATAACTTTCAGTCGTTTTGATGCTCATCGAGTCTGCGCCAGTTTTCAAAAACGCATTTCTGAAATACTGAATATTGTCAACATACCAATCGGCATACTTGCGGCGTGTGCGCGGGTCGGAAGTGTCGAGCCAAATCCGTTCACCCGTTTCGGCATCGAGCGCGCGGAATAAACCCGCGTCGGGCAATTGCTCTTCGGCAGGGTCTGTGATGTGTATGCCTACGATGTCGTGGCGTTTGGCAGCGATGCGCAAAGCATCGTCGTAGCCTTTTGCCATGAAGTCAGAAATGAAAAAAGCTGTACTGCGTTTTTTGATAACATTATTCAAATATTGTAAACCGACACTCAAATTTGTGCCTTTGCCTTGCGGCTCAAAATTGAGTAACTCTCTGATAATCAACAAAATATGTCCGCGCCCTTTCTTGGGTGGAATAAATTTTTCTATTTTATCAGAAAAGAAAATGACACCTACTTTGTCGTTATTATTGATGGCTGAAAATGCTAAAACAGCGCAAATTTCAATCATCATATCGCTTTTGAACTGCGATTTTGTGCCAAAAAATGCTGAGTGACTCATATCAATCACCAACATAACGGTCAATTCGCGCTCTTCTTCAAACACTTTGACGAAAGGCGTACCCGTGCGGGCGGTCACATTCCAGTCAATATTCCGCACATCGTCGCCGTAACTGTACCCACGCACCTCCGAAAACGACATACCCCGACCTTTGAACGCCGAGTGGTATTCGCCCGAAAAGACGTTGGCAGATAAACCTTTTGTCTTTATCTCAATTTTGCGGACTTTTTTGATGAGTTCGCTGGTTTCCATAAATTATTAATTTGCAATGATTTGAATGATGCCTTATTTCGCCAATTTCAATTTATTGAAAAAACCAATGCCTTTTTCTCCCTCAATTTTCCTTTGCATCACATTATTGTAACACTCCAAATCCGAAGGGACGACACAGCCTTGAATGACTGGCTCAATGCCTTCTTTTTTCAAAGCGGCACAATATTGAAGGTCAGGCGCAAGACCGAAAATGTACAAGCGTCGAATGCCTTTTTTGAAATCTCTTTCAGCCTCTTTTGATTCAGAACAAGGCAGATGAAATTTAAAATCTTGCCCAAAAGCAAAAGTAGGCAATGCTAAAACCGTGATAATGAGTAACTTTTTCATGTATTGTTGTTTTTAAAACCTATGATTCGACGGGGTTCAATATTTTCTGGCTCTTGAGTTAGTTGGCTGAGTGCTTCGTAAATGTCTCGCATATCTTCTCCATAATCTTCCAGATGTTCTTGTATCAAACTCTCTAATTTTTCTACCCTTTGTGTCAATGCCAAATTGGACAACGCCAATTTTCGTATTTGAACAAAGGTACGCATGATGGCAATGTTGACAGCAATAGCTCGCTCGCTATTCAAAATGCCTGAAAGCATCGCAACACCTTGCTCCGTGAAAGCATGAGGCAAGTATCTACGTCCACCCCAACTTGAGATCACAATTTGTGATCTCAAGTTGTCCACTTCATCTTTTGTTAATTCAAACATAAAATCAAGTGGGAATCGTTCAATATTCCGTTTCACAGCTTGCTTCAAAGTGCGTGTTTCAACACCATAAAGTGCTGCTAAATCTGCATCTAACATCACTTTTTCGCCTCGAATCATGTAAATTATCGAGGCGATATTATCTTCTTTCAAGATTAAGTTTTCAGTCATAGTCATTTGTTTTACCCAGTTTTTGAAAATGAAAATCGTTGTTTATCCTTTGAAGTCAATAGTTCTCATCAATAATTCTACAACTTGAGGTCGCAAATTGTGACCTCAAGTTGTCTATCTACGGTACTTCCACACGGTTCAAAATCTGACTAATGATGTCTTCCGAAGTCACATTTTCTGCTTCTGCTTCGTAAGTCAAGCCAATGCGGTGGCGCAAAACATCTGGACAAACGTTGCGAATGTCTTCTGGAATGACATAACCACGACGTTTCAAAAACGCTAAGGCTTTGGCAGCTGTTGCCAACGAAATGCTGGCACGCGGACTGCCGCCGTATTGAATGAGGTTTTGCAAATTAGCTAAACCATATTGCTGTGGGTTGCGAGTTGCGAAAACGATGTCAAGAATGTATTGCTCGATTTTTTCATCCATATACACTTTGCCGACCACTTGGCGGGCTTTTAGAATATCTTCTACGTTGACAACGTGCGATACTGAGGGGGTGTCTCCAAGCATATTGCGGCGAATGATTTCGCGCTCATCTTGCTTGTTCGGGTAGTCAATTTTGACTTTTAACATAAAACGGTCAACTTGTGCTTCGGGCAACGGGTATGTGCCTTCTTGCTCAATTGGGTTTTGAGTCGCCAAAACTAAAAACGGCTCAGAAAGTGGATATGTGTGGTCGCCAATGGTCACTTGGCGTTCTTGCATGGCTTCCAAAAGAGCCGATTGCACTTTGGCAGGCGCACGGTTTATCTCATCTGCCAAAACAAAATTGGCAAAAACAGGCCCTTTTCGCACTGTAAAATCCGCTTTAGCTGGATTGTAAATCATCGTACCTATGATGTCGGCTGGGAGCAAATCAGGGGTAAACTGAATACGGCTGAATTTGGCATTGATGGCACTGGCTAAAGTTTTGATAGCCAATGTTTTAGCAAGACCAGGCATGCCCTCCAAAAGGACGTGTCCGCGTGTCAAAAGACCAATCATTAGGCGTTCGATCATGTGGTTTTGACCCACGATAACTTTACCTGTTTCAGCATTAAGGCGTTCAACAAATGAACTTGCGATATAAATTTCTTGATTGAGTGCTTCAATATCAACGTAACTTGTCATAACAGTATGTACGGTTTGGTTATAGCGAATGATAATTTATCGTCAAAAAAAAAGCCTCGCTTCTGAGAGGCGGGGCAAATTTCAATATTTTTAACTGAAAAACCTTGTTAAAAAGCGTTAAAAATTGATATTATACTGAGGGGTAGGTGTATCTTACAAAATATTGTTATTCAGTATATTGTGAGGAAAAGTTGGCGGCGGCGGTGGTGCAACATTTGACTCGCCATTTCGACGACGCAATTCCAATTTTAAACTTTCCTGTCCTTTGCGCATTGCCCAATGATGATTCGATGAAAACAGCGGCTTCATCAAAAATGAAAGATATTTCAAAATGGGCTTCTCAGCTTCGAGTTCCCAGTCATAAGTAATTTCGCAAAATTTGCCATCTTGCTCAAAAGTCCAAATACCACGTCCGACAAAATCGCCGAAAGCCCGTAGGGAAAAACCTGAATAAGTGTTGGGCTGTACGTCGGTGACTTCAAATTGCCATTTCAAGGTGTAAGGAAGAAAACCTTTGGTGTAGAGTTCGACTATTTTTCCTAAACCGTGGGTGTCTCCTTTTTTATGGGTTTTGACATCGAGATAGACAGAAGGCCACCAGCGTTTGAGATCATCTGCTTCTTTGAGTGTGTTGTAAACTTCTTGGCAAGTCGCTTCGACGCGCCAATGTGTGATAAAATGATATTTGTTGATTGCCATTTCCGTTTTTTTAGGAAACGTACGGAGGGAACGTGTGTTTGGATTTGGGAAAGCAAAAAAGTAAGCATTGTAAAAACAGGAAAAGCGTTTCACTTCAACGACACAGATGAAATGAAACACTTTTTATATATTCCCTCAATATTTGAGGTGAAGATTAAGCTGCTAAGTGAGCGACGTGTTTTGTCAAACCGCTTTTGAGGTTTGATGCTTTGTTTTTGTGGAAACTGCCACGTTTCGCTAATTTATCAACCATACTGATAACTTTTGGAAGGAATGTTTCTGCATCTTCTTTTGAAGTCATTGAACGCAATGATTTAATAGCTGAACGAGTTGTTTTTTTGTAAAAACGGTTTCTCAAACGGCGTGCTGAAATTTGACGAATACGTTTTTTTGCTGATGCGTGATGTGCCATTTTATACGACGATTTTATATTTTCAATTATTGTTTACAATTTCGGAGCGCAAAATTAAGACTTTAGGGTGGAAATCAAAATATTTTTCAAAAAAAGTGCCTAACTAATTCTTCAATTACAGGCTTTATTTGTCCTTCCTGACCATTTTTTTTTGGAATACCTCTCTTTTGTACAATATACTGAGGGGTGTCTGTCACGCCTTTTTTTATGAAAACAAAGTGTGTGATGAAAGTTTTTCCTATAAAGTTAAAATTTTATTTTGTACTAAGTGGTTGATTATCATATAATTAGAGTTTTAGTCTAGATGGCTTCAAATCAATGCAGGTGTCAAATAATGATTTGAAGCGGTTCAAATCATTATTCGGAGCGATTGCGATGAGCGTTTGACTCACCTTTGTGTTATGATTTTTAAAAATCGCACAATCATTATTTCAATAAAAAAATTAAGACAAAAGAAAATGAAAAACGCACTCATCATTCTCGCATTGAAATTACTCATCGTTGCTTTATCGTTTGGACAAAATCCTCTCGCAGCACCGTCCATTGACGATTTTGGTTTTTTACAAGGTAATTGGAAAGGCGTGTTGGAATACACGGACTATCAAGACGATAAAACAAAAGTGGAGTTGACCACATTCGCCAGTTTCGCCATTGTGGATAAAAAGATGAATGTCTATACGACCTATATCGAACCCAACGGAGACGCTGTGTATAATACGAGTGAAATTTTTGTTACCAAAAAAGGTGACAAAGTGAGTTTTTATAAAAGCCTTATGACACTGATAGAAAGGGGAGAGAATCGTATGGTATTGACCTGCAACGGGGAGGATAACAACCAAAAATCGCTTATTCGAGAGACTATTGAGTGGTCAAATAAAATACTGATAATCACTAAAGAAGTCAAATACGACGGAACAGAGACTTTTTTGCGCCGTCATCAATACCGTTTTGAACAGGAATCGGCGGAGGCTACTCAAAGTCGTTTGGTCAATCAAGCGATAGGAGTTTGGTCATTGGACTTGCGCCCATCGCCGACTGCTCAATCTTATGTCAAAGATTTTGCTATCACAGCAGTCGAAAAAGGTCAAATGAGTGGTGTTTTTTATGGCACACCTTTCACCAATGGTCAGATTCACACGGCTTGGGGCAAACTTTATTTTTCTTTTACGACGAGTGACCAATCCAATACTTATTTTCATTCAGGTTGTCTGGAAGAAGGGAAAATGAGAGGTACTTCTTACTCACAAAGTCGAGAGTTTGTGATGCCTTGGTTTAGTATTTCAAAAAAAAATCACTCAAAGTAGGTTCTAAAACATTGATTGTGAATCATTACTGAGAGGATGCCATGAAAAAGCTTTAAATTAAAAACAATTCTATTAAAATTTTAAAATTAATCGAAAGATGAAAAATCTAATCGTTTTTGTTGTTGCCATAGGTTTATTGAATAGTGTTTCGGTGCTTGCTCAAGAGCAGTGGAGAAGCATAGAAGGCTCTGGAAATATTGTGAATGTGAAGCCTGATGTTATTGATTTTGATAAAATTGAGGTGGACTTTTCGGCTAAAGTGTTGATTCGTATTGGTCAAGCTAAGTCTTTGGACATAGAAATAGATGATAATTTGTCAGATTTTTTACTGATTCAAGGAGATAATAAAGAGCATAAATTGACCTTCAAACTCGATAAGAAAAAATTGGGTTCTAATACGTGGTTGAAAAATAACAATATAGTGATAAAAGTGACAATGCCTGAGATGTCAGTTTATACGCAAAAATCGAATGGTGAGGCACAAATTGTGGGTTTGAATGGTCGTTATTTTAGAGCTGAAAACTTTGGTAATGGGGATATTTTACTGAGGGGGTCGAAAGTTGATGTTTTGGATATTGACTTAAAGGGTAATGGCGACGTGGATGCTGTGGATTTGACAGCTGCCAAGGCTAAAGTTAATTTGAAAGGCAATGGTAATGTGCGTTTCAATGCCTCCGAGACCTATGAAGTGGACTTGTATGGCAATGGTGACGTAGAAAATACGGGTTTAGGTATAGCGACAAGAATAAATAGAGTTGGCAATGGGTCTGTGAAAAGTAATAAAATGACGAAATAGATAGCAGTTAGCAGTGCTTCGGGTGTTGTCACGAAGATGCCTCAAATTTTCAGTATTGAAGATTTGGGGCATTTTTTCTAATTTTTAATAAAAAACCATGTAAAAAACGCAACCCAATCTTAGCCGAAACTTAGGCACAATACGATAAAAAAAATTATAGGTATTTTGTTATAAATTGTTTTTTTGTAGAGAAGTAAGCATAAAATTTTATAGCGATTTTAATTTTATAGGCTGTCATTTTTTTCAAAAAAAATTTGAATTCAAGGTTTATGCACGGAATATCTTTGGTTGTGATAAGGAAATCGTTACTTTTTACTAAAATTCGTTAAAACACAAATTCATAAGCAATGAAAAAAATTAACTCAATCAGTCTTTTATTAGGTAAGTCTATTAATGCTTTGACTACCACAGAGATGTCAGCTATTCGTGGAGGTACTGCCAACACAGATGTTTTGGCAAATGTGAGCGAAGAAGTACAGGGGAATGGTGTTGGACCTTTGTGTGCAACGGCGGACGACAAAAGACGTGACCGCCCAGGCGGTGGTATTTCGACACATTGACCCCTCAGTAAAATCTTAAAACTCTGACATAATATTTAAAAACACGCAGAGCTACTTAGAGCCTGTCCAAAACTATGTTTAGTATAATGAAAAAAATTGCAAATATCCAACAAGTGCTAACAGCAACTGAAATACTTAACGCGCAGGATTTGGTGCATGTTAAGGGAGGGAGCAAAAATGATGATAAACGACGTATGCGCCCTGGTGGTGGCACAACAACAAGTAGCCCTTGTAAGACGAATGGCTAAAACAGATAGCTTCAGTGAAAAACCCTTTTGAGGCTTTTTAGCTTGAGAAGTGGTCTAATTTTTGAGACATTTCTCAGTTTATACTTTTTGAATTATGCATTTACCGATAGGAATTTCATGAAACTAATTTTTAACCAATACAGATGACTCGACATGGAGAGAACTCTACACAGGACTTTTCGATGGTTTTTATGCTTTGTTTTTTTATGTGGCACTTTTTTACTGAGGGGGGCTGACTTATCAACTATTGCATCGAATCGCGATAGTATTAATAAGGCAATGCAAAACAAAAATGTTTTAGAAATATTGAGTTATGCGAATCAATATTCATATAGTGATATGCCTGTTGCACTTATATATGCCGATGTTGCCTTAGAGAAAGCACGTAAAAGGGGCTCTGCTGAAGAAGTTTTTTCTGTACAACGGGATATTGGTTTCATCTATGAAGATAATGCTATACTAGATAAGGCTATAGAGGCTTATGAGTCAGCAGCGAAAACGGCAACAGGTTTACATGATACCCTTAAAACAACGATTTTTAATGACTTAGCCATTGTAAGCCGTAAAATTGGCAATTTTAAAGCCTCATATAGTTACTACGAACGGGTATTGGAATTGGCAGAAAAAGCCACACCTGTTGACTATTTTATGTTGGCAGGAGCTTATCATGGTTTAGGGCATCTTCATCGTGAAGTCGGAATTTATGATAAAGCGATTTCTTACTACCTTAAATCGCTTGATATTTCAACACATCTTAAAGAAACTGTTGATCTTATAGTATCACATATAGATATTGCTGATACATATGCGAAGGCTAAAGAACTAAATAAAGCCTTAGAACATATTGATATCGCTTATCGTTTAGCCAATCAACAAAGAGCTCAGAAACCAGATGATTTGGAAGCCAAGGCTCAGTTGGCGAGTGCGACCAATAGGTTTGGTGAAATTCTTGACTTGCGAGGACAATATGACAAAGCACTTCAAAAATATGAAGAGGCTTTAACGATTTATCGCGGGATGAACTATAAAGCCTATATTGCACGGACGCTAATGCTCATTGCAGAAGCGTATCAGCAACAAAAAAAATATGACCAATCAGAAAACTTTTTTAAGCAATGCTTACAGTACGAGACTCAATTTATAAATGTTGACCAAGCAGAATTGCATTACAAACTTGGAACGCTTTATCGTGAGCAAAAGCGATTAAGTGAAGCTGAACGAGAATTTTTGAAAGGCCTTGAGTTAGCTAATAAATACGATTACAAAGAGATTATTCAAAAAGCGAATTATCAGATGTTCCTGGTTCGTTTCGAGAAAAATGATAGAGAAAGTGCATTAAAATATCTGAATTTAGCGAATGCGCTCAACGATTCGATTTTTAGTATTGAAAAAGCACGTAGTGTTGCAGGTTTGGAAATTAAGTTCAATTCAGAAAAGAGAGAGAATGAACTGAATTCATTGAAAGCGCGTGAGAATCGTTTATTTTTGATATTAAGTATTGGTGTTTTTTTGATGATTGTATTGTTTTTGAGTTATACGATACAGTTGCGTGGGCGTAATTATCGTTCACTGAAACTAAAAAATGAAGAGATTCAAAACCAGTACAAACGCCTTGAAGAATCGAATGAGATTTTGTCTCAATTTGCCTATGTCGTAGCTCACGACTTGAAAGAACCATTAAGAAGTATTGGCTCGTATATTGGTTTGATTCAAATGAAGCATGGTAAAGATTTGCCCGACTCTGCTAAAGAATACATGCAGTTTGTCAATGCAGGTGTTAAAAGAATGTATAGCTTACTAACTGATTTGTTAGATTTTTCGCAAGTTGTATCACAACAACCTGGGGCGGAAGTTATTCGCCCTGAGGAAGTCTTAGAAGATGTAAAAGCCAACTTACACAATGCAATTCAGTCTAAGAATGCCCAAATTGAGTATTCCGATAATTTACCAAGTATTCGTATGAATCGCCTTCATTTGTTACAGTTATTTCAAAATTTAATTGGTAATGCGCTCAAATTTACAACCCAAGTGCCTATTGTACGCATTGAAGGTAAAGAAGATAATGGTCAGATAATACTAACTATTGCAGACAATGGTATTGGTATAAAAAAAGATTTTAGCAATAAAGTATTCGTTTTGTTTCAGCAACTCAACAAAAAAGGGCAGTTTGAAGGAACGGGTATAGGTCTGACTATTTGTAAAAACATCGTTGAAAAATACAATGGGCGCATTTGGTTTGATTCAGAAGAAAATATGGGAACTAAGTTTTACATATCTATACCTGCACAAGGTGTATAAATCAATAGTTCGGTAATTGTTTAGTACCTAAAATAACTTAAAATAGCCGCCGAAGGCGAAGCCGCCGTTTTTCAACTAAAGAATTACCGAAGTATTGGTAAATAAAACTAGGAAAAAATAAAGAAAACAAAATTAGGTAAGCACAAATACTTTTAAACAGAAAGCGGATGAGCCTTACAACTCGTCCGCTTCGTTTCTTAAAGAGCCTGTTTTTTGACTTTGTTTTAAAGTTTGAACTCCATTTCTACAACTCGACCATTGTCTTGGAAACGGCAGCGATCACTTAATTGGCGCATCAAAAAAACGCCACGCCCGCCGCATTCACGAATCCTTTCTGCACAAGTAGGGTCTGGTAGATTGGAATAGTCGAAGCCTTTGCCTTCATCTTTGACCGTGATAGCCAACTTGCCGTTTCGGGTTGCTGTCAGTACTTCTACCATTTTGTTCTCATCTTGTTTATTACCATGTATAATGGCATTATTGACAGCTTCTGTTAAGCTAATGAGAACATTTCCGTAAGTGTCTGGTGCAAAACGAAATTTGCTGGCTAAGAATTCAACGTAAGTTGTTACTTTTTCGACGTTACAAGGGTTTGAGCTCAATTTCATTGACGATGTACTTGCTTCTCTCATGCGTTGACAGTGTTTGAAACCTGTGTTTAGTGAAACAATCAAAGTTTTAAAAATCATTGTTTAACAAAATATATGTTCAAGGTTTCGGTTTTCAGTATAACTAAAATATGACGACAACTGATAGGTTATAATTTACGATTATCCCCTCAGTATAGTTGCATTATAAAGACGGAAAAAATGAAAAATGTAACTGACTGATACTCAATTTATCATGTAATTTATTGAACACTACACCTTTTGAAAAGGTATCTGTACGATTGGAAAGTTGGATGTGACATGTTGTTCTGAAATATGCCGCAAGTTAAGGTTATCTTAGTGTATTTGTCAAGGGCAAATTTTTCAAAACTTTCAAAAAAGTGTTGAAAACACAATTATAAAGCATTTTAATCGCCAATAAGTTCCATTATAAGTAAATTATCAACCGATTAATGTTGATTTTAAAATGTTTTTTTAAGATGAAATATTCTGTTACTTGAAAATAAATATGCGTCTGAATAGTGCAAATTCAAAACTTGGCTGTTTATTTGTGTATGAATTTTCTTTTAACAATCTAAATTAATTTAGGATATGGATTTAATGAGTCTTTTGCAAGGACATTTAACTGAAGATGTTATCAATCAATTGAGCCAACAAACAGGTGCTGCACCAGAGCAAACTGCAACCGCAGCACAAGGTATATTTTCTACACTTATCGGTGGACTCGCAAAAAATGCTTCTACTGAGGGGGGGGCTTCTGGTATTTTGAGTGCATTAGACACCGATCACGATGGTTCGATTCTGAATGATGTCATGGGGTTAGTATCTGGTGCTATGCAACAGAGCCGTGGTACTACCAATGGCGCAGGTATTCTTGGTCATATCTTAGGTGGTCAGCAACAAAATGCAGCGCAAATGATTTCACAAACCAGTGGCGTAAGTCAAAATGGTGTGATGGATATGATGATAAAATTAGCACCTATGGTGATGGGTGTTTTAGGTCAGCAAAATCAACAACAAGGTGGTCTCAATACGAGTGCATTGTCTGGCTTGTTAGGTAATGCGGTTCAAACCCAAAACTCCAATCCGCTTATGCAATTGGCAACACGCTTCCTCGACCAAGATGGCGATGGTAGTGCTATAGATGATATCATGGGCATGGTTGGCTCTAAGTTGTTAGGTGGTATGTTTGGTGGGAAATAAATAAGAGAGGCACTATTCTTTTATTAGATAAAAACGTCATTAGGTTTTTATTAACATCATAATGTGTTGGTTTGGGAACAAACTGACACATTATTTTTTTATACCGAGAGGTAATTATACTTCTATGCTAAAGATGGCAAACAGACTTCAACAGTCTAACTTACTGGTAGTCAGTTTAATGACTTGGCATAAAACTTGAAAAGGGAAAAGAATAATCTTACAATTTTTTTGAAATTTAATTTCCCATGACATGAACTTCAGACAACGCTATGTAATTCTATGCTTTTTTTGTTTTTCAGTACATCCAGCAACAGCACAACACAGTGATTCAATTTCCACTGCTCCTGTTGATTATCGAGCGCAAATGCAACAACCGCTTCAGTTCAGAGGTTATATGCGGCTTGATATTGAGAATGATATGCTTATTGCGAGGCAAAAAACAGACCGATATTTTACAAGCGGTCTGAAATTGGATTACTTTTTCATTAAAAACCCACCTGAAAAACTTTGGTTTTCTAAAATTTTTCCCAGACTCGCTAAAAGTGACAATTTCTACGGCCTAACAGCTGCCACGAATATGTACACGCCTGCCAATATGTCCGAAACCGTACTCCTTGGCGATCGTCCTTATGCTGGTTGGGCTTATTTAGGATTGACCAATATTTCAAATGATGCTCAATCTGGTACGCGATTTTATACCGAATATTCACTCGGTGCTATTGGTCCTATCGTCAGACAAGACTTGATTCAATGCAAATGGCATGAAATCATCAATAGACCTATACCACAAGGCTGGAAAAACCAAATAGCCAACGATATTGCACTGAATCTCAGCTTTATAGGCGAAAAGCGTGTACTGAAACCTGCGGAATATGTAGATGTTATTGGGCTTTTAGAAACTAATGTTGGTACTGTTACCAATTATATGGGTTTCGGAGGGATGATAAGAGTCGGCTGGTTTGACGATTATTTTCATGACATTATGCAATTGAAAGGCATAAAAAACCGATGGCAATTGTATGTCTATATGCGTCCCATCGTGCGTATTGTGGCAGATAATTCACTGTTGCAAGGGGGGATGTTTACGTACTACAAAAGTCCTTATACTATTCCCCGCGATGACATCAATCGCTACTATATGAACTCTGAATTTGGGTATAGTATATCGTATCGAAATATCAATTTCACTTATAGCCAATATGTTCGCACTCCCGAATATAAAGGTGCAAAAAATATGTTTTGGGGAGCAACAACCTTTTCTGTAGGTTTCTGATACCTCTCAGTATTTTTTCATAAAATTTGTAGAGCGAAAAAAAGAAACGTTTTATATATTTTTTATGAAAATTAAATTTTTTATTGAATCTTTTAAGTTTTGATTTTGAATTTTTTAAGAAAAATATTTTTAATAATATTTTAAATTAAATATTTGAAAATGAGGTCACAAAGTTTTGATTCTCTTCATTTCATTTATCATTGGCATAGCCTTTGTTTGTAAATGTATAGCAGGAATATTAGTAAATACAACAACTCTATTTTAACCATTGAACTTGACTTTGCCTCCCATGTAATGTTGTCTTACCGTTATTTTGCTACACTATCACTTTTATTCTAACCGAACTTAGAACATCAATTTTTAATTAAAATTTAAGAACCTGCATCTAAAACTATGAGAAAATTTATTCTGTCTCTCGCTCTTTTAGCGTTGACGTTGCCTGGCCTATTTGCTGCACCAACACCTTTGCGCCGTCAATTAGCTGAAAATTATATCAGTATCTATCGCTATATCGCGGTCATGGAGTCTATTCGAACGGGTATTCCTGCCAGCATCAAACTCGCTCAAGGGATGTTAGAGTCTAACTCAGGACAAGGTTTCTTGGCACTAAAGTCGAACAACCATTTTGGTATCAAATGGCGAGGAGTCGTGGATGGCGAGTTTGTAGAAGCATACGATGACGAAAAAGACAAAAATGGTAAGAAAAAACCTTCCAAGTTCATCAAATTCAGTACACCAGAGGACTCTTATCTGTATCATTCGGATTTACTTACATCGCGCCCTATCTATCGTTCTTTGTTCATTTTCGATCGTTCAGACTATCGTTCATGGGCAAAAGGTTTGAAAAAAGCAGGTTATGCAACAGACCCCCAATATGCCGAAAAACTTATCAGCATCATTGAGCAATATAACCTTGACCGCTTTGATATTCCAACTCAACTATCGCTCGATGATGACACCCCTCAGTATTCGGGCGACGAATTCGACGAAGTGGTAGATAATACATTTGAGCAAAGTGAAATTTTGCAACCTTATCCAACAAAACAGGCAACCAAAGCAAGTAAAGTAAAAGCACAATCAGTTGTAAATACCAACAAAAACAAAGAGGCTAAGAAAGAGCCTAAAAAAGAGCAAGATGAAGAAGAGCATATTTTGTTTGAAGTAACTTCTCCAGAGTTGGCATCAAAAAGTGGAAACACTATCAAGAATCCAGTTCCAAAGCGGCAGAAGAAATAAAATCTCATGAACATTTTTAACAAAGCGGGTCAGTTGATACAACTGCGCCCGCTTTATTCTTTTAAATTAAACCAAAATCTATCAATCTTTATAGAACAACCATTTTCCTAATTCTTTGAAAGTGACTTTTTTGCCATACATCAAGATGCCAATCCTATAAATACGTCCTGCAATCCAAACCAAACCGATGACAGTTGCTACTAAAAATGTAAGCGACAAAGCAATTTGCCATGCAGGCGGATGAAAAGGAAGTCGAGCAGGCATCACAATAGGCGAAAATAGTGGAAAAATGCTCGACCACACGGCTAAACTACTATCAGGTGAACGTACAGCAGCCATCATGATATAGATAGCTACAATGACAGGGATGGTAATAGGCAAGGTTAATGATTGTGCTTCGCCTTGGTCGTCACCAACTGCCGAACCGACTGCTGCGAACAAAGAAGCATACATAAAATAACCCAATAAGAAGAAAATGAAGAACATCGGAAGAATGAGCCACCAATTTTGATTTTGTAATTCAGTAAGTGCCAACTCCATTTTGCCACCTGCTTGTACTTCCTGTACGCCTTGCATAGTGGCATTCATTTGCGGGTTACTGGCAGCGATTTGCGCTGAGTCTGTACCAATCATAGTGGATATGCCCGTCATAATGAGACCAATAAGTATAAACCATATCACAAACTGAGTGAAACCGACAGCACCTACACCGATGATTTTACCAAGCATCAATTGAAATGGTTTGACTGACGAAATCATGACTTCCACAATACGGCTTGTTTTTTCTTCCATCACAGACCTGAAAATCATCATACCGTAGATAAAAACTGAGAGGTACATAAAAAAACCCATCATGCCGCCGATTGCCATAGCGACTAAACCAGAAACGGTCGAAGCATCTTCATCACCTTCAATGGGGTCGGGGTCAATTTCAATACGTGTTTTGAGGGCTTTGATTTTTGTAGTATCTAAGCCTAAAGTACTGACTTTATAGTCTTTTATAAAATCTTCAATTTTACTTTCGATGTCATCTGACATATCATTGCCAAGTTTTTCATCCGAGTAATATTTTATCGTAAACCGTTGACTGGTTGCATCTTCTATTTTTGGAATTACCAAAACACCGTTAAATTGCTTCTCAACAACTTGTTTTTTTGCTTTATCCAACCCCTCAGTAAAAAGGGAAAAATGAATATTTTTTTGGTTGTCGGGTGCTTTTTTCAAAATACCACTCTCATCTAAAACAGCAATTCTTTTGAAATTATCGTCTTTATAGCCAACCAATTTGACTTGCAAAAATATCAAACCTCCGATGAGCAAAGGAGTCAGAATGGTACCCAGAATAAATGCTTTTTTAGTAACACGTGACATGTATTCACGTTGTATGATAAGCCAAAGTTTTTTCATTGAACGACGATTTATTAGGTTTTACTGTTGGATATTGGATTCGCCAACCTGACGAATAAAAATCTCATTGAGTGAAGGTAATATTTCGTTGAATGCGCGAATAGGTACGCCAGAGTCAAGTAAATGACGCAAAATGACATTCGATTCTTGATTACCTGTTATTTTTAAGGTCACATACTGAGGGGTTTGTTCTACAATATTGAGTGAGCGCAAATCTGGCAGAAGAGCTTGATCTTCGGTAAAATCAATACGAAATAGGTTTTCTTTAAACTGCTGCTTGATGTCTTTAACCGCACCATAAAGTACGTTTTCCCCCTTGTTAATCAGCACAATTTTGTCACAAATTTCTTCGACCTGTTCCATTCGGTGGGTTGAAAAAATAATACTTGTTCCATTTTTGTGCAACTCATAAATTTCGTTTTTCAACAATTCAGCATTCACAGGATCAAGACCCGAAAACGGCTCATCGAGAATTAAAAGGCGTGGTTTATGTATGACAGTTGAGATGAATTGTGCTTTTTGTTGCATACCTTTTGACAGTTCCTCAACTTTTTTGTTCCACCAACTCGTAATATCTAATTTGACAAACCAATGACGGATTTCTTCACGTGCTTCTGTGTAGCTTAATCCTTTGAGTTGTGCCAAATACATCAGATGGTCGCCTACTTTCATCTTTTTGTACAGACCTCTTTCCTCTGGCATATAGCCAATTTGTTCTGGATGTGAACTGTTAAGTGATTCACCATTAAAGTAAATGTGCCCAGAATCAGGTCGTGTAATTGTCGTGATCATACGAATCAGAGAACTTTTCCCTGCCCCATTGGGTCCTAATAAGCCAAAAATAACACCTTCTGGCATCGAAAAAGAGACTTCATTGACAGCAATGTGTTTGTCGTAAGTTTTGACAACTTTATCTATTTTTAAAATATCCATCTGCTAGTGAATTATGAATAATAATAAACGATTTTTTAGTTGTGAAGTCATTGACTATGTATAGTTGATTGTTTTCAACTATGCGGTTTAATTTTATACTTTGACTTTTTTGGGCAAGATTATAAAATTACAAGAGGAAGTGTCTAAATTTTCTGCCAAAGCTATAAATTGGTGGACAAAACTTAATTTTGCACCTTTAAAATCAATTAGTTTTGAATTTGGAACATAAAAATACAAATCAGCCGTGGTTGATTGTTATAAACCCAACCAGTGGTAGTGGGAGAGCTGCAAGGCAAATACCTAAAATCGAAAAAGCCTTTACTGATTTTGACATCCCATTTACTATTCGCCAAACGACCAAACGAGGTGATGCAACTCAAATTGTCAAAACAGCAGTAGGTACTGAGGGGTATCGCAACATCATCGGCATCGGTGGTGATGGCACTTGCAATGAAATCATAAATGGTTTGATGAATCAAACGGAGGTTTCTTTGGCAGATATTCGCTATACCATGTATGCCGCAGGAACAGGTAATGATTGGGTTAAAATGCACAATATTCCGAGTGATTTGAAGGCATTCTGTCAGATGATACTGAGGGGGCGATATGGCTATCAAGATATTGGTATGGTGCGTTATTGGGACAACGAGGGAGAAGAACGAAGAAAATACTTTGCGAATGCAGGTGGTTTAGGCTATGACTCGTTTGTAGTGCAATCGGTCGAAGGTCAAACAGAGCGATGGATACCCAAAAAAATGGCTTATTTTTTTCATATTTTTAGATGTCTAATGGCATACAAATCTGAGATGGTCAGAGTTGTCGTAGATGAGCAAGTAATTGAAAGCCAGTTTTATACACTCAATTTTGGTATCAATAAATTTGCAGGTGCTGGTATGCAATTGACACCACAAGCTATAAAAGATGATGGATTGCTGGCGTTGACATTGATAAAAAATTTGCCTCGGTGGAAAGTTATTTATTACACACCTCGTTTGTATTCTGGCGGTGTCATAAACGTACCCGAAGCACAGTTGTTCAATGCAAAATCCATAAAAATAGAGCATGTGAGCAGCCCGATTTTTTGTGAAACGGATGGAGAATTTATTGGAGCAACACCTGTCGAAATTTCAATTTTGGAACAAAAATTGACAGTAGTTGTACAATGACTTTTACTTATTTTGTATTATTTTTTCCTATAATGTGAAATTTATTTTGTAGAACCCAAACTTTTTTAATTAAAAATGATATTTGGTGGTTTGAGTATAAAGAATTGACTATCAAATAATTATGTTTTTTATTGATAAAAATAAATAAAAACTTATCTCTAAAAAATCGTTAATTAATTCTTAACGAAGTTTTTGAGACTTGTTTTGTTGCAGATAAATATATAACTTGCAGTCTAAAGCGCAAATCCGATTTTTACCATTATTTTTTTAAACAAAAAATTGTAGATGAAGAAACTTATACTCGCCATTTCATTTGCCCTCCTTAGTTTAGCTGCTTCTGCCCAGATGGAGAAGCGAAGCGACAATGCTGTGATTTCAATTTTTCCTAATCCAGCTACAGAATATATCACTGTCAGTAATGAAGATGCAGTAAAAAATATTGTATTGTTCAATATGGTAGGGCGAAAGATGCGTACGTTCACAGCTGAAAAGGGTGAACGATACGAGATTGGTGATTTGCCAAACGGCTTGTATGTTGTACAATTGTTTGGTAAGAACAATAAAGTTTTGACGACGCAGAGGTTGACAAAGAAATAATATTGAGTTTTATATTTATGAAATAAATTAAAAATCCTTTCTTGACAATAAGAAAGGATTTTTTTTATCTCAAATTTTGACTTAATTAAAATCGTGAACTCATTTGAAATATCTAACTTTGCGCCAAAGTTGTGCATGGTAGTTTAAAAACTCATTTGAGAAATATCATTGAAAAAGCGTTCTCACCATATTCTGTTTCTGCTGATTTGGTATATCAGTTTTTTGACTGGTGCACGGGCCCAAGTCAGTTCCCCACAAGTGCCTGAAACGACCAAGCCTACAACGCAAAATAATACTAATCCAATAAGTACTGAACAAAGTTCAAACGTCATTATTTATGAATCTACGCCGCAACCTGCACCCAAAAAGCGGCGGCGTAAGGTGACAGTGGCTGATTCAATACGCTTGGCAGCACAACGTGACTCTATAGTTCGAGCAGCACAAGGGTTGGCGGCTCAAACATCTGTAAATAAGGTTGCACCTACTAACTTAGCACCCATAGCAATGGATACGATGCTAAAAAACGTTATTGCATCTACAAACTCAGAAGTACCAATACTGACAAGTTCGGACAATCCTTTTGATATACTGAGGGGAGGTAATCCTCAAACAGATACAACTTTGCCGAAAACAAAAACAATACTTGAGCAAGCCAGTCCTAGCTTATTGAATCGCGAGACTTACAGTAAAAACTTTCTTTTTTGGATATTTTTGATAACCCTATCGCTTATGGCAATGGTTGTTGCTATTGGTCGATCAGCTATCAGCGATGCTTATCAAGCTTTATTGAATAATAATTCATTAAGGCATATTTATCGTTTGCAAGCAGGATGGGGCAATATTGCACAACTTGCTTTATACATACTTTTTTTAGTAAACGCAGGTATTTTTGTCTTTTTAATGACTCACCGCGTTTTGGGTAAGTCACCAATGAACCAGTTTTGGACATTTATATTTTGTGTATTAGGTGTTAGTTTGGTTTTTTTCATCAAACATGCTGTGCTTTATATTGTATCATTGGTCTTTCCTATCACCAAAGAGGTAAAATTATATAATTTTATCATTACCACATCGGGTATTTTGCTGGGTTTGATACTATTACCACTGAATATTTTTATTGCATACTCTCCTGAAGTTTTGAGTAATATATTAACATATATGGCATTTGCTGCCATCGGATTCATATATTTGGTACGGTCGTTGCGTAGTTTAAGTGTGGCGAGTCCATTTTTAGCTACTGACCAATTTCATTTTTTTATCTATCTTTGCGCCGTCGAATTCGCCCCTATTCTGATATTAGTAAAGATTTTGATTTCAAAATCGCCAAATTGATTCTTCAAAGTAGCTAAATTTTTTAATAGCGGATAACAAAATTGCTAGAAACATTACATAACATCAATTCACAAGGCATGACAGTGACAGCACCTGCTGAAAATGAAAAGTATAAGCGCGTCCGGAGTATTCTCGTGACGCAGCCGAAACCTTCTTTGCCCAAATCACCTTACTTTGACATCGAGCAAAAGTATGGTATTAAAATTGACTTCCGTGAGTTTACACGTGTCGAAGCCCTTGATATCAAAGAGGTGCGCCGCCAACGTGTCAATCCTGCGGAGTTCTCTGCGGTTATTTTAAATTCAAAAAATGCCGTTGACTATTTTTTTAAGTGTTGCAAAGAAATGCGTATCACGATGTCAGAAGAAACAAAATATTTTTGTCTGACTGAAATGATTGCCAATTACCTCCAAAAATTCATCGTGTATCGTAAACGTAAGGTTTTTGTGGGTAATCGCACTATCGAAGATTTGAAAAGCTACCTAGTCAAACATCGCGACAAAGAGAATTTCTTAGTGCCATGTTCAAACTCTGGTGCTAAGGAATTGACTAAATACCTCGATGAACTAAAAGTGAAGTACAAAGAGGTCGTGATGTACGAAACCTTGAGCAATGACTTAAGCGATTTGAGCGATGTAAAATACGATATTTTAGTGTTTTTCACGCCACAAGCCATTCAATCGCTTTACGAAAACTTTCCAGATTTTTCGCAAGATGAAACACGTATTGCTGTCAGTGGTAGTCAAACAGCACAAGCTGTACGCGAACGTGGGCTGAATATTAATATACAACCCAATACTGAAGCTCCTTCGATGACAACGGCGTTAGAAAATTATATTAAATTGGCTAACAAAGCGTAAGTTTAAAGTATTTGAATAGCCAGAAAGCGACTCCTTACTGAGGGGTCGCTTTTTGCTTTTGGCTCTATTATGATTTAAGATTAACCTCGTTCTATAAAAAAAGTCCCGCACCTAAATAGGCACGAGACTTCATCAAAAAAACCGATCTAAAACTCAAAACGATATCTTTAATTTGATTTCGGTTTTTAAGTATGAGGGCGATAAACTCAAGGACAAGCCATCGCCTCATACCTAAATTTTAAAATCATGGAATTATAATCATCTTTTTCGTCGCCGAATGAGTCGGTGTATCGAGACGATAGTAGAGAATGCCTGTGGTTTGCAAATCTTCTTTTGTCAAGCGGATTTCGTTGTACCCTTTGGCGAATTTTCGTTCTATCGTATTCAACACACGCCCTGCGGCATCGTAAATTGTCAATTTTGCCTGAGACTCCGTCGGCAGATGGAATGCAATTTTTGTTTGATTGTCAAATGGATTTGGTTCGTTTTGATAGAGGGCAAAATTACCCCCCTCAGTATTCAAACCACTGATAATCAATTTTATATCCATCTCATCGCCTGCGCTATCGTATGCTTCTGCTTTTGTCAAGTTTGACCCTATTGTGAGGGCTTCACTCAATTTTATATTTTGTTTGGCACGAAGAACCAGTGAAAACACATTGTCTAGTTTACCTTTAAAACGACCATTCCAACTCATTGTCAATGCCGTTTTGAAGCGTCCGAAGTTGTTTTCTGTCAAATCTGTCAATTGCCCTTTCTCAATTTGTACAATTTCGACTCCCTCAGTATGATTGAGTGTGAACTGGAAAGCTTGAACATTGAAATCATCACTGCTGAAAGTGATGGCGTATTCTTTTCCAGCTACCATATCTATATCGTCAGCAGTGAATAGCAATGCTTTACGATTGCCTCGTGTGGTCGTTGCAGGCTCAGCTGATGAAGAGCCGACCCAAGCATTGCCACTTACATCGCCCACTTTCAGACCTACAAACTCAGCTTGCGCAGCAAGTGGCATATTGTTGAAGATAACCACTTCTGGAAAATCTTCTGCTAAAGGATCGGTTGCGTCTTCAAAATTGTATCGCTTATCCACGAATCGCCACGAGGACGTATTATTAGGGAAAGAAGATACCAAACGCAATATCATTCGGCGCGCAAACAATAGATCTAATGCGTTGACTTCACCATCTCTATTTATGTCAGCCGCAATGATTTTGTACGGTGTACTGAGGGGTGTCGAACCTAAAATGTGCCGAGACATCATCGCTAAGTCGAATGTCGTGACACCATTGAGTGGCAAATCGTCTCGATTGGCGCGGATGGTGTAGTTGGCACCACGTATCAAATTGCTGATGGTGTAGATACCGAGCGCATTTGTGCTACCCGAACTCACTGTTTCACCATTTAAACTGGCAGAAACGGTGACACCTGCAATGTTTTCACCCCCTTCTGTCTTAATAGACCCGTTGACGGCACTGATAGCCGCATTATTACAGAAATTTAAGTTGTCTTGAACATTGATGCGTGCCAAACAGTAGTTTTCGTTGCCAGCTTGGTCTATTGTCCACAGTCGAACAGGTATCGCTCGCCCAGCTTCTTGACAAGTAAAGGTCAAAACCGTTGTTCCTACTGAGGGGTAGTGTCCAGAACTTGCAGAATCTTTCTCAATAACCAATTTTTGAACTAAATAGCTGCTCGGTGTGCAATTGTCTTGTAGCGATGAGACCATAAAATCTGTTGCCCAAGCTTGAACAGAGCCGCCATGAACAGCATCACGCATCAATTCAGCATTGATATTTTTACACAAAATAGCGGGTGCTTTTACATCAATGACTTTTACTTTTTGAGTGCAATATGTTCTGTTGCCACAACGGTCTTCCACTGACCACACTATACGATAATTGCGATTGTATTCAAACGGTTCAAAAACCGTATTTCCATACCCTACTTTTAGGGTTTGATTGGTTGCGCTGTCCACAATTGCCCAACGGTACACTAAGTAATCGGTGTTGGTTGCACGTCCTGCAGCGCATAAGTCATTGGCAGTCACAGTTATTTTTACATCGTCCACACAACCCAGAGAGGCAAAGCTTCTGACTAATGTGTCTTTACAATCAATAAATTGAGGGGCGATATTGTCCACAACTTTGATGACTTGCGTGAAACATATAATCCCGTCTGAAAAAGCATACGGATTGAACGGTGCGGTTGTACCACCTAACTCATCAGCATCGCGGAAACGGCGTTCGTATGGGTTGGTACACCCAGGACGATTCAAATGCTGCCAAGAAGGTAGATTTTGTGTCGCCCAATTGCTGTTGCTATGCACATCGCCACAAACTGGCAAACCGTAACAACTCGTACTTTTATCGTAGTTATTAGGATTGTATTTGCACCAATCTATAACTGTGAATTTTCTCAATATTTTGTAACAAGCATCGGGTGTTGCTGTTAGCGTATCATCTTCAACTTCAACAGCTAAAACACCACAACCGTTATTGACAATATGCCCGTCTTTATCGGGGCTGTTGCTCAATAGAGCCGTTTTAGCTTGTTCACGTGTCAAGACAGAAGCGAAACAATTGACCACAACATCATCTGGAAAGTCAACTGTAAAATCGCTTTTGCTGCGTATCGTAATCAGTTGTTGGCAACTATCTTTTAAGCCACCGCCATCAGTAATCACCCATTTTCGGAGCAAAGTACCTACTTTGCAATTGTCCACTTGTTCAATTTCTGTGTAAACTGTGTCCACAATACCACAATTGTCCCAAAATTGCGGTTTCCCAAAATCCAATGTGCTTCTGAATATATAGTCCGTACACGAAATCGTTTTATTGGGCACTATAGTACAAGTGGGTTTTATTTTATCATCCACGTAAGCGATAACCATACACTCGTTGTAGTTACCATGGGCATCCCAAACGCGTAGAACAACCTGTACTGAAGTATTGACATCGCAACAGTTGAAATCCACATAAGGTTTAAACACCGTATCTGCAGGATTTTGACAATTTGACATGCGACGCACTTCTATTTTTTCGATACCACAGTTGTCGGTGGAGACATTGTTGAATGATTGAAAATAAGCTCGAACTGCACCCGTATTTGTCAATGAAACTTGTGTATATGTTTTGCAAACCACATTTGGTCTGACATTGTCTCGTATTTTGATGCGAAAGGTCTTTTTCGCACTCATGAAGCCACATTCATCAGAAACAGTAAAAGTTACATCGTAGTCACCTAAATCTAAGTAATTGATGTCAAAAACGGCTATTGTTTCGCCAGTGTTGCTATCGAATCGAGGATAACCGTTTGCCATACGCGCTCTTGAGTCATTGCTTCGGATATTGACTTGAGTGCGTGTACAACCCTCATCTTTCATTCGGAAGGTCAATTGCGTTTTGCCACCACAAGTTGTATTGTAACCCAAAGCCCACACATCTTGTATTGTTCCCGCACTTGAATTGTTGTTCAAATCAATGTAGCCGTCGAATGTAACAGTTGTATCGCGAGTGAGTGTACTATTGTTGTCAATATAGTATTGTGTAAACGCCGCTGTTACTGAGGGGGCCGTTTTGTCCGAAACCAAGATAGTTTGAGAGCATACTTTTATGCGCTCGTCAGGTATGGTTTGTGGGTTGTTGACTGCACAAGGGTCAAAAATTGTCCATGTTCTAATGATTTTGAAACTATTAGAACACAGCGCAAATTTTTGGTCAGAGTATGACACATCCATTTTACAAGTGCCTAACCCAGCGACAGTGCGGTCATAAGTGGTGTTCAAATCACCATCAATGTCCATAATCGGCATGCCTGTTACTGAGGGGTCAATGGACGTGGCATCTGTATAGTTTCGACAATCCAATTCAAAGTCTGTTGGACAAATCACATTGTCAATGCGATTTTTTCTGACAAAAATGTATTGAGAACACGTTGTTGAATTATCATAAACATCTCTGACGATGAACGTGCGCAATATTATCTTGATAACATCGCCTGTTGTCGGGAAAACAGCTGTTTTGATGGCAGCCAAATCATTAGGTAAACCCGTAAAAGGCTGCAAACAACTTGTTTCGCGCACAACATCGGTGTAGTTTGTATTTGTTTTAGAACAATCAACTACTGTCGGACTTCCCGTCACTACAAGTGGAGGTGTTTGACCTTCAACTGTTTGTGAGCAAGAGATGGTAATATCTACAGGGCATGTTATTGTTGGCGCTGTTTTATCTTCAAAATTAATTGTTCCCCAACATGTGTTGCCACTACATGGTTCTGTTACTGCATAGATTAGTTGTTTGCCAATATACAAATAAGAGTTTCCTGTGATACTCGTACCGTCTACGATAGCACTACCGACACCTTGTTCAAGTATAAAACCTTCAATGGTTTTCAACTGATAAGTATATCGGTGTGCGCCATTATAGCGTGAACCAAATAGTGTGCTACCCGATAGCTCAAATTTACAATTATCAGAAACAGTTGCATTTACACTTTCAACACAAGATAACTGTGTGTTTAACATCCAGACAGATAGTTCTTTTTGCTCTGAGCAATTAGCTGGACTTGATTCGACCACACGAACTCTGTAAGCTCCTGTACCTGCTGGACTCGTCCAAGCAACTGTGATACTATTATTGTTTCGCGCCACAATTGTACCACCACCATCAGGTAGTGACCATGTATAAGTGTTGCCAGCTACTGAGAGGGTAGTATAAGTCTGTGTTGAGCCAGGACATGGAAATTCTTCTCCTGTAATAATTGGATTAGGTCGTGGTTTGATGACAAAATTGCCTCTTACACGTGGACTTGAACAACCATTACACTCGCATTGTGCCCAAAAGGTCGCTGTACCTGCCAAAGATGTATTGACCCAGTTTTGTGCAACAGGATCAAACGTTGCACCTGTATAGACTTTTATACCACCCGTTTGGGCTGTCCACCACGTTACAGTAGGTGTTCCCCCTGTCGGGCAAGGTGGGCAGTTTGCTTTCAAACCGCCATTCATGGGTGTTACCTCATACCGACACACCATATCGTCTGTCACAGTCGGAGGTGCTATCGTCGGACCTGCATTGATGGTCACAGTTGTTTTGTAAAATGTGTTGCAAACAGGAGAATTAGACCTAATTTCAACATCATAAGTGCCAGCCGCAAGGTTACTGTACGAAGTCACGTTCGCCATAGGCGTACTACCCGTAATGGTAGTCGAGTAGCCGCCTTCCACGTTTGATAAACTTATCGCAATTCTTCCATTGCGATCACCACCACAGGTTTCATGCGTTAGAGCAATATTGTCAACTTGAAAATCAAGTTTGGCAAAACCTGCGTCCAAAAGACCGTTCGCACAACCTGAAGCATTAGTCGTAAATTGGATATAAGGTTTTCCGCTGGCACATGAAGGTACTGCACTACTACCTATTTGAGCATCGGAGTCAGTTAACTCTGTGCCAACATTGGCAGGAGACAGGTTGTGGCTTTTGCCATTCACATTCAGCACACCATTTGCAAATTGTCCGTTGCCAAAAACAATATAATACATTGTGTTAGCAGCGAAATTCGCCAATGTGTAATAGCCCTGATTGTTGGTCGTCACTTGTTGAAGCTGCACACAATTTGCATTGTAAAGCGTCACAGTCACATTGGCTAAGCCATTTTCAAACGTGCCTTGTTGCCCGTCTGCGTCACAATCTGTCCAAACACGATATATGGTTGTACAGGCTTGTGCATTTGCATACTGAGGGGTTTGCCCCACTAAGCAAAATACGGAAAAAACAGTAATTTTACGTAAAAATGCTTGTAAAATCGGTTGCATGGAAAATCGGTTTTGGTAAAAAAAATAAAAGTTGTCGTTTTGGTTAATGAACTTTCATAGTCTGCTTATGACCATTTTCGTTTCGTCGTTTGAATCTCCAATGCTTAGTAATAATTTGTTGTTATGCTTAATTTAAAAATACTAAATGATGTAAGTTTGGTTATTGATTATCAATTATTTATGATTTATTGTTTACATTGTTTGCTTACTGTTTGTATGCGATTTAAGCAAAACAATACTTTCTTACATTGTGGTATCACAATGAAGTAATTTTAGTTTTTATCTTGATTACACATCAAGATAAAAACATAATGAGCTGTGTTAAAGGCAGTAAATGCGACACATTGTAATACAGGTTAAAATGATTCAATGAAAAAATTGTAAGACTCGTTTGAATCAAAATGACCTACTGTCTTTGAGATGCACAAAGCCAAAATTTGTACAGGCTTCGGCAATTGGAAGTTGTAAAAGTTTTAAGTCATAGGATTATTAATCAGTTAATTTTGTAAGTATGCTTTAAAAATTGTAAAATTGCTGAAAATCAGTTCAGTAAAATTTTCGTTTGTTTTCTCAACACTACGATTCATTCTTTGTCCTAAGTTTCTTTGTTTTTTATTTCGTTTTAATAAAAAACGTTTGTTGTTGCGTCTAACAGTCCTTTGTTTCTTTTCGTCCCTATTTGTTACGCATTGCTTAGTTGCGTTTCATTAGGCAAATATAGACCCAATTTTTTTGGCACGCCACCCCCTCAGTATGTGCTTCGGAACTTGAAAAAGGTACTTAGTATTTTTTTACACTATCTATTTTTTATGCTAATTTCTAAAAATCATTTTTTCATCCTTTTACAGTTCTGAATAAAAACCTATTTGTTTTATATTTTTAAAAAAAATATTTATGAAAAAATACACTTTTTTTACAATTACCCTTTTTATGGTAGCTTTTATAGCTTGCGACCAACCTGCAAAAGTGCCGAAAACAACCGCTCAAACTGATAAAACGACCGTTCCCTTTATGCCAAACACCGATTTTAATTCATATTGGTACGCAGGCAAAGCAGAACTGACAAGCTACGACTACGAAATCAATCGCTACGACGAGCCTCGCAAAGGCTATGCGGTCTTTGTTTTTGTCACTGAACCTTTTTCAAAATCGAAACAAGTCAAACTCGACGATGCTCAAAAAGTAGGCGATGATAACGTTCCAGTGCTGAAATTGAATGCACTCTATCGTTTCAACACAGGCATTTACGACTATTCGATGATGACCAGCCTTTTCACACCCGTGGACATCAACACCTATCCGCACTCACTGAAATCCAATACGACCGTTCAAGATTGGTGTGGGCATGTATTTTCGCAACTCAATTGGGTGGCGGGCAATAAATATGCAACGCACCAATATTCTTATTTTGAAACCGAAGGAGATAAGTCACCCGATACTGAGGGGGTGCTTTTGGAAGATGAAATTTTTACACGTTTGCGCATCAATCCTGCGAGTTTGTCCACAGGTATGGTTAAAGTCATTCCCAATTTGACTTATACACGCATTCGCCACAAACCCATCGAGGGCATGAATGCGACCATCGAAATAAAAGAGAAGGACAGCCAAACTAAGGTATGCCATCTTGTTTATGAATCCAAACGCCGCTTGGAAGTGGTTTTTGAAGCACAATCGCCCTACAAAATCTTGGCTTTTACGGAATTTGACGGCGATAAAGTGATGAGCAAAGCCACTTTGAAAAAGACTATGATGAGCGATTATTGGGCAAAACATGACAACAAAAGCGCATTTTTGAGACAAGAATTGGGTTTATAACTGAATCATGCTGCGGTATGGTAAAATAGTTGTAAAGCCTTTTTTTTCAAAATATTGTTTTGTAGCGTCAAAAGGACGGGGGCTGGTGGCTAAGACAAAGTCGCCACCCCACGCACCTAAAGATTTTATCTCGCCCCAAAAATCATTGAAATACAAAGACTTAGCGCGTGGCAATTCGACAACAGAAGCGACCTTGTTTTCATGGTCACGAATCAGTTGCTCAAACGTTTCGAGTGTTTGTGCTTGATAAAAAGCCTGCGTCAGCATTGATATATCGTCGAAATACTGAGGGGGTAGGTTTTGTGCTTTTTCGCGATAGCGGGCAATGCCTTCGCGTGAGTTTTGTTTTTGGTTCAAAAAAACAAAATATAAATTTTCGGCAAAAGGCGGATTGAAATCAACCGTTGTAAAGTTGGGTTGCCCATTTTTCCGCATGTAAAAAATTGGTTTTGATGCACCTGCACAAGCAATATCGTAGCCCGAGCCGCCAAAAGTTCCATCGCTGAGTGCAAAAGCATCCACTTTTGTCCATTGTGCAAACAGTGAAATCAAGGTAGAACTCGACCCCAAACCCCAATTGCGTGGAAATTCGAGTTGTGATTCGGCTAAAATGCCTTTTTGAGCAGCCCAAAAATCGGGATTCAAGGTGTGAACGGTTTTAAAAATCTTTTCCAAACCCGCACAAATGGCTTTTTCGCCGTCAAATCGTTCAAAAGACAGAGTGTCTAAATTCATCGTGCCTTCAAACCAAACAGCTTTATCCACGCCTTTTGAACGCCACAACAAATGAGTGTCAGAAGCATCGAGGGAGGAGGCAATAGTCAAAGACTGCCCTCGTTTTGTTGGCAAAGCGAGAGCCGTTGCACCGTCGAGTACAAAATATTCAGCTGTCAGTAAGAGTTTGCCGTTGGCATGAAACGTCATAAAAATTTGATAATCATTTGTTTAAAAACATTAGACACGCATTTATAAAATTTTCAAAATTTCGCAAATGTGATTACACGATCCAATCTAAAATCACAACTCCTATTAAACCCACAATGCCCACAATAGTTTCCATAATAGTCCAAGTTTTGAAAGTATCCTTTAGGCTCAACCCAAAATATTCTTTAAACATCCAGAAGCCTGTATCATTGACGTGACTACACATCAAACTACCTGCACCGACACTCAAAACCATCAATTCAGGTGAAATTGTTGCTGCTACTGAGGGGTCATTCATCAAAGGTTGAATGATGCCAGCAGCCGTTAAGCCTGCGACTGTCGCAGACCCAATGGTGATACGAATGATGGTGGCAATCAACCAAGCTAAAACCAAAGGTGACAGCGGTAGATCCTTAAAAATAGCAGCAATGTCATTGCCTATGCCACTATCTTGCAAAACCTGCTTGAATGCACCACCTGCTGCCACAATCATCAAAATCATGGTGGTAGCAGTGATTGAAGCGGCTGTTTTTTCGGTGATATCCACCATTTTTCTCCCTCTCAAAATGCCTAAAAAAACAACAGCTAAACCAAACGAAATAAGCATGGAGATAGATGCATCGCCTACGAATTTGAGTATTTGAAGTGTAAAACTCTCCTTTGGTAAGGCAAACTCACCAATCGTTGCGGCTGCCATTAGTAGAACAGGAGATAAAGCGATGGTCATACTGAGGGGGAATGAGGGCAGTTCATTTTCGGGCAAATTTTTGACATCAACCAACCCTTGTGGAGGATTGGCCACTATTTTTTTCAAAAATTCAGGAAACAATACACCCGAAATCAGAATAGCGACTATCGCAATTGGAATGCCATAGACCAGAGTTTTGCCCATATCAGCTTTAAATAATACAGCAATCGCAGTCGGTCCAGGATGAGGCGGTAGGTAGCCATGTGTGACCGATAAGCCTGATGCCATCGCTATGCCAAGATAAACAAGCGGAAGTTCGGTTGCGGCTGCCACCGAAAAAACAAGCGGAATGAGAATCACGAAACCAGCGTTGTAGAACATGGCTAAACCAACAGTGAAACTGGTGATGACCAGCGCCCATTTAGCACGTTTTGCCCCAAAAATGCGGATTAAACTGCTTGAAATCTGTTGAGCTGCACCCGAATCGGCTAACAAACTGCCCAACATGACACCAAAACCGATTATCATAACAAGGCTACCCATAGTAGAACCAATCCCTTTTTGGATAGACTCAATAAGTTTGGCAAAAGGCATACCCCTCAGTATGCCAACTGTGAGGGCTGTGATGATGAGGGCGACAAAAGCATTGAGCCGAACAACGGCGATAAGGAGAAGCAAAAAGGCAATGCTGCCGATAAGTAAGACTATTGACATGGCTGTTTCGTTTTTGTGTCAAAGAAAACGAAAAAATCCAAAAATCCAAAAAATAAGCGACGAAATGCAGAAGAGAAGTTCGATAAAAAAGAAAAACCTTACGTACGAGCGTACGAAAGGTTTGACTTGAAGTTGATATTTTGTTCCTAATAGTTATCCAAAAAAAATCGGGAGACTATTGGAGCAGCTCTACCCCCCGATGAACTGCTCCGGTCTCCCTTATTAGAACCGCATTTGGTTCTACATCTTTATATTTTAATTTATTTGTTATTTGCAATTGTGTTTATGTTTTATTACCTTTCTAAAATCATGCCACTTTTACAAAAAGTTTTTCTTCATTCAATTTTTTTTCTAAAAGATGGATGATTCGTGTACCATTTTTTATTTTTTGTTGAATAAGATCAAACGCATTTTTATAAAGACCATAATCATTGTATTCACCAAACAAAACAAGCTCACTTTCGGCTTGAATGAGAATTTGGAAATGTAGATGGTTGTCTTTATAGAAAAATTTGGTTAATAAACTTTGAGCCTCTTGTGTTTTCATTTATCGCACAACGTTGAAGTTAGAAAATGTGTTTTATCTGGCTCACATGTGCAATAATGCTGCCGTTTTTTAGCTTCAGGAACGCCAAAAATTAGGCTTTTGTGACGTTAAATTTTAAAAAAATAAGAATTTTAAAAATGCATAAATATTTAGTTTTGAATATTTAAACATTTTTTTGTTTTTAATTAAATAAAAAAATGCGAGATTTTTTCGGTACTTAAAAACCCTAAATCTGTTTAGAAATAATTTAAAATCGTTTCTTAGTTCAATACTTCGGTAGTTTTTTAAGCGTAAATAACGCCGCCTGCGGCGGCAAGGGCTTTTCGGAGGGAGGTTTTAATTTTTTTCGGCGGCGAAGCCTCCGTTTTTCAACTAAAAAATTACCGAAGTATTGTAGTTCATAAATACGTTTTTCAAAGCATTACTGATGTCTTTGAACCTATTTGTTCGAAAAGTCAAGCATTGTTCAAGTTCAATTATAGCATCATCGAGCGGTTTATTGACAATATTAGGAATGGTATTGGTGTCAAAAAATGAAGGTACTAAGGCAATGCCTTTACCCATACTGACCAATTGTGCCATGATTTCGAGCGATGACACTTCTTGAACAATGTTTTGACGACGATGGAAACCCGCTTTTATACATAGTTTTTCTATGGATTCAAAAATAGGATGAACCGAAGCTTCTATTTCTATCCAACGTTCCATGTGCAGTTCGCTAAGTGTCAATTTGGGGTGATTAACTAAGGGGTGATTTTGGGGTAGAATGACACTTAAATGGCTTTTTTTGAGCGAAATATAATCCAAGTTTTTATAGTGAATGGGCAAAACAGAAATGCCAAAATCAATGGTTTCATCTAACAATGCCTCTTGGACACTTAGAAATGTGGGTAGCTCTACGATTTGTATATCGAATTCGGGGAAGTGTTGAGAAAATTGTGCTAAAACCTCTACAATGCGTTTTCCTGTCAGCATTCGGTATGTTCCCAATTTGATATTTTGCTTGATGGCATTGCTGTTTTTGACTTTTATTTGAGCCTTTTCACAGAGTTGTAATATTTTTTGAGCGTCTTTTAGAAACACTTTGCCTACCTCACTTAATTCGACTTTTCGGTATATTTGGCGTTTCACTTTGATAAATAGATCAACGCCCAACTCTTCTTCTAAAAGTTTAATTTGTTGACTCAAAGCAGGTTGAGACACCAATAGTTTACGTGAAGCACTGACAAATTGCCCTTCTTCAGCGATAGCAACAAAGTACTTTAACTGTCTTAATTCCATAACATTAATACGATTTTAGTATAAGTAAAACTTATAACAAAGCTACAAAATAGTATTTGACCAGTTTGTACTGAGGGGGTAGTTTTGCAGTAAATTTTGGAAAAAATACTTTAAAACTAAAAATCAAACCAAATTATGACTGCAACAATAGAAGCTCCTGCAAAAAAGATTTTTGACAAAGCACAAGATTTTCTACCTCTCAATGGTACGGACTATGTTGAGTTCTATGTTGGTAATGCCAAGCAAGCCGCTTATTTCTACAAAACTGCGTTTGGCTTCCAATCTTTAGCCTATGCTGGTTTGGAGACAGGCTTACGCGACCGTGAATCGTATGTCGTGCAACAAGGCAAAATTCGGCTTGTATTCACCTCCCCGCTCCAAAGTGGTACAGACATCAGCCGACATATTGAAAAACATGGTGATGCCGTAAAAGTTGTCGCTCTTTGGGTGGATGATGCCGAAAAAGCTTATGACGAAACGGTAGCGAGAGGTGCAAAACCTTATTTTGAACCCATCATTGAAGAAGATAAATTCGGTTGGGTTAAGCGTGCAGGTATCCACACTTATGGCGATACAGTCCATATTTTTGTGGAAAGAAACAACTATGAGGGTGTATTTCTGCCACATTTCAAGTCTTGGAATCCGACCTATCAGCCTTTAGAAATTGGTTTGCAGTATATTGACCATATGGTTGGAAATGTCGAATTGGGTAAAATGAATGAATGGGTGAATTTTTATGCCAATACAATGGGTTTTGCACAAATTGTATCTTTTGATGATAAAGATATTTCGACAGAATACACTGCTTTGATGAGTAAAGTAATGTCGAATGGCAACGGGCGTATCAAATTTCCGATAAATGAACCTGCAGAAGGCTTGAAAAAATCGCAAATTGAAGAATATTTGGATTTTTATGAAGGTGCAGGAGTGCAACATTTGGCTGTGGCAACTAATGATATTATTCATACTGTAACGGAATTGCGCAACCGAGGTGTAGAGTTTTTGTACGTTCCAGATACTTACTACGATGATTTGACGGCTCGCGTTGGTCATATCAGTGAAGACATCGAACAATTGCGGAAGCTGAATATTTTGGTAGATAGAGATGAGGAGGGCTATTTGCTACAAATTTTCACTAAACCTGTCGAGCCACGCCCGACGATTTTCTTTGAAATCATTCAACGCAGAGGTGCGACTTCTTTCGGAAAAGGCAATTTTAAAGCACTTTTTGAATCCATCGAAAGAGAACAAGCCTTGCGGGGAACGCTTTGATTTTAGATTTACGATTTTGGATTGTTAAGGCCCCCCTCAGTAAAATCGTAAATCCAAAATCATTCAGTCCAAAATATCAACATTCACTCAAACTAATCGGCACATTCACAGCCAGACCACCATCGCTGGTTTCCTTGTATTTTGAGTTCATATCCAAAGCCGTTTGCCACATAGTCGAGATGACATTGTCGAGCGAAACTTTGGCATTTTCGGGTTCACTTTGCAAAGCCAATTGGCTGGCTGTGATGGCTTTTATCGCTCCCATTGTATTACGCTCAATACATGGGACTTGTACCAAACCACCAATTGGGTCACAAGTCAAGCCCAAATGGTGTTCCATCGCAATCTCAGTCGCCATCAATACTTGTCGTACGCTGCCACCTTGACAAGCCGTCAAAGCACCTGCTGCCATGGCAGATGATACACCAATTTCGGCTTGGCAGCCACCCATTGCTGCTGAAATAGTTGCCCCTTTTTTGAAAATACTGCCCAGTTCGCCTGCTACAAGCAAAAAAGCGGTAATTTTTGCTTTCGTATTGCCACCACCAAAAGCAATATAATATTGTAAAACAGCTGGAATCACGCCTGCTGCGCCATTTGTTGGTGCTGTTACAACCCGACCAAACGCTGCATTTTCTTCATTGACAGCTAAAGCAAAACAACTGACCCAGTTCAAGACACTCGAAAAATCTGCACCTTTGGCTTGAACTTGTGCCAACCATGAGTTGTAATCCGTATATGTCGCACCTTGTATAAGCCGTTTATTGAGCGTAGCCGCACGTCGAGTCACACCCAAACCGCCAGGAAGTACCCCCTCAGTATGCACACCTCGCCAAATGCAATCGCGCATGGTTTCCCATATCTGCAAAAGTCCTTTTTGAATTTGAAAACTCGTACGCCAAACCAACTCATTTTGCCAAACCACCTCCAAAATATCCATGCCATTGGCAAGGCAATGCAAACGCAAATCTTCCGCACAATCAATCGGATAAGGAAGTCTTACCGAAGGTTTTTCATCCTGCACTTCTTGATTTTCTTTGACCACAAACCCCCCACCAATGCTGTAATAATTTTGAGCGAAAGTTTCGTCATTTGCTAATTCTGCAACGCAAGTCATTCCATTTGGATGAAAAGATAATGAAGCATCCATCAAAAAAACAATATCTGAGGAAAGCTGAAATGGTATCAATCGTTTTCCATCTAATAGTAATCTCTCAGTATGGCGTATGTTTGCTATCTTTTCAGCTATCAAAGAGGTATCGGTCGTCACAGGATCTTCACCGAGCAAACCCATAAGAACGGCAATGTCCGTCCCATGCCCAACACCCGTTTTTGCTAACGACCCATAGAGTAAAATATGTACTTTTTGAACTGATGTAAACAGTTGACTGTCTTGCAATTCTGTAATAAATTGTTGTGCTGCTCGCCAAGGACCGAGTGTGTGCGAAGAGGAGGGTCCGACTCCGATTTTGAAGATATCGAACACAGAAATACGTTCTTCTGGCATGGTGATGATCTGGTTTTAAATAATACGAATACAAGTTTTATTGCACAAAATAGAGTCAGGTTCACAAAGAATTAAGACACAATATAACGCCACATATGAGATGAGTTTCAATTTTTGAAGTTTTTATTCAAAAAAACTTGTACTATTCGCAGGATAAAGTGTAAATTTGCGGGCTGAATTTCGATTTTAGGTCAAAAATTCAGCATTTCATAAAAAATTTATTAATTAAAGTTCCTTAACATCATGTACGCAATCGTAAAAATAGCCGGTCAACAAGTAAGAGTGACAGAAGGGCAACAGCTTTTCGTCCACCGGTTAGAAGCCGAAACAGGTAGCAGCGTCACTTTCAACGAAGTTTTGTTGGTTGACTCAGGCAGCTCTGTTAATATCGGTACGCCGACTGTCGGTGGTGCATCAGTAAAAGCCACTGTCAATGAGCATTTGAAAGGCGACAAAGTCATCGTCTTCAAAAAGAAACGCCGTAAAGGTTATCGTGTAAAAAATGGTCACAGAGATGCTTTGACCAGCATTACAATTGACGCTATTTCGGCTTAATTACTAAATTTCTTCATCAATTTAACGAAAAAAAGACATGGCACATAAGAAAGGTGCGGGTAGTTCGGACAACGGACGCGACAGTAAAGCCAAATATTTGGGCGTGAAGATGTACGGTGGTCAGTCTGCTGAAGCAGGCAACATTTTGGTACGCCAACGTGGTACAAAATTCCATGCAGGTCCCAATGTGTATATGGGCAAAGATTTCACTTTACACGCTTCTATAGCGGGTAGAGTGGGTTATAAAAAAGGGAAAGATGACAAACGCATCGTTTTCATCACACCTAATGCCTAATGGATTGATGTAATCATCCACCACTCATTCAAAAACAAAAAAGACGTTATGAATTGTTCATAACGTCTTTTTTGTGCCTCATACTGAGGGGGTATCAATTCATCGAATTCAATTTTTTCTGAACTTCTTCCACCAATTTTTTCTGATTTTCAATTTTCTCTTTCGTATCTGCCTGATTTTTTTCATTTGTTTTGATGTCATCCTCAGCTTTGGCTATTTTTTTCTTCCAATTTTCGATGTCATCGTGCAAACCCGTATTTTCTTTTTCAAGATTACGTTGCTGTTTTTCTAATTTTTTCAAAGCGTCATTTTGTTCATCAAGTTGAATTTTAGTGTGTTCTTTCTCAACATGCAGAGCGAAGTCCGAAAGAATTTTTTCAGCAGCAGCATATTTTTCTGTAAAATCTTTGGAAGCAACATATGCGCCACCTAAGTCAATCCACAGACCGAGTGTAGTTGTTTCGCCACTTTCAGAAAATTTAGCATACATATCAACTGTATTAGTGCCGCCTATGTCGGCAATCATGGCATTGTCTGTAAACCATTCTTCTGATTTTTTATCTTTTTTCGTGTCACCTTTAAATTGTTTAGCGTAATCTTTCCACAATTTTTCGGCGAATTTTGCACTTGTCTTTGGCAAATCTATTGTCAATGCATTTTTGCTACCTTGGCTCATCGTTCTTTCGCCTTCTCTGACAAGCGAAACAGCAGCAGGAGCCGCTACTGTAGCTGTTGTTTCACCGCCTTTTGGAGTCGTTTGTGACAAAATTACTGAGGGGGTCATTAAGCCCACAAGAGAAGCGACGAACAGAAGATTTTTCATTTTCATAATTCAAAATTTTGATGATTTGATAATTATTGTTGCGAATTTTAAAAAGCTCGGTCCAATAGACAGCCGATTTAACACATGAGTCGGCGTTTTTAACTAAAGCTCGAAGCGCAATTTTTGAATTTAGCACGACTTTTGGACGTAATAAGTTGCAAAATGTAACTGCTCACAATCAAGATAAGACTCTAAAGTTACAAACCTTACGAAATTTTTAACCAAATTTACAACACGATTAAAACTATTGAAGATAAAATGATTGCATCGAGACTTAAAATAATCACTTTTTGCGCTTTTTTAACCACCATACTGAGGGGTCAAAGTCCTGACAAAGCCAATGAATTGTTCAAAAATGGCGCATATGCAGAAGCTATTCCTGCCTATGAAGCCTTTTTGTCTAAAAAACCTAACAATAATGCGGCTAAGACCAAATTAGCCAATTGTTATCGCATTTTGAGCCGACCCGAAAAAGCTGCGCCCCTTTTGAAAGAGATTGTAGAAGATGACAATGCGCGACCAGATGATTTCCTACACTATGGCGAATCGTTGATGATGTTGGGGCAATATGAGGAAGCTAAATTTTATTTTAAAAAATATAACAAATTGCAGCCTGACAGTGAAAAAGGCAAGTTGCTTTTGGATAATATTGACAAAATCAAAACGGTACGCCCATTGTTTCACAATTTGGCAGTATTTGCTTTTTCGCAGAATTCGGACGGTGACGACAATGCGCCCATCGTTTTTCGCAACGGTATTGCTTTCGCATCTGACCGCAAAACAGGTTTCAATATACTGAAAGAAAAAAATCCGACCACTGGACGAGATTATGTCACACTCTATTATGCAGAACAAACAGGCGATACATCTTTCACAGAGCCGCACGAAATTTCGGCTAAACTAACAGAAATTAACCGCAACACGTCTAATATCACATTTACGGCTGATGGCAAACGCGCCTATTTTTGTCGTAATGGCAATACGCCAGGGCGTAATGGCACATACAATATGCAAATTTTTACTGCCGAAACAGAAGATGGCACGTCGTTCCACAATATCGAAATGTTGCCGTTTTGTACACCTGAAAACAATTATGTCTATCCCTCAGTAACGCCTGACGGCAACCGCCTATTTTTTGCAGCCGAAAGAAGTGATGGTTTTGGAGGCTTAGATATTTATATGGTGACAAAAACCAAAAAAGGCTGGACAAAATCCGAAAACTTAGGGCGTAAAGTCAATACGCCTGCCAACGAAGGCTTCCCGTTTGCAGCAGCTGATGGCAAACTCTATTTTTGCTCAAAAGGGCATCCGACCTATGGTGGTTACGATATTTTTGTCACGCAACAAGATACCAGTACCAAGGAATGGAGCAAACCCGTGAATATTGGCGCACCTATCAACAGTCCTTTCGATGATATTTCGATTTGTTTTTCAAAAGATATGCACAGCGGCGCATTTACTTCGATGCGTGCAGGGCGAGGTGATGATATTTTTTTGTTTCGGATGATGTCAGGCTCTTTGGTTGAGCAAAAACCTGTGTTGAACGATAATATACCTACTATTCAAACCAAAGAAGTACCCCAAACGACTTCCAAAACGCCCGAAATGACAAGTGAAAAGCCCAATACGAATGACGTAAATGGTGAGAAAAAGCCATCATCATCGTTTGCAAAAGGCAGAAATGATAAGACGACAGAAGACAGTAAAAAAGAGGAAACGAAGCCTGTTGCCTCTGAATCCGATAAGAAAAAAACGTATCTTGACCAAATGCAGAGTCTGCTCGACAATGACAAAATGCGTCCCAACAAGTCTTTTTTAATCGAAAACATTCGTTTTACAACCCAGTCAGAATTGGGTGTTACACCCGAAATAGCAGAAGAATTGGATAAATTGGCTGATTTTTTGAAGAAAAACCGCAAACTGGTCGTTGAAATTTGTGTACATACTGAAGGGGTCATTGAAACCGATAAAATGGCAAAACTCATCTCCACCAAACGTGCAGAAGAATTGGTGGAATACCTAAAATCGCAAGGCATCAAAGAAAAACGTTTGATTCCGCACGGTTATGGTCGCATGAAGCCACTCAAAGATTGCTCAGCAGGCGATTGTAAACCCGAAGAAGATGTGTTGAATCGCCGTGTAGAGGTGAAGGTGAAGGAGTTATGAAAATCGAAATATTAAATTACATCAAGGTCTTTGAGGTTCTAACCTCAACGACCTTTTTTTCTACTTTTTTCCTAAATTTGCCTCATCTATCAAACTCAAAGCCAGCGCATGTCTTCCATTCTCATAAAAAACATCCGCCAACTATTCGGAGCGCACCCCCTCAGTATGCAACGCCTACGAGGCGCAGAATTGAATCAAGCCGCCAAGGTAGAAAATGCTTATTTACTCATTGACAATCAGCGAATTGTAAGCTTTGGCGCAATGACTGATTGCCCCGAAAGGGCTGATACGGTTTTGGATGCAACGGATAGAATTGTTTTGCCAGCTTGGTGTGACAGTCATACACATTTGGTTTTCGCGGCAACGCGAGAGGAAGAATTTGAGATGCGAATTCGTGGCAGCAGCTACGAAGAAATCACAGCGAGTGGCGGTGGCATACTCAATTCGGCTCGAAAACTGCAACAAATGAGTGAAGATGAACTATTCGAGCGCAGTTTGGCTCGCTTGCAAGAAGCTCAAAAGTTGGGAACAGGTTGTATCGAAATCAAAAGCGGTTATGGCTTGACAGTGGACAGCGAACTGAAAATGCTGAGGGTCATTCGTCGCCTGAAAGCTGTTTCAGATGTTGAAATCAAAACCTCTTTTTTGGGCGCACATGCCGTTCCTATGGCGTATAAAAACAATCGAGAAGAATATATTTCATTGATAATCAACGACATGTTGCCACAAATTGCAGAACGTGGTCTCGCTGACTATGTGGATGTTTTTTGTGAAAAAATAGCATTTTCGAGTGATGAAACAGACCGTATTTTAACTGCTGCCACTCAGTTTGGTTTGAAACCTAAAATTCACACCAATCAATTCAATTCAATGGGTGGTATCGAAACAGCTGTGAAGCATCAAGCCATTTCGGTTGATCACTTAGAAGTGTTGAATGACAATGAGATAGATATTCTGAAAAACTCAGATACTATTGCCGCCTTGCTCCCAACAGCCCCTTTTTTCTTGAATGACGCACATACACCGCCTGCTCGCAAACTGATTGATGCAGGCGCAACTGTTGCTCTTGCCACCGATTTCAATCCAGGAACGACCCCCTCAGTATCTATGCCATTTGTGGTCAGTTTGGCGTGCATTCGCCTGCGCATGACACCTATCGAAGTTCTGAATGCCGCGACACTCAATGGTGCAGCTGCCTTGGAGTTGAGTTCCCATTTTGGCAGTCTGGCAACTGGAAAAATGGGCAGTTGTATCATCACAAAACCTGTACCTTCGCTGGCTTATTTGCCTTATGCTTTTGGGTCAAATTGGATAGAACAGGTTATTTTAAAAGGAAAAATAGTGTAAATCATATAAAATCGCTATAAACTGTGATTAAAAAATTAAAAATGGAAGAACTCAACCGCCCTTCGGTTGAAGCCTTCAAAGAGGCTGAAAAAACGCCTATCGCTTTTGTGTTAGACGATGTGCGCTCGGCTCTGAATGTGGGTTCGGCGTTTCGCACAGCTGATGCTTTTGGGTGCGCCGAGGTCGTTTTGTGCGGTTTTACGGCACAGCCACCTCATCGTGAAATTATGAAAACGGCTTTGGGTTCAACAGAATCGGTGGCGTGGCGGCATTTTTCAGAGACACAAACCGCTTTAGAAGCACTTCGTACTGAGGGGTATATTTTGGTGGCTGTTGAACAGGCTGACGCATCCATTTTTTTAGATCAAATAGATATTGACCAGCAAAAAGGCGAAAAATTCGCTCTTATTTTTGGCAACGAAGTCGAAGGGGTTTCTGAGATTGCAATGGAAATGGTGGACTTCGTGATTGAAATTCCGCAATTTGGCACCAAACATTCGCTCAATATTTCGGTTTCAGTAGGCATTGTGGCTTGGGAATTTGTGAAAAAGCTCAGATGCTGATTTTTTTGACCAAATTCGCCAAATTCGCATTAATCCTTTATACTTTTGTCCGCTTATCAGAAATTGAACTATGAAAAATACCTTTCTCTATATCGTTTACCTTTTTTCCATTGCTTTAATCGCCCATGCTTGCGTGCCACCTGAGTACAACCGCGACAAGTTTGAGGGCATTGCTGTTGACTTTTCGGACAAACAAGTGCAAGAGATTTATAATCTCATGGAACGTCAATCGGCGGACAGTTTGATGCGCTTTTTGAGCAGCCCTAACCCTACTTTGCGCTATGTCTCTGCCACGGCTTTTGGCTCTTTGAAGTATAAAAAAGCGTTGGATTCATTGGCTCGATTGCTCAGAGATGAATATGTGGATGTGCGTGTGGCAGCGGCTTATTCGATTGGACAGTTGGGGGAAGTGCGGGCGGAAAATATGCTTTTGGCGGCTTATGAAAAATACGATACGGTTGGCACATTCGCTAAATTCAATGCCACTCTGATGGAAGCGGTTGGTAAATGTGGTACAGTGAACAACCTAAATAACTTGTGTCGTATCTCGACATTCAAAATATCAGATACTGCCTTGTTGGAAGGGCAAGCCTATGGCATTTATCGCTATGGCATTCGAGACAGTTACAATATCGAATCCATTCAAAAAATGAAAAATTTTGTCGAAAACACCCAATTTCCACCCAATGTTAGGCTGATAGGAGCAAATTATTTGGCACGTATAAAAACAAAGTACGATACAACGGTCACAACAGATATTGCTCGATTGGTTCTCAACGAGCGCGATACCGAAGTGCGCATGGCTTTGGCAAAGGCTTTGGGCAAGACGGTGACACCCCTCAGTACTGTTTCAACTTTTGAAAGTTTGTTTCGTCGTGAAACCGATTTTAGGGTCAAAGTCAATATTCTGACAGCATTGAACGATTATAGTTACGAGAGTATCCAACCTTTATTGTTCATGGCTTTGCGCGAAAAAAACACCTATGTCGCCAATACAGCTGCTGAAATGATTGGAAAAATGGGTACAGAGCGCGATGCCCAAACCTATAAAATCGCTTCATCCGATGAGACTTTGCATCCTTCGACCAAACGTATTATGATGGGGGCTGCGCTCAAATGGTTGCGTTTTTACCCTCGTACACGCGACTCGTTGAACAATGCTATGAAAAACCTATACACCAAAACAGTCAATCCTTATGATAAAGCTGTGATACTGAGGGGATTAGCTAACTTTGGTTGGAACTATCCGATGTTGCGCGAGGAGGCATTGAAGTCCGATAATCTGCCTGTCGTTCGCACGGCAGCCACGGAAGCATTGGCAAAAATCATCTGTGCGCCCGATTTTTATCGCATGTTTCAAGCCTATTCTACGAATGTAAAAAATGAGTTAAAAGCAGCTTTGTTCGACATCATTCGCACAGGCGATGCAGGAGCTGCGACTGTGGCTGCCGAAACCATCATAAAACCCGAAGCTGAATTGAACCGTTTTAGAATGCGTGAAAACGTTCCAGAACTCTATCAAGTGATGCAAAATCTCAAAATGCCTGCTCAAATGGAGGCTTATGAGGCGATTTACAATGCCATTGCAAAAATTTCAGACTCAACGAATATCAAAAAGAAAAAATTCTCAACCCCTCGCTCGGTGGACTGGATTATGCTGTCTGGCATGACTGACTTTTCAAATGCCATTGTCAAAACCACGAAAGGCGATATAAAACTGCGGCTTTTGCGCCAAAATGCCCCTATTTCGGTGGTTAATTTTGTCAGTTTAGCAAAAACAGGCTTTTTCAAAGGCAAAATATTTCATCGTGTCGTACCGAATTTTGTGGTTCAAACGGGCTGTCCTCGGGGTGACGGTTATGGCTCGCTGGATTATACCATTTCCTCAGAATTGACACCTATGCACTACAATACTGAGGGGTATGTTGGTATGGCTTCGGCAGGCAACCATACGGAGTGCAGTCAGTGGTTCATCACACAAAGCCCAACGCTGCATCTCGATCCCAATTACACTATTTTCGCAAAAGTGTTGGAAGGCATGGATACCGTGTATAAACTCGAAGTAGGCGATGCGATTGAGAGCATTTCTATTAATTAAAAATTTCCTAAATCATTTAAAATCAATAAAATATGTCTTCGGAAACAACCATTATTAAAAACACGCCATTGACGGATAGACACATAGCTTTGGGGGCAAAAATGGCTCCTTTTGCTGGCTACAATATGCCGATTTCTTATTCGGGCATCAAAGAAGAGCATCATTGTGTGCGAACCAACGTGGGTGTTTTTGATGTGTCGCACATGGGTGAATTCATCGTAAAAGGTAAACAAGCATTGGATTTGGTGCAAAAAGTAACCTCTAATGATGCCTCAAAACTCGCCATTGGTCAAGCGCAATACTCTTGTTTGCCGAATACTGAGGGGGGTATTGTGGACGATTTATTGGTTTATCGTCTATCGGAAGACAACTGTTCGGAAGGAGAGCAAGCGTTCATGCTTGTGGTCAATGCGTCGAATATAGAGAAAGATTGGGCTTGGATTTCGCAATACGCACCGAATTATGATACGCGCCTCATCAATATCAGTGACCAAACGGCTCTTTTAGCTGTTCAAGGGCCCAATGCTTTGCAAGTGATTCAGGGTTTGACAGATGTGAATTTGTCAGACATCAAATATTATCATTTCACAAAAGGTACAGTAGCTGGTATCGAAAATGTGCTGATTTCAGCGACTGGCTATACAGGTGCAGGTGGTTTTGAATTATACGTTCAGAACGATGGTGCAGAAAAACTGTGGGACGCGTTGTTTGAATCAGGCAAATCGCTCGACATCAAACCCATTGGCTTGGGTGCGCGCGACACGCTACGCCTTGAAAAAGGTTTTTGTCTGTACGGAAACGATATTGATGACACCACTTCGCCTATCGAAGCAGGTTTGGGTTGGATTACCAAAACCAAAAAAGCGTCAGGTTTTGTGAATGTAGAGACATTCAAACGACAAATTACTGAGGGGGTCACCCACAAATTAGTTGGATTCACACTCGATGACCGCCGTGTGCCACGTCATGGGTATGCGATTTTTGACAGCAACGACAATAAGATAGGTGTCGTTACTTCTGGCACATCTTCGCCGACTTTGGACAAGCCGATTGGTATGGGTTATGTTCAGAAAGGGTTTGATACTGAGGGGACTCAAATTTTTATCGCCTTTGGTGGCAAAAAACTGGCTGCCCAAGTCGTCAAACTACCTTTTTTATGAGAACATCTTGGTAAAAACATAAAACGCTGCAATCACCAAAGCGTGAAAGACAAGAACGAAAATGTACATTTGCCGCCATGTTTTGAAAATTGGCGGCTTTTCGTCTTGTAGTTGTTTTTCAGAATTTTCTATTTTCATTTTCGACAAATTATTTGTTTTTGAGAATGGCTAAACCCACAAAAGAATCCGCAGTACCATAATATAAAAACCATTGACCTTTGAAAAACACCAAACCTTCTGCGAATGTTGTCCCTGCTTGGTATTGTCCTGTCTTCTCGTGTGGCAAAGTGGGCTGCAAAAAAGGTTTTTCGGAACGTTTCAACACTTTTTCTAAGTTATTTTTATCCAAAATCACTTGACCGACCGAATATGTGCCTTTAGGCAAACTGGGGTCGGCTGTTTCGTCATTTTGATTTTTGCCATTGTAGAACAAAACCACACCTTCTTTTGTGACGATGGCAGGAGGGCCACACTCCGTCAAGTGGCTGTCAAACTTGCCTGTTCTGGGCGCAATCACTGCTTTCAAATTACCTTTGTCATCAAGCGTTGGAAACCAATCGGATAGATTTTCAGACCAAGCCAAATTTACTAAGTTTTCGCCCCAATACATCCAATATTTACCATTGATTTTAGCAATGACTTGTTTTCCGTTGACGAATTTAGTTATGATAGAAGCCGATTTGCTCCATGACTCGGCGAATTTCCCATTATGAGCTTTACCAAAAGCCAACCCTTTTTTCTCCCATTTGACCAAATCATGTGAAAAAGCAACAGACAAGCGTGCTTTATCATAGTTCCAAGCGGTGTAAAAAACCACATAAAGCCCCCCCTCAGTAACTGCCACACGTGGGTCTTCACAGCCTCCGCGATTGTCGTGTGGATTGAAAGCATCGTTGTCGGGATACAAAACAGGTGTTGGATGCTTTTTGAAATGAATGCCATCTGTACTTTCTGCCAAACCTAAACGTGAGGTGCGTCCACCCAATGCTGCCGCAGGATTGTCTTCGCAACGATAAAGCAAATACACTTTCCCATCTTTGACAATAGCCCCAGGGTTGAAAACATCTGCCTTTTGCCACCGCACTGTTTCTTTCTTAATCGGGTCGAAAAACGTAAAACTTGAATCTGCTCTTAAAATAGGATTCTCTTTAGGCTTTTCAAAATCATCAACCAACAAAGGTTTTGGCATCTGACAAGCTGTTAGAAACAAGAGTGGTATGAATATGTTTTTCATAGATTTGAGTTGTTTATGATAGAAAACAGCAGGGCAACAACTAACGACAACTAACGACAACTAACGACGGAGAAGTTCTGAACTTCTCCGTCGTTGCTTCGTTGCTTCGTTGCTTTCCCGTTAACTTCTAAGGCAGTGCCTTACCCAATGACAACAAATTGGCAAATAAGCGATATGCGCCTGATACACCCGCAGGTAACTCTCTAAAAAATGAATAGCCTGTGTAAACATACCAACCTTTGCCGTGTTTGGCAACGACCAAACCACCATCTTCGGGCTTTTCGTTGGTATCGTTACAACTCAAAATGGCTTCATATTTTGAGTCCCATTCTGAAAGAAAATACAAACCACGCTCTTGCACCCAACCATTAAAATCCTTTTGCGTGATTTTATTGGGGATATTCATAACAGGATGTTCTGGCTTCAAAACGCGAATCGGCGCATCTTCTTCTGTTGTGCGACCACGACCCAATTTGAATGGATAAGGGCCGAATTGTTGTAATTGCAAATCACGCCCAGCTGTATTGTATTGAACAACCATCGTCCCGCCGTTTTCCACGTATTTCAACAGTTTTTCGTTGTAAAATTTCAATTTTTCTTTAGTATTGTAAGCCCGAATGCCCACGACAATGGCATCGAAACTTTGTAATTTACCTTCGTGTTGGAAATCTGCATCTTTTATTTCAGTCACTTGGTAGCCAATTTGTTCCAAACAAGCAGGCATATCGTCACCTGCGCCCATGACGTAGCCAATGTTGATACCGCGTTTTTTGATGTCTAATTTGACAACTTTGGCTTCTGATGGGTACAAAACAGTCTGCGTCGGAATGTGGTCATATTCGATGATTCGGACGGCATTAGTTGGTACAGGTTCGTAGTTGTCTTTATTTTTCAAATAGGCTTTCGAGATGATATTGGCTTCACTTTCCCCTTTGGGTGGTGTGAGTTTGAAAGTCAAAACCGTTTCTTCACCTTTGATTTTGAGTTTGAAGTTTTGAGATTGCGGCTCAAGAGTCCAACCGTTTGGCACTTCGGGTTTGAGCATACCTTCGATGCCGTCAGCTCCTGATTTGACGACAAAACCAACTTCTTTAGGCTCATTATCACCAAAAACATAGACTTTTTCTATTTGATTCACAAATACTGAGGGGGTCACTTCAAAGGGGCGATAGAGTTCCCCTTTGGCAGGTGCATCGTAGCGATTAACAATATCCGTCTCGTAAGTCATCGGTAATCCCTCGATGACCAGATTGAATTTGGCGCGTACTGTCCGAGGCGTTTCGGGCAGACCCCTCAGTAGTTGGTCGTCCACACGATACAGACCCAAGGTTGCTTTGTCTTTCAGCCAATAAGGACTTGTAAAGCTCAATTCATTGGGCATGGTCATTTTCATACGGAACAACTTGCGGATATTGTTCGTCATATCGAAATTCACTGTTGTATCCTTTTTCAAACCTAAAAACTCAATGGAAGTCACTTTTACATTTGCCGTTGAACGATTGACAGCTTCGATAGTGAAATCAACGCTTTGTCCTGCTACGGCGGCGGCTGTATTCGTAGCCACTTCAAGGTAAAGTCCTGAACACCAGCGGATTAGTTCTTTAATGTCCGCTAATTTTTTCTCTTTCCAAAAAGGGTCATTGAGTTTTTCGATCAATTTCATAGCCGAAACTAAGGCTGGAACACTTGCTGCAGGATTTTCAAATTTGAAATTGCGCTCAACGCCTTCCAATACTTTTCCAATTTCGCCCCCCTCAGTACCCAAGCGATTCCAAGTCGTATTGATGCCTTGCAGAGGGTCGCCATTGGTTGGTTTGCCAAGCGGACCTTTCAAAAAGTCCAAATATTCGGGGTCGCTACCACGCGAACTCAACATACCCATGCCTTGGCATTTGTGCATTGAGCGCGATTCGGCAGCGATTTCGTTGTTCGATTTACCTTTTGTAGGATAGAAAACGCCGATGTCGAGCTTCAACATCTTGTCTTTATTGGCTGCTTCAAATTTCTCTTGGCTGCCATAAAAAAACCATGATGTATTGAAAAACAAACGTTTAGGTTGCCACACGTGCACGTACTTCAATTGTTCAGGAAATACTGAGGGGTCGGCAGCGAGATTAAACGCTTCTTCTGAAAGAATGGCAGACGATGTGTGGTGTCCATGTGTATCCACCGTTGTATCTTGCGAAAAGCGATTGATGATGATGTCGGGTTGCGTTTTACGAATCGCCCAAACCACATCTGACAATACTTCTTTTTTGTTCCAAATCGCCATCGTCTCGGCAGGTGACTTCGAGAAACCAAAATCGTTGGCACGACTGAACAATTGCTTACCACCGTCAACCGAACGCGCCATGAGCAATTCTTGCGTCCGTAAAACACCGAGCATCTCACGCAATTCTGTTCCAATCAGATTTTGTCCACCGTCGCCCCGTGTGAGCGACAAATAGGTGGTGTGCATACGCTTTTCGTTTGCCATATAAGCAATCAAGCGCGTGTTTTCATCGTCGGGATGCGCCGCTACATACAGCACAGAGCCGAGCGTATTGAGTTTGCGAATAGCATCGTAAATATCTGCCGAAGTCGGTTTTTTAGGTGCGACTTGGGCATTGATAGATAAAAAATTAAGTAGTAAAAAGAGTGGGCAAAGAAGCCAATTTTTATAAATTTTCATTTTTAAAATTCTGAATACCAATAGTTTAAAAAAATAAAAAATAACATTTCTTAAAATGAACGTAATGTTAAAGTTTTTTATTGAAACAGCCAATTCAGAGTTTCATTCTTGCGACGAAAGAATAATTGAGTTAGCCAAACGAGTTGTTAACTCAGAGTCTTCTTCTCCACATTACTTAACACAAACTTAATCTTAGCTTCATATTGACTTCATATTGAGCTTTTAATTTTGCAATGCTCTTAGCAATACTATTAGTAGTTTTTTAAGCGTAAATAACGCCGCTTGCGGCGGCGGAGTGGACTTTTCGGAGTGAGGTTTTAATTTTTTGCAAGCTCGGACGCAGCCCGAGCTTGCAAAAAATTAAAACCTCACTTCATTCCCCTTTTTTTCGGCGGCGAAGCCGCCGTTTTTCAACTAAAAAATTACCGAAGTATTGCCCTGTGATTCTACAAAAAAAGATTAATATACATTTTTGAATATTAGGTAGCCCTTAAAGACCTGTCAAATGGTTTTTAGGGGCTTTTAAAATTTTCCCTCTATGCTTAACATAAACTTAATCTGGGCTTCATTTTGAATTTACATTGCGTTGTGAACTTTGCAGCGAATTTAAATAATCAAATTTTTCGCTCATGTATTACAACGTAAAAAACAAATTTAGCAAGGTCATTTCCCTTATTATCGTACTTTTTTCAACACTTTCTATCCTTTCTGCTCAACAAACGGGCAAAATCACTGGTAAAATTATGGACGCAAAATCTGGCGAGACCATCGTCGGAGCAACTGTGAGAGTCAGTGCAGGCCCCCCTCAGTATGCGACCCAAACTGACTTGGATGGTGTTTATTATATCGAGAATGTACCGATTGGGATCTATAAATTAGAAATCACTTATGTCGGTTATGCCAAAAAGATTGTAGAAGATGTGAAAGTTGGTAGTAATTTAACGACGACCACAGATATTAATATTGCAGAAGAAACAGCCGTTCTGACAGCTCAAAATGGCGAAGGTGTTGTCGTGACGGCTAAACGCAAACAAGAAACGGTCAACGCACTTCTGACACTTCAAAAAAATAATATTGCCGTTTCGGATGGTCTTTCGGGAGAAGCCATCAAACGCAGCCCCGACCGTTCGACGGCTGAAGTATTGCGCCGTGTGAGTGGCGTGACGGTTCAAGACAACAAATTCCCCATCATCCGTGGTTTGAGTGATCGCTACAATTTAGCAATGGTCAATGGGGCGTTATTGCCCAGTACGGAGACTGAAAAACGCGCTTTTTCATTCGATATGTTTCCTTCCTCGTTGATTGACAATATTTTAGTGAACAAAACAGCTACGCCTGACATGTATGGCGACTTTGCAGGTGGCTTGATTCAGTTGGTGACAAAAGATATTCCTGACGAAAATTTTGTGAACTTGCAAATCAGTTCGGGTATAAACACCAACACACAAGGTAATCCATTTTTAGCCTCAACCATTGCAGGCAAAACAGATTGGTTGGGCATTGACGGTGGCGTTCGTGCATTGCCGACAAATGTGGCAGTATCAAAAGATTTTGTCTCGGGTAATCCAAGTCAATTAGCACAATATTCGACTGTTTTCAGCAATGATTGGGGCTATGAGCAGAAAACAGCTGCACCCAATATGGGTTTACAATTCTCGACAGGTTGGAGTAAAAAATTAGGCGAAGAATCACGTTTGGGTGCTATTTTGGGCGTGACCTACAACCGTCAGCAACGCATTGTGAACATCGAGCGCAGCAACTTTTCTATTCGCCAAGCAAATGACGACTATGATGATGTGCGCTACTCAACGAATTATTTGAATGGTGTTTTGTTCAATGTATCTTATAAGTTGAATGATAAAAACAAAATTTCACTCAAAAATAACTTCAATATCTCAACGGACGATGTTTTCCTTTCGCGCACGGGCAAAAACTTCATCACAGAAGAAGACGATCGTTCTAACCTCGCTCGTTACCGTTCGGCACAATTATTCAACAGTCAATTGACAGGCGACCACGTTTTTGGTGAAATGGGACGTTTGAAATTAAAATGGATTGCAGCTTACAACAAGGTTAACCGCAATATGCCTAACCAACGTCAGATGCGTTATAACAAAAATTTCTCATCTTCCGATGATGAATATTTAGCATCAATCCCCTCAGTACCATCGCCAACCAACTCAGGCAAGTTGTATTCAAGTTTGAACGAATCTACTTTCAACTTCAATGCTGATGTCAGTTACCCCCTCAGTAGATCAAGTAATGTCAAGGCTGGCGTAGGTTATTTGCAACGCGAGCGTGATTTTTCAGCGCGTATTTTTGGTATTGTATCAAGAACAGGTGGCAATTTTTCTGAATTACAACGCATCTTGAAGTCACCGCAAGTAGAAATTTTTGATGCTAAAAATATTTCTCCCTCCACTATTTACTATCGCGAAGCCACAAGTGGCAGCGACTCTTACAATGCAACGACTAAAATCGCCTCTGCTTTCGCCATGTATGATGGCAAACTGACCGAAAAGTTGAGGGCTGTAGCGGGTGTGCGTTTTGAATCATACCCTGTGTACTTAGTTTCTGAGGTCAACAATGCGCCTTTGGTGATTGATGAGACTTTTAATTCTCTTTTACCTTCGGTGAATCTGATTTATGGTTTGACAGAAAAAAGTAATCTGCGTTTATCGGGGACTAAGACGGTTTCCCGTCCAGAATTGCGCGAATTATCTCCGTTTTCATTCTTTGATTATGAGCGTAATCGTAGTGTTGTAGGCAACCCGAACCTCAAACCTGCGGATGTTTATAACCTTGATCTACGCTACGAATTGTTCCCTTCTGGTGGTCAAGTGTTCTCTATTTCGACGTTCTATAAGTATTTTGTGAATCCAATTGAAGAGTTTTATAACACTTCTGGTATCAACACCTTCACCGTTAACTTCTCAAATGGCGTATCTGCCCGCAACGTCGGTGCGGAGTTGGAAGCACGTAAATCGCTCAATTTCATCAAAGACAATGCAATTTTCAACAATTTGACCCTTTTCACAAATTTAGCCTATATCAATTCTGAAGTGACATTGGGTGAAACGGGTAAAGGCGAAGAGCGTCGCGCCTTGCAAGGTCAATCAAGCTATATTCTCAATGGTGGCTTACAATATGCTAACCCTGAAAACGGTTGGGGTGGCACAATTTTGTTCAACCAAATAGGTCGCCGCATTTCAGAGGTCGGAAATGACCAATCTGTTGAACCTCATATCTACGAAGCACCTCGGGCTTTATTGGATTTCCAATTGAGTAAAAAACTATTGAAACAAGACGGACGCGAATGGGCTGAAATTCGCTTCAATATATCTGACATTCTGAACCGTCCAGTTGTTTTTTATCAAGATTACAATCAAAACGGAAAATTTGACAACGACCCCTCAGTAGATAATTTGATTGAGCGTCGTCGCATCGGTACCAATATTAACATGACTTTCAATTATAAATTTTAAGCACAAAGGAAAAGGTTTCGAGTAAGAAGATTTTTGGTGATACACTGTTTAGAGGTGTTTATCAACTGTTTATAAATTTATTTTTTAAAGAAAAAGCCTTGCGCCAAGTTTTAATCTAGGTTTCAGAATTGGCGCGGGGTTTTATTGGATAACATTTGATGAAATAAATCATAAATTTTAAAAACTAAAATCATTTTTTAAATGAAAAAAATTTACACCTTATTTTTCGTTGTTTTTGCAACAATTATGCTTAAAGCGCAGACGATTGACACTCTAAAAGGTGATATTACAGCCAATCGCACCATCGAAAATACAAAAATCTGGATTCTCAGCGGCAATGTTTACATCAAAAACGGTGCAACTCTGACCATTCCTGCAGGAACAATCATTAAAGGTTTGAGTAAAAGTGCCTTAGTCGTGACTCGTGGCGCAAAATTGATGGCAGAAGGGACAGTACAACAACCTATTATCTTCACTTCGGCACAGCCTGCTGGTCAACGCACCATTGGAGACTGGGGAGGTATTGTCATTTTAGGTAAAGCGACAACTAATACGCAGTACAATAATGTACAAGGTGTGGGTCAAATCGAAGGCGGCATTGACAATGCGGCTGGTGATGGCTTGTATGGCGGTAGTGACGATGCTGATAACTCTGGCTCATTGAAATACGTGCGCATTGAATTCGGTGGTTTCCCATTTGAACCCAACAAAGAGGTCAACAGCTTGACTTTAGGTGGCGTTGGCTCTGGCACTAAGCTCGAATACATCCAATGCAGCTACGGTGGCGATGACGACTATGAGTTCTTCGGCGGCACGGTAAATGCTAAATATTTGGTCTCTTATGCTAATACAGATGACAATTTCGACACAGACTTAGGCTATCGGGGCAATATTCAGTTTGGGGTGGCTTTGCGCGACACAGCTATTGCTGACGCAGCAGGTGCATCCAATGGGTTTGAGTCAGACAACGACGCAGCGGGTTCTGCACGCACACCTTTTACAGCCAATACATTCAGTAATATGACTGTTTTAGGTCCTTTAGCAACACCTACAACTGTATTCAACACCAAATTTGGTAAAGGCGCTTTGATTCGTTTGAACTCTCGCACGAGTATTTTCAACTCAATTATTGCAGGTTGGCCTGTGGCAGGTTTGGATATTGATGGCAAATTGACAGCAGCAGCAGCAGTCAATGGCGATTTAAAATTCAAAAACAATATTCTAGCAGAAAATAAAGTCCGTTTTATTGAATTTGACTCAATTGTGAACAGCACAACAGTACGTGCTTGGTTTGCAGCAAATGCCAATGACTCTACAAAAGCCTACACAGACATCAAAATGAAAGCGCCATTCAACTATAAATTTCCATTGTTCGATTTGAACACAGGTTCAGTGGCTGCGACAGGTGCTTCTTTTACAGATACCCGTTTGACAAATACGTTCTTTACACAAGTTTCTTATATCGGAGCATTCGGAACAACAAACTGGATGGCTGGTTGGACAAACTTCAATCCACAAGTTGAACCTTACAACACAGCTCCTTACAATTCACGTGTAGCGATAAAAGAGTTGACAGACAATCAATTGAAAGCTGTCGTTGCACCTAATCCTGTCCAACGCAATACGGCTACGACTGTATTTTTCAATACAGAAAAACCAACAACTCTAGAACTGAGTGTGATAGATTTGATGGGACGCACTGTTGTCAAAGGTCAAAAACAGTATTTTACTGAGGGGGTACATGCAGCAGAAATTAATATTCAAAACTTATCAACAGGCTTGTATTTCGTTCGTTTTGTAACAGAAAATGGTCAAAAGACATTGCCTTTGACCATCGCTCAATAAATCTAAATTTGTTTTTTACACTTTAGACTGAACCGTTTGGGCAATATCCGTTTGTCCAAACGGTTTCGGTTTTTGAGGCATGGAGCGTCAATTTGAGCTAGCCATCGAGAACTGCCTTTTTTAAGTCTGCAATAAGATTATGATTCACCAATTTATGCCCATCTTCAACGATGTGCAGCCGAATATTCGGCGCATTTTCAGCCAACCAACAGCCACTACTGAGGGGTACGATGTCGTCGTTTTTTCCGACAAAAACATTGGCTTGAATCTCGCTTTTTTTCAATTTCGCTTTAAAACGTTCAGGTTTTATCACAAAATCATCCATCGAAAGCCAATACGTAAACAAACGTGTGCGGCGTTCGATGCGTCCCAAGTGGTTGTAAGTGAATTTGTAGATGAAGCGATTGATGAGTTTGTATTTATAAAAAAAACTCAAAATGCGCACAAACCACTGCGGTCGGTCTAAAAGCCATTTTGTGAAACGCCGAATGGGACGTGGTATCATGGTGATTTCAAACAGCCATTTTGTGCCAAAACCATCGGGTGCAAACATCAAAATATGGTCTATCCGATGCTCAAATCGAAAAAGTAATCGCTCAACAATGCGCGCGCCAAAACTAAAACCTGCTAACGAAAAACGCTCTTTCCCTTCAATCTTGGTCAATTCATGAACAATCGCTTCAAAATCGCGTCCTCTGAACACTTTTTCATGCCAAATCGTGTGTCCATGAAAAGGTAAATCCAAGGCAATAACAGTAAATTTTTGAGCCAACCCTTCTTCTATACCCAACCACATAGCCGCCCTATCACCAAAGCCATGAAATGCCAAAAGCAGTTGTTCGCCTTCGCCAAAGCGCAAATAACTGACCGTTGACTGGCGATAAGAGAGGGTTTTTCGTTGCATTTTTCAATCAATTAAGAAAAGGATTATGGAGACGTTCGCGACCAATCGTTGTCGGTTGCCCATGCCCTGAATAGACTTTCACATCATCGGGCAAAGGCATCAGCCGCGTTTGAATGCTCTCAATCAATTGTTTGTGATTGCCGCCTGGCAAATCCGTTCTGCCAATACTCCCGAAAAAAAGCACATCGCCACCAATCAAAAATTTATCTTTTTCATTATAAAAACACAAGCTGCCAGGCGAGTGTCCAGGTGCAAGAATCGTCCGCAGTTCAATACTGCCGAGTTGAATTGTCGCATCGTCTTCAATGAAATGAGTCGGTGGTTCTTGTGGTGGGCAAGGTGTACCGAACATCATGCCCGCTTGCTCAACCCTTGCTAAAACAGGCAACTCAGCACGATGACATTCCATCGAAACATTATATTTCTCACTCACAAAAGGATTGCCAAATACATGGTCAAGATGACAATGGGTATTGATTAATCGTTTGACTACCAATTGATTATCGCTGATAAATTTAGTCAGCATGGTGCGTTCATAACTCATATAACAACCTGGGTCGAAAATAATCGCCTCTTTGGTTGCATCGTCAAAAAGAACGTATGTATTCTCTGAGAAAGGGTTGAACGCAAAGGATTTTAATTGAGTCATAAGAAAAAATTTTGTGCGAATTTACGATTTACACAACCGCTAACAGAACTGTTGTTCAAGTTTTTGGAAAAAAGGCAAAATTTCTAACCACTATCATCAAGCAAAATATAAAACAAAAAATTGAAAATTGTGGATAAAAAACTTTTTTGAGCTTTATTAAATTCCGTAGTTTTGCACCCATGAGCGAATTTATCGTATCGGCACGCAAATACCGTCCGCAAAAATTTTCGGATGTCGTTGGGCAAGCCCACGTATCGCAAACATTGAAAAATGCTTTGCGGACTGACCATATTGCCCATGCGTTTTTATTTTGTGGTCCCAGAGGCGTTGGTAAAACGACAAATGCACGAATTTTAGCTAAAATCTTGAATTGCACCAATCGGACACCCGATTTTGAGGCGTGTGAGACTTGCGATTCGTGCCGTGCTTTCGCTCAGAGTGCCTCTTTCAATATTTTTGAACTCGACGCAGCCTCCAACAATTCCGTCGAACACGTTCGTTCATTGGTTGACCAAACCCGCATACCGCCTCAGCAAGGCAAATACAAAGTGTTCATTATTGACGAGGTGCATATGTTGTCGCAAGCGGCTTTCAATGCTTTTTTGAAAACATTGGAAGAGCCGCCTGCCCATGCCATCTTCATTTTAGCAACGACAGAAAAGCATAAAATCATCCCAACAATTCTTTCTCGTTGCCAAATCTTTGATTTTCGCCGCATTCAGATACCCGATATTGTCTCACATTTGCAAAATATCTGTGCGACTGAGGGGATAAAAGCCGATGCTGATTCGTTGCACATCATCGCTCAGAAGGCAGATGGGGCGTTGCGCGATGCACTTTCTATTTTTGATCGCATCGTTTCCGCCAGTGTTGATAGAACCATTCATTACGCTGATGTCATTGAAAATCTGAACGTATTGGACTACGACTATTTTTTCAAAATGACTGACGCTTTGCTTGCCGAAGACCTCCCCTCAGTATTGAACACCTATGAAGATGTGATGCGGCGTGGATTTGAAGGCGATACATTCATCGTTGGTTTGGCAGAGCATTTGCGCAATATATTGGTTTCTAAAGATTTACAAACTTTGAAACTCTTAGAAGTGGGTGATAACTTACGCAATCGTTACCAAAATCAAGCAGCACTGTCTTCTACCTCTTTCGTTTTGACAGCCCTCAACCTGTGCAACGATTGCGATGTCAACTACAAAATGGCTCGCCACAAACGCTTGCATGTCGAAATGGCATTGATAAAAATGACGTTTATCGGTCGTGCTGTTGACCTTTCGGCGGCACCTCAAACAGTAGTCATTGAAAAAAAAACTGATGTCGGTAGCAAATTAGAGACAAAAAGCACAACAATTGCTCCCCCTCAGTATAAAGACGAAAAAACAAGTCAAACCACAGCGGAAGAGCCTCAAGTTACCCCTTCAAGCGAGGAAACACCCGGTCCAGCTGTTCCAAATATCAAGACCAACCTGCCTGCTGACCTGATTTCAAGTATGAAAATTGGCTCGCTCGATGCCATTGCAGCGCAAATTGAAGAAGAAGAGAATATTTTAAAACAGGTTGTTTCAAAATTAAGTGTCGAAAACCTTTCTGAATCTTGGAAAAAATACGCTGAAACACACGAATCGCCTTCAACCAAAGCTGCTTTGCAAGCGGCGCAATTGGATTTGAATGAGAAAAAAGTGACTGCACGAGTCGGTTCGACATTGATGGTCGGCATCATTCAGCAAGAATACCGTTTGCCCGAATTTTTGCGTTTTGACCTCAACGACTCGGCTTTATTGCTCGAAATTGTCTATGACGAAACACTTGCACCGCAAGAAACCAAAGCAGCTCCTGTCAGAAAGTTTCTTACACCGCGCGACAAATTGCGCTTGATGATGGAGGTGAATCCACTTGTGAAAGACTTGGCAATACGACTGAATTTAAAACCTGACGAGTAACACCAACTTCGCGTTGGCTCACCACAAAAAATGGGAATCCAAATCATATCCGCAGGCGCAGGTAGTGGCAAAACCTACCGTTTGACCCAAGAAATGGTCAATTTACTGAGGGGGGGTACACGAGCTTCGGGTATCATCGCGACGACTTTTACGGCAAAAGCGGCGGCAGAACTCCACGAACGGGTCAGCACCAAATTGCTTGAAGAAGGTCTGACGGAACAAGCCAACGACCTCTCAAACGCCTTAATCGGTACGGTGCATGGTTTGGGCGTGAAACTATTGAAGCGATTTGCTTTTGAAGCAGGCGTATCGCCGCAAGTGGACATCATGGCGGAAGAAGACCAACAGATTTTTTTCAATCAATCTTTATCGCATATTTTGACGCTTGAAAAGGTTGAAAAAATGAATGTTTTGTGCGATAAATTGGGTCTCACTAAAAAAGGCGATTATGATTGGCGCAAAAATATTCGTGAAATCGTTGATGTTGCCCGAGCCAATGCGTTTTCAAAACACACTTTGGAAGAAAGTAAATTTAAATCGTTTGAAAGTTTTAAACAGTTTCTAATCGTTGAAAACACAGCGACTACCCAAGAAGGCATTGCAGACTACAACGCACACCTTTTGACCCTAATCAACGAGACAATTAACAATTTAGAAGCCAGTCCTGACGATACAAAAGTCACCAAAGATGGTATTGGCGAACTGAAAACCCTACGCAATGAACTCAGCGCGCGGCGGTCATTGCATTGGTACAATTGGGTCAAAATAACAAAAATCAAAGTTGGTGCAAAGAGCAAATCGGTAGTCGAAGACCTCGTAGAATTTGCTAAAACGCATGTGCAATTCGATGATTTTCAAAAAGATATACGTGACTTTATTTACATTCTTTTCGATATAGCGACCGAAGCTATTGCCGAGTTTGACCGCTTCAAAAAGCAACGGGCATTGATTGACTACACCGATATGGAGGTGCTGGTGCGTGGTCTTTTGGATGACCCCTCAGTAGTGGCGGTGTTGAAAGAAGAATTGGATCTATTGATGGTGGATGAATTTCAAGACACCAGCCCGATTCAGCTCGATGTGTTTTTGAAATTATCGAAAATTGCCAAACATTCCATTTGGGTAGGCGACCCTAAACAAAGTATTTACGGTTTCAGAGGTGCAGAGCCGCGTTTGATGCAAGCTATTTTGGAGCATGTTGGTATTAAAGACGATGATATTTTGAAAGACTCGTGGCGCAGTCGCCCAGATATTGTTTTTGCGACCAACGCTATTTTCAAAAAAGCGTTTCAAGACTTGCCTGTTGAGCAAATTGCCTTGAATCCGAAGCGCGAAGACCGAAATTTGCAAACAGATGCCCTCATTCATTGGCATTTTCAACTCGACAATGGCGGTGACAAACGCATCAAACCCAATGCCGAATGGTTCAACTCTTGCATTGCGGAGCAGATAAAAGTGATGCTCGAAAAAGGGGTTTATATCTTGCCAAAAGGTGAAAAAACAGTGCGTTTGGCTCGTGAAGGCGATGTGGCTATCTTTTGTCGTTCCAATCAGCAGTGTGCCGATATGGCTGAAAACCTGCATCGCGCAGGCTTAAAAGCCGCTATTGCTCGCACTGGGTTGCTTAATACGGCAGAATCGAAGCTGATTTTAGCCGTTTTGCGTTATTTGCTCAATCGGCACGATTCGCTGGCAGTTGCTGAAATCTTGCTGTTGGCAGAGCGCATCGAATTGCCACGCATTATTGAACACCGTTTGCAATATTTGGAAGAAATAGGCGAAGACAATTACGACTGGCGATGGGCTTACGACAATGAGTTTATCCAAAAAATAAACGCTTTGCGACCCGATATCAAAGAGTTATCGTCCAACGAAATCCTTAATTTGGTTCTCGAAGACCTCGATTTGCGCCGCATCATCGCTGCATGGGGCAGCAAAGCGCAGCGTCTTGAAAATGTGGATGTGCTGCGCAAAATGTCGTTGCAATACGAAAATGCGTGCAATCGTCTGCATTCGGCAGCGACTTTGGGTGGTTTTTTGTTGTGGTTGGCAGAAATGGCTGATAGTCAAAAAGATACGCAAAGCTCAGGCGAAAGCCCTGATGCTGTCAATGTGCTGACTTACCACAAATCGAAGGGTTTGGAATACCCCATTTGCATCATGGGTAGTTTGGAACAATCGCTCAGAAATGATGTGTTTGGCATCGAAATCATGTCGGATACTGAGGGGGTAAATTTGACTGATATTTTAGGTGGTCGTTGGTTGCGTTTTTGGGTCAGTCCTTATGCCGACCAATTTAGAAATACAGAACTGGAAGACCGCATCAACAATTCGGAAGCCAAAGCCGCAAAAACGCTGGCTGTTTTGGCAGAAGAAGCCCGTTTGTTGTATGTTGGCATCACACGAGCGCGCGATTATCTCATTTTTCCGACCTATCAAGGTGGCGTGACCAAATGGCTCAATCGGGCGTGGCACCATGGAAAAGAAGAATTTCCGACTTTAGAAACAGGCAACGATACGCCTTTTGAGTGGGGCGGACGCTACTTGACCAAAGATTTTGAGGAAGAATGGTTTACAAAAGATTTTGCTTTTGCTGAAATACCTACCGAACAGGTGGAATACATGGAGGCACGCAATGGTAAACAAGAGTTTAAATCCTACAAAATTGATTTGGGTAAGGAGTTTTTCAGCGTTGGAACACCTTTGAAAGTAGGGGATACTGAGGGGTATGGTTCGGTGTTGCCGATACGTGAAGACGATTCACCGCATCTGATTTACAAGGCTTTGACGGCTTATTGGGCGGCTTGTGAGATTCTACCCGCAGATTTATCCGACAATCTTTTACTCGCTAAACAGATAGCGACGCGTTTTGAAACTATAGATATGATTGATTATCAATGGTTTGTTCGACAAGCGAATTCTTTATTCGATTTTCTGTACCAACGATTTCCCATCGCTGAAATAGCCCGACGTTATCCCATTCGCGGACATCATTCGTGGCGATTGTACGAGGTGGAGTTGTCGTTTTTGGTAGAAAACAAAAACGGTTCGCTCGTTGTCCTTTTGGATTCCAACGAAACCGATACGAAAAAAGTGAATTCAGAAGCCATTATCTACGCCTCTCGGCTCGGCTTAATCCAAAAAGCCTTAGATAAGGTTTTTGGCGAAAGACAGATTTATTTCTACATCCATTTTCCTTTGTTGGGCATTTTAGCAGAAATGAAATAAGCCCATTACTGCACAACAAATTTTTGAACAGCCACAACTTTATCCCCCTCAGTCAACTTTGCAAAATAGATGCCTGTGGAAAACCGTGTTGATAACGCCCAGTTTTCCACATTTTCGTTGAAAACTACCTTTCCTGCCACATCTGTTATCGTCAAATGCCGTATTCGACCTTGTGGATTAGCGACTTCAAACTTGACCAAACCATCGGTAGAAGGATTGGGATAAAGATACAAATGAGCATTGTTTTCGTTCAAAATGACAGACCGCACACCTAACACGACAGTTTTCCCATCGCTATCGGTCTGGCTCAAACGATAATAATTGATGCCTTCCAAAGGCAATTTGTCCTCAAAAGAATACGACAGCGGTTTGTTACTGAGGGGGTGTCCCATTTGTTTGGTCAACAACTCAAAGTGATTACCGTCCGCACTTCTTTCAAGCACAAAGTGAGCGTTTTGAGGTTCGCTCGCTGTTTTCCATTCAACTAAAACCGTTTTTTGATTTGTTGTATGTATTTGAAAATCAATCAATTCGACGGGAATAACGGATACGGCATTCACTACAAAAGTATCTGCCAAACAATTCAAACCATCTGACACATACAAAGTGTGCGTGCCAAGCGGTGGCGTGATGGTGATGGCGCGGGTTGTTGTGCCGCCTGTCCAGTTGTAATTGCCGAAATAACTGGCGGTCAAAGTGGTGGGCTGATTGGCTAAAACAGTCAGCGTTTTTTTGACCCCTGCGTCTTTCATCATCGTGAATTTATCGCCCACAGTCCCATTGGCTTTCAAGAAGAAAGCATCGAGGCGATTGTCCTCTACTTCAAAATAGAACACGCCGCCTATCTGATTGTCTGAGTAAAACATGGCATTGTGCGGATACCCCGAAGCTGCGCCACCTATTTGCCCCGAAGAACCCGCTACGACATAGACCGTTCCATGTTTGGTTTTTTGACTCGTCAATCGAATGGGACAAGAGTTCGGTGAGCCATCGTATTGGGCATTGGAACTGGTCACTTGGTGGTCAATGGTGGAAAAAGTGGACTCTTGACCGTAGTGTTCTTTGATTAAAAAGCTGCGCTCGAAAACGTGGCTGTGTCCAAAAATAGCTAAATCAACACCAAAACGCTCTAAAATGGGGTTGATTTTCTCTCTAATCAGGGCTAAATCTCCTTCGGCATCCGAATCGTGAGAGCCTTTGGTATAAGGTGGGTGGTGCATGGTCACAACCGTCCATTGTCGCGAATTGGCTGCCAAATCTGCCTTGAGCCATAGGGCTTGCGTGCTTGTCGAATCGTACAGTTTTTTACCCCCCTCAGTACCGTAGCTGTCCAACATCACAAAATGGATGTTGCCGTAGTCGAAAGAATAATAGGCTTCTGTACCAGACGGTAAGCCACCACATTCACCATTTTTTGGCAAAGTAAAACAATCGTAATAGTGAACAGGGTCGGTGCGAAGCTCTGTGTTGGCTTCCGAATTGCCGTAGTCGTGATTGCCAACACCCGAATAAAGTTTGGTATTTTTGAGTAAATTGCTTTGATAAACGTTAAAAAAATAGTCTTGATATTCTTGGTTTGTGCCATAAGAATAGGCATTGTCGCCCATCAAAAGCATGACATCGGTTGAATAACTGCCTCTAAAACTCAAAAAAGCATCGCGCACATCGCGCTGATTCTGAGAGCCATTGCCACTATCGCCAAAGCCGACAACCCGAATACGGCGTTTTGTACTGAGGGGTGGTGTCGTGATGAAATGATTGTCTGCGTCACCCTGCAATACGACTGTCGTTGAGCCAAACGAATAATAATATTTCGTGTCTGGCGTGAGGTTGGTCAAGCGCACTTCATGTTCTGTTACAGTATTGTTATCTATGACATTTTGGGATAAATTGCCTGCGATTGTTCCAAAACTCACTTTGGAGTTAGTCGGCACATCGGTTCGCCAACGAATGGTGATAGCGTTTTGATTGCCCATTTGTAGATAAGGGCCTCTGGTCAGCGTTTGCCCTTGAAGAGATAAGTGGACAAGCGAATAGAAGATGACAGTGTAGATGCTATTTTTCATTTTTCGTTGGTTTTATTGATTTTAGTTTCAAAATAAAAAGGCTGTCTTTTTTGGGACAGCCTTGCAAAGAACTATTTCTTAATATATTGATTATCAACAAAAAAGAGATTATTTTTCAAGCAAAAGCGTTTGAATATCTCCCATAAACCGATCTACGTCTTTGGCATCCGTCCCATCGCAAAAAGAGCGAACACGCCGTTTTTTGTCCACCAAAATCAAGCGACCTGAGTGGTCAAAACCACCTGGTGAGTTCGGATTTTCCTTGGCAATGCTGAAATAATCGTCTGCAATCGTGTAAATAGAATCTTTATTGCCTGTGATAAAATGCCATTTGGGCGCAACAACGCCCAATTTGCCCGCATATTCGTGAAGACGACCGATTGTATCGTTCTTCGGATCAATAGAGTGGGACAACAACAGCACCATCGCAGAGTCTTTAAAACGGTCGTGGACACGCAACATTTGAGCCGTCACTTTCGGACAAATCGTTGGGCAATGGGTGAAAAAAAAGTCTGCCACATAGATTTTTCCTTCAAAATCGGCGTTCGTTACAGTGTCACCATTTTGATTGATAAAGCTAAAATTGGGAATGGTCGGATAAATAGTATCGCCACTTGGCGCAATACCCAAACGTTCGCCGATGATAGGCAGAGTTTTGTTTTTCGCTACATCAGAGCCACATGAAATGACGAAAATACTGAGGGGGAGTAGTAAAGCAAAAAGTATAGAAAATTTAAATTTAAGCATGTTTTTTGATTGTAAAAGATTGACAATAAAACGTTTAACAAAAATCTTTCACATTTATTCTCTCGCTGATTGGGGTGCATTTTTCAACAAACCATTTCCGATAGCCAATGTCATAAACACGTCGTTATTGATTTGTTTGATGGTGTCTTGTTGCCCTTTCAGGTATTTGAGCATCTCATCATGCTTCAAATCAGGATTCGGATACTTATAATTTGCCATCCAATCGTTCATATTGTCTTCCGTTTTTGCTAAAAGCAAAATGGCATTGATGAGTGAATCTTTCATCGCGGCGTTGTCGTCAGGCACTTCGTCTTTGTAGGCACTCAGTTGGCGTTTCATACGATTCAAATCACCCATTTTGGGCATGACCTCGTCGTGAATCTTCATAATCTCTTGATTGAGCTTGGCTTCTGTTTCTTTATCTTCATTTTTACAAGCCTCTAAAGTTGCTATGAAACCTATCGTGAGCAGAAGGAAAAATAATCTTTTCATCATTTTTAATGCGTTTAGTATAGAGTTTTGGTAATACGAAATTCAATTTTTTGCAAAGTTACATTGTCACATTGGAAATTTCCGTTTCATGAAAAAATATAAAAAAATATACTTCTTGCCACTGTACGAAATTATTTTTCATCAATGAACGAATTTTGACACGATTCTTGCCTATGCAGCTGGATATCAATACTTATGCTTAGATTCTTTTGCTCTATAATAACCTATTTTGCAATCTCGTTACTCATTCACAACAGCTTGCTACATGCCCAAGCACCTGTGGGTACGGATGCACTATGGTCAGAACTCGAGGAACAAATCCAAAAAGGGAATCGTCGGGCGTTGCGCGATTTGGCAACTTTTTTAGATAAACCACTCTATGCAGAAGCGACACGCCACACTTTACAACGTTACACCTTTTTTACAAAAAATGAGATCAACCTGACAACCGCCACGCGCGAAGAGTTTCTTATTTTCTTCTACGAACATGAACAAGGATTAAAGTTTTCAGAAATTTTAAAAGCGTTTTACTTAACACCCATTGAATCACAAGTCATTGATAATCAAATACTGGTTAGCAATTCAGCTATCTCAAAAAATGAAAACACCCCCTCAGTAAAATTATTGAATTTGTCCCAAAAGTTCGATTCTCTTTTTCTCAACAAAGAAGAAGACTCACGCTTACATAGTATTGTTGAGCAAATTGCCGACTTGCAAACCGACGAAGCCTACGACTGGTTGCGTCGTACTTTGAGTTCCGAAATATTGGGACAACGTTATTCTGATGTATATATAGCTCTATGCGAGGGTTTGAAAACCGACCCTTCGCAAGAGAGTCTCAAGGTCATTGTGCAAGCTATTGATAGAGGTTTGGTACGGGTAGAGTTGTTATCGTCGGTGTTTTTGGAGTTGACTAATGTGGCCATTTCACTCAAACAAACACAACAGCTTTTAGACACTTTGGAGACTTTAGAAGCTCTCAGAGCTTATGGATACGACCGTAGTTTGAGCTTTCGAGAGGCTTTTTTTTATGAAAAAGTGGACTATTATGGTAAGATTTTGAGTACGCCAAATACACCTCATTGGATTCAGCGCAATGCGTTACACGATATGTTGCAAACACATCATCCGCGTTTATTATTTTTTTTAGCGGCTCAAGTTCGTTTAAAACCAGACGATAAAGATAAATACGTTCATTTATTACAAAAATTAACCACTAAAACTTTCGATTTGCCTAAAAACAATGCTTTTGAGATAGAAAACATAGAAACTTGGAAAGCTTATGTCCGTTGGTGGGCAGTTCATTGGGTAAATTTCGAGTGGGACAATACTTCAGGGCGGTTCATAAGTCGTGAGGAAATGATTGCCCGTACAGAAGAAGTCGAACGCCTGATTCGCCGCCTTAGCTCGCCTAATGATTCGGTGGCAATGGGTTCGTTTCAACAATTAACTGAAAATGACCCCTCAGTAGTAACAACAGCAATGAACAAATTTCGCCCGCTTTTACACTCCTACAATGTTCATTTACCTGAGTTAAATTATCCTTTTTTGGAAAATATGACTCTGTTATCTGCTTATTGTCATACACGAAAAATTGACTTAAAATTACCTCCATCCATCATTACACTTTGGTCGAAGCTCAAAACCACAGGTAGCCCATTAGAACGCTATTTGATTGAAAATCAAATCATTGGGCAATTGACATTGAAAGATATTACAGCCTTCGAATATTGTGGGTTGCTCCATTCGACTTATCTTAATTTGAATTTTTCAGTTAGTCGCATACTCGATATTTTCTATACAAAACATTGGCAAGAAGTCGTTTCTGACGACAATGTTTTGCGACATTACATGAAAAAAGCGGCATTGTTTGAACGCATTGGAACGGGTGGCACGAGTAGTCTTTATACCAATAAGTTGAATAGACTTGATAAAAACTTGTGTGAGAGGCTGGAACGGATTGCACGAACAGAAAGCGACTCTAATATTCGGCACGGCATTTTGGCATGGTTGACACCTCCGACGAACCTCAAAGACGAGGGCTTCCATGAAGTGCCATCCACTGACAAAAAAAACGAAAACATCGAAAACATTATTGAGACATTGGACTCTTCGCCCGAAATCCTGATTGATGAGATCAATGAATTTGTGTCACATCCCCATTTTTCTGAAAAATATAAACCTTTGCTATTGAAGTTTTTGCGCAAAGTGACCCCACTCAGTAGTATTCGGCATTTCAAACTCAAAAACTATCTGAAAGCCAGTAGCGACCTTAGCTCATTCGGTAATTGGGTTATTCCGCCCAAAGAGTTAGATGATTTTTTGAGTATTTTCAAAATTTACGATGATGCTCAAGCGGCTCAAGCAGAACATCAATTGTGGTCATTTGTAAATGCACAAATAGCTCGTTATTCCATTGATGAAGTTGGGTCGTTTTGGAATACAATGTTCAAAATTACGTGGTTTAATAATTTGATTTACGATGGTGCAATGATGCCCTCTCAACGCGATACCATCATTTTAGCTTTGCGCAACTATTTGAATACCAGTGAGTTGTTGTCAGAGTTTGAAGAACAAACAACATTGACACACTTGGCTGAATTGGAAAATATAGGTCGGTCGTTGGCAGATAAATTGGCAAAAGTCAGTCAATTGGATGCCAGTAACACCATCAAATCTGCTGTGCAAATGGGTATTTTGGCTCGGATAGCCTACGAAGATATAGGTATCGTTGTGGGAATGTATGACCAACTGATACCTTCTACCGATGGCGAGTCATCGTTGCATTTTTTACAAACAGATTTTGGTATTCCTCTTTTTTCGGACGATAAAGAGGCAATAAGGGACTTGGTTGTCAACCATAAAAAATTGTCTAACAAAGAGTTATATGTTTTTTATTTGAAAAAATTTGGCTTAAACCTTTGGGATACTGAGGGGGTACTTGATTACAATAAAGTGTATGATATTCTGAAACATGAATCGGTGATTCCATTCACGGGTGGTGGTGTGCAGCGCGATTATTTCACCTTTGGGGTCATCAAGTTATTGGAATTTAACTTTGGTACGCGCCTCGGTTTTCACGAAAAATTGAATGAAAATCAAACATTTTACACTTACAATACCTCTAAAAGGTCTGCCGCTTGGCGACAATTTTTGATTGATAAAAAATTGGTTAAAATCGCCCCCTCAGTACCACCCTCTTTCAAGTCTTGAGTTTAAGGAGTTGCGGCACAAAAGGTAAGGTTTTCTATTCACCATCTATTTTAACGAAACTTTAATTATTTTTCGGAATCCGTTGTAGAGAAATCAGCGTTATTGTAGTTAAAAAGGTACTTTTGTTAAACTTTTACCTAAACCATATTTCTAAACAAGGGTTTCACTCTTTAAAAAAATCAGTCATTCACAATTTAAATTCTACAACTATGAATACGTTAATGAAAAATAGCATTCTAGCTTTGCTCTTAGTGTGTGCAACGTCTGTGACTGTTTCGGCACAAATCAAACCAAGCAAAAAGAAAACAACAACTACAGAAAAAACGGAACAACCCAGTGAATCGAACGATACCGACAGCAAGCCTTCGACAACGACAAAAAAGAAAACAACCACTTCGAGTAGCAAAAAAACAGACCAATATTTCGATGAGTCGGGTGGTTTTAAACACCGTTTGTGGTATGGTGGTAATATGAATTTGAATTTTGGTGGCGACGGTCTCAGTTACAGTCTTCTGACAATGGGTATCACACCTATGGTTGGGTATAAAATAGTGGGAGGATTGTCGGCTGGACCGAGATTGGGTATCAATTACAACCGTTACAAAGTTTTAGATAGCCAAAATCAAGGTCTTGTGGTCAATTTAACGGATTATACGGTAGGGGCATTCACACGTTATAAAGTGTTTAAAAACTTTTTTGCTCACGCCGAAGCAGATTATTACAGCTTTCAACTACCAGGTACAGAAACAGCTCCTGGTACAATTATTAAGGATGTCAATGGTAAAGTATTCAAGTTCCGTTATAGCGAAACGAACTATTATGCAGGTGTAGGTTATAATTCTGGCGGTTTGATTGGTTATGAAATTATGGCACTGTACAATTTTTCAATTGGTTCAAAAACCAATGATTTGAGAAGTCCAATTGATATTCGTTTTGGTTTTACGTATAATTTTTAAGATGCTCACAGCATAAAAAAGGCGTTAAGATACTGAGGGGTGTCTTAACGCCTTTTATTTTTCAATTTTATACCTTAAAAACTACAAGGTTCGACTGTCATTTCACCATTGACAACAGGTATGTCCGTCACGCTACAACTCACATTGCCACGCTTGAAAGTAATCGTATGCTTCTCTTTGTTCGATTTGAATTCAATATACTGAGGGGTGCCTAAAAGATTGCGTCTCAAGAATTTGTCCACAGGTTGACCATCTACCGAAATAGCGGCCTTTTTCATTTCGCCCTTCAAAATCAGTTTTACTTTGAATGTTCGCATCGGTGGCTCAGCGGTTGTTGTCGTCTGTGTCACTTCATTAGGCGTTGTCACTACTTTGACATCACCGATTTTGATTTGTGGGCTGCTGGTAGGTGATTGTGTTGCTGTGGGGTTTGTTGTAATTTTATTATTGGATGATTTGGATGATTTATTGGGTTTGGCTATCACACCTGTACCTTTATTGCTTTTTTGGCTTGCGTATTGACTGCTATTTGTCGCTGTACCTTTGGAAGGGACAGATGTTTTGGGTTTGGTTTGCACAACGGGATTACCAGAGTTCCCGTTTATTTCCTTTTTGGATGTATTGGCATTGGGTTTGGTTTGAACGATGTCTTTGCTGGCATTACCATTTACCTCCTTTTTAGGTGGTTCTATATTGGGTATAGCCTGTATGTCTTTACTTTGATTGCTATTTTTTTCTGCCCATAAATTCGAAGCGGTGTCATTAAGTCTTTGATTTTCAGCATCTTTTGCAGAAGTGTCAGACGTGACAACATTGGTGGGAGCTTCATTGCCGTGCCCTTTCCCATACTTGCCATCTCCGTCAATAACAATATCTTTGTTTTCGGGAATGTTAAACTTCTGAAAAGTCACCCAACCTGTCAAAGCCAGAACAATGAGACCAATAGTTGAAATGACACCTGACATTGAGAAGCGTTTTTGTGCAGGCGTTGACGTGGCAACAGCTCGCTCCTGTTCTTCTGCCACATAGTTAATACGGATACTTGTATCTTCAAAATGCGTGACAGTCGGCTGTGACGGTTTAGCTGGGGCTGGTATAGCCGCAGGCTCTTCAATCTGGCTGATGATGAAGACCTCTTTTTCTAACACGATGTCGCGTTTGCGTTCTTTGCCATTCACTTCTTCGATGATGGCCACTTTGAGCGTCAATGGAAACCGTCCTTCACGCAGGGCTTTGACCATAAAAAGCCATTGTGTGTAGTCATCAGTGCTTGTAAATTGTTCTTCCTCAGTGATGGTTCGGACGTTGAATGCAGGTGTTTCGTTGAAGTCGAGCAGCTCTACACCCATGACTTCTGCAATGCGGATGTCTTGTATGACAGTATTTTCATCTTTTTTCAAATCGCGCAACAGCGTTTCGTCGTCGTATGCGATGCGCACGACGCAGCGTTTTTCTTTACCGACAGGCATAATGCCAGGGATATTGTGCAGAATACGCCCACTGTTCTTATTTTTTGCACCGCCTGTACTGAGGGGTACTGTTTTTTCTAATTTTTCAACAATTTCGAGTAAAGCATAGTTGATTTGAGCCGTTGTACGGTCATAATCTTCGCGTGGCAAAATACCTTTTACGGCAAAGTCGCTGAAAGCATTGGTAAAACGACTTTCTAAAAGTGTGGCATCTGTTACGAGAGAAGCATCAAATTCGCTGACTTTCGCTCGCATGAGGGCCAGGGCTTCGGCAGTTTTACCATCTGCAATGAGTTCTCGGATGGTGTGTATGAATTCAAGTTTGTTCATTATGGTTTACATTTTAAGCTATACAATTAGGCGCATAACTTTGTGTAGATTATTTTCAGACCTAAAGTATTGACAAATATAGGATTATATTTCCAAAATTGGCGGATTAAATTCTTGACAAAGCAACAAAATTATAGTGATTAGTTGCCTACCTTTTTTATTTTTGAGCCAAAAATAGAACGAAAATGAATCAACCACTTTTTGGCATTGACTTAGGCGGCACAAAAATCGAGGGTGTCGTCATCGCTTCAAGAACAGACCCCTCAGTAATCGCTCGCCTGCGGCTGCCTACTGAATCGGAAAAAGGCTACGAACACATCATCGGGCAAATCACGCGCGTCGTCGCTATGCTCGAAGAGAGTGCAGGTATAAAAGCGACAAAAATCGGTATCGGCGTACCAGGCAATAATGACCCTGTTTTGGGTGTCCATAAAAACGCCAATACAACCTGTTTGAACGGACAACCGTTCAAAGCAGACTTGGCAAAACGACTCGGCATTGAGGTCAATATGGCGAACGATGCCAACTGTTTCGCCGTCGCAGAGGCGAATTTGGGTGCAGTTCCTGATGTCTTACCCAACGCCGAAGTGGTTTTTGGTGTCATCATGGGGACAGGCGTAGGTGGCGGTTTGGTGGTCAATCGGCGCGTTTGGAATGGTCGTCAAGGCATTGGTGGCGAATGGGGACACAATTTTCTCGATGCATCGGGCGGCAAATGCTATTGTGGGCTGACAGGTTGCGTCGAAACGATTATCTCTGGTCCTGCTTTGGAGCGTTTTTACCATGCTCAAACAGGAACAAAAAAGAAACTGCGCGACATCATGGACAGCGTCGAGACAGACGAAGCCGCTCGTGCAACCAAAGAACGGCTCATTTACTTTTTTGGCAGAGCCATTTCTCAAATTGTCAATGCGATTGACCCCGATGCGATTATCTTAGGTGGCGGTGTGGGTAATATTGATGCCCTCTATACTGAGGGGGTCGCAGAAGCTGCCAAATATGTATTCAATTCCCGTTTAGACACACTGTTTTTGAAACCTAAATTGGGTGACTCGGCGGGCGTGTTTGGGGCAGCGTTGCTGTGATATTTTTAAAAGCAGATGAGGCTGTCTTAAAAGAGGAAGATGAATTTTTAAGACAAAATATTGTTTTGGTTTGAGCAAAGGTTTACGAAATTTTTAAAACTTCGTAAACCTTTATTCGTAAAAACGAAACATAATTCTGTTTGAAAAATCACTTTATACTTTTTGAAACAGCCTTATTTTTAAAAACTAACCAATTTTTCCAAAAGCCAACCCTTCTCTGTAACCAAAGTTGTCGCTTCGATTTGCCCCCTCAGTATATCGCGTTGTTTGGCGTTTGAAAGGTCGGTTTTCAAGATTTTATTAGTGAATTTTATCAAATTCAAATAGCTTTCACGGTGGTAGCCAATATTATTTTGCCGATGCAAATAAATTTTAAAACTCTCCAAAAGTGAATCCAAAGCCGACCACTCACCTAAATCATAGTAAATACGCATCAACATTTGTCGCGCATCGAGGTTGTAAAGCACTTCCTTTGTGTTTACTTGCTGCAACAGCGTCATCGCTTGCGGGTAATCTTTTTTTCTGAAAAAAAACAAGGCTTGATTGTATCTGAAAGTCGCTTCGCGCTCGCGAGCAGGTAATTTGTTTTTGAATGTGATTAAAAAACTTTCTGCCCATGCCCAATCATCTGTTTTGATGGCAAGCCGCAAGGCATTATTGTATGTATAAGGTGTAATATTGCCGTTTTCCAAAAGTGCGCCATTGTTCAAACCATTTTTGTACAAATCTAATGCTTCGCGGTTGAAAGATTCGACACCGCGATTCAGTTGTCGGATGCAAAAATTAATCGCCAATAAATACAAATCACGCAATTCTGACGAAGGAAATGATTGCCAATGAACGACAATAATATTTTTAAGTTCTTGAAAATCACCTACTTCAGCATCTTTACTCAAAGCACGATGAGCAAAATAGTAAGCCGAAACAGACACCGATTGCAATTTACCATCAAGTACCCCCCTCAGTATATCAGGCAAAAAAGGTTGCTCATAATGTCTTTTCGAGACGCTTTGGTGCGAGTGCATAGTTGCCGCTTGTCGCAGCAATTCACTTGAATAAAACTGTGTCAGTTCATCGTGCATTTCCTGCAAACGCAAGTCGCCACTGCGTTGCCGCCGATTCAAAACTTTTGACTCTTCTGCAAAAAGGTCAAACCGTTGCCGATGATAGTCTGCGTGCCGATGCGGTTGCCGTTCCAAATCGGTGAAAGCATCGTTCAATTCTCGCTCGAACAAACGTTCAGCTTGGCGTTCTTGCAGCGATTTTATCAGCAATAAATTTTTTGTTCCGCTGTCATTTTGTAAGCTTTTCCATGCCAAATACTGTCGAATTAGATGTGTTAAAGCACTCATCGTTTGGCGCAATAAGACATCATTGAAGTTTTTTTTGCCAGGAAAAATCGTCGTAAAAACCGCCGTTTTTTCAAAAACTACTGAGGGGGAGTCTAAGTGACGACACAAGTAATCAAACAATTCTGTCACTTCTACTTGCGTATTGTGAAAAGGCGATTGTAAAAACAAGCTCAACTCTTTTCGTTCTTTTTTATCCAATATCTTCAAATATTGCAATAATAAACTACTGTTCATTTTTATTTTTATTAAACAAAATTTTTATAAAAAACTGAAAATCAATTGTTTTATAAAAAAATGTAAATAACAAACTGTCATAAATGTAATTGTTTTATCAATAAATTCATCGGACTTTTGAATCGTGAAAAAATAAAACAGTGTTTAGCCGTATTGGAAGATTAAAAAAGATACTAAGCCTTAAACACTTAAAACGGTTCTCAAAACATTTTAAATTTCTAATCCATGAAACAGATTCTATTTGTCGTTGGACTTATTTTATGCTCAGTTGTGGCTGTTCAAGCTCAGGGTTGGCAACGCATTTTTGATACACCCACAGATTCTATTTCGGGTCTGATAAAAACGATACAAACTCGGAATGGCGGCTCTATTTCTGTCGGCTACGTTTGTAATGCGCGCACTCAACCTCTGAGTAGATATGAGATAAAGCATAATGCAAATGTTACTTGGTCTGCGAAACTCTATATTGCCCAAGTTGATAGAAATGGAGACCTTTTGAGAACGTTTACCATTGATACGGTCACATTCAACGCGAGTTCCTTGTCTGCTTACAACAGTTTGAATTTAGATATAGTCGAAGCAGACTCTGGGCGTTCATACATCGTGACAGGTGCGTGTACAAATCCTGCGAATCCCAAAATAGCTTCTGGGTTTATGTTAAAAATGGCACAAACTGGTCAAATGCTTTGGTTTAAACGCTATGATATGGTTAGTGCAAATGTTATTTTTACCAAAATACACCCCCTAAGTAATGATACATTTTTAATCATTGGTAATAGAAAAATGGTTTCTTATTTTTTGAAAATCAATACTTTAGGAGATTCATTGTGGTCAAGTGCAAATCCTAATCTTAAAAACGTTTTTGATGTTTTAGAAATCAATAACACCCATATTGAGTTTCTGACTGCTTCGGATACAGTTAGCACCATGCTGAATTGGGTAAAAACAGATTTAGATGGCAACATACAACAACACGAACAAACAGGGCTAATTTCGATACAACAATGGATTGCTAAAAAAATAGATGATGAAACTTATTTACAGCTTTTTGGAACGGGTGTTCGTGTGACAAAACGGAATGGTGCATTAAAAAAAGGCATCGGTTTCAATATGGCTTTAGGGAGCAATTATACGACCCAATACCCATTAATCACTAAAACCCAAGACAAGAAATGGTTGGCTATCCAACAGTTGCGATTGGCTACTGACTCGGCTTGGCGTATGTATCTGACTAAATTTGATACATCAGGGCAAATTATTTTTCAGAAAATCATCACAAGCCGTGAATCTGCTTATGCAGGTATGTCTTTGATGAGTATCGCAACAACCAACGATGGTGGTTTCCTCATTTGTGGCTCTGTGAGTGTAAAAACCATTTTTTCAAATGCCATTTTACTGCATCTTGATTCAAATGGCGACTTTTACACCAATACTTTAACAGGCAAAATCTACAATGATGTCAATCGAAATTGCCAGTATGACAATGAGCTGAATCTGAAAAATTGGCTTATCAAAGCGGAAAACACCCGAAATGGTGACGTATTTTGGGGTTTAAGCGACACTTTGGGTATTTATTCGCTCAATGTGGATACAGGCAATTTCAATGTCAAAGCCATACCGCCCAATGCCAATTGGCAACCTTGTACCCCCTCAGTATTGCGGACTTTTTCGCAATTCCATACATCTGATACAACTGATTTTGGCATTCGCCCTTTGGTCAATTGTCCTGTCCTGTCGGTGGATATGTCCACACCTTTTTTGCGGCGTTGTATGAACAATCTCTATTCCGTTCGCTACGTCAATAATGGGACAGTGGCGGCACAAAATGCCTATATCACCGTTTTGCTTGACCCATTGATGCGTTTTGAGTCATCGAGCCGACCCCTCAGTAATCGCGTGGGCAATATGCTGCGCTTCAATTTAGGTACAGTTGACATCAATCAAAGCGGCAATTTTACAATAACAGCAAGTATAATTTGCGGCGATTCGACCCAATTGGGACAAACTTTGTGCAGTGAGGCGCATATTTATCCTGACTCTGTGTGTGTACCTATTTCGGGTTGGTCGGGTGCCAATATCGAGGTAGTTGGCAGTTGTGGACATGATTCAGTGCGCTTCAATGTGCGTAATCGTGGCACTGCGCCGAGTCAAAACTTGCGCTCAGTTGTTGTCGAAGACCAAGTTTTATTCTTAAATGGTCGTGTACAACTCAATACCAATCAAAATCAAGTTTTTGCCTTTCCAGCCAATGGCTCAACGTGGCGAATGACCGTCGAACAAGAGCCCAATCATCCAACAAGCCATGCACCTACGGCTGTAGTCGAAGGTTGTGGTCGAAATAGCAATGGTGGATTCAGTATGGGCTTCGTGACCATGTTCGATAACGATGATGCTGACCCCGCAAAAGACGTTGATTGTCAACAGATTATCGGCTCTTATGACCCCAATGATAAAACAGGTTATCCCATCGGTTACGACTTTTCAAAACACTATATCAATCAAAATCAGGACATCGAATATGTGATTCGTTTTCAAAACACAGGTACGGATACGGCTTTTATAGTTGTTGTGCGCGACACATTGCCCCCTCAGTTAGACATTGAAAGTTTGACTTTAGGTGCTTCAAGTCATTCATACAAAGCCGAGATTTACAATAAAAATGTATTGAAATTTACATTTGATGACATTCGTTTGGTGGATTCATTCCGAAATGAAGCGGCTTCACATGGTTTTGTCAAGTTTAGGATAAAACAGAAAAAAGATTTACCTCTGGGTACGCTCATTGAAAACAGCGCAGCAATTTATTTTGATTTCAACGAACCTGTTTTGACTGAAAAAGCATGGCATACAATTGGCAAAAATTGGTTAACAACTGTTTCAATTGAAAAACCTGTGCAAACAGACATCAAAATCAAGGTTTTTCCAAATCCATTGAGCGAAACAGCCATTTTTGAATTAGAAAACGCCCCCCTCAGTATAGAAGCACAATTTTTACTTTTTGATACAGCAGGGAAATTAATAAGGGCAGAAAATATCAAAAGCAATCGGTTTGAGTTTGAGCGACGTGACTTACCAAGTTGTTTATATTTATTCAAGATTGAGAATGAAGGAAAAATTATAGGTAGTGGTAAACTTATGGTAGATTGATTTTTGAAAAATAAAACGGCTCACTGATACAGTAAGCCGTTTTTATTTTAAAGTAGCCACAATCAATACTTTACAATCCTCTGTATATCACCATTTGATGTACGAATGACATAAATGCCAGCCGATAAATGTGTTAAATTGAGTGTTGTGGACATCGCAGTATCTGTTTTCAAAACAATTTCACCCAATGAGTTCAAGACTTCGATTTGTGTTTCAGAGTCGCTTTGGTTGACAACGTTCACAATGCCATTTGTTGGATTGGGATAAACCGAAAAGACCGTTTTTTTGTCTGTTGCAACCGCAATAACAGATGAATACGACTGTTTACCATCGAAATCTACTTGCAATAAGCGATAGTAATTCATGCCTTTTAGTGGTGTAATATCGTCTAATGTGTAATTTGTTTTCTGCTGTGTTGTTCCTGCACCTTGCACACGTGAGAAAGGTTTAAAGTTTTTGCCGTCACTTGACCTTTCTACGATGAAATAAGCATTGTCTCTTTCGCTGGCAGTTGTCCATTTTAAAGCAACGTATGATTGCTGATATTGCCCCGTAAAACTGATGAGCTCAATGGGTACAACAACATTATAATTCGCAAGACAAGTAGGCTTTGGGTCTGCAATATTCATCGTGACAATATGAGCATTGAACGTACCACCGCACGCGGGATAGGCTGTACCACCATAGACACGTGTGCCAATACCAATGCCCAAATGCCCTTCGCTAGAGGAACTATTTACATTGTTGTTGAAACCAGTTGCACCATAGCTGTTTGAGTTTTGTATCAATGCGGCTCGGCGGTGTCCCCAAGAAGAAATTGCATCGCGATAAATCCACGAAAACATGGCTTGTTCAACGGTATAAGTGGGCGTTGAAGTATTGCTTGTGCAAGACACATAGAGATTCTCGGCATAGCTCATAAAGTCTCTACACGCACCTGCTGACCCATAAGTGGCACTATTATCGATACGTTGATAGGGCGACAAACTTGTTGTTGGGCTTATGTGAGCAAAGAAATTATTTGTCATCATATCCTGTGTATGATTTTGGGCAATGGTGTTGAGATGGGATTCCAAACCTTCAAGAGGTAAACCGAGGACGGGCGCTCCACTGTAAGAGACACCTGCCCTTGCTGTTCTTTCAGCATTTAGGATATACAAAGCCCGTGTTGTGGCCGACCATGAGCTGTATCCCGAAGGCAATGTGAGCGTACCTAATGAGTTGGTAGTCAAAGATAACTGGGTTTCTTCTGCTCTTCGAGCGAAATTGAAGGCATTGACAACGTGTGTCTCTGATGAGAAAAAGCCGTGTGGTGCAAAGTAGGTACAATTGGTACAACTTGTTAAATCCACATCACCTGTCAAATCAAGAGGTGATTGAGAGAATAAAAACGATACCGATAAAACAACCAAGAAGGAAGCGAAAATGTGTTTTTTGTGAAGCATAATAGAGTGAATTTTAAAGTGAATGAAGTATGCGCAATTATTAGAATTGCAAAGATAAACATTGGTGACGATTGTTGGATATTTAAGATGTATTATTAGTAGTATAAAATAGACCCCCTCAGTATTTTATCGGTCAATTGGTCGTATAAAAAACCTTTTGTATCGAAAAATTAGACTTGTGGCATAATTTTGACAGAACTTTTCAGTTTATCAAGATATTTTAAAAACGAAATAAGCAACTTTATCGTTAGTTGAATATCTTTGAACAATGAATACAACATTTTTTAAAATTTGGTGGAATATGAAGTTTAGAAACATTTTTCTCATGACGGTGGTTGCCAGCGGGGTAACGATTGCGGCTTTTTGCCCCAAACCCGCTCCTGCCGACAAAGAAGTGGCTTTGTTGCAGTCATTGATGACAGCCCTAAATCAATTACATTTCAGTCCTCAAATGATGGACGACGCATTTTCTCAAAAGGTTTATAAACTTTATTTAGACCGCATTGATGCGGGTCGTCGCTTCTACACACAAGCTGATGTGGAGCAGTTGAAACCTTATGAATCACAATTAGACGACCAAATCAAAGCTTTTGATTACACGTTTTTCAACAAATCGGAGCAATTGTTGAATGCCAGTATGACAAAAGTCGAAGGTTTTTATAAAGAGGTTATCGAAATGCCCATTAACTTTTCGGGTAATGAGAACGAAACCATCGAAATGGATGGTGACAAAAAACCTTATGCTAAAAACGATGCAGAGTTGAAAGACATGTGGCGTAAAATGATTAAGTATGAGGTTATGACGCGTTTGGCTAATAAGTTGGAAGACAAAGAAAAAGGCAAAGCAGATACGAAAGACAAATCTGAAGAGGAGTTGAAAAAAGCTGCCTTGACCGAAACTACGAAACAATACAACGACTACTTCAAACGCTTGAAAAAACTCAAGCGAATGGATAGACTTTCGACTTATCTGAACTCTATTGCCAACGTATTTGACCCTCATACGGAATACTTTGAACCTGTTGAGAAGCAAAACTTCGATATTGGCATGTCGGGTCGCCTTATTGGTATTGGCGCACGTTTGCAAACAGATTTGGAAACAGATTTTACCAAAATCACAGATATTATGATTGGTGGTCCTGCGCACAAACAAGGCGAACTCAAAGAAGGTGACATCATCATGAAAGTCGCACAAGGTGACAAAGAACCTGTGGACATCAGTGGTATGGACATCAACGAGGTGGTTTCGATGATTCGTGGTAAAGAAAAAACAGAAGTTCGCTTGACTGTGAAAGCAAAAGCAGATGGCAAAATGAAAGTTATTCCGATCATTCGCGAGGAAGTCATCGTGGATGAAGGTTTTGCGAAATCCTTAATCATTCAAGAAAATAACAATTCTGACAAGATAGGTTATATCAAATTGCCAAAATTCTATGCCGATTTTGAGAATGACAATGGTCATCAATGTGCTGAAGATGTGGCAGTTGAGGTTGATAAACTCAAAAAAGCAGGTGTAAAAGGTATTGTTATTGACTTACGCAACAATGGCGGTGGCTCTTTGCGCGATGTGGTTAAGATGTCAGGATTGTTCATCGAACAAGGACCAATTGTTCAGGTCAAAGCCCGCAACGACCGCCCTGATGTTTTGAACGATACCGACCCCTCAGTACAATATGGTGGACCACTCGTGATTATGGTCAATGAGTTTTCCGCTTCTGCTTCGGAAATTATGGCAGCTGCTTTGCAAGATTATGGTCGTGCCATCATTGTTGGCACACCCACTTATGGAAAAGGTACAGTACAGCGTTTCTTCGACCTTGACCGTGCTTATGGTCGCAGTGGCTCGACTGCGAATGGCGAGCCAATCACGAACCTAGGCAATGTCAAAGTCACTATTCAGAAGTTCTTCCGTGTCAATGGCGGTTCGACACAGTTGAAAGGTGTGACTCCTGACATCATTTTGCCCGACAACTACATGGAAGTACCAGTTGGTGAAAAAGACAATGAACACCCAATGCCTTGGACATCCATCAACCCTGTAAAATATGGTCAATCTGTTGTTGATTTGAAAAATATACCATTAATCAAGTCAAACAGCGAAAAACGTATAAAGAACAATCCAACCTTTGCTGCTATTGTTAACAACGCTAAACGGATGAAAGCACAGCGCGATAATACTGAATACCCGCTCAACATGACTGCTTTCAAAGCTTATGAAGCGAAACAAGAAGCTTTGGTTGATGCATACAAAAAAGCCATCAAACCCATTGATGGTTTCCTCGCAGACAACCTCGCAGAAGACTTCGCGGCTATTAAAACCTCTAATGATTCTTCAAAAATCATCAGAAATACTGAGTGGTTGAAAGATGTAAAAAAAGATGTGCAGTTGTACGAAACACTTTTGATTATGAAAGACATGGTACAAAATGCGACATTCAAAACAGCTGCAGTTATGCCAAAAAGAGATTGATTATCAATCTATTAAATAAATGCCAAGGTCGGTGGAGTTTGAAGCTTCGCCGACCTTTTTTATTAAGCCCCACCGACCTTTTTTATCAATTCTTTAAAACACTTCTAAAATTTCGTTGTTTTGTACCACAATTCGTAAATCTAAATCCAAAATTGTAAAAATTTATGACAGCTTACCTTTTGACCATCGGCGATGAAATACTCATCGGTCAAATCACAGACACTAATTCGGCGTGGATGGCACAACAACTCAACCTTCAAGGCATTCGCATTGCAGGCAAAGCTTCCGTCGGCGATGTTCACGAAGAGATTGTCGAATCGGTGCGTTATGCACTTTCAAAGGCAGACCTTGTGCTGATGACAGGTGGTTTGGGTGCAACCAAAGACGATATTACTAAAAAAGCTTTAGCCGATTATTTCAATGTTCCAATGGTGTTTCACGATGAAACCTATGAGCGAATGGTCGGTTTTTTTAAAAAAATCAATCGGACTGTTTCAGAAATGAATAAGAATGGTTGTTTTATGCCTCAAAATGCTGTGATTTTGAATAATGACCGTGGGCTTGCACCTGCCATGTGGTTTGATACTGAGGGGGGAAAATCTTTGGTGTCTATGCCGGGTGTACCACATGAAATGCAACACCTGATGCGCAAGCATGTATTGCCCCGTTTGCGTGAGCATTTTCCGATGTCGCCTATTGTGCATCGCACGCTTTTAACATCAGGCGAAGGAGAGACGATGTTGGCAGAAAAACTGAGCAATTTTGAAGATGCTTTGCCTGACAATGTTAAGTTGGCTTATTTACCATCTTTGGGAACAGTGCGCTTGCGTTTGACAGCAAGGGGCAACAATGAGGCGGCTCTGCATGAGCAATTGGATGAATTGAAAGTAGAATTGGAAAAAATCGTCGGCTATGCCGTAGCAGGTTATGATGAGGATACTATGCCCATTGTGATAGGGCGGATGTTAGTCGAAAGAGGTCTGAAATTGGGCGTGGCAGAAAGTTGTACAGGCGGTTATTTATCACATCTGTTGACAACCGTTTCGGGTTGTTCCACTTATTTTGAAGGCAGTACCGTAGTTTACTCCTACGAATTGAAAGAGAAACTACTGGATGTGTCCAAAACGATGTTGGATACTGAGGGGGCCGTTAGCGAAAACTGTGTTCGCGAAATGGTAACAGGAACGCTCGACAGATTGGGTGTTGATGTTGCTGTTGCTGTTTCGGGCATAGCAGGACCATTAGGTGGCACGCCTGACAAACCTGTTGGCACAGTGTGGATTGCAGTAGGCAATAGGGTCGAAATGATAACTTATAAAATCAGTTTAGACCGTGGGCGATTGAAAAATATTGAATATGCAGCAAACACAGCATTGAACTTACTGCGAAAATTTTTGCTGCATAATATAAAAGCTACGGAAAAGGCGTAATTTTGGCAAAATTTTGTTTGGATACTGAGGGGGTGATTATTCTAAGTTTTTGATTTCCAACCAGATATAAACCATAATTATCTTTTAAAATTGTAAAAAATGGCAAAGTTCGACCTTGTAATGCCTAAGTTGGGCGAAAGTATCATGGAAGCAACCATCCTCGGCTGGAAAAAAAATGTCGGAGACTATGTTGATCAAGACGAAACGATATTGGAAATTGCCACCGACAAGGTGGATTCCGAAGTACCGTCACCTCTCAGTGGTACGATTGCTGAAATATTGTTCAAAGAGAATGATGTTGTACCAATTGGAACTGTTATAGCTCGCATTTCGACAGAAGCCATCGAAGCTGTTGTTCCTGCACCAAGTATAGCCGTGCCACCCGTGTCGGTCGCTAAGATAGAATCGAATGGCACACATGAGAAACCACACGAGGTTGTCGCTCAAGCGACTCAGAAAACAGAGAAAGTCTCAAGCAGACCAATGGAGTCTATCACAAGTGACCGTTTCTACTCGCCTTTGGTGCGCACCATTGCCAAACAAGAGGGTATCAGCAGCGTTGAATTAGACACAATCTCTGGTAGCGGCAACGGTGGTCGTGTCACGAAGACCGATATCTTGGATTTTGTAGAAAATAAGAAAAATTACAAAGCTCCTGTTGCTGTAAACGTTGCACCTAAAGAAGACATCGCATTGCCTTTGCCCCAAACCACATTGCCCCCTATCGTACCTGTTTCAGATAATGTGGAAATCGTCGAAATGGATAGAATGCGCCGTTTGATAGCCGACCATATGGTGATGTCTCGGCGTGTCGCACCGCATGTTACGTCCTTTGTAGAAGCCGATGTGACGAATCTGGTCAATTGGCGTAACCGTGTCAAAGCAGATTTTCAGAAAAAATATGGCGAAAACATTACTTTTACGCCTATTTTCATTGAAGCCATTTGCATCGCTTTGCGTGAATATCCATTGGTCAATTCGAGTGTGAACGACAATCAGATTATTGTCAAAAAAGATTTGAACATTGGTATGGCTGCTGCTTTGCCTTCAGGCAACCTCATCGTCCCTGTCATCAAAAATGCAGATAGAATGAATCTGATGGGTTTGTCTAAAGCGGTCAACGACTTGGCGACACGTGCGCGTTCCAATAAATTGAAGCCCGATGAGACACAAGGTGGCACTTTTACCTTGACCAATGTTGGCGGTTTTGGCAATATTATGGGGACACCTATCATCAATCAGCCGCAAGTGGCTATTTTAGCAACAGGGACGATTAAGAAAAAGCCTGCAGTTATCGAAACTGACTTTGGTGATGTCATCGCCGTTCGTCAGATTATGTATTTGTCTATGAGCTACGACCACCGCATCGTTGATGGCTCTATGGGTGGCATGTTTTTGCGCAGAGTGGGTGATTTGTTGGAACAATTTGATGTAAACAGAACAGTTTAATCATAAATATGGAAGATTGGGAATTAGATTTTGAATGGTTGCGCGTGCGCCACATTGTCAAAGATACTTTGAAACACGATTCTTTACCCGATTTGAATGTGGTTCTGTTGATGATTGGCATTCAAGAGTTGGGTTTTTGGAAAAAAGGATGGACAAAAGAGGAAAAACAAGACTTGATGCACATCGCCGTTTGCCGTTTGTTGAGTTATGATGGTTATTATGAGTTTGTGGGCTTGGATACTGAGGGGTGGCCTCATTATAAATTGACGCAGAAAGTCATGGCGAAAGGGCAAGGTGAACAAGAACGATTGTTGAAAGAGAAAGCAGTTTTTTATTTTAAACAATTAGAGGCTGAACGAGTTGGGAGTTAATCATTGGTCGTTGATAGTTTAGGGTAAAACACCATGAGAGTCTGTTTTAGAACCTTATATTTGACAAAATAGTACGTATATGATCCATGTTTTGAATAGAAACAGTCAGTGGTAGGTTTTAAAACAGTTTCTTAGCAAAGTGGCGATACAACACTAGAGTTTGCAATGTTCGGTAATAAAAACGCTTGTTCAAGAATCATCTGAACAAGCGTTTTTATTATCGAACAGTATCAGTTATCAATACGCTCTTGCAAACAACACACGGCGTTTCGAGAGCGCACCTGTCAGCACACATTTGCCATCTTCTTCAACAGAGTCCAACGGAATACATCGAATAGTCGCTTTGGTCAATTCTTTGATTTTATCTTCCGTTTCGCCTGTACCATCCCAATGCGCCAAGATAAAACCGCCTTTTTCTTCCAAAACTTTTTGAAAATCGTCGAAATTATCCACTTTCGTTGTCATGCTTTCGCGATAGGCTTTGGCGCGATTGAACAGGTTTTGCTGAATATCATCCAACAAGTTTTTGATGTATTCGGCGACCCCCTCAGTATCCACGCTCATTTTTTCTTTCGTATCGCGACGCGCCACTTCGACTTTGCCAGCCGCCAAATCGCGTGCGCCAATGCCAATGCGCACAGGAATACCCAACATTTCGTATTCTGCAAACTTGAAACCCGGGCGTTTGGTCTCATCATTATCCACTTTGACACGAATGCCCATACCCCTCAGTAATTTCGAGATTTTATCAGCCGCTTCTGTGATTTCGGGCGAAGGTTTCGGAATTGGCACAATCACTACTTGTGTAGGCGCAAGTTTGGGCGGCAATACCAACCCATCATCGTCAGAGTGCGTCATAATCAAACCACCAATCAAACGGGTCGAAACACCCCACGAGGTTGCCCACACTAATTCTTCTTTATTGTCTTTATTCAAAAACTTCACGTCAAAGGCTCTCGCAAAATTTTGTCCTAAAAAGTGTGATGTACCTGCTTGCAAAGCCTTACCATCTTGCATCAAAGCCTCGATACAATACGTATCTTCTGCGCCAGCAAAACGCTCATTCGGCGTTTTTACACCTTTTACAACAGGCATTGCCATCCAATTTTCAGCAAAATCGGCATAAACATCGAGCATTTGTCGTGTTTCTGCAATGGCTTCTTCGGCAGTCGCATGAGCCGTGTGACCTTCTTGCCACAAAAACTCAGCTGTCCGCAAAAACGGGCGTGTCCGCATTTCCCAACGCATCACGTTTGCCCATTGGTTGTAGAGTAAAGGCAAATCGCGGTAAGAATTGATCCAATTGCGATATGTATCCCAAATAATCGTCTCGGAAGTCGGACGAATAATGAGTTCTTCTTCCAATTTTGCTTCTGGGTCAACGATGACACCATGACCATCGGGGTCGTTTTTCAGACGATAATGCGTCACAACGGCACATTCTTTCGCAAAACCTTCAACATGCGCTGCTTCTTTCGACAAAAATGATTTTGGAATCAATAACGGAAAATACACATTGACATGACCTGTATCTTTGAACATACGGTCGAGTGCATCGCGCATATTTTCCCACAAAGCATAGCCATTGGGTTTGATAATCATACAACCACGCACAGGCGAGTTGTCAGCTAAACCAGCTTTTTTTACAATATCGAGATACCACTGTGAGTAATCTTCTGTTCGGGAAGTGATTTCTTTTGCCATAAAAAATTTATTTTCAAACTATCTTTGAGAGATACCCCTCAGTATTTTTCAAAAAAAGTATTATTTTTGAATCTTAAAAACTAAAAAATGAACGAATATATCTTAACTGTTTCTGATATTGAAAAAGCAGATTTACTCAATTTGCTTAAAAATTTTACAACTGTACGTTTACGCCGTATTGTGGAAGAGCCTATTCCTCCTGAAGTTGAAGCATTTGTCGAATCAACTATCGAAGGTTTAAAACAAGTTGAATTACATGAGAAAGGGTTGATTCAACTTAAAAATGCTCGTCAAGCCATAAAAGAGCTTGAAGAAGAATTAAATGCTTGAGAAAATTTAAAACAAAACAGAACAAATGCCTTTTGAAGTCTTTACAACCGACCTATTCTTAAACGATTTAAAGCCTTTGACTAAAAAATATCCTTCCATTCTTCAAGATGTTAATGAACTCATCACTAAACTGGAAATTAATCCAATTGAAGAAGGGGTTTCTATTGGATCGGATTGTTATAAAATCCGCATGGCAATTACATCAAAAGGCAAGGGCAAAAGCGGCGGCGCAAGGGTTATTGCCTGCGTCAAAATTGTCGCGGGTAATGTCCACTTAGTCTCTATTTTTGATAAATCAGAAATGGAAAATATAGCTGACAAAGAACTTAAAAAACGATTGAAAATAATATTTGGAGGGGAGTAACCCCTCAGTCATGCTTTCAGCTTGATGAAGCCAAAGGCATCATATTTTCACATTTTAACCACTTTAAAAACCTCAAAACTTGCCTCTGTCGTCGTTCTCAATTGATAAATTCCTTTCGGCACATCTCTCAAATCTAAACGATTAATTGGTCTGCTTGAAAATTGGCGCAAAAGTCGTCCATTTTGGTCAAATAATTCAATGGTTTTTAAAGTTTCTATATTTTTTATTTCGATAAAATCATGGGTTGGATTCGGAAATACAAAAACCGTTTTGTCTGAAACAGCAACAGATAGAATTTTTGAATACGCGAAACGCCCATCATTGTCATTCATTTTCAAACGATAAAAACCAATCGGCTTCAGAGGTTCAGCGTCTTCAAAACGATAGACTTTGTCTTTTGTCGCTGCTACGAAACCTAAAATATCAAAGTCCACACCATTATACGAGCGTTCGATTTCATAGTTTTTTAAATTTTTCTCTTCTGCCACTTCCCAAGTCAATGCTACTTTTTTGTTTTTCAAAATAGCTTGAAAATCAATGAGTTCGACTGGGACAACCAATTCAGTTTTACCAAAAACAAAATTATCGAAACAATACGTTCCTGTTTGAGTACCGAGGTCTATTGTGAATAAAACCGTTGTCGAAACAGTTGGGTTGAACGTAAAGGTTTGCTTTGTCCAGACTGTTGCCGTTGACCTATTGCCACCTGCATAAAGTGTAAAATCATTGGCATTGATGAAGGCAAAATTAAATGGCAAACCTGCCACATCACCCTTCGACCAAAAAGTCAAAGTGTAAGATTGCCCTGCCGTCACATTGAAAGCCGTGCGACTCACTTGGACGTTCCACGGGTATTGCCCAAGGGCTGTCACTGCGGCACAAAGGGCTTTCGTCGCTTGCTGTGGATTGGTTGTGGAGATTGTAAAATCGGCAGCTCCGCCATTGTAAGCACTTGTGTTCCAATTTGTTAAATTGTTTTCAAAATCTGGATTGACCCACTGATTGGGCGAAACAGTCACGGAATACTGAGGGGTCGCCGTACCGCACCCATTGGACAAAGTCGCTGAAAGAGTTGTGACATTTTCTGTTGACCCAAACGCCATCGTTGCTTGCGTTGTACCTTGTCCCGACGAAATAGTCGCATTTGCACCGCCTGACCACGCATAAGTGGTATTGGCAATGGTTGGCAATGAGTAAACAGACGAAGCGGCAGGCTCTACCAATGCCGCACCTGTAATTTGTACATCCTCCAATTTCTGATAAATGCGTACATAGTCCACTTCCATAGTTTGTGGAAAAACCGTTGTCCCATTGGGTGCGCCGGGCCAGTTGCCGCCCACAGCAACGTTTAAAATCGCATGAAAAGTTTTGTCAAAAACCCACGGCGAAATATCACTCCCTGTTTTAGTCGAATAAAGCGTACCGTCAACCAGCCACTTGACTTCTGTTGGCGACCATTCAATCGAAAATGTATGAAAATCATCTGCAAAACTGCCACTTGGTAGTGTATAATTGGCACTTGACGACACTGTCGCGCCTGCGGATGTACCGCTGTGAATCGTGCCATACACGATATTCGGCTGATGCCCGAGCAATTCCATTACATCAATTTCACCACTTCGAGGCCAAGTACCGTATTCACTGTTGGTGGGCATGAGCCAAAAGGCGGGCCAAATACCTTGTCCGAAAGGCAGTTTCATACGTGCCTCAAACTTACCATAGCGAAAATCGCCTTTGTATTGACTTAAAATTCGGCTCGACGTATAGTTTGACCCATTAAATGACTCTTGTTTGGCACGAATTTTCAACGTCCCATTGGATACTTCGACATTCGCACCATTCGTGTAGTATTGCAATTCATTATTGCCCCAACCACCAGCACCGACTTGATACGACCATTTAGCAGTGTTGAGTGAAGAACCGTCGAACTCGTCAGACCAAACAAGATTGTAGCATTGCGCATGTGAGAGGAAAGGAATGAGAATAAAAAGGCAGATAGTAATGTTTGCTTTTTTCATATCGGTATTTTTAATTAATAAAACGACAAAATTAGTAAAAGCTATAAAAATCAAAGGATTATGCGTGTTAATAAGTATAGTTTACCGCAAAGCAGTTAGGTACGACATAGATAAGTTTAGTAAATTTGGGTCTCAAAAAAGTTAAAATCAATTTCATCAAAACATAAGTTTCGCTTTTATCGTAATTTTAGGCATCTTTAACAACTCATAAAATCATGACTTTAGACGGCATATCTATTACTCATTACTTAAATCACAAATCACCCATGACTCGATTCTTCTGCACTATTTTAGCTTGTCTTTTAACCTTCGTGGTTCAACTTACGGCACAACAGAATGCTAAATCAGTAGGTAAAGGTACTTATGTACGAGGAGAAATGATTTTTCAATTATCTGACAATCAATTGTTTACGGATTTTGAAAAAGAATTTAATCAAAAAACGGAAACGTTGAGACACGAAGGGTTTACACTTATTTCTGAAAATATGCGCATTTATACCTTGCGTTTTGACCCCGATATTTATGATGAGAAACAAGTGTTTGAAGCCCTGAAAAACACCCCCTCAGTATCAGCCGTTCAATACAACCACATTGTCGAAGAACGCGGCAATCCAAATGACCCACAGTTTTCACAACAATGGTCTTTGGCAAAAATCAATGCCCCCTCAGTATGGGACAAGACAACGGGTGGTGTGACCGCTTGTGGCGATACAATCGTTGTCGCCATACTTGAATATGGTTTTTATGACCGCACAACTGATGATTTACAAGCCAATATTTGGCTCAATAAAGATGAAATTCCAAATAATAATATTGATGACGATAAAAATGGTTTTGTTGATGACTATCGTGGTGTTGCTCTTTTAAGCGGAAAGGATAACCATTCGCAGTTGTCATCAATCGTTACAGAAAGTCGTTTGAGACACGGAACTGCGGTTGCTGGTGTGATTGGGGCCGCAGGTAATAATGCTAAGTTGCTTTCAGGTGTCAATTGGAAAGTAAAAATGATGCTCATTAGTGGTGTTGCCAATGAGTCAAATCTGATACAAGCTTATGATTATCTTTTGACACAGCATAAATTGTATAAAAATTCAGGTGGGAAAAAAGGAGCGTTTGTACCTGTAACCAATTTTTCAGGTGGTTTTTCAAACTCAAGTCCAGCTCAAAAACCCCTGCTATGCGCGCTTTATGACACATTGGGGAAATATGGCATTTTAAATTTCGTAGCGGTTGATAATCAAGATAATGATGTCGAAAAAATAGGAGATATGCCTACCCTCTGTGCCAAATCAAGTATTGTAGCCATCACTGCTTCCGACAAAAATGACAGTCGTGCAGGTTATGCTTATGGCAAAAACTATGTTCACTTTTCTGCGCCAGGCGTTGATATTCCACTCCTTTCTGTCAATAACCAAATTGAAACGGATAATGGTACATCATTTGCAACACCATTAGCAGCAGGTGCAGCCGCTTTATTGTGGAGTATGCCCGAAACGAATCTGTGTCAAACTGCTAAAACCGACCCTGTGGCAGCTATGAATCTTTTGAAAAGCTCAATACTGAGGGGGGTAGATGCGTCGTCTGATTTGAGTGGCAAAACGATTTCGGGTGGGCGACTCAATCTGTTGAAAGCATACGAGCAAGTGCGCCGCAATTTTGGTCAACCCATCGGCGATTTTGATATTCTCAAAATGTATCCGAATCCTGTGGATAGAAATCTCAATGTCGTCTTTCAACTGCCCGAAGCGGTGAAAGCAGAAATATGGGTTGTGAATGCCTTGGGTCAAAAAATGTATCAACGCACCATCAGCGACTCGGATTTGTTGGCGCAAAAAGTGGTGATTCCGACCTATGCGTTTACACCCGGACTTTATTTTCTAACTGTGGCAACGAATCAATTTGAAGTGACTAAGAAGTTTGTCATTGCTCGTCCATAAAACTTTGTACATCCATGAACCGAAAATACGCATTTTATTACCTTTTTATTACTTTTTGTTGTCTGCCAATTGTGCTTTTTTCGCAAGATAGCAAAGGCGGCATACCCCTCAGTATTTCCGAAAAAATAGTCGCACCAGACCCTTTTGTCGTACCACAACCCGATTGGGCGCGTATCCGCGAAGAGGACAAAGGGTTTTTAGGTAGTTTTCGCTTTGCTGTGCCAATAGTGACAGATTTAACACTACAAAATGCGGGAAAATGGCATGATTTGCCCAACGGTGACCGTCTCTGGCAGTGTCGTTTGCGTTCGAACGATGCGCTCGGTTTGGCTTTGAGTTTAGATAATTTTGAATTGCCCAAAGGAGCTAAACTTTATCTTTTCTCGCCCGATGGCTCAAGCGTACAAGGAGCGTATGATGCCGAAAATAATCCGAAAAGTGGTCGTTTTTTCATCGGTTTTGTAAAAGGTCAAGAAGCTATTTTAGAATATTTTGAACCTAAAAACGTGGTGAAAAAAGCCAATTTTACCATAAAAACGATTTATCATGCCTACAATCAAATCATGTTGGGCATGTTGGATTTTGGTCACTCTGTCAGTTGTCATATCAATATCAACTGCCCGACAGCTTCAGCTTGGCAAACACAAAAACAAGGTGTTGTACGCATTTTGTGTGTGACCCAACAAGGCTTGGGTTGGTGTAGCGGTGCATTGGTCAATAATACCAAAAATGATGGTAAACCCTATATTTTGAGTGCGTATCACTGTGCCGATGGTCTTACGCCTGATTACAGTCAGTGGATTTTTTACTTCAACTACGAAAGCCCAACGTGTGGCAGCCCTTCTTCCGAACCCATCAGCCGCACCATTCAAGGCTGTACCAATCGAGCGGGTGCGCGTGAGACAGATTTTTTACTTTTAGAATTAGACTATCGCATCGCTCTCGATGTCAATGCGCGGTATTTAGGTTGGAATCGGGATTCAACAACATTGCCGACTTCGACAGTGATGATTCACCATCCGCAAGGCGATATAAAAAAATACGCTCGCGACAGCCGAGCCGCTACCGTTTATGCCAACGCTGTGTCGTGGAGCAACGGAGCTGTATCGCCTGCAAGAAGCCATCTGAGAGTGAGTTTTGACGAAGGTTTAGTAGAGCCAGGTGCGTCAGGCGCACCGCTTTTTGACCAATCGGGGCGCATCGTTGGACAGTTGCACGGTGCAGTGATGACTGATTCTTGTCATGTCAATTTTGCTCTAAATGGTTGGTTTGCAAAGGCTTGGGATGGCAATGGTACACCTTCAACACGGTTGAAAGATTGGCTCGACCCCCTCAGTACAGGCGTAAAAACACTTGATGGGACAAGTGCGCCAACAACAACTGTTGTGACTGGTACGATAAAAACATGGTGGGGCGATGCTATGCCCAATCAAAAAATCGTGATTGGCAACGATTCAACAACGACCACTACGTCAGGTGTTTATACATCCAATTACGTACCACTGAACACTCCTTTGAGTATCAAAGTACAACGTACAGCTAATATGAGCAACGGTATAGATGCCGTAGATATGCTTTTGATTCGCCGCTACTTATTGGGTATCAGGACTTTACGCACAGAACAGCTTTTAGCCGCTGATGTGGATATAAGCGGCGAAGTTGATGCTGTTGATATTCTGCGCTTGCAGCGTTTTTTATTAGGTATCACGCCAACTTTGCCAGATGGTATGTCTTGGCATTTCTATCCAGAGTCCACCATCCAGAATCCCAATACTCCTGTTGATATTTTTGAAGTGACGTTTAATGCCGCTACTCTTAATTTCAATTTTATAGGTATAAAAACGGGCGATGTAGATGGTTCGGCTGACCCAAATCAGTGATTTCAAGATTTCACAAAATAAGGGCATCTACTTTGCGTTTATTTGCTACTTTTGGCAGTATTTTAAAAAAAATACACAGATTTTAGCCATAAATCACGGATGTTCATTTCGTGTTTTTAAGGAAACGATTCATCATTTATTACACATAATTTATAACATACGTGTTTACATTCTTCTCTCACTTTGGTCGTTATCTCATCATGCTGCGTACAGCCTTTTCAAAACCTGAAAAATGGCGCATGTATTGGATCGAAACGGCACGGCAAATGAATGATATTGGGATTGGTTCATTCATCATTGTAGCATTGGTTTCTGTGTTTGTGGGTGCAGTTGCCTCTGTTCAATTTGCTTATCAACTCAATGGTCAGCTCGTCCCTCGTTATTATATTGGCTATATTGTGCGTGACTTGTGTATCATTGAAATGTCTCCAACGGTATCTTGCCTTGTTTTAGCGGGCAAAGTGGGGTCAAATATGGCAGCAGAAATCGGCGGTATGCGTCAAAAAGAGCATATTGATGCCATGGAGGTCATGGGAGTTAACACAGCGGCTTATCTTGTGATGCCTAAAATCGTTGCGGCTATCGTTATGATTCCCATGTTAGTGGCTCTTTCTGCCTTTTTAGGCATTTTGGGCGGCTATATTGCCAGTGTTCCGACTGAGTTGTTATCTCATGGCGATTTTGTACGAGGTTTACGCTCATTTTTTGTGCCTTACAATGTCTTCATCATGTTTGTAAAAGCCATTGTTTACGCTTTTCTTTTAACATCTATTTCCTGTTATCAAGGCTATTATGTCAAAGGTGGTAGCGTTGAGTTAGGTCAAGCTTCGACCAATGCCGTCGTTTTCAGCGATATCGCCATACTTTTAGCCGACTATATCATCACCATTGTTTTGACAAGTTAGTTATTCATTGATTGGTTGTTTTTTAGTTAATTTCCCTTGCTAATCATAATCAACCAATAACGAATATACCAGTAACCAATAACGAATAACGAAATGATTAGAGCAGAAAATATAACAAAAACCTTTGGCGAACAGCAAGTTCTGAAAGGCATTTCTATACTTTTTGAAGCGGGCAAAACCAATCTCATCATAGGTCGGTCAGGCGCAGGTAAAACCGTTTTATTAAAATCTTTGATTGGTTTAGTTCAACCTACAAGTGGCTCAGTTTGGTACGACGATGTCAATTTTACCAATTTGGGTAAAGAGGAATTGCGTGCTGTGCGTATGAAAGTGGGCATGTTGTTTCAAGGTTCGGCTCTTTTTGACTCCTTGACAGTCGAGCAGAATATTCGATTTCCCTTGGATATGTTCACCAATCTGAATGCCAAAGAAAAGTCTGAAAGGGTAGATTATTGTCTTGAAAGGGTGAGTTTGACAGGAGCAAATAAAAAATTTCCATCCGAATTGTCGGGTGGTATGCAAAAACGGGTCGGCATTGCGCGCGCCATTGTTTTGAATCCAAAATACCTGTTTTGCGATGAACCCAACTCCGGGCTTGACCCTAAAACGTCTATCGTCATTGATGAATTGATTCGGTCTATTACGATTGAAAACAATATCACGACCATCATCAATACCCACGATATGAACTCTGTGATGGAAATCGGGGACAATATTTGTTTCATTCACCAAGGCAAATTGGAATGGAAAGGCAATAAATCTGAGGTTTTGGAAAGTACCAATCAAGAATTGCAGTCGTTCATTTTTGCTTCACCTTTTTTACAGCGTTTGCGTGATAGAGCTTTAGGGCGACCTGTTTAAATGAAAAAAGGTTTACGAATTTTGGCTCGTAAACCTTTTTTTAACTTATTGCTCTTTTCCCAATTTATCCCCCCTCAGTATTCTGAAGCGTTTTCGAGCCTCAACCGCCAAAGTCGAGTCAGAAAAATCGGTGAATAGCTTTTCGTACAGTGATTTGGCTTTTTCTTTATCGTTCAAACGCGTTTCATAAATTTCTGCCATTTCAAAGAGTGCATTATCAGCTCTGATTTCTTCCTTGTATTTTTCTACAATTTTCTCATACAAAGCCACCGCTTTGGTGTATTCCCTTTGTTTTTTGAAAACCTTTGCTTTCAAGTACAACACATCATCGTCGAGCGAATGTTCTGGAAAAAGCATCGTTATCGAATCCAATTTCTCAAAAGCTTCAACATATTTGTTCTGGAAAACCAGCAATTCTGCTTGTGCATACATTTCCATTGCTGTTGTCACCGAGTCAAGACCTGTATTATCAAGGATAAACACACTCATATCAATCGCATCATTAGAAATCAACTTCGAGGTCGAGGCTTTCAAAACGTCGAACTGAGCCTTTGCCCAATCGAAATCACCAAAATAATAGCTCAATTTTGCATTTTTGAACCGCGCTTCATGTCCTAAAATATCGTCTTTGTACAGTTTATCCACTTGAGAATAGAGCAAAGTGGCCTCCCAACGTTCGCCCCGAATCAAGTAAAAATCGCCCAAACTCAACTTCGCTTTCGACTGAACCTCTTTATCCACCATCGGAAATTCAATCACTTCTTCCAATAAAGCCACCGCTTTATCGAGGTTTTGCAAATAAAAAGCCTCCAATTCAGCCAATTCAGAAACAATAGGAGCTGTACGTGCATTGCGCCCAATTTCATCTAAAAACGACTCGTATTCTTTTTCAATTTGAATCAATTCTTCTTTTGTAAAAGTGTACCCCTCAGTCAATTTCTTGCGTTTGCACGACAGAAGGCTTTGTTTTGAGATGATAAACAAAGGCGATTGACGCCCTTTTTCCGACACGATATAGTTATAACCCTCAATAGCGGCATCGTAATCGTGGTCTTCTGCCGCGATATTCGCCAAACCATAGACGCGATTACCATCTTCACCGTTCATCCTATCCACTGCTTTGAGTTGACGAAAAGCATTTTTATAATCTTTTTTTTGCAAAAACAACCACGATAATAATTCTGGATATGCCAAAATCTTGGGTTCATCCTGTATGCGTGCATAAAGTTGGCTTTGTAACTCAGCCTGTTCGTCTGCACCCGATGCATTACGCATCAACATGGATTGTACTGAGGGGAGGTAGCCCGGATTTTCTTTGATGGCGTTGAGATACGATTCAATCATCATTGGCACATCGTCCTTGCGACGATACAATTCAGCCAAATTATAGGCAAACAGGTTTTTGTTGCGCATCAGTTTGCCACCTTGCTCGTAGGTTGACAAAGCCAAGTCATAGCGAGCCATCGCACTAAAAGTCGAAGCCAAATTGTCAATCACATAGCGGTCAGAAGTCAATTTGTCAATGGCTTTTTTGAACTGCTCATTAGCCGCTGCCGTCTTATTTTGACGCTCGTACAGTTTACCCAACTGTACATAAAGCGTTGATTTTGAAGGCTCTTTTTTGATTTGTTTTGTAATGATGCGTTCAGCTTCGTCAAAACGACTCAAGTCCATCAAACACGATAAATAGCGTTCGAAGTAATAATCGCCAGAGTTTTGTGCATACAGTTTTTCATACAGAGTAGCGGCTTTTTCAAGTTCGCCTGTTTGAAAATACTGCTCTGCCAAACGTGGGTCAGGTTGCGCTGCCAAAAGCAAAGGCATAATAAAAAGGAGTGCCAAAAGCGTTTTTTTCATTCTATGACCGATTGAAATCAATTTTTATAAATGTTTTTGATTAGGCTATTCACAATAACCAATCCACTAAAATAACGCCTTTTTTTTATAAAAGTTGCTTGATTTCGATAAAAGGCGGCTTAAGAAAGATCATCAATAGGCTGTTGCTTTCTGAACAAAAAGAGAAAAATGAGTAGCCCAACAACCGCGCCAATCGTATTGGCAATGCCATCCATCGCATCAGAAAAACGCCCTTGACAAAAACGCCCCTGAAACCACTCTAAAAACCACCCATAACCGCTACTGAAAGCTACTATACCTACTGCAAAACTCATCGAAACCACCCCCTCAGTATTTTGACGTTTACTGTGCAGAATCAACCATGTCAAAAGTCCATAAAAAAGCATGTGGATTAATTTATCCACGGCCAACAAGTCACCCCAATCAGGAAGAGTTGGAAAATCCTTACCAGGCCAGACCGAAAGGATAAAAATAAAAATGCCCCAAACCAATGCTGGGGCGTAAGGATATTTTATGTTTTTCATTTTTACAATATAGCCTCATAGGCTGTTGCGTCCAAGAGTTCGTCCAAATCTGCCGTATTGGCAACTTTTACTTTGATAATCCAGCCTTCGCCATAAGGGTCTGAATTGACCAATTCAGGTTCGTCTTCTAATATTGCATTGACTTCAAGCACTTCGCCCGTTACAGGCATATACAATTCAGATGTTGTTTTTACCGCTTCAACTGTGCCAAACACTTCATTTGCTGTGATAGTTTCGCCTACAGATTCTACTTCGACATAAACAATATCTCCCAACTCGCTTTGGGCATGGTCTGTTATGCCAATAGTTGCGATGTCTCCTTCGAGGCGCACCCACTCGTGTTCTTTTGTATATTTTAAATCTTTAGGAAAATTCATAATTATGGTTATTAGAACATTGAGAAATTTATTTTTCGATTTCGGCTCAAAATTAGAATTTCACAATAGATTTTTTGCAAAAAACACGGACGAAAATATTTTTTATCAAAAAGTAGGCAAAATATTTTTTATTGAACAATCATTCTATAAATTTGTCAAAAATTAGGAAGCACATGCCAACAGTAAAAACATCGAGAGAAGAAGTTTTAGAAAAAGCAACACGCATGATTCGACAGCGTGGCTATGCCTACACGAGTATGAAGTTATTGGCAGAAGAGTGCGACATACAACCCTCACATTTTTACTATTATTTTAAAGATAAAGAGGACTTGATGATGGCTATTATTGAAAATGTGCTCAATCGCTTCCAAACGCATATTGCTATAGTCGCAGAAGATACGGCTCTCGAACCCGTAGAAAAAATAGATAAATTGCTCAAAAAAATGGCAAAATCCTTTTTTTATACTGAGGGGGGCTGTTTGATGGGTAATACGGTTTTGGAGACAGTATATTGGCAACCTCGGTTTTTAGGCTTGTTGCAGCAGTTTTTTAGAGAGTTTATTGATGCTTTAAAACGTATTTATCAAGCCAAGTTTACTGAAAAATACGCACTCGAATTAGCAGAACAAGTCGTTCAAGACCTTGAAGGTGGCATTATGCTATCGCTTCTGTACAAAGATGATTCATACATCATAAAAGCATTTTTACGTGCTAAAAAGCATTTATTGTAAAAAATTACTCATTTTATTTAACGAATATTCAGTAAAAATAGAAACATGGAAAAGCAAATTCTATTTCAACGCCTTCAAAATGAGGTAGAGGCCTTAGTGAAAGCTGTAGAAAATATCCCTGAAGCAGATTTTTTTCAGCAACCTCATGCCGAAAAATGGTCAATTGGACAGAATGTTCAGCATCTAATTCAAGCATCAAAACCCTTGGTCAAATTGTTCGGTCAGCCATCGCTTATGGAACAATGGGGCAAAAGCCCGCATCCGACGCGCACCTACGAGGAGATTAAGACTTTGTACGACAATGCTTTAAGCCAACCTCAACCACTTTTACAATCGTATCGGCATATTGATACTGAGGGGTCGAAAGAGGAACTTTTGGAAACCTTAAAATCGGTTACGGCAAAATTGATAGAACGTGCAGCGATGCTGAGTGAGACTGATTTGGATACATACCAAATGCCTCATCCGCTCAAATTTATGTTGACTGCGGGAGAATTTTTGCATTTTACAGCTTATCACACACGGCATCACCACGATATTGTAAGCAAAATTGTTGTTAATAAATAGAATGAAGATTCAATAAAATTTCTATACTCTTAGTTTGAAAACCATGTAGTCTGCTACATGGTTTTTTGTTTTTTACTGAGGGGGTATATTCTAATCTATGTAAGCCGATTTGTCGTAGATTTTTTTTTGATTTTCTAATCAAATCATGTAGTATTGCGTGGTTTCTGAAAAAGATATAGAAAGAAACATAATGAAAAAATTGATTATTGACTTATTAAAACCTTAGTAAATGAGCCGCTTAACACCTTTTTCACGTTTTTTAATAACGCTTTTGATTGTGGGAGGCATATTTTTCGGTGTGCGCCAGTTTTTTCCACAGTTGACTGAAAAATTTGGCAAAAAAGAAACAACCGAGACCTCTAACAATGGAACTTCATCGAATGGCGATGCGAACGCAACGCCTTCTAATACCACAAGTTCAACATCTTCTAATTCAGCTTCCTCTACTACGGCGACTACAACGGCTAATCGTCCTCGATTCGACTACACTGCTCCTGTGCCAAATGGCGGTAAACTCAAAGGTGTAGTTGAGTTGGGTGCATCTGGGTTCAATTCGTTTATTGTCAAAATTGATGCACAAAAAAACTGGAAATTGGAGAAAGCCGACTTCGGTGCGAGTCTTGTTTATGAAAAACTAACGAGTGATGAAGATGTAAAAAATGGTTTGAAAAATTATATTTCAAATATGTTGAGTTTTGGTGTGAGTCCACGCGATATTCATTTTGTCATCAGTTCAGGTGCGCAAAAAGTGGAAATTACTAAGAAAATTACAGATTATTTGAAAACAATGGGCTATGTCGTCAATCTTGTCACTGCTGAACAGGAAGGTAAATTGGGTTATAAATCGGTGATGCCAAAAGATTATGAAGGCGATGCTTATGTTGTAGATATTGGCTCTGGCAATACGAAAATTGCTTGGTCTGATGGTGCGCGATTGTCGTCAGTAGAAGGCTCTGGTGCAAAATATTTCCAAAACAACATGTCTGACGATGCTGTTTACAGCGAAATCAAGACTAAAGCAGAAAAAGTGCCTTTTCCAAAGCGCAAAGTATGCTTTATTATTGGTGGTGTACCATTTGAGTTAGCAAAACAGGTGCGTAATGGTAAGGAACGTTATACGGTTTTGAATGCACCAAGTGCCTATGCTGCTAAAGATGCTAAAACAAAAGCGGGTTTGAATATTTATAAAGCCCTTTCAGATGGGACAAATACGCAGCAATTTGTTTTTGATTGGGATGCTAATTTTACGATTGGCTTCTTGCTCGGATTGCCTAATTAGTTGGGTAACTGTCTCAAAATTAACGGATAGCCTTGTGTCAATACAATAGATACAAGGCTATTGGTTTTAGTACCCTAAATAACGATAATTTTTTTCAACTCCATGGTTTCAACTTTTTGATTATCAATGTTCAATCGGATAAAATAAATACCTTTAGTTAAGTATTGAACATTGATGTCCACTCTGTTTGTCGCTTGGTTGTGCATGTGTGATAAGACAAGTTTTCCTCGCAGGTCAAAAATATCTATACGTGTGGGTGTTGAGATTGTTTTTGAATATTCGATGGTCAAACGGTCGGTCACGTAGGTCGGGAAAACAGAAAAAATCCCCCCCTCAGTATGTTCGCTCAAAGAGGTCAGTTGTCTTTTATTGATGGGTATATTGTAAAAAAGGAGAATGCCGACACCCATCGGATTGACAATCCAATTTTGAGAAGAAGAATCAATGCGACTTAGGTAGCTGATGCCTGTCAAACCCGACGTGTCGCCAACATAAAATAGTTTGATGCGATAGTCACTCGCCGAGCCACCAACGATTCGGGCATTACAACCTTCCAATTTGAAATCAACCCACGGTGAACCCATAACTTTGAGGTTACCTGTAACATTTTTCATTTTTAAAGTGATTTCATTTTGCCCAGAAAAAAAAGCTTCTAAAATGTTGGGCGCGCGTACATTGACAAAAGTGCGATTGTAAAGCCTTGCTGCAAGTAAATTATACGCTTGTTCGCCCATATTGTCGTAGCCATTTTTGTACATAAAATGGCAACCATCTGGGCTCAATGCGGGGTTATTGCTCAGTACTTCGATATTGGGGATTTCATTGACCAGTTGCCGTTGAGCTTCAAAAATATCAGGACTGCGGTGTGTGCAAGCACGAAAACGCACTTGAAAGTAGAAAACGGGTGTATTATAGTCCTCTTTCCATTGATTATACAGGGTTTTAAATTGACTTTTGAAGTCTTCCAACGATGTTTCCCAACCATCGGATTCGCCTTGCCACCAGAGCAAGGCTCTGATATTTTTTTCTACCTCTGCTTTTTTCAAACGACTGTATAAAATGCCATAGTTACCAGCTGTATAAGGGCTATCTGGACGGCGCATATACCATGTTTGCCTCATGCCTCCGAATGCTTCACAAAATATAGCAACAGGAATATGCTCGATGTCAATAATTTTTTTAGCCATTCGTGGTCCCCATTTGCTGGGTGACGTGTAATCAATATCATTCCAACCAAATTGGTCGGTGTATGAACGCATGAATGGACTATAATCTTCAGGCTCTGTTCGACCTATACAATTGGATTGTCCGTTTATGATAAACACATCGCCAGCGACTACTTTATCGGCTTTAGCTAATGTGATTTCTTGATTGCCTCGAATGCCAATCAACTCGATTTTGTAATTTTTAAGTTCTGCCTTGATGTTGATGGGAATACTAAATGTATAGCGGTCTTGGTTTGTCGGGAGATTGAATAGATAGGTACGCTCTAAAGCATCGTCCTTCCAGATACGCGCCTGTAGTTGTGAGAAATTGGCTGAACGCATACCGCTGCCTTCAATGGTATATGTACCGATATTGGTCAAAGGATTTCGTGGGATGAGTTGAAGGTTTTTAGGAAATTTGGTTATCTCAAAAGAAGATTGTGCAGCTACACAATAGCCAAATGCCCACAGCAAGATGGTAAAAACATGGCGTTTCATATTCAAAGTATTGTTTGTTTTTTGTAAAAGTACATAGCAGTGGTTGAAGGCGTAGCGTTGACAAAATTAAAGGAAAAATACTGAGGGGGGTGTGTTTTTTACGAAATACAAATAAAAAGCGTATAAATAGTGTCTAAACACAACTCATACGCTTGATAAAGCCTTTATTTTATAAAAGAATTATGGTTTTCTGAATGTCAATTTGCTGATTTGAGTGCCGATTTTCACACCTTGTTCAACTCCTTTTTCGATGGCTTCGCGGTAATGTATGCCTCCATAGAGACGTGAAATGGCCGCCTCTGCTGCAAAATCATAAAAAGATTTGAACGTACGTGGTGTACCATTGATATCTGTACGATTGGCATGAGTCGCATCAACAAACTCATAGTTGTTACCAAAAATTTCAGTTAAGATTTTTGCCGTTGCGCCACTTTGCACCGAGTGACCAGATGTGTATTCAGGAAACGGAGGGGTTTCGAGTAGCGAAACGAATGTCGGATCAATTTTAGAGCGAATGAACGAAATCGGACGTATATAATTGTATTGATATTTCCAATACCAACAAGAGACAAACGCATCGGACACACCCATGCCAACTTTTGCATACACTTCTGCCGATTTTGCTAAATTGTAAGCTTCTTTTTTTAGAATTTGAGTCGCAATCGAAATAGAATGTCCAGGAGGTGTGCCAGGCTGCCCTGGGTCGTCGCTCCAAAACTGAGCGATAATTTTTTCTTCTGGTTTAATGTTTTTAACGCTTGAATAAACCAGATAAGCTTCCTTATAGAATGTTGAAGCCGTGTCTTCTGAATATGGTGTTGGGGACGAAGGTTGCGATATACTAGTGTTGCGGGTGACAAAGGTGCGATTTGTACCCCAGTAAGGTTGCAAAGCAGATTGAAACTTAGGATAAGTAGGCACCCATAAACCTGCACCGATAGGCGCTTTGTATGAGGTCGGGAAGTTTTTAGTATAACCCTCATGCCCGCCATCGGTTTTCGACCATTCAAAAATGACACGAGCAACTTCTTGTCCCCATTTTTTGGAACGTTCAAAGGTAGCATCACTAATGCCATATTTTTCACGAATTTGTATATTTGAATTTTCTTCTAACTTCACTACATCAATATATAGTGAATTGGACATATTGGCATAGTAGTTTTTAGCAACATAAGCCATAGCAGCATTGGTGGCAATCGCCCAGTTATACTCTAAAGTCAAGTCAGGTGTGCTTATTTTAGGCATGTCTTGCAACTGACCTTGTAGCGATTGATACTGAGGCATCCCTGGTACAATTGCTTCATACAAGGTAACGCCAGCATATCCGAATGCCCGAGAAGCAACAGGAGGTGTAAAGCCAGCACAGTTTTTTGTCAGAAATCTAAATTTATCGAACCAATCGTGAGCAATTTGTGCGTCTTGTACTTCTGCTGGCAAACTGACATAAAGTGGCTCGTCTTTACGACAAGACGTGATGAAGAGTGCGACGAAAGAAATTGACAGAACAATGGGAATGAGTTGAAGTTTTCTCATGTTTATTACAAATTTTCAAGACATAGAGTATCACAGGCTTAATGAATTGAACAGTAATGAAAAAATCATAGCACCTGTCTAATTTATTTTCCATTGTATCATTAAGATATGTGAATTACATGTCTAAGTTTTTGAAATTTAATATAAAAATTCAGCCAAATCAAAATGCCTAAAGACTAGTGTCATTTAAGGAGATTGCGATTGATGAGGTTTCAATAATTGAGCCAAATTTTAATATATGAGAGCATAACTAGGCTTCATTTGCTCTCAGAGCATTCAAGGTCAGATAGCCAATGAGCATAAATCCTGATAAGACAACGGCTACGCCTAAGGTATTGAGATAATCGAGTGGATTGAGTAGTACATGAATTTGTTGGCGTATCAAGCTAAACGGATGCTTCACAATGTCCCATGAGTTCCATCGCTGGAAACGTCCCATAAAAACACCAAAACCTCCCAGCCAAATTGCACAGACCATCACTGACCATGTAAACCATGTTTTGAAGCGGCTTTCCAAAAAACGCTGTATTTCAAAAAGTGAAGAATAGCCCAATAGTAAACCTGTCCATGCAAAAGAAATAAACATCATCACATCATACCAATGTGGTACAACTTGGCGATCACGTAAGTGCAGTAAATCAGTGACAATATAAGGGGCATTTGGGAAAAAGAGTAGCCATAATACTAACAAAATCAGCATATTACGCCATACAGGTTGTACACTAATACGTGTATAAAAATCTAAAGTCAAAGCGAACCAATAAGGAATCCAAGCCAAAAAAAGATTCCAAATCAAGAAGAAAAATGTACCATAAGCCCCTCTATAAAACTTAAAATCGTCAAAGTTTTGGACGACTTGCCAATCGAAATCCGTATAATATAGACGATAGAAAACCAGCATACAGTCGAAGATTGTACTGATGCTCAAAAGTATAAATAGTTTATATTGTCGTTTATCTCTAAAAAAAAACGTAATTAAATCTGAGTACATGATTATTTTTTAATGTAAGAAGATGGTAGATATTGAAATTAAATGCTTGCTTTTGAAGCGCAAAATTACAAAAAATACCTATGTTTTGACTCATTGTAAAAAGTTATATTAAATAAAACGAAAAATACCTACTCACCTTGCCTAATCGAGCATTATTTTTTTATTCAAAGATATATAATATTTTTTCAGTTTAAGTTTTTTATATATACCTTTGTGTCCCACTTTTAATCCTCACACACTCAGTTAAGCTTCTCGCTTAAACCAAACCACACACTCAAAACTTACATTGTTCACAAAGTTAAACGCGTTGAAATATGGAACCCAACACGGCATCTCAACCCAACAATTCAAACAATAAAAATAATTCTGAAAATAGTTTATCGGTCGTTATAGCTATTATGGCAATAATAGCCCTGCTGATGATGGCATTTAAGTGAGCCAATTTTCAGAATTCAAATAAAAAAGCCTTAATTAGTTGATAGACAATTAATCAAGGCTTTTTTTTTAATTCACTAATTCTTGTTGTAGCAACGAAATCCGATTTTGAATATTCAAATGGCGTTGTTCGAGGTCGTTAATCTGCAGTTTTTCATTGTCTAACAAGTTGTCAAACTCTGAAAAGTTCAAATCAATTTTGTGTTTGATACTTTTGATATAAGTGTGTAACCGTTCTGTCACTTCACTTTCAAGTTGAGTGCGTCCTTTGGCAATTTCTTTCCGATACGCTTCCAGTATTTGTCCACGTTTCATAACCGCTGTTGCTCCTGCAAACAATAAACCTAAAGTTGTCAAAACACCTCCAGTAACATCCAAAACAGCCCCTTTGGTAACAGCTGCGAGTATGATTCCGACGATGGCTATGCCACTGCCTGCGGCGATATTGGGTGTGATTGAGCCTTTATTTTTGAACAGTGATTCATCTGTAAAATTTTCAGAGCGATTCATAAATTTTGAAAAAGTCTCTTGCAAATCCCTCAGTACATTGGCACGGCGATCAGCTATATCACTAAAAATTTCGTGATTGTCTTTTAAAATCGTTTTGCTCGTTTTAATCTTTAGATCAATCAATTTTGCCATTTGTTGGATGGAATCGGCAACATCACCTACACCTGACTGCAATTTTTCTCGCAATTCGGTATTCAAATTAGTCTCTAAATCCTGTTTCAAGCTATTCAATCGCTCTTTTATGGAGTCAGATGAACCAAAAATACCCATGATAGACCGCTTAATTAGAGTAACAAATGAAAGTTCTTCACCTAAATCTTGCTCCGATTTTGATGTGGTTTTGTCATAGCCTGCCAAAAGGTTTTCAATTAACATTTTGACATGGCTATTCGATTTCGTTTCTTGATTATCAAGCGTTTGTCGAATGTCTTTTCTGAATTCAATATCGGCTGCAAACTGCTCTTTACGCACTTTCAAACCATTGAAAATGCGCTCGTTGATATTATTGCACGTCTCCAAATTGTTCGACAGTTTCAAAGCAGGAGCTTTGCCACCTGTGACATGCGCTCTGATAAAATCGCGCACAGCACTAAAACCGCTGGTATCGTAACGTTCTTCTTGCTCGTCTTTAGCCGATACCGCAAAGACCGTTGGGTCAACTAAACCTCGTTTGCGGGCTTCTGCAATGACCCCCTCAGTATTGACAGCTAAATCGGCAGCACTCATCAAGTCTTTTTGTTGCAGAATAAAAATGACTTTGCGTCGCCAATCGGTGTGGATGAAGTCAAAAAACTCCCATGCCGATTGCCGATAGGGGTTTTTGGCTTCAAAAACAAAGACAATCAAATCGGCAGCGGGTACAAACCCCTCAGTAATTTCTTGATGGTGTGCGACGATGGCATTGGTGCCGGGCGTGTCAACTATGCCGATTTCTCGCAAAATCTCGACAGGTTGAAATATTTTTTTGAGATACGGATTGACGACAATAGTCTCTTCCTTTTCGCCATAACTGACTTGTTGGATGGTGTCCGTCATGGGTTGTGGAGCGACTTTACAAATCTCGCGACCTGTTTGCAACAAAGCATTGATAAAGCTGCTTTTCCCTGCTTTCACTTCTCCTACGATGACAAAAAGAAAAGGCTCATAGATGCGTGCGCGCAAATCGTTGACCGTTTTTGCCAACTCTTCATGTCCAATATCTTGAGTTAAGATGTGCAAATCGCGCACAATCTCATCCACTTTTGAGCGATAGGCGTGTATTCTCGAACTAATGAAGCTCATACATTTTTTGTTTTTACCCCCTCAGTATTTTGTCACTTGAGTTGATTTCGTTTAAAAAACAATGGATTTTGGGTTTTGACAGATAGTTTTTTAAAAGTAACAGGTTGGAATTGCTAAATGTGCTATATCTTTGCGCCGCTTTTTGCCTCGAAGGAGGTAAAATGACTTTCAAAAATTAAAGACAAACTTAGATATTTTTTTCAGTAAATAAAATAACTCAGCAATGGCTTCTACTAGCGACATTAAAAAAGGTGTTTGTTTTGAACACAATAACGATATTTTCAAAGTTGTTGATTTCCAACACGTCAAACCAGGTAAAGGTGCAGCATTCGTTTACGTCAAAATGAAAAGCGTGACGAAAGGCAACGTTTTGGAAAATAACTTCCCAAGTGGTCACACCATCAATATTGTACCACTTGAGCGCCGTGAATGTCAGTACTTATACACCGACGACATGGGGCTAAACTTTATGGATACAGAGAGTTATGACCAATTTCACATTTCGGAGGAGATGGTGGATAATGCTGATTTGATGAAAGAAGGTATGATGATTAGTATTTTGTTTTCATCAAAAGATAACTCTGTTTTGTCAGCAGAATTGCCGCCAAACATTGTTTTAGAAGTAACTTATACTGAAACAGGTTTGAAAGGGGATACTGCGACCAATTCATCTAAATCAGCGACAGTTGAAACTGGTGCAGAAATTAAAGTGCCGTTGTTTATCAATACAGGTGATAAAATTAAGGTCAATTCAGAAACACGCGATTATATGGAACGTGTGAAGTAGTTCAATGGGTTGTTGGCTTTTTAGCATTTTAATGTGTTAAAAACTGTTTTAAAACTTGAAATGGACAATTACTGACTGTTTTTCTGCTCCGAAGGAGTCCCTTTGGACAAGCAGAAAAAAGCGTACAAAGAAGGATTTTTATAGAGCGCATGTCAATTTTGCCTCTTTAATGAGGCAAAATTGACATGCGCTCTGAATGAATTCTTTTCATAGCACGTATTTCGAGCGCAGCGAGAAACAGTCAGTGATAGGTTTTAAAACAGTTTCTTAAAGCAAACAACTAAAAGGCAGATTTCGACTGGCTTATTTATTATTTGGAATCAAATAAAATTCCTATAATTGCCAACCGAAAACTGCCTTTTGTTTTGGTTATTTAAAAATATTGACAAAAAAGTAAAAAACAACCAAAGATGACATTCGAAGAAATCAAGTCTCTTATACAACTCGTAAACAAAAGCGATTTAGCTGAGTTTAAATTTGAAGATGGCGACCAAAAAATCACCATCCGTACGTCAAAATATTGCAGTGGTAAGCAACAAATTATTCAGAGTGTAGCAGCACCCGCTTCTATACTTAGCCCAAGTCCTGCTCCTGTGACAACTCCAGCACCAAGTGCCGCACCTGTTGTTGCACCTATTATTGCTGAAGCACCCAAAGCGGCAACTGCCAATACTGAGGGGGGGAACTATTTGGAAATCAAATCGCCCATCGTTGGTACATTCTATCGTGCGGCTGGCACCGATAAACCACCTTATGTGAAAGTAGGAGACAAGGTCGAAAAAGGCAAAGTCGTGTGCATCGTTGAAGCAATGAAGTTATTTAATGAAATTGAATCTGAAATTCAAGGTAAAATCGTCAAAATATGTATAGAGGACGCTTCACCTGTTGAGTACGACCAAGTCTTATTCCTCGTTGACCCTAAAGGGTAATGGAGGTTTGATTCTAAGATTTTAAGTTCAAAGACGATAGGGCTCAATCCGACTCATCGTTTTAAAATCAAACGAAAATTCATGTTCAAAAAAATACTCATTGCCAATCGTGGCGAAATTGCCCTGCGTATCATTCGCACTTGTAAAGAAATGGGCATCAAAACCGTTGCGGTCTATTCAACTGCTGACCGTGATTCCTTACATGTTCGGTTTGCAGATGAAGCCGTTTGTATCGGACCGCCTTCATCTAAAGAATCGTACCTAAATGTACCCAGACTCATGGCGGCGGTCGAAATCACAAATGCCGATGCCATCCATCCTGGGTATGGTTTTTTAGCCGAAAATGCGGACTTCTGCGAAATTTGTACAGAATATGGTGTCAAGTTCATCGGGCCAACACCTTATCAGATTCGTATGATGGGCGACAAAGTGACTGCTAAAGAAACGATGATAAAAGCAGGTGTGCCTGTAGTGCCGGGTTCTGATGGCTTGGTGCATGACATAGCAGAAGGTCAACGTATTGCCAAAGAAATTGGCTTCCCAATCATCATCAAAGCCACGGCAGGTGGTGGCGGAAAGGGTATGCGCATCGTCCGTGCTGAGGAAGAGTTTGAAAGCAATTGGAACATGGCGCGTGCCGAGGCTAAAGCGTCATTTGGCAACGATGGTATCTATATCGAAAAATACATCGAAGAACCACGCCACATCGAATTTCAAGTCGCAGGCGACCAATATGGTAATGTTTGCCACTTGTCGGAGCGCGATTGCTCTATCCAAAGACGGCATCAAAAACTGGTTGAAGAAGCACCGTCACCATTTATGACCGATGAATTGCGCACAAAAATGGGTGAAGCTGCCCGCAAAGCAGCGCAAGTCATCAACTATGAAGGTGTGGGTACGATTGAGTTCTTGGTGGACAAATACCGCAACTTCTATTTCATGGAAATGAATACGCGGATACAAGTCGAACACCCTGTGACGGAAGAAATCATTGACTTTGACCTTATCAAAGAGCAAATCAAAATTGCCGCAGGCATTCCTATCAGTGGCAAAGACTATTTGCCAAAAGCCTATGCGATGGAATGTCGCATCAATGCGGAAGACCCGTATGCAGATTTCCGTCCAAGTCCAGGTCGTATCACTTCTTTGCACACACCCAAAGGGCATGGTGTGCGTGTAGATACGCACGTGTACGCAGGTTATGGCATTCCACCTTACTATGATTCGATGATTGCCAAACTCATTGTTCGGGCGCAAACACGTGAAGAGTGTATTCGCAAAATGGAGCGTGCTTTAGATGAGTTTATCATAGAAGGAGTGAAAACGACAGTGCCATTTCATCAAAAGCTGATGCAAAATGCGGATTTCAAAGAAGGCAACTTCCACACAGGCTTCTTGACTCAATGGAATTTTAAAGAAGAATAATCATTTAAGATTGGGACTGTATAGACGAGGTCGGTTGGTATTGAACTAACCGACCTCGCTGTTTTATTAGGCAGCAACAAAATTTTCTATCCCCTCTAACTCATTGACCATAAAAAACGCCACGCTCAAATCGGTCTTACTTCACGTCTGGACAAACACGCTCAAAGAATCTAATAGTAGCAATATGAGAGAAACTAAATTATGTTTTTATTGACATTTGCTGAAATACATGTTTTTCTTAGCTGTAATTTTGGGAAATGAAAAAGGTTTGACACCCCCTCAGTAAAAACTTGTACAAAGCGTCTATCATACACCAAAATCATCAGTCCTAACTTTTTTAAAACTTTGAAAGAATGAAAAAATTAAGCATACTCCTACTAAGCCTCTGTTTTATCATGTCAAAATGTCCCGACGACACACCTAAACTTGAAGAATTACCACCCATATCTCAAACGGGCGCAAACAGTGTGGGGTGTCTCATTAATGGAGAAGTATGGATTCCAAGCAAATGGCGTATTACAGGTTCTCCACGTTATATTAGTATTGATACATCTTTAGAGAAAACTATGACTATAAATTTTCAAAAGAATGCTCCATTCATTAACTTATTAATAGTCGCGAAGTATAAACATTTTCAATTGGGGGGGCTCCAATTAATTCCTTCACTTACACAGTTCAGTAACGTTGAAATATGTAACAATGAATCTTTTTTTCTTGATACAATAAATTACTTAAATTATTTAAAAATAAACTTCATAGATACTTCACGCCAAAAACGAATTATCGCGGGAGAATTTCAACTAAGATATGTTAGTAAAGATTGCAAGGACACCATCAATATTACAAAAGGGCGATTCGATATGCCCTTCTCAATAGAATAACTTTTTTAACATTTTAAATTCGCTGGCATCATATCTTCTCATTGACCATAAAAAACGCCACGCTCAAATCGATCTCCAGACCGATTTAATCGCTTACCACATCTTCAGACAATGATATTTTTAACGCCAAGGCAAAAATGCGCTTATGGCAACACAATTTTTGACATCAGATTTCACTTCTTTTGAACACAAGCGTTCACTGCGCTTGACATATGCGTTCACTGTGCTTGACATATGCGTTCACTGTGCTTGACACATGCGCACTTTTTTTTGTTATATGCGTTCACTGTGCTTGACACATGCGCACTTTTTTTTGTTACATGCGCTCACTGCTATTGACACATGCGCACTTTTTTTTGTTACAAGCGTTCACTGCTATTGACACATGCGCACTTTTTTTTGTTACATGCGTTCACTGCTATTGACACATGTGTACTTTTTTTTGTTACATGCGTTCACTGCATTGTTTTTTTTGTACTTTTTCTTGTTGCATGCGTTCACTGCATTGTTTTTTTTGACGCAATCTTTTTTTGTAACCCCACAGGCACGCCTTCTTTTGCAGCATAAAAGAAATGCACCCCCTCAGTAAAACGCATACACGATAGCGTTTTCAGATGCGAAACACCCTATTTTTGAGTTCTTTGACCCACTAAAGCAGTTTGAAAAGTTTCGGAATTATATACTTGAGGGGTGGGCATAACTATAAACTACTAGAAACACAGGTTTCGCACTGTTTCGCCATGGCGAAAGGCGTGCAAAAAAGGATTTTTTCGGAGCGAGCCTATATTTTTTTTGCTTGCAAAAAAAATATAGGCTCGCTCCATAAGAAAATAACCATGCACGCTTTTTTCCGAAGGAAAAACAGTCTGTGCCTGTTTAAAAATGTTTTTAGTTATGCCCACCCCTCAGT
>JAEUUP010000013.1 GCA_016787525.1 Saprospiraceae bacterium | reverse complement strand
GCATCCGTTTCGATGGTCAAAATACTGTGCGTTACTGAGGGGTAGGCTTTCAATTTGTCTTTGCTGCCCTGCACCTGTATCGCGATGGCTTTGGATAGGGTTTCTGTGCCGTCGTTGTCTATCTGGCGCAGGCGGTAGTAGGTTAAGAACGTCGGCGAGGTTTCAAACCTCGCTGACGTTAAGTTGTCCACGAAGGTATAAGTAGCCGATTTACCTTTGGCAGCCACAAAGCCAAGCGTTTCCCAAACATCACCTGTTGACTGTTGACTGCTCACTGTTGACTGTTTAAGCCTTTCGACTTCAAAGCCGTTGTTGTTTGTCTCATTTGCCGTTGTCCACGTCAAGAGATTCCCCCCCTCAGTATCGCCTGTTGCAGGATTTCGTACCTCAATGTATTTGCCCGTAAATGAAGTCAATTCAACGGGTAAGACCACCTCTACAAAACCACCTTCGTCACCGACACCAAAGGGTGAAAAATTTGAGGTGGTGACTGTCCACGTATTGCTAAGAAATGTAGCGGCTAATTCTTCCCACGATGAGGTTGTCGTTTTGTAGTGACCTATTCGAGCCTTAGTTGGGGTAAAAGTTGTACCTCCGTTTGTCAAACTGACAACCGTTGCTCCAGGCGTGTTAGCGGGTGTGATGTCCCATTGTCGTTTTGCCACCTTGTTAAAATTGCTAATATTCCCTGTAAAATCGCTGCTGACAGTAGTTGATTTAACTTTGGCTGTAAAGTCAACGCTGCTGGTCGGTTGGATACTGAGGGGGTCGTAACTTGTTTCTGACACACCGATTGGGAAGTTTGTTGCTGTATTTGTTGGTAAGGCTTTAATTGTCAAACTGCCTGTCCCATTGGTGACAATATAAGCCGTGCTGCTGCCACCTGTGATGCTGTTAACGGTCAAGTTGCTGCTGCCCAACACAATCTTATTTGAACCCGACAATGTGAGATTCGATATGGTTTGATTTGCTGCTAATGCGGGCTGATTCGTTGTCGTCGGAATCGTCACGCTGCTGGTGCTGGTCGGTACAACACCGCACGACCAGTTGGTGGCGGTTGCCCAATCGGTTGAGGTCGTTCCTGTCCATGTGTAAGAAGGTGCATACGTTGTACACGTTGTGCCTGTTATTACGCCACCTGTGGCTATCCAGTTAGATGTTGTGCCTGTTAAGGCAAAATTGTTCAGTGTGCCTGTATTGGCATTACCCGAAGCATCGGTTAATGAAGTGATACTGGTGTTTGACGAGGCAGAAATACCTTGATTGAATTTGTAATAAGCAACCAAGCCAGTTTGTCCGCTGCCGAGTTCACAACTCATATTGTTTTGCAGTTCGCATTGTGACAATGCCCGACTCCAAAGGCGCACTTCGTCAATGACTCCGTTTGTAAATTGCAAAACTGTTGAACCTGTACTATATGCCCCAATGGATATACCCGAGCCAATGGTTGGCAAATTGGCATTTGCAGAATTTCGTTGGTCAACCAATACCCCATCTAAATAACTTCTAAAACCGTTGACCGTGTTCTTTTGCCATACCATAGCCACATGATGCCAATTACCATCCATTAGATTGCTACCCATATTAAGCCCCGCCGTACCGCCATCTGTTGAAATGACGTGTTTATATACACCCGATATAAGTACCCCAGGGGCAATATAATTCCCAGAATTTGAATTGTCTTGGAAACGTACTGCCGACTGTACATTACTCCCTTTAAACCAATATTCAATCGTAATAGCCATATTGCTGGAACTTGTTAACGCCGAACCCAGTGAATTGGGCAATAAGATATAGTCATTTGTACCGTCAAAATTGAGGGCAGCACCTGCTGGATTCACGGACATTGTGATAGCAGTACTTGTGGCGGTTGTTGGCGAAGCACAAGCCGCGTTGCTTGTCATCACACATGTAATAGCGTCGTTGTTTGCCAAAGCTGCATCGGTGTAAGTACTGCTGTTTGTACCCACATTATTATTGTTCTTTTTCCATTGATACTGAGGGGTCGTACCACCATTGGTTGGCGTTGCCGTGAAAGTGACATTCGTACCAGTAGCAACGATATTGCTTGGGCTGGCAACGACGGATACTGAGGGGGTCACTGAACTGGCTGTCACGGTTGCACTGCCTGTCATGGTAGCCGTACAACCGCCTGCTGTTCGCGTTGCCACGACGGTGTATGTGCCTGCTGTTGATTGTGCCGTGAAGGCTATCGCACTGCCTGTACCCGTTACGGCTGCCCCGACATTGGTAGAGCCACCGCGCACTAATTGGTAAGTCACACCCGTTTCTGAATTAGATAAACCGATGGCAACCGTTGCGCCTGCACACGATGTGCCACCGCCTGTGACGGTATAAGCAGTCGGTGTTGTACAAGGTACGCTATATTCCCAAAAGTCATTTTGGGTAGCCGCACCATTAAATCCTGTGCCAACATACCCTTTTGTACCTATATTAAAACCAACAGAACCATATCTGGCACCGCCACCGTAGTTTGTCTTTTGAGTCCAAGCATTCGTAGAAGGGTCGTATTCCCAAAAGTCATTTGTCACACTATTATTGTCATACCCTGTTGCCACGTAGCCCTTTGTTCCCAAAGCAAAACAAGCGGCTTGATAACGACCTGTACCGCCAAAATTGGTTTTTTGCGTCCAAACATTGGTAGAAGGGTCATATTCCCAAAAGTCGTTTAAAAAACCACTGCTGGCATAACCTGAACCCATATAACCTTTTGTTCCAATCGCAAAACTTACAGGCGATAAACGAGGAGTGGTGGTCAAGTTGGCTTTTTGAGTCCAGACATTTGTAGAAGGGTCATATTCCCAAAAGTCATTCTTATAAACGTAATTTGCATCCAAACCACCGCCGACGTAACCCTTTGAGCCGATAACAAAACTTGATGCCAATGAACGACTACCGCCACCAAAGTTGGCTTTTTTTGTCCAGATATTCGTAGAAGGGTCATATTCCCAAAAATCGTTAGTTCCTACCGTAGCATTTGCACCCATGCCAATATAGCCTTTAGTACCAATGGCAAACCCAACTGCTTCTCGGTAAACGCCCCCACCATAGTTTGCTTTTTGAGTCCAGACATTTGTAGAAGGGTCGTATTCCCAAAAGTCATTTTTAGGATTGAAATTACTATCATAACCTGTACCGATATAACACTTAGTGCCTATCGAAAAACCCGCACTTGACACACGAGTACCACCGCCAAAATTGGCTTTTTGTGTCCATTGTGCGGTCAACGCAGTTGTGGTATAAAAAAAGATAAGCGTAGCGTAAAACCGAATTATTCGTTTGTTCATTTTTAATTAGATATTTTTATGATTGAAAAGAGAATGTTTATTTCATCAGTGTTTGCAGTTCTTCCACAGATAGCGACGGTGGCATTTCACCCGCTTTTATTTTTTCGATAACCGCCAATGCCACATTTTGTGCTTGGTCTTTGGTCTTAAAACCAGTATTGCCGGGCAGTGCAGGGATATTAGGCTGATGAATGATAAGCTGCTCGTTGCGATAGATGTCGTACCCCCAAGTGTTTTGAGTTTGAACCGTGATTTTGTATGTCCATGATTGAGGGGGTATTTGCGGAGCAGCCACAATGTCTGAAGATGTGGGCGTTGTTGGCTCTTGTTTTGCCCTTGTTTGGCAACTGCTGTGGGTTATCAAGACCATTAGTCCAACAACACTCCAGTAGCGAATCGGAGATAAGTTTTGACCTTTGGTAGAATAGATTTTGTTCATCTTGAATAAATGTTTAAAAAAAAGTAAAAAGAGTTTGTATGAACACCATCAAATGAAAACCACACACTACTGCTTCATATTAAAGCAGTAGTTGTGCAGCGTTTCAAGATGATTCTTTGTTATTGTTTCATAAATTTGACCTGCTCATTGCCTACTTTCAAGAAATAAGTCCCTTGTGGCAATGCTGACACGTCTATTAAAGTCGGGGCTAAGGTCGGGGAGGTTTGAAATATCCCCGACCTTGTAGCCGTTGCGGAGTTCAATACTTGTTGCCCTAAGAGGTTGAAGATTTGAAATTGGTCTGTTGTATTTGCTTCTACTGTCAAGATATTCCCAGCAGGATTAGGATAGGCTATGAGTTTACTATTGCTTTTATTAGCGATTGAAATGACTTTTGACAGCGTTTCTGTACCGTCATTGTCTATTTGGCGTAGGCGATAAAGCCCCTCACCCCCAAAGGGGGCTTTGTCGGTAAATTCATACGTCGCAGCTTTGCCTTTGACAGCCACAAAACCGAGTGTTTCCCACGTCGTTAAAGCCCCCTTTAGGGGTTGGGGGCTGCGTTGGATTTCAAAACCGTTGTTGTTTGTCTCATTAACCGTTGTCCAAGTCAGTAAATTACCCCCCTCAGTATTTTTGCCTGTAAAAGAGATTATTTCAACAGGTAAAACAAGTTCAACAAAACCACCTTCATCGCCCACACCAAAAGGCGAAAACGACGAGGTAGTGGCTGTCCAAGTACCCGCACTGTGCGTCGCTGTCAATGCTTCCCATTTAGAAGTCGCCGAATTGTAATGCCCCATCATGGGCTTTGTAGGCGTGTAGGTTGTCCCACCATTGGTCAGCGTTAAAATAGTTGAGCCAGCATTTGCCGACGGTGTGATGTCCCATTGGCGGGGTGCTACTTTATTGAAATTGGCGATAGCACCCGAAAAACCGGCTGCATTTGCCGCCGCTTTCACTTTGACAGCGAAATCTGTACTTGTTGTGGGTTTAACCGTCATGGGGTCATAACTTGATGTGGTGGCACCAATCGGAAAAGTCGTAGCAGAAGCCGTAGGAATGGATTTTACCTTTAAAGACCCTGTGCCGTCTGTTACGACAAAAGCAGATGAACTATGCCCAGAAATACTATTAACTGTCAAATCGAAATTACCGAGCTTGAGTTTACTTGTACCAGTAAACGTCAGTTTTTTGATTGTTTTAGAAGCCGTTAGTGTAGGGCTATTGGTGACAGTAGGAATCACGACTTCATCAATCGTAGAGGGTATGCAGCTACTACTCCAATTAGCCGATGCCTCGAAGTCAGTTGAAGTGCCTCCTGTCCACACTCTGGTATAAGCACTACAAGTTGTGCCTGTCGTTACGGCACCACTTGATACCCAATTAGAGGTCGTGCCTGTGAGTGCAAAATTAGTTAAGGTCAAATTATAACTATTGCCACTGGCATCAGTCAGCGTCGTTAACCCCGTATTTGTACCACCAGCCGTACCTTGATTGAATTTGTAGTAAACAACCAGACCTGTTTGTAAGGAGACATCTAATTCACAACTTTTGTTATTCTGAATCTCACAAATCGGCAAGACACGGTTCCACATCCGCAATTCGTCCATATGTCCAGTAAAGCGCGAAGCTGTCCCATTGGGTATGCTTGCCACAGACCCTAATGCAATACCTGGATTGGCTGAAATAGCGTTGGTGGAAGAAGTACCTGTTGCCTCCAAAGTGCCGTTGATATACAGTTTTATTTGCCCTGTGGTTTGGTCGCGTGTGGCGGCGATGTGTACCCAGTTGCCTGTTGTGACATTAGTTGTTGATTGAATAGTGACATCTGCCCCGTTGTAATTACCAACACCAAAGGCGACTTTATTACCCAGAATAGAGATACCAAAATCATCGTTGATGGTTGCTGAATAAGAGTCGCACAAGCCGCGACCGTCGTACCATTGTGTTCCTGCATTGCCTGCCGTACTTGTTTTAATCCAAAACTCAATGGTAAAGTCGGTTGACACACGTCTTGTGCCTTGACAGTTGTCATTTGAACCATCAAAATGAAGACATGAACCTGCTTGCGCAGAAAGAAAGAATGTGTGGAGTGTACATGTCAAAGCCAACAGTAGGCAGTAAGTAAATTTGTTTTTCATCTTGAAATAAATATTTAAAATGTTATAATAATCTGAATTTTACTGAGGTGGCATGGCTCCGCCAGAGGCGATTGACTGCTGCACCAACGCCTAAATGGTTGTTCTAAAAAGCATGACATGTAAAAATTCGACTTATGAAGCTGTGCGCATGTTCTTTGTTCTTACGCGTGTTTGCTGGTGCAAAGAGCGTTTTTTTGACTGAGAATACCCAGCTTTTTATATGTACAAGTTATGTACAAATGAGAGGTAGCCCATCTAAAAACGCTTATAGATTCATTTTTATCAGAAAATAAGATAGTTTACTGAGGGGGGGGATAGTTTTGAAAAGGTATTACTTTTGCGATTGGAATATTATCAAACAAACATTCTTTTTATGGAGAAACAATCTCATCTGGCTCTTAACCTAATTTTCGGGCTGTTATGTTTTATAGGTTGCCAAAAACCAAACCCCTATAAAGACATGAATGATTTTTTTAGTAGCCCCAAATTCAATGGTAGCTACTTTTCTACCTTCGATTTGTTGGATGCAGATACGGTTGTCAATCATATCCGCAACGATGTACCACCACAATGGCGCGGTACTGCTTGTGAAGGAGCTTACTACAATCTGACCGCTAAATACGAAGGCGTATCGGATACCATCCAATTTCATTTGTTGGACAAATTAGACGCAGCATTTCCTGATGATTCCATTCATGCCTTTACGCAGATGATACGTGGAGAGTTATTCATTGATTTGGTGCGCTACGACACCGCCAGCCAATGTTTACAGAATGCTTATGACCTCAGCATCAAAGGCAATCGCCTCACAAGGGCGGCAGATATTAAGAGTGTCTTTGCGCGATTGGCTTTACGGCAAGCAGATTATCCAGAAGCGACCAAACTGTTTATGGACAATTACCACTATTTCAGTCAATTGGACATTACAGAAGAACGGGGTCGGGTGTTTCAGATTTACAAGTCTTTGATTAACGTGTATCGCAAGAGTCACAATTTTGAAGAGGCGCATCAATGGTGTTTGAATGCTTGGGTTTATGCTCAAAGCAAACCCGCTAATTATTATGCCCTTGAAGCGAGTACCATACTGGCAAGCAGTTATTTGCAAGTGCATCAGTTGGACTCGGCTCAAAGAATGGTGGACACGGCTTTTTATTTTCAAAACTTATTTAACAAGAACTTCAACGAAGCGTTTAGGCACAGCACACAAGGCAAAATATATTTGGAAAAAGGGCAGTGTTCAAAAGCATTGGTCTCTTTTCAGTCGGCAAAAAAGACAAATAAAGACCAAGACCCTGTCGCAGTCAATCAATACGATAAAGAATTGGCAGATGGATATACTTGTTTGAGACGGTTGGATTCAGCCATTTATTTCTACAAAGCCGCCCTTATTACGCCTGACAGTATCAATCAATTGGCGGTGTTAGAAGCCTTGAGCAAGGTGTATTTACTGAGGGGGGACTACGCCAACGCCTACCAATATGAAAAACAGAGTAAAGACTTGCGCAATCGCGTTTTTTCTAAAGAAAAAGAACAAACCATCGGTCGTTTGCAAGCTAAAAGTGAAGTAGAAAGGCGCGAAAGATTGCTGGCAGAGAAAGAGAACCGTACCAAGCTCAATCGTGTACTGATGTTGAGTGCATTGTTGGCACTCTCGTTGGGTTTTATTGCAGGTCTATTTTGGGTGTATCGCAAAAGACAAGAGTTGCGATTGGCAACCCAAGAGAAATATATGTTGGAACAGGAGAAAAAACTCATAGAAACACAAGCCTTACTCCAAAAACAGGCTTTAGCGCGTGCTGAACAAGAGATTGTGGTCAAGGATACGGCTTTAGAGGAGTCGTCGAAGCTAATCGAAGTCAAGAACATGCTGATTCAAAAATTGCAGATGAGTCTCACCGAAGACAGTCAAGAGCCTTTCCAAGAAGCCCAGCTACGCAACCTAAAGATATTGACCACCGAAGATTGGCGTACCTTTCGTGCCTTGTTCGAACAGCGTTTCCCTTTGTTTTTCATCAATCTCAATAGCCGTTTCCCTAAACTGACACCTGGAGAAACGCGATTATTGTTGCTCATCAAGTTGGGGTTCGATGCGATGGAGATTTCAAATGTTTTAGGTATTTCAGCAACCAGTGTTTACACGAGTCGCTCTCGTTTGCGTAAGCGATTGGGTTTGATGGAAGAGGATGATTTGGAGCAGTTTGTTGAAAGGTTTTAAAAGAAACAAGCCGCCTCACTTGAGCAAGACGGCTGTTAACTATGAAAAGATTTTTACTATTAGCCTTTAATCCCCAAAGGAGACTTTATTGTTTTACAAACTTCACCTGCTCTACGCCGACTTTTACCACATAACTGCCTTGTGGCAATGTTGATACATCCAATCCCCATGTCTCAGAAGGCACTTTGCCTTGCACAACTGTTTGACCTAAAAGATTGAGGATGTGGTAATCGCCTGTGGCATCCGTTTCGATGGTCAAAATACTGTGCGTTACTGAGGGGTAGGCTTTCAATTTGTCTTTGCTGCCCTGCACCTGTATCGCGATGGCTTTGGATAGGGTTTCTGTGCCGTCGTTGTCTATCTGGCG
>JAEUUP010000132.1 GCA_016787525.1 Saprospiraceae bacterium | reverse complement strand
TGTACCTCGTTGCGAAGCGGTGACTTCGCGCATCAGTTTGGAACGTTGTTCGGGCGACAAGCCGACTCCAAAATCTTGGATACAAAAACCTTTACCCTCGTTGAAAATGCGAATCTTTTGGTTCGGAAAACTGTATTTGACGGCGTTGGAGAGCAAATTATGCACGATGATTTGCAGTTTCTCAGGCGCAATCGGCAAGACTAACCCCTCAGTAATGTCATTCTGAATGGTCAATTCTTTGGTCTGGATGGCGACGTTGAGTTCTTGTAAGACGTTTTTGACAACGGCTTGGACATTGGCTTGTGTATTTTTATCCTTTTTGACCAACGATAGTTTTTTCATCTTCAACAGATTGGTCAAAATGCCATTGACTGAGTTGATTTGCCCTTCGAGACTTTGCGAAGCCTGTGCGACAAAAGGGTCGTTTGTGTTGAGTTTTTTGAGCATCAACTTGACACCCAAAAGCGGCTCTTTGATGTCGTGCGAGAGAATAGCAATCGTATGTTCGTTGAGTTCGTTTTGTTGAGCGATGATGGTGTTTTTCTTTTTTAAAGCGGTATAAAAATATGACAATACCCCCAAGCCGCCGAGCAGGACAGCCGCCAATAAACCCAAATACAGATTTTGTTTTTGTTGTGCTGAAAGTTCCAAGTTTTTGAGGCTCAAGTCGCGTTCTTTTCCTTTTTCGCGTTCTTCGGACAGCGAAAGTTGTTGCGCTTTTTCTTGTTTTTCGGCTTGTTCTTTCAGATAAGCCAAATGCGCCAAGTCTTTTTCTCGATTACTCAAAGCTAAGGCTTGCTCTTTGAGTGTCAGGTTTTGACGATTGAGCAGCAAGTCCTGCTCGCGTTGTGCTGTGAGTAAGCGTTGTTTTTCAAGTTCGCCTTGCGTGAGTTGTTGTTGATATTTGAGTTCGGTCTCTTTTTTGTCAAACTCATATTGTATTTCCTTGCGGGTAATTTGTTCTTTGACCTCGTCGCCTCTGATGCTGTCTTTGAGCGTGATATACTCTTTGTAAGTATCATAAGCCTTTGTATAGTCCTTATTCTTTTCGTAAATAAGGCTTAATACTTCTAATGCTTTGACTGTTCTTTGGGGCGTTCGCATTTGTTTTGTTGTTTCTAAGGCTTCCAAGACAATCGCCAATGCTTTTGAGTAACGTTCACTTGGATTAACACCCATTTTTGTCAATAGTGAATCGGAAGCTGATGTATAAATGCGTCCTATCTCAATCAAAACGGCGGCTAAGTTGCCAGGTCTGTTCGATTTTTTGGACTCAATCACCGCTTCTTGAAAGCACCGATGCGCTTCTAATAATTGCCCCGATGCCTGATAAACAAGACCTAATTGCCCCCAATGTGGGTTTCTACCTTTTTTTTCATTGATGGCCATGCCTTTTTTGATAGACTGTATCGCCTCATCGTACAGTTTCATATCTTTATAAGAATTGCCAATCATCACATATAATTCTGCTTCTAAGGGTTCTTGACCTACCTTAGCCGCTAATGATAGTCCTCTTTTATAATAAGGCAATGCCTTTTCGGGGTCTCTAAGTGCGATGTAAATACTCCCCAGATTCCGACAATTGTAAGCTAAATTATAATCATTACCTATGTTTTCGTTGATGCGCGAAGCTTTTTGTTGACAATCAATCGCTGTGGTATAATTGCCTAAATTAAAGTGGCAAAAACCAAGATTGCCTAATGCAATAGCTTCTCCTTTTTTTTCACCCGATTTATGTGCTAAGTCTGCGGCTTGTTCACTGTAAGGGACACCCGATTTATAATCACTGCCGCCCATAAATACAACACTGATGGCATTCAGGGCATCAATCTTAATTTTCACATCGCCTATTTTTTCTGCTAAGGCAATGGCAAGTTCACACTGTTTTTTCCCGTTTTCAGTATCCGTCCTACCAGCATAGATGTTTGATAGTAGCAAGTGAACATGTGCCATTTTTTTGAAACGGCGCAACGGTTCATAGATGTTGAGGGCTTGATTTGCCAATTCAAATGCCTCCGTACGCTTCGACATATCTTTCAAGTGTTCTGCTTTTGCATAAAAAGCATCAGCTTTTAACTCGTTGACAGGGTGTTTTGCTAAAATCTCTAAGGCTTTGTCACTGGAAACAAGCCCCTCTTTAGAATCTACTTTTATCAGAGCATTGCTCAATTCAATCAACAGCCTTGCCCGCACAGTATCCTCTCTGGGATACCGATTAAGCACAGCCTTAAGGCTGTCTATTTTCACATTCGATTGAGAAAAAGCGGGACTGATAGCCAGACAGCTTATAAATAGGAGTCTCGCAAACAGCAAGCATGTTTGTTTTGTCTGTAACACCGATGAAAATGAATTGTAAGATGAATAAATGTGTAAATTCTATAGTATTGATAAAAATAAGTGCTGCTATTTAGAATTGTTACGTACTGGTAGTCAAATAATTCAAAAATAAGCAATCATTATTCATTATTCACAAGTCACGCTTTCACACCAAAGTGTGATTAAGTCGTAAAAAAACAAGAGGCGTGTAAATATAGAAACATTTTAAACATCACAACAACAAAATACTCACTAAGTTCACAATTTCATATAGCCCATCAGCGTCAGTTTTGAAACCAACTCGGTGGTGTTCATACACTCGAACTTTGCCAACAGGTGGTTCTTCTGATTATTGATGGTACTAACCGCCGTGCTGGTCAAAGCTGCAATTTCTTTAGCCGCCAAGCCTCTTGCCAAATACTTGACAATGTCTTTTTCTTTAGCTGTAAGCATGGGCGGAGGTGTTCCATCGCTTTTTTTTTTGTATTCGGTGGTCAAATAAGCCACTTCGACCAATTGCCAGAGTTCTTCCAAACCTTTGCTTTTGTTGACGATGCCCACCACACCGTATTCGTACAGAAAGTTATGCACCAATTCGCCCTGCAAACTGCTATACACAATCACTTTGGTCGGAAATTCGCGCCTTTGTATTTCCTCAAAAAGCTCCAAGCCCAGTTCTTCGTCGGTGATAACATCTGATACCAAAATGTCAATCTCTTGTGCTGCCAATAAGGAAATCACATCGGCTTTTCGGGTAGCCGTACCCACCACTTCTACGCCTTCTTTCTTAGAAAAAAAGTCTTTCAATCCATCCAAAACAATAGGATGGTCATCGAACAATGCTATTTTCATAATCTTTATCTTTTTTCCTGCAAAGGAACGACGCTTAAAAATACGCCACAATAGTTATTTTTAACTATACCCAAACTGGAAAAACGGATTAAGTACCTATCGTACACCTTCCTTTACAGAACATAAACTTTGATTTTGATAAACTAACACTTAAAACAGTACGAGATACTGATTCAAAGAATTCCTTTGGAAGGGGGGAACTCTTCGCTACCAAACCCACCTCAAAATACCTCCTTTCCACTTTTTTCATTTTTTTTCACATCTCAACTCGTTGACAACCAATGAGTTAATAGGCATATAGTTAAAAATAACTATTGTGCAGGGTTTTTATGTTTATGTTCTTTGTGCCAGCACTCGAAAAGAACGGTGCAAGAACAACACATTATAATCACAGCACAACAAAAAAAGGGAGAACAAACATCCCCTTGATGCTTTCAACTTCATCAAGCCAAAGGCATGACAGTATTCAATCATCTTTTTTAAATCAATTTAAAAGTTCATCAACAATGAAACAACTTTTTTACTCAAAATTCCGCTGTATGTTTTTACTCTATTGCTTAGGTTTACTCACAGCACCTTTCAACACTCATGCCCAAAAATGGCAAACTATGACCACAGGGCTACAAATCAATAATGTATGGATGCTCAACAGCACCACAGGCTGGGCAGTAGGAGCAAGTGGGCTTATCCTCTACACCTCAAACGGTGGTAGCACTTGGGCGAGCCAAACACCGGGTACGACAAATAACCTTAATGGCGTATGGGGCAGCGATGCGAACAATATTTGGGCGGTGGGTGACGCTGGTACTATCCTCAAATACAATGGCAGCACTTGGGCGAGCCAAACATCGGGTACGACACAGAATCTTTTCGGCGTATGGGGCAGCGATGCGAACAATATTTGGGCGGTTGGTAATACTGGTACTATCCTCAAATACAATGGCAGCAGTTGGGCGAGCCAAACATCGGGTACGACAAATGCGCTTTATGGTGTATGGGGCAGCGATGCGAACAATATTTGGGCGGTCGGTAATGCTGGTACTATCCTCAAATACAATGGCAGCAGTTGGGCGAGACAAACATCGGGTACGACAAGTGCGCTTAGAGGCGTATGGGGCAGCGATGCGAACAATGTTTGGACGGTGGGTGATGCTGGTACTATCATCAAATACGATGGCAGTAGTTGGGCGATCCAAACATCGGGTACGACAAGTGCGCTTAGAGGCGTATGGGGCAGCGATGCAAGCAATATTTGGGCGGTGGGTGATGCTGGTACTATCCTCAAATACAATGGCAGCACTTGGGCGAGCCAAATATCGGTTACGACAAATGCGCTTAGAGGCGTATGGGGCAGCGATGCGAACAATATTTGGGCGGTGGGTGATGCTGGTACTATCCTCAAATACAATGGCAGCACTTGGGCGAGCCAAACAGTGGGTACGACAAATGCGCTTAGAGGCATATGGGGCAGCGATGCGAACAATATTTGGGCGGTGGGTGATGGTGCTACTATCCTCAAATACAATGGCAGCACTTGGGCGAGACAAACAGTATCTGGGTCAAGTACGCTTTATGGCGTATGGGGCAGCGATGCGAACAATATTTGGGTAGCAAGTGATTTTGGTCTCATTTTCAAATCCACAAACGGTGGCAGCACTTGGACGCAGCAACTAGTGGCTACGTCAATTACGCTTAGAGGCGTATGGGGCAGCGATGCGAACAATATTTGGGCGGTGGGTGATGCTGGTACTATCCTCAAATACAATGGCAGCACTTGGGTGAGCCAAACATCGGGTACGACAAGTGCGCTTAATGGCGTATGGGGCAGCGATGCAAACAATGTTTGGGCGGTGGGTGCTAATGGTACTATCCTCAAATACAATGGCAGCACTTGGACGAGCCAAATATCGGGTACGGGAAATACGCTTAGAAGCGTATGGGGCAGCGATGCAAACAATATTTGGGCGGTGGGTGTAAGTGGTACTATCACCAAATACAATGGCAGCAGTTGGGCGAGCCAAACATCGCCTTCGACAAGTTCGTTTAATGGCGTATGGGGCAGCAATGCGAACAATATTTGGGCAGTAACTGGTACTGCTATCTTCAAATACGATGGCAGCAGTTGGGCGGCAGAGCCAGTAGATGTAATTAGATCAAACATCGCCATTTGGGGTGTTGGCACACAAAGGTTTATTGCGGCACTTACTGGTACGGTATTTACAAGAATAATATCCGCTGTCCTTCCTGTCGAGTTATTGTCTTTTTCAGGCAAAAATACTGAGGGGGGCAATCTCCTCACTTGGCAAACAGCGAATGAGGTGAACAACAAAGGTTTTGAAGTAGAAAGACTGAATGGCAGCGATTGGCAAAACATCGGTTTTGTAAAAGGCAATAATAAAGCATCAACGTATCAATTCCTCGATAACTTAACGTTGGAGAGGCTTCAAACCTCTCCAACGTTGTACTACCGCCTCAAACAATTGGACAACGACGGTAAGGAAACGGTGTCCAAAGTCATTGCCCTGTCTAACCCTTCAAAAAACCGACTGAAAATCTACCCCTCAGTAACGAGCAGCTTTTTGACCGTCGAAACAGACTTGGCGGGTGATTTCCAAATCCTCAACCTTTTAGGACAACAAGTTTTAAACCATCCAACGTCAGGGAGGTTTGAAACCTCCCCGACGTTCATCAACGTTTCGACATTGCCACAAGGGACTTATGTTCTGAAAGTGGGTGCAGAGCAAGTGAAGTTTGTAAAACAATAAAGGATGATTCATAAAATGAAAAACAACAAACTCTTATTAGCAACACTTTTCTTACTGTTGATAGGTGCGGCACTGACTTATATTGGTATGAATATCAACGGCACTTGGCGCGACAATATTAAAAGCATCGGCAACGGATGCCTCTTAATAGCAGGTGTTTTAGGCGCGATACTTATCCTCGTCCATAAACTATCTGCACAGGAAGAATCAACATAGTTTTTTTTTTTCATAGTTGAAGCCACCACCTTGCTACTGTCCTTACGGCAAGAGGTGGCTTTTTTGTAAAAACACTGAGGGGGTGCTTTTCGATTGTGAAAAGCACCCCCTCAGTAAAAATAGGTTTTAACTCTATTGGCTCAATTATGATGCCAAGTTGCACCTAACAGCGCATTGTTAAAGCAAAAATGCGCCGTTAGCTGCAAAACATTGGTAGCATTTTAGTCTGATACCTATCAAAATCGAAGCTTAGCCCCATAACCTTTCCTAAAAGCCAAAGTAGAAGTAGTTACACCCTTTTTACTTGTCCTTATCCTTGTCTCTTTTGTTAGCCTCGCGCGTTTGTTGTGCCTGAGCCGTAATATCGGATTGACGCACACCACCTGCGGCAACATATTCATCTGAATTTCTGCCTAATTTTTTGTCGTTGCCAATCATATTGCGTAAAGAACTTTCAAATGAAGCTTCTTCTGCAACCAATTGATTGTAGGTGATTGTTTTGGCATCCAGATTTGCAGCCGCTTCATTGCGCTCAATCGTTGCCATATTGAGCCGTTCAACAACATCAACATAACCTGCCAGTGATATGTCTTCAGTGTATTTGAAAGGATTGTTGAACCGCATCAGCCGTTCAATTTTAGCTTTACAGGCTTTGTAGTAAGCATCGGGAATTTTAACATATGCCATAAGCATTGGAGTTTTTTAAAGTTAAAAAATAATTTTTGAATGTATCATTGGCTTATCATGTATAATAGTCTATGCAAATATAAAGGAATTTTAATATAATTGTCAATAGGCA
>JAEUUP010000090.1 GCA_016787525.1 Saprospiraceae bacterium | reverse complement strand
AAGGAGTAAAAATATTAAAAAATAAAATTTCCCACATTTTACAGACGTTAGCCAACAATGTTTTAGTGGCTGGGTCTGCCTTATCCACATTTCAATGCTTTGACAAATTTTAAAATGCCAAATTTTTAAAATTTGTCAAAGTGTTGAAATTGTGGGTAAGGATTTTACTTCCGAATCATTTTTATACTTTCACCAGAGGTGTTTTTCAAATCTTTCGCCGAAAGTTTCTTTGAGTTCAATCGCAATACTATTCCAGTTAAGGACTTTACAATTCCAGCTATCAGCACTATACTGCAAGAGCAAATAAATCTGTTTCAAAAGTGCCTTATCATTGACCCACGAGCCTTTGGTTTTAGTCACTTTACGAATCTGTCGGTGCAAAGCCTCGACAGCATTGGTGGTGTAAATCATGCGTCTGACATGTGCCGTGTAGTCCAGAAAGCCGACTAATTCTGTCCAATCTTTTTCCCAAGAACGAGCTATATCAGGATAAATTTTATGCCACTTTTCTTTAAAAGCACTGAGTGCTATTTCTGCACCATTGACATCGGCGGCTGTATAAATCGCTTTGAGCCCCGCACAAACCTCTTTGATATGTTTATACGAGACGAATCGCGTACTACTTCGCACCATATGAACGATACAGCGTTGTACAATTGAGTGCGGAAAGACCGCTAAAATCGCCTCCGAGAACCCTTTTAAGCCATCAACACAAAAAAACAAAACATCTTCAACCCCTCTCGTGCGTAAATCTTCCAATATACGACCCCACTCATTCGCCCCTTCTGACTCTCGAATATAGATACCTAATACATCTCGCCTCCCTTCTGCATCAATCCCATAGACCGAATAGATAACCTTTGTTGCGCTTTTACCTCCTTCTCGTGTCTTGAAATATATCCCATCCAAGAAGATGACACTGTAAAACGGTTGCAATACGCGTTGTTGCCACGACAATACCTCGCCCCATACCTGCTCTGTTACTTCTGTTATCGAACCCACACTATACTCTATTCCATATATCGCCTTCAATTGCTCCTGTATATCGCTGTAACTATGCCCTTTGGCATACAGCGATAGGATTTGACTATTCAGCCCTGTGCCTAAGCTTCGTTCCCATTTACCCACCAATTTAGGATTAAAACGACCCAGCCTATCCCGTGGTGTCTCTATTTGGATCGGACCTAACTCCGTATCCAACTGCTTCGTCAGCTTCCCATTGCGCCGATTCGACACACCTGATTCACCTTCTTCTCGCAGATGTTGACTCATCTCCCCTCTTAATGCCGCATTAACCAATCTTTGTATCAAGCTTGTCAGAACACCTTCCGTGCCGACTAAGCCTTGTCCTTCTTGCAAACCCGCTATCGCGCCGCGCTCAAATGAATCGTAATCAAATAACTCATTTGACTCCCTGGTTGCCCTTTTTGTCTCTCTCGTCTTTTTCATCTATCAAAGGTCGCTTTTTTTTCCCTTGACACAGTTTTGTGAACACTCTCAGATAAAAAATCAGAAGGCAATTTCCCGAAACGCTGTTTGAAACTCCGCGAGAAAGTACGCGCATCGGCATAACCCACTCTCGAAGCGACTTGGGCAATGGAGTCATACTGCCGAATTTCTAACAGGTGGCGGGCTTCATTGAGTCGCACCTCTTGCAGATATTGAATAGGCGAAAGTCCCGTCAATCGTTTCAATTGACGAAGCAAAGTAGATTCACTCATGTGGAAAGCATCCGCCAAAAACGTTACAGATAGAATATCCGAAGCAAAGTGTTTTTGGACGTATTGTTCAAAGTTTTCCAACCATTCGCGGTCGGGTGCTGAAATGAGGGGAATAGGTGTTTTTTGTTCTTCATGGGTCGTACTCAGGTTCGGGAGACTGTGAAAGTTTTCCGAACCCCATACCTCGACAGCTGCTTGTTCTCGAATTGCCTTATTTTTTAACAAGTTTTGAATCCTAACGACCAATTCTTCTGGCTCAAAAGGTTTGAGCAAATAATCATCTACACCGATGCGCAGAGCCGTCAATTTGTCGCGCACATCCGCCCGTGCCGTGAGCATAACAACTGGAATGTGTCGGAAATCGGTTCGGTCTTTCAATGTTTTCAGCAATTGAAAACCGTCCATCACGGGCATCATAATATCCGACAAAATGAGTTGGGGCAATTGGTTTTTAACTTTCAAATCTTGGAGCAAGTCGAGGGCTTGTTGTCCATTTTCGGTTTCCAAAATGGTATAATGCGCCCCTTCCTCCGCGAGGAGTTCTTTCGACAGTATCTCGGTGATATAAGTGCGCAAATCACGGTTGTCTTCGACGATTAAGATGGTTTCGGTTTTTGGATTGGTGTTTTCGATGGTGAGGTTCGGCAAACTTTGAAAGTTTCCTAAACCCATAGTTATCGTTTCACCGATCGTTTCTGTTGCCAAAATCCCCCCCTCAGTATTTTCGCTGTCTAAGGCTAAGGTTAAGGTTTGGGACACTTTGAAAGTTTTCTGAACCTGTGGCTCTGTGGTATCAACATCAGTTGCATCGTTCCCAACACCTAAAACTTCTTTTTTAGGAAACTCTACAAAAAACTGACTGCCTTTGCCCAACGTACTTTCCACCCAAATACGCCCTTGCATGACCTCTGCCAACTCTCGACACAAAGCCAAACCAATGCCTGTACCGCCCTCAATCGGTGCATCTTTCTGATTGGTCTGATAAAAACGGTCAAAAACATAGGGCAAATCATCGGGATGAATCCCTCGACCTGTATCGCTGACACTGAGGCGCATCACATTCGATAGGTCTTCCACTTTGACAAAAACAGAACCCCCGCGTGGCGTGAACTTCAAAGCATTGGACAGCAGATTGTTGACAATCTGCTCCAATTTTTCAACATCCAAGTCGAGCCGCAAGTGTTCGCCTGCTTTATATTCCAGTCGGTAGTGAACGCCCAAATACTCAGCATGACTTTCAAAAGCACTGACCAAACGGCTGATAAAAGGTTGAAAACGCACGGTGGTTTCATGCACCCGCAATTTTCCTGATTCCAGTTTGCTCAAATCCAGTATTTCGTTCACCAATTTGAGCAAGTTTTGGGCATTGGCTTGCGCAAGGTTGGTCTGTGTTCTGGCAGCATCGTCCAAGCTGCTGTTTTTCAACAAAATACTGAGGGGGCCTAAAATCAGTGTCAAAGGCGTGCGGAGTTCATGACTGATATTGGCAAAAAAGCGGGTTTTGGCAGCATCCAAATACAAAAGTTCTTTATTTTGACGGTCAATTACTTCGTTCTGTTGGGCTAATACGCGCCCTTGTTTTCGGAGTCGTTGATAAAACCAAACGATCAAACCAATCACCAAAGCCGCTACCGTCAAGCCGCCCCATAAAAACCGTTGTGTTGCCTGTTGTGCTTTGATTTGGTTGTCTTTTTCAGAAACATTGAGTTGCGATTCTTTTTCAGCAATCGTTTTTGAATAGTTTTCTTTTGCCAAAGCCAATTCCAATTCTAATAATTCCTGTTGGTATTCGCTTAATGTTTTGTAATTCCCTTGTTGTTTAGCGATTTTTACCAATTCCTCTAAAACTTGCTTAATACCTATTTTGTATTCTAATTTTTTGCACACTGCGAGGGCTTGTTTTTGATACGTTTCGGCTTCCGCAAGTTGCCCTTCAGCTAAAGCCACTTGACCTAACAAGTACAGTGTGTATTGCCCGTTATCCGATTCTTCCCAACCAGCAGACCGTACAATCGTCAAAGCTCGGTTCAAATGCGGTTTTGCCTGTGCGAAATCTTTCATTTCAATATAAGTATCAGCAAAAGCAATCCGCAGCCAAATATTGGAGTAGTCGGTTAGTTGCGGTGACATGACTTCCATGCGTTTGAGAATTACGATAGCTGAATCTATTTTCCCTCTATTGCGATAATCATGGACGGCTGCCACAAAATAGCGACTTATTTTGGTATCGTTGGGCGGATAAGCGGCTTCGGCTAAAGCAAGCGCACGTTGTATATAGTAGCTGGAAAGTGTAGCCGTTTCGGGCTTACTCAACGCCCGATAAAAAAAACCAATTTTTCTGAAAGATTCGGCTTGCACGATTTTATTGGTAAAAGAAGGTACTTTCACTTCCCATTCTTTGACTATTTTCATCGCTTTTTCAACCGAACCGCGCATCTGATAGACGTTGGCGTGATTCAATTGAGTTATACCTATCAAGTCGAGGCTGTCTGTTTGCAATACCCACGTATTCGCTAAAGTGTAAGCACTATCCGCTAAACCCCAATCGCTAAAAGTGTCGTAAAAATTAGCCACACTCAAATAGGCTTTCGCTTTGGTCAAAGCATTTTGCGGCATGACCCGCAGCCATGCTTGTTGTCCTTTATTCAAAATCAGTTGCACGCTATCTCGTCGCTTGCGGGAAAGTGCCAATTCAGCTAAGCGAAAATAGGCATTGTTGAGTGCCTCCGCATTTTCGAAGGTAGGTTGTTGAGCGAATGTTTCCTCTAATTTTGCCCCTGTTACTGTTGATTGTGTCGGCGCAACGCTGCTTTGTGCGCTTGAAAATATCGGAGATAGACCGTGTAAAATGAGGAAGATTAATAAGTTCCTTGTTGTATTACTTTTCATAATAAGAACAGGTCAAAATCAATGACACAAATTTTGGTTGTAAATTATTGATAGCCAAATATTTCAAACATAAGTAAAACGATAATAATAAACTACACCATTACAGACTGTTTTTTCGCTCCGAAGGAGTCCCTTTGGACAAGCGAAAAAAAGTATATTTTTGGAGCGAAAGCAAATTTTGAGGCTTTTTGCACGCTTTTCGTGCGAAGCGCGGAACAGTCTTTAATGATAGTATTTTTATCGCTTTACTAAATAATCGGTATTCTTGGATTTCTAATATTATGTGTGGGTAAAGATAAGTTTTTTATATAAAAAATACTGAGGGGTCGTTCCAAAGTTCACACCTCTGGATTTTTAAGAAAAAAAACAAGCCGCCTCACGCACCCTTTCATTTCTTTTCCAGATTTTTAAGATTGTATCATGGCATTTTAAAATAAGTTTCGTAAAGTTGTGCTATCGAATACCCCCTCAGTATAACGCCTATTTTTCGGATGCACCAAGGTCTTCAAACAATCTGGCTTTGGTTTTTACACAATTTATCATTCAAATAACTTATGAAAATCCGCCACTACGTTCTCTTTGCTCTGTTCTTATTGTCCACCATCACCTTTCTCGACCGCGTTTGTATGAACGTCGTCAGTAAGTATGTCAAAGCCGATTTGGGCTTAGACAATGCTCAGTTTGGTTATATTTTAGGCGCATTTTCGCTGGCTTATGCCCTCTTTGAAATGCCAACAGGCATACTTGGCGACCGCATTGGCGCACGGCGCGTACTGGTGCGGGTGGTTCTGTGGTGGTCTGGATTTACGGCTCTGACAGGTATGGCGTTCAATTTTTCGAGCCTACTGATGACCCGTTTTTTGTTTGGTGCAGGCGAAGCAGGAGCATATCCCAATGCCTCGATTGTGATTTCACGTTGGTTTCCGAAGCAAGAAGTTGGACGTGCGCAATCGGTGATTTGGATTGCCGCGCGCATTGGTGGTGCATTGACCCCGCTTTTGGTCATTCCATTGGTTCATGCAGTGGGCTGGCGGTGGGCGTTTGGCGTATTGGGTGGTGTGGGTGTCCTTTGGGCCGCGACGTGGTATGTGTGGTTTCGAGACAATCCTTCGGAAAAAACGGGAATTTCGGCAGCTGAAATCATGGAGATTGAGACACAACGCCATGTCAAACACGCCGAACATCACTTATCTGCTCGTTTCGTTATGCAGCATCGCAATATTTGGCTACTGATGCTGATGTGCCATTTGTTTTTCTATGCCTCTTATTTTTTCACCAATTGGTCAAACACCTACTTCCAAGAAGGCCGTGGTATGAACGAAACGCAGGCTAAAAACTTTGTTTCACTTTCTTATTTTCTTGGTGCATTGGGTTGTTTTTTAGGCGGTTATGCCAGCGATTATTTTGTTAAAACACGAGGTCTTATTTTCGGGCGACGTGTGGTCAGTGTGGTGGGTTTGGGTTTATCGAGCCTCTTTTTTCTCGCAGCAGCTCTGACAACGGACAATACTTTGGCAGGCTACCTGTTAGCAATATGTGTGCTGACCAAAGACCTTGCGCTTCCCGTAGCATTCGCAACTTGTATTGACATAGGCAAAGGCAATGCTGGCACAGTAGCAGGTGCTATGAATTTTGCGGGACAAATGGGTGGCTTATTCATTACGCTCATCTTCGGTTGGTTGGTGCAAGCGACGGGGAATTTCAATTTGCCCTTATTGCTTATCGCAGGTTGTTTGGCGGTGGCCGCTGTGCTGTGGTTGTGGATTGACCCTACAAAAACACTCAGTGAGAATCCTCGATTTTAGCACAAAGGACAACGGTGATTTCAGGTGTACCTTTTTTTGTCAGCAAACACCCCCTCAGTAGCCAAGCCTTTTATCCACAAGAGGCGGGTTCTCATTTTATTTTTAGTGAATTAACCCTAACTTTGCGCCTCAAAAATCACCCAATCATAAAATTTATCGAAATGATAATAGATACACATGCCCACCTTTACTCAAAACAGTTCAGCCACGACCGTGCAGCTATGCTGAAACGTGCGGATACTGAGGGGGTCAAAAAAATATATTTACCTGCCATAGACAGCGAGTCGCACGAAGCCATGTTGGCACTCGAAGCCGCCTATCCCGACCGTTGTTTTGCGATGATGGGCGTTCATCCGTGCAGCATTAATGCAGATTTTGAAAAAGAATTGGCTATTGCGGAAGAGTGGCTATCGAAACGTCCATTCTGCGCCATTGGCGAAATCGGGATTGACCTTTATTGGGATAAAACATTCGTAGAGCAACAAAAAACGGCCTTTATTCGCCAAATGCACTGGGCTCAGGACTTGGGTTTGCCCATCATCATACACAGCCGCGAAGCGATGGATGTCATTATTGATATTTTGGCTGAAAACCGCTGGTTTACTGAGGGGGGTATTTTGCACTGCTTCACAGGCAATGTCGAACAAGCGCAACGGCTGATTGACTTGGGTTTTTACCTTGGCATAGGCGGTGTTGCTACTTATAAAAATGGTGGTTTAGAACCTGTCATCCGCGACATTGACTTGGCGCATTTGGTTGTAGAGACCGACGCACCTTATCTTGCGCCTGTTCCTTTCCGTGGTAAACGCAATGAGTCGAGTTATGTAAAATACGTTGTTGAGCACATTTCTGAAATAAAAATGGTGGATATTCACGAAGTGGCTCGTGTGACAACCGCCAATGCTGAAAAGATTTTTTCAAAAATGGGTCAGTTTGCTGAGACTGTATAAGTTTTCTGAATTATCTACTTGTGGGGAAACGCACATTTACGAAATTTTAAAAATTTCGTAAATGTTGACTATCAATAACTTATGAAATCATATCCCAATAAATAGATAATTCCGTAAGTTTTTAAGAAAAACTGCTATTTTTGCGGCACAACAATAAAGGAGACTTGTCCGAGTGGTTGAAGGAGCACGCCTGGAAAGTGTGTATACTCCAAAAGGGTATCGAGGGTTCGAATCCCTCAGTCTCCGCAAAACAAGGTTATTCAATGATTCAAGCCTTTCAGAACATGATTCTGGAAGGCTTTTTTGTTGAAAAATGTATCGGAAACGTTTTCGCAACTTATCAGAAAGTACAAAAAAAGAAACAAAAGAAATAAGTCTTTATAACCGTTATTAAGTTTTCTTTGTACCCGAAATAAGCAAATTTTATTAGGGAATCAATTGTTAATTCGCCAATTAATTCTTATCGCACTGAATGCTTATTTTCTCTTTTGATACATTTTTTGTACATAATGGCATGGTCAATTTCTGTTGATTGGCTATACAAAACTCGACAATATGCACCGTTTATTTCAAATCAGTTTGCTTATCCTCTTGTCTCTACAACCCGCCTTTGCACAACGCAAAATGGAGAAATTGGACAGAGGTGTGGTGGCTATCCGTACAAGTCCGACCACAGTTTATGTTGGTTGGCGACTTTTGGGTAATGATACTGTTCAAGGAACTCCTTCGGGAGAGGGGGTCACTTTTAACGTCTATCGAGGTGCGGCAAAACTCAACGCCAGTCCAATCGCCTCGACTACTAACCTCGTTGACACCATTTCAACTAACCAAACCTATACGGTCAAAGCCGTTGTAAATGGTGTTGAACAAACGTCTTCAAAAGTAGCGCAAGTGTGGTCTAATGCCTTTATTGATGTACCCTTGCAAATTCCTGCGGGTGGCACAACACCAGACGGCGTGGCTTACACTTACACGGCTAATGATTGCAGCGTCGCTGACCTCGACGGTGATGGTGAATATGATATTGTACTGAAATGGGATCCAACCAACTCAAAAGACAACTCTCAAAGTGGCTATACAGGCAATGTTTTTATTGATGCCTACAAAATGAATGGTACACGTTTGTGGCGTATTGATTTGGGTCGAAATGTGCGCGCGGGAGCGCATTATACACAACTTATGGTCTATGATTTCGATTCCGACGGCAAGGCAGAAATGGCTTGTCGCACAGCTCCCAATGCAGTTGATGGTGTTGGAAAACCGATTGACAGTATGAGTCACGATGCTGATTACCGAAATACAGCAGGTTATGTCCTATCAGGTCCAGAATATCTGACTATTTTCAATGGTCAAACAGGTGCAGCGATGGCAACCACCGATTATGTACCCGCTCGCGGAACAGTCAGTAGCTGGGGCGATAGTTATGGCAATCGCGTGGATAGATTTGTAGATGTTATTGCCTATCTTGATGGCAAACAACCTTCTCTCATCACAGGTCGTGGCTACTATACGCGTTTGGTGCGTGTAGCGTGGAATTGGCGTGGGGGCAAATTGACGAAAGTGTGGGAATTTGACAGTAATGTGGCAGCGAATAGCACATTTTTTAGCCAAGGTAATCACAATATCACTGTTGGAGACATGGATGGTGATGGCAAAGACGAAATCTGCAATGGTTCGAGCGCGATAGACGACAATGGTAAGCCGCTTTGGAGTACAGGCTTGGGACATGGTGATGCTTTGCACATGAGTGACCTTGACCCTGACCGACCTGGGTTAGAGATTTGGCACTGTTTGGAAGAACCCGCTCGTTATGGCACAAACGGTTTGGTTTTTCACGATGCCAAAACAGGGCAATCGCTGTGGGGCATTGATGGTCAAGCCTCCGATGTAGGGCGTTGTATGACAGCCGATATTGACCCGCGCTACAAAGGTGATGAATGTTGGGGGGCAAAAGGCGGTCTTTATACCTGTAAAGGGCAATTAATATCCGCTACTCGACCCGGCTCGATGAATTTTGGTATTTGGTGGGATGCTGATTTGACACGTGAATTGTTAGATGGCAATAAAGTTCTAAAATGGAATTATATGACAGCAACGACTTCAACACTCCTCACAGCCGACAGTTGCACATCGAACAACAGTACCAAAGCGACCCCCTCAGTATCTGCCGACCTTTTTGGCGATTGGCGCGAAGAGTTTGTGTTGCGCAAAACAGATAATTCAGCTTTGCGTATTTTCACGACGACCATTCCAGCTAAAAATCGTCTCATCACACTCATGCACGACCCACAATATCGCGCAGCCGTAGCTTGGCAAAATTCGGCTTATAATCAGCCACCACACCCCAGTTACTATCTTGGCGATAGTATGGCAATACCTCCACGACCCAATATAGATGTCGAACCTCTGACTGTTTCGACCACCGACAAAGTGGAAAATGATACACCGCGTATTTATCCAAACCCCTCAGTACAGGGTTTTATTTTAGAGCAAAGTGGCGCATTTTCTTATAAAATTTACAACCTTAAAGGACAGTTAGCAGAATCTGGTCAAGCAGAAAATCAGAAAACAATCGGTGCAAAACTCGCAAAAGGTGTATATTTGGTTCATATTAATCAAAATGGTAAAGAACAAATTTTAAAAATTATAAAAGAATAACGCTTTATTAATCAATAAAAAACTATGAAAAATCGCAGTATCCTATTCGTCGTTCTCATAATTAGCATGACACAATGGTTGAACGCACAACGCAACGAAACCAAAGCCAACGACTCCAACACGCCCTTGCACCTACTTCAACCTGACTATCCGGTGCCTTATGGCAAAGTGGAGATTGAAGATGTGAAAAAAGCCTTGAGCCGTATCCACACTTACCTCGACGGTGTGACCCCTACCTATTTTGTGAACAGCAAAACAGGTGAAAAAGTCTCTGATTTAGCCAATCTTGATTCCAATACCGTGCTTCAAAAAGGGGATTTCCGTCTTGTGAGCTACGAGTGGGGTGTCACTTATGCAGCAATGTTGCTGGCAACAGAAGCCACAGGGGACGAAAAATTTAAAAAATATGCAGACCAACGCCTCCAATTTTTAGCCGATGCCGCACCCTATTTTAAAAAATCAGCTGCCGAACATGAAGATTGGGGAACAAAAACGCCTTTGCGCAACCTGATTTTGCCACGTGCCTTAGATGATTGTGGCGCAATGTGTGCGGCGATGATTAAGGCATTGCGCGCAGGTTCAAAAGCAGACTTACGCCCGATGATTGATATTCACATCAACTATATTATGACCAAAGAACACCGCCTCAAAGATGGCACACTGGCGCGTATGCGTCCACAACCCAATACGATTTGGCTCGACGACTTATTCATGGCGATTCCAGCTTTGGCGCAAATGGGTAAGCTGACAGGTGATGTACGCTATTATGACGAAGCCACTAAACAGCTTTTGGCTTACGCCAAACGCATGTTCAACAAAGAAAAAGGCGTTTTCATGCACGGCTGGGTTGAAGGTATGAGTGAGCATCCACAGTTTCACTGGGCAAGAGCGAACGGTTGGGGTGTGATGACAATGGTCGAATTATTAGAAGTTTTGCCACAAAACCACCCCAATCGTGCCGCAGTTTTGGATTTACTGAGAAGTCACATCAAGGGTTTGACAGCCTATCAATCGGGTTCGGGTTTTTGGCATCAGTTGCTCGACCGAAGCGATTCTTATCTCGAAACATCTGCTACGGCGATTTATACTTATGCTTTTGCACGCGCCATCAACAGAGGTTGGATTGACGCATTGGCTTATGCGCCTGCCACATTGTTGGCGTGGAATGCAGTGTCCACAAAAATCAATGCACAAGGTCAAGTTGAAGGCACTTGCGTTGGGACTGGTATGGGCTTCGACCCTGCATTTTACTATCATCGCCCCATCAGTCCTTATGCAGCACATGGCTATGGCCCAACGATTTTAGCAGGTGCAGAAGTAATTCAGATGTTGAAAAATAAAAAATTTGAAATCAACGATAGCTCTTTACAGCTTTTGCAGAAAAAGTAGATGCAACAAAAGCTACGAACCAAGAGAGCCATTTTGCGTGCGCAAAATGGCTCTCTTGGTTCGTCACCTCTCAGTTTACCCCCCCTCAGTATAACGATGAAAATCACTCGCCTCCGAGCGACTCAAGTATCTGCTGAGCGTGATTTTTAGTGATAACTTTCTCAAAAATTTGCTCAATCACACCATTTTCGTCAATCAAAAAAGTGGTGCGATGCACACCATCGTATTCCCGACCCATAAATTTTTTCCAACCCCAAACGCCATAGGCTTTTAGAACTGTCAAATCTTCGTCAGCAATCAAACTGAATGGGAAATTGAATTTTTCGATAAATTTTTGATGCTTTTTAACCGAATCGGGACTGACACCGAGCATCTCAATGCCCTTAGCTTTCAATTCTGCATAATAATCGCGAAGGCTACAAGCTGCCGCTGTACAAGCAGGCGTATTGTCCGCAGGATAGAAAAAAAGAGCTAACTTTTTGCCTCTGAAATCTTTGAGCGTAATTCTTTGCCCGTGTTCATTCAATGCTGAAAAATTTGGTGCAGGGTCGCCAATGCGCAAATGCTTCATATCCGAAGAGTTTTCACTGTCATTCATAAAGAATGAACTTATACTTTTTATCATACCAATATTCATGTCCGTATTAACATCCTTACCTTTTTTTTGTTCAATAAGCTAAGACTGGATGAACACCATTTGCAGGGTCTTGGTGAAAGGTATTGCTCAAAATTTGGTACAAATCGGGCAAATGGGTTTTGAATAATTCTGAAAAAGTGAAAAAATGATGCCCTAAAATGCCGAAATCATCTAATTCGTATAAACCCACAACGCCAGAAATCGTCTCTTTTGTCATACCGCTTATTTTTTCAAGCACCAGCCAATCATTATCTGTCAAAGTAGGTTGAGATACTGAGGGGGTTATTTTTTTGAAAATTCGCGAAAATTCATACAGACCAATGCTAAAAAACAACTGCGGATTGTTCAAACCCACCATCAGAGGGTCGGCTGCGAACAGTACCACACCGTCTTCCTCGTAAATTTCAGATGTGTGCAAGTGCGGATACTGAGGGGTCGGAAACGGATGTGGATACAGTATGAAATGCTCAAATTGACTCACCAAAATAGCTGCTTGCCCAAACGAGACTTGAGCAGCAAAAGTCGCAACAGTTGCTTTTAGGTCTTCAGGAACGGTGTTACGCAATTGTTGTGCTTCTGAATCGTCGGGACGAACAGGCCGAATGAACTCATTGCCCAACATAAACAAGGCAACACGCTCTTGGAAACGTTTTTTCAAGTCGGGCGATAGTTTTTTGTAGTATACAAAATGCTCTTCCAGCAATTTTGTCGCGCCATTACTGAGGGGGGGCGGATTGCGTTGATACCACCACCAATTGATTTGTGGACTCAAAACATAAGCCCCTGCTAAAACTATGATTGCAGGTGCAGCCCACATTGCCCAATGACCATCGTCTTTTGTGAACGCTAAACTCAAACAGACGACTGCCCAAACAAAAAAAGGTGCCGCAAGAGCTTGCCATGGTTGAAGTCTCATTTTTATCTCCTATTTTGAATGCCTTATTTTAGTTTTTTACTTGTTTTAATGCGTTGTTTATCAACGAGTTAATTAGCTATTATTAAGGCAGGCATGACTGATCGTGTGATAATTTTTCCGAAAGGTAAAAATTAATTTTTAAAAACGTTTGAAAGTTCAAAAACGAGTGTATCTTTGCACCGCTTTCGCAAGAAAGCTGGCTGGTGAAGCCGCCTGGTAGTGCAAAACGCACAGGTCGCCGGTGAAGTAGCTCAGTTGGTAGAGCAATGGACTGAAAATCCATGTGTCGGCGGTTCGATTCCGTCCTTCACCACAAAAAAAGCGCAAAATGTTGTTTATCAATATTTTGCGCTTTTTCTTTTTATCAAGTTGTTTTAGCATTTCGCGTCATTCGAGACAACAAGCGTGGTGCAAATCGCTTCAAATAAGTCGCTAAAAG
>JAEUUP010000061.1 GCA_016787525.1 Saprospiraceae bacterium | reverse complement strand
GAATATTTCTTTCGGATTGAAGCTAAAAATTGAGGCTTCTGCCTCAATTTTTAGCTTCAATCCATAAAAAAATTTATTTTGTACGCCTTTCGTGCGTAGCACGAAACAGTGTGTAATGGTGTAATTTATTTCTGTCGCGTTACTAAGCCATTTTATTTTTTTGATTATTTCTTTAACCATCTCTAAAAGGTTGACTCTCAAGTGATTTATTTTAGTGACACTTTTGCCTATTGCTTTTCTTTTTTCGCTATTTTTGTCGCATGGCTTTTTCACAGACTGCGTTAGCCGAAACAAAAAAAAGGCAGATGAAATTATTTGAGTATATAAAAACAAATTCAGGTTTAAGTGATAAGTATCATCAGGATATACAACTGGTGTTTAAGGCAGAAACCTATAAAAAAGGTACTATCCTTCTCAAACCTGATAACAGGTCGCAAAAAGTGATTTTTGTAGAATCGGGGCTGCTGCGTATGTACTACCAAGTGGAAGACAAGGTGATAACTTTCTTATTTTTAGCGGAAAATGCGATGATATTTCCGCTCGAAAGCGTTTTTTACAACAAACAAGACCCTTATGGTTGGGAAGTTCTGCAAGATTGTCAAATTCAATCCTGCCATTTTGCTGAAATCCAAAAATTGATTGATACCGTACCAAGGTTCGAACGGTTTATACTGCATCAGTCTTTTAATGTGCTGAAACAAATGTCTGATAAGTTGTACGGTATTCAAATGCTTTCTGCCGAAGAACGCTACAAAAGATTACTTGAAACCTATCCTGATATTCTTCAAAATGCGCCGTTGGGGCATATCGCATCCTATTTAGGCATCACCCAACAGCATTTGAGTGTGATTAGAGCCAAAAAAATTTAACCCTTGCTCACTTTTTAAGAATTCTTAAAAGAGACTTTATTTATTGCTCTCACCTTTGCATCATTAAAAAATTAATCATTTCTAAAATGATGCAGAATAATTCAAAATATGATATAATCATTGTGGGCTTAGGGCCCGTTGGTTTGCTGGCGTGCAATACATTGGGCAAGCGAGGGTATAAGGTATTGGGTATAGACCGTTTTGAAAATGCCTATAATTTTCCGAGAGCGATTCACCTTGATGATGAAATTTTACGGATACTTCAATCGGTAGGTCTTTCAGACACCATGTATTCCCGTCTCAAACCATCGTGGGGGTTGGAGTTGTTGGACACGAATGGTAGAGTAATGTTTAGAGGCAACAACAAGTTTCCTGGTGGCTATGAAGCCAGCAATTTCATGTTTTTGCAGCCTGAATTGGAAGAAATACTGAGGGGGGGTATTAGCCGATACCCAAATGTGAATGTGCTTTATGGCGTAGAAATTACTGATTTTGCACAAAATAAGGATACAGTTACTGTTTTTTCAAAGGATGGAAAAGTTGCAGAAGCCCGCTATTTAATTGCCAGTGATGGGGCGAATAGTTTTTTCCGCAATAAATTGGGCATAGGGCAAACAGACTTGAAATTCAAACACAGTGCCTTGAAAATTGATGCTTACGAGTTGAAGGACAATGCAGAAGCATTTCATGCAGTGCAAAAAATTTGTAGTGGTTCTAAACCTTATGTACGCATGCAAGGAGCAGGCGCACATCGCCGTTGGGAATTGAATTATAATAGTGGTTTATCTAAACAGGAATTAGAAAAACCTGAAAATATCAAATCTCTTTTGGCAGAAATAGGTGTAGAGGTAGAGAATCTGGACATTGCCCACGCTGTTTACTATTATTTCCAAAGTAAATTAGCAAAAGAATGGCGACGGGATAGTATCTTTTTGGCGGGCGACGCTGCTCACGTCACACCGCCTTATGTGGGGCAAGGTATGTGTTCGGGATTCAGGGACATCATGAATTTGACGTGGAAGTTAGATGCCGTCATGCAGAAAAAAATGCCTGCATCTATCTTAGACACCTATCAGTCAGAGCGTTACCCACATACCAAAATGCAAATACTCAAAGCCATTGCAGTTGGGTTTTTCTTTGTCAGACAGGGGCGACATCTGCTAAAATTCATTTCTCATATCCCTATTTTAAATAAATTCCTACTCAACGTAGTGTTGCCGTTCGATACCAATGGAAAAGGTATTTGGGGCAAAGGCAAAGCAAGTCGTTATTTATTCCCACAAGCCAGAACTCAAAAAAACGAATTTTCAGATGATTTCTACCAAAACGATTGGGCAATGGTGGCAGTAGGCAGGACTATTGATTCGGAGGCTTTGCACCTATGCCAAAAAGTAAACCTAAAAACCTTTGTTTTTGATGACACAAATGCAAATATAGGAGACGTGAAGAATTGGGCGAAAAAACACAAGGCTTCTTATTTTATTATTCGTCCTGATTTGTATGTATATGCTTCGGGAAATAATCCCAAAGAATTGTGTCAAGAATTTGCATCGAAAATCAATTAAAAATAAAACTTGATGATGCGGCACAGGGCTATATAACTTAGCAGAACAACTTTATTTTACCAAAATGTAATAATGATTGATAAAGATGATTGATAAAAATACCATAGTTTGGATTACAGGCGCATCGTCGGGCATAGGCGAAAGTTTGGCTTATGCTTTTGCTGAAAGAGGTTGTACACTCATTCTATCAGCAAGAAATACAAGTGCATTGGAAACCGTAAAAAGAAACTGTATTACTGCCAAGTCAATTGAAATAGTTCCGCTTGATTTATCCAAACATGACTTAATAGATGAAATTGTCAAACAAACCGTAGCCAAAGTTGGGCATATTGATATACTTGTCAATAACGCTGGCATAAGCCAAAGGTCATTGGTAGCCGACACCTCATTTGAGGTAGATAAATCCATCATCAACACCAACCTTTTGGGTACAATTGCATTGACCAAAGCCCTATTACCCTCTATGTTATCAAGGCAAAAAGGGCATTTTGTGGTCATTTCAAGTGTAATGGGCAAAATTGGCACACCACTCCGTTCTGCCTACGCAGCTTCAAAACATGGTTTGCATGGTTTTTTTGATTCTTTAAGAGCCGAGTTGCATAAAAGCATTAACGTAACCATTGTTTGCCCTGGCTATGTGCGCACTGATATATCTCAGAATGCACTTACAGAAAAAGGATTGAAACAAGGCACAATGGATAAGGCTACTGAGCAAGGATTACCCCCTCAGTATGTAGCCGCCAAAATATTAAAAGCAATTGGTCACAATAAGCAAGAAGTATATATCGGCAGGAAGGAAGTTTTAACGATTTATTTGAAGCGTTTTTTCCCTTCGCTGCTTTCAATAATGGTAAGTAAAATAAAAACAGTATAAGTTATGGGTATTTCAATCATAAAAATTAGGCAATCAAACACTGAAAAATGGGGTATTTTATTTCAAAATACGATTAAAGTGTTTAAAAATCAGCCAACCACGCTGAAAGAGTTGTTGACGAATACAGCCAATTATACGAATAACGAAAATCTGGGCAATGAATCCATAGATTTCAATCAGGCTGAGATATTAGCACCCATCTCAAGCCCTGTTCGTGTCGTGTGTCAAGGTGTCAATTATGCTTCGCATAGAGCAGAATCAGCATTAGACAATACCTCAAAAGGTAATGTCATGTTTGGGAAAGATGAAAGTTCTATAACAGGAGCATTCAGTGATATTATGCGACCAAAAAATTGCGAATGCCTTGACTATGAGGTAGAATTAGGCATAATTATTAAAAAAGACATTCTAAAACCAACACAAATTTCGGCTGATAATCAGCATGAGTATATTGCAGGCTTGGTACTTGCCAACGATATGTCGCCAAGAGATTTGCAGTACAAAGAAGATTATGCACAATGGTACAAAGCCAAAAGTTGCAGAACAATGCTTCCGTTGGGTCCTATTTTGTATCTTTTAGACAAAGATGACTTCAAATATTTATCCAATTTAAACATTCAATTATGGGTCAATGATGCTCTGCGGCAAAATGCCAATACTTCGCAACTCATATTCAAACCAGCCGAAACGCTCACTGAAATTTCAGAATTCATGAATCTAAATGTTGGTGATTTGCTTTTGACGGGCACACCTGGGGGCGTAGTAATAAAAGCACCAAGTAAATTTTTGCAGGGAATAGGTACTTGGCTGTTGAGTAATGAAAAGAAAGTAGAAATCCTTCGCAAGAAAAAAGCAGGCTACTTACAAGACGGTGACATCATCAAAGCCCGAATATTTTCAGACGATAACAAAATTGATTTAGGTACTCAAATAAATAAAATCGTTCCTTATGGTTTCTAAATTTCAGCATTTAGTATTTTATGTGAATGACCTTGAAGAGTCAAGGGCGTTTTTTTCACAGTTGCTTGATTTGCAATTATCTGCACTCAATCACCCCGATAGCAGTGCTGCCATGAAATTGGCAAATCAAGAAATGCGATTTATGAGTTTCGGGTTTTATCACCACGATATTTGTTTGGTGAAACACCGCAAACTACAATTTGATAACGAATCATTGATGCACTATACGATGGTTATCAGGGATTCAACGGCTTATGATAAAATCTTAGTAAATGCCCAAAAAATGGGCATTGCGACAAAGGAAGGCAGAATGATAAAGTCCGCCAAAATGGAAAACCATTGGAAAGCCTTTTGTTTTCAAGACCCCAACAAACATTGGATTGAACTCATTTTAAAATAAAAAAACATGACGCAGATAAAAAGAGATGCCAATTACATTCCACCGAATGTATTGCCAAGACCGCTTCAAGTGATTTCGCCAATTTTGAAACAGAAATGGGTCAGAAATCTCATTCTACTTCAAAGCACTTTATCGGGCAAACGGTTTTCCAACAAAACCGAAGACTATGGTGTATTTCAGCCTTCCCGAATTTCGCATTTAGACCAATTGTCTATCTATGTGAAAGATATGGCAATAAGTAGAAAATGGTATGAAGATATTGCAGGAATGACACATAGTCGCACTTGCGAAACCGAGCCGCACCCTTACAAAGCAGGTTTCACCATCAAATGCTGCTACATGAATGCCAAAGCCCATGAGGAATGTTTGGTCTTGGTGGAGTTGCGAAA
>JAEUUP010000135.1 GCA_016787525.1 Saprospiraceae bacterium | reverse complement strand
ACATCGCCCACCAAAAAATTGGTGATGCCCTCTGTTTCAGATTTATCTGATGTATTTTGTAAATACGAAATCAATTTGGGTTTGCGCAAGTCAAAACCCAATATCACAACTTTCTTATTGGTTAAGGCCAAACTCACACCCAAATTGAGTACAATAAAACTTTTGCCTTCACCACTCATAGAAGAAGTAATCAAAACCGTTTTATTGGTGGAGGCCGCCATCATAAACTGCAAATTGGAGCGCAAAAGCCTGAATGTTTCAGCCGTCGAAGTTCTACTACCCTTCTCAACAACAATTTGCTTTTTGACATCACGCCCCAATGTGATAAAGCCCAAAAACGGTGTCGCTGTTTGCGCTCTGATGTCTTCTTCCGTTTCGACGGTATCGTTCAATAGGATGAGCAAATAGATAATCAAAGCCGAAACAATCACCCCAATCAAAAACGCTGTCATAACGATTTGGGTTTTGTTGGGTCGTATCGGCACACTCGAACTCATAGCAGGGTCTAAGACTCTGGCACTCGGCACTGTTGTCGCCAAAGACAAGGCTGTTTCTTCACGGCGTTGCAATAAGAAAAGATAGATGCTTTCTTTGATGCCTTTGAGTCGGCCTATTTCTGTCAGTTCACGTTGTTTTTCTGGGATGTCGCGCAACCTTTTTGTCACAGAGGCATTGTCAGCGCGAAATTTATCTAAGGATAGATTGATTTCTTGTCCGATGTTGCTGAGATTGTTGTCAATATTCGCACGGATATTGCGTTGCCAATCGCGGAGTTGATTTTCCAACAAAACGACTGAGGGGTTCTCTTTTTTGGCATATTGCAACAGGCGTTCACGTTCTAAAATCAATTTGTTGTATTCTCCAATTTGCCCCGTTACAGAAGAACTGTTGTCCGTTAGATTAACGGGCATCAACTCGAAAGTATTGGTCGAGACCTGTTTGTTGATATTGTCCGAAAGAGCTTTAAAGACAGCTTTGCGAATTTCCAATTCGGTCATTTTGCTGTCGGTCACCCCCAGTTTATTGTACAAAAACGGTAGGTCGGTCACGATGTCTGCCGAAATACCTTCTTTCTTTTTGTAAGCTTCAATATCGCGCTCTACCCCACTCAATTCACTTTCTAAAAGTTGGATGCGGTCATCAATAAAACGCATGGCGTTTTGGTCTGCGCGGCTTTTGTCCAATACACCCGATTGGTTGTACACATCTACGAGTTTATTGATGATGGCTTCTGCCCTTTCAGGAATCGCATCTTCCAAGCTGATCATGATACCGTTCGATATACCCGCTTCGGCTTTGATGACAGACACCTTTAATCGGCTGATGACGCTATTCGCCATCCGTTCCATATTGTCGAATCGGATGGTGTGAATACCCGTACCTGTGGGGTCTGTATTGATGAGTCTAAAAAAACAACCTTGGTAGGTGAACGGCACGCCAAACTGAGCCACCGTTTTATTTTCGCCCTTGACAATCTCAAAGTTTTGACTATTTACTATATTGATAGTCAAAGACAGCCCTTTTTCATACGCTTCCGAAGAGAGGACAAAAGAGTCCAGTTTGACAGGTGCTGTATTGTAATATTCAGAACTTTTGATGCGCCCGTTTGCAATATAAGAAGGGTTGAGATTGAGTTCTTTCAAAACCGTGGTCATCAAAGAGCGCGATTTTAGAATTTCAATTTCATCCGCCACATTAGACACATTGGCAGAGAACAAACTGGTGGCATCAATATTGGTATTGGAGCGGCTGGATTTATTTTTATCGTCTTTGCGAATCATTATCGTACCTGTTGATTTGTAAACAGGTACCAAATAGCGTGTGTATGTAAAACCTATGACAAAGCCCAAGATAGGAAAAATCAGAGCAATGTACCAATAACGTAGGACTAAGCCTATAATACGGCGGATATCAATCGTTGAACCATCATTCTCAGTTTGAATTACAAATGGGGTGTTTGTTGTTGGTTGATTCTGACTCACTTTTTATTGATTGTTAATGAAAAAAGGACTATTGCTGAATGAGAAAACTGGTAGATGGTTATTTAAATAATGCAATCAAAAGACCAATAATTGTCAACCCTACAGAAACAGGCTGCAAATAGGTATTGATGGGTTGTTGGATTTGAGCTATTTTCCCTTTGATGGGTTCGATATAAATCACATCATTCTGCTGCAAAAAATAATAAGGTGATACAAAAAACTTTGTATCTTTTAGGTCAAGCTCTCCAATCTCCCGAACCCCATTTCTCTCACGAATCACCATCACATGACGGCGATTGCTGTAAGGCGTAAAATCGCCTGCCTGTGCAAGGGCTTCCAAAATAGTGATACGTTCACTCGTCACTTGAATCGTACCAGGCTGTGCCACTTCGCCTAAAACAGAGATTTTGAAATTAATCAAGCGCACATTTACTGAGGGGTTCACAATATCTTTGGATACCCGTTTGATGATTTCTTCGCGTACCTCTTTGATTGTCAAACCACCTGCTTTCAATGTACCAATAGTAGGCAAATCAATCAAACCTTCACTGTTTATTAAAAAAGTAGCAGGAGAAACCGAAGAACTTATCTGTGTTCCTTGCTGTGTTGGTACAATATTATAAGGTGTCGCCAAAACACCGCCATCAGGCGAAGTGATAAGCACCGCCAAGACATCGTTGGCTTGCAGCTTAATATCTGTCTGATTCAATATTTCCTGTTTCGACAAAGCCACCAAAGTTGGCGATTTTTCTTCCCCTGTTCTAAAGTTGATCAATTCTTTGTGCGACAAACAAGAGGTAAAAAAAAGGCAAAAAACAAAACCCAAAACCAGATTCGGTCGTTTTAGTACCGACTTAGATTCATTCAACCTCATTACCTTGATGATATATTTAGCCAAAAAGTTCGGCATTCTTAAATTCATAATTGGACAGCATTTGTTGAAATTCTTTGTTTCTCATATGTGTTTTGAGGAACTCCAAATGTCCTGCATGGTGCATATCCGTTCCTATCAAATCTATCAACTTTTCTTTTATCAGCTTTTGAGCTATTTGTTTGATGGGTTTGCCATAGTAGCCCAAAAAAGAACCCGCATTCATTTGTAGCAAAACTCCTTTGGATTTTATATCCCGATAAGCTTCAAAATCATTGTGATAAAATAAGTACCGTTCTGGATGTGCCAAGATGGGTGTATAACCTTTCAATTGGATTTTGAAGATATAATCTTCCAATTTAGGCGGCGCACCGAAGAACGACATTTCAACAAGCAGATATTTTTGGTGTAAAGGTAATACAATGTTACTATTAATGGAACTTTCAAAATAGTCATCCATAAAATATTCGGCCGACGCTTCGATGGGGATTGTCATATTTTGTTCAGCTAAGGCTGCTTTGACTTTATTCAACCCCTCTCCTATTGTTTCTTTTGTGTTCGGGTAGTACTCATAATATATATGTGGTGTTGTAATGATTTTTGAAAAACCCAACTCTTTCAAACCTTTTATCAACACCAATGAATCCTCAACTGTCTTTGCCCCGTCGTCAATAGCTGGGATTAGATGTGAGTGCATATCCACAGCAATTTTTGAAAAATCTTGATGA